>JAEYJO010000070.1 GCA_023408815.1 Bacillota bacterium | reverse complement strand
CATTCTGGTCAATATGACCAAAACAAAAAGAACGACTGCGCCTATGTAAATATTTAGAAGTTCTTTCTCTGGATATTTGAGCCATAACAGAAAACAAAACTGTTTGAGCGCAGCGAGTTTTTTGTTTTGAGCATATTACCTAGAGACGTTCGCAAAAGGACCTTTTGACACCCTAATCCTATTACATAAAAAAGGCAGGAATGCATATACATCATTCCTACCTTGCGTTTTTCTGTTCGCTATCAAAGTCTTCCGCCCCGGCTATCCTTTTCTTTAAAGTTCTTCACCTAAACCGCCCGTTCTGCCGGAGGGTCATGGAAACTTTTTCAGTCGGGATAACCGAATTCGACGCTTTTGAGGGTGCTCAGTTTAACAGGGTTCACTACCCCTATTCCTATGCCCGCTCTTTGACAAACCGCATCGCAATCCGTTTGTTAAGGACAGAAAAATCATTTTATTATTCAGCATTACAGATATTCAGGTTCTCGAGTCTATATAGCAAATATTTCACTTTTAATACTCTTATTGACCGTTTCACAAGTTGATGTGTCGTATACACACTGGTTAAATGGTTATAAGTAACCAACTTATAAAATTTGAGCTCCTAACTCAATCAATAATGCAGCCTTGGCTGCCATAAATATTTGCATGGAAACTCCAACCTTACATATATCTGCATTCCATACGCGTTTTATTATACTTTTAGTTTTTCATAATTGCAAGCATTTTTTTTAGAGTGCTTAAACAGGTCTTACTCAACGCTTACTCGAAAAGTTCCACATTAAATAAAGCACTCCTTCACCAGGCCCTGAGATAAGCTCTCGTAGAAATCTGCTATCTGCCTGCCGTCTATCAGGGCATGATGAGCCAGTACACTTACCGGAAGCATAAGCCTGCCTTCCTCTGTAAAATATTTTCCCCATGTGATTCTGGGATTGGAGTCCGCGGGAAAGGGCACCGGCTGTATCAGCGACGTATAGCTTACCCACGGCAGACAGGAAATGAAAAAGAGGGAATTCGGATCGCTTTCCTCCTCCAAGCCCCCGCTTGCAAGTACCTTTTCCTGATTTCTGGCAGTTTCCTCCATGAACCGCTCGAAACTAAGGGTCGGGTCGGCCTCGCAGTAGGCATAGGTACCATCCGTTTTCATTACCGTATGGGATGTCCTGCAGAATTCATATTCCACGATGCCATCCCCGTCAATGCGCTGGCGGAATTCCTGTACTGAATTAGCCGCATTTCCCGCTGCATAAAGCAGATATAGAAAGGAAGAATGCCCTCTCTCCCTGGCCTTACCTACAACCTGCGTAATATCCACATTCGACGTCAAACCCACATACGGATAGCCCATAGCGCGAAAATAATCAAAATGTACTTTTCTCGGATATGTATTCATATCCACCTTTTGCATATACATAGCTTTCTCCTGGCAAAAATTTATTTTCACGGCTGCTCTTCCTTGGAATAGATACGAACAGAATTGCGCATCCGCTTAGCCTCGTACAAGGCGCGATCGGCACGGACGAAGAGGCGAACTGCATCGACTCTCTCCGTATATGCGGAAAGTCCAAAGCTTGCCGTCAGCCTGGCATCGGGATTCTCTTCGAAACGCAATCTATTCAGTTTCGTCTTTATATCCTCGCAGATATCCATCGCCTCTCCCATGCTGGTATCGTGAAACAGCAGACAGAATTCATCTCCCCCATAACGGAAGGGGGTTGCTTTATCCTCATCCGTCTTTAAAAGTTCGGCGAATTCTATCAGGCATTTATCCCCGAAAGGGTGCCCCCAACTATCATTTATACTCTTAAAATGATCGATATCCGCCATCGCAAGGATATATCTGCCGTATTCCTCCTCTTCCTCAATGCTCTTTAGCAAATCATGGAGCATCTTACGATTAAATACGCCCGTCATCTCATCTATCTGAAGGCTATGCTGAAGCTGCATACGCTCTATTTGCAGCCGTATACTTGCCTTATTCTTCTTGCGCTCGAACCGTATCGCTACCATACAGGCCGCAGAAAGCGCCGCCAGAATAGCGATGGAAATCAAAAAGTCACCCATTCGAAGCGCGCTCTCGAAAACACTTACCTTCCCCGTATCCCATTTGATAAACAATTCTGAAACGACAATGAGAATAAGGCTCGTCACCGCAGTAGTTCCTGTCAGGCTGTAGCTGGCATAAATAATTGTCATCATGATTGCCCCCAAGAATATACTGTAGGTAGTCCAAAATATGGTATGCACCGTAAACAGCACGAAACTGACGGCCACTACACTCAGTGAGATCACATATATTTTCTGCTTCTGAGAGAAGTTTTCCGATTTCATTACCAACGTATTAATAAGGATACAGAGGAAATTAATTCCGCTGGGCAATACGACAAACTTCCAGGCGAACATATTCACCGTCGTCTCAAGCAGCTCGGAACGCACCAGTATTGCCCCTAATATACATTCCACAAGGAAGGCAAACACCACCATCCATAGGGAAACCTTATAGTGGAGCCTGAGCCAGTCTCCGTCAATTTTCTCATATGCATTATACATTTCCCGCATATGTATCTGGTTCATTTTTTCTTCGTTTTCTCTTATGTTATTTTGCTCTCGTGTCACTTTACTTCCTCCGACACATTAATCTGGCTTTTGTCTTTTGTATGATAACATGTATTTTCTGATAAGATACTGCTTTGATTTTACAGCATCAGACGGTAAATAGCAGCGACATCTTTCTCCTCCAGCTTGGCAAAGCCTCCGATAACACCATTCCGGCCATCACCATAGCAGGCAGTATGTGCCATTTTCTCTATGTCCTCTTCCCTGGCTCCAAGCCCTGCAAAATCAGAAGGCATTCCTATAGAGGTCCAGAATCGTCTAAGCGCTGCGATTCCTGCCTTCGCCGTATTCCCGGGATTCATAAAATCCATTTGGCAGCCCCATACACGAACTGCGAGCTGGGCAAAACGGTTTATATCGTGTTTCATGTTATACTGCATCCATGCAGGAAATACTACCGCCAATCCCGCTCCATGTGCACAGTCGTATATTGCAGAAAGCTCATGCTCGATGTCGTGACTCGCCCAGTCCTGTACTCTTCCTACTCCGCAGGAATTGTTGTGAGCCATCATTCCTGCCCACATGATGTTAGCCTGCGCCTGATAATTGCAAGGATCCTCTATTACACGGGGCGCTTCCTTGATTACGGTCAGAAGCAAACCCTCTATCATCCTATCGGTTACCTCGACCTCAGTGGTGGTGGTAAAATAACGCTCGAATAAGTGTGCCATTATATCCGTAATTCCGCAAGCAATTTGAAAGGGAGGAAGGGTCTGGGTCAGCGCAGGATTTAAAATAGAAAATGCCGGGCGGAAAGCCTCTCCCGTAGCGCCGCGCTTATACATTCCATCCTCGTTGGTAATAACGGAATCCGGCGACCCTTCACTTCCTGCTGCGGATATCGTGAGTATAGTTCCTATAGGAAGCGCCTTTGTGACTGCCTTTCCTTGGTAGAAATCCCAGAAATCTCCATCATAGACAGCACCGGCAGCTATGGCCTTGGAGGAATCGATGGTACTCCCGCCGCCTATCGCGAGGACGAAGTCCACGTTTTCTTTCCTGCACAGCTCAATGCCCTCATAAACAAGGCCGCTTCTGGGATTCGGCTTAACGCCGCCCAGTTCCACGAATTCTATTCCATCTGCTTCCAGGGAAAGCTTTACTCTGTCCAGAAGGCCGGAGCGTATTACAGAGCCGCCGCCGTAGTGAATCAGGACCTTTTTACCGCCGAAGCGTTTTATATAGTGTCCTGTTCTCGTTTCTTCTTCTTTGCCGAAAACAAAATAGGTGGGACTGTAGAATTTAAAATTTTCCATTAGGTTCTCCTTCCATTGGTGGGTAATATAAGTTAATATTAGTATATTATACAAACGGCGTATTTTCATGACAGAAAATACGCCTTACACCTTTGCTTTTCACTTCCGCATTCTCGAATGCTTCGTCTATTTTGCGGCGGACTTCATAAGGATGTCCAGACAAACGTCTCCCGCAGGAGTAGCGATACAGCAGGTGGTATAACCGTCTCTGCTCTCTGCTTTGCGTGATACCGGCGGCAATATATCACATTTCACGTCTTTCTGGGCAAACATAGTGAGTACATTACCGCTGATTATGTTCGCTATTTCAGAAATAGCTGAGATTACAAATTCGTCCACAGTATCCATTTCCAGTCCGCTCATGATATTTACCATACCGAGGGATGTAGTGCGCGGGAAACGATAAATGACCTCTCCTTCCATTTCTCCTATAATCCCGATGGAAATATCCAAACCGTCCTCATCCACATGTTTCTCCGGAGAAAGCTCGTCGATGTCAGTAATGTCCAGCATTAGCTGAAACACATTGCGAGTGGCCTCCAAAAAGGGTCTGTAAAGATTATCTGTCATCTTCTGACACCCCCTTTTTAATTGCGTAATCGGCAATCCGCTGGTCCTGCGCTGCAACATGGTTAATCAGCCAGGAAAGGAGCTTTCCCCCGAATTGCTGCATCAACTGCTCGTTAAAACCACTTTTCTCATATTCTTCGGTGACCTTCACCACATAACTTACCATATCATCATGTATTTTCTTATGTTCTTCATAACCGGGGTATCCTATTCTCTTCTGATATTCCTCCTCGTCACGGAAATGCTCCACTACATAACCATTCATGAATTCCAGCGTTTCGTTGACCTTTTTTACCTTCTCTTCCCAAGTAACGGAAGAGCGCAGCGTCTGCACAAATGCGTCGACACGCCGGAACAGCTCTTTATGCTGTTCATCGATTATCTGAACGCCCAGCTCATACTTATCTTTCCAGATCATAGTATCTTATCCTTTCTTATCCTGATAGTGTAATGTTTTCATTCTTGCTGTTATTTGTCATAAGTCAGTAAATTTTTCGTACATGCTATATCCCCGGTACTGATTAAAATTATACTCCTTGCACGTTATTTATTCAATTTATTTCTGTGACTTTTGTACCATTTTCAGCATTAATTATTGGGGATTGTAATCGGAATTTTATGTCAAACATTTATCTGTTTCTAAACGGATGGGCTATAAATATTTCCTGTTTTTAGAGATTTATAACTTCCGGCTTTTTTGTGAGCGAATAAATTGTGGCGGTAGCATCTTCAAAATAAAGCACCTGAGTGTTTCCGTCATCTACCGCATACATACTTTTCAGGGAAGGGTAAGCCTCCAGCATGGACTCCCTGGCTTCCGTCCTGTCGTCCTCCACGAGAATACCTTCCAACCGGATCCATTCTCCGCCCTTCATCGCGCAGATTTCAGCTTTTGCGTTAGCGGCAAGCTGCTTTGAAACCTTCTTTATTTTCCCAGTCTGTATATATAGCTTTCCTTCGAAAATATGGGCCGTGCCAAAGGGCCTCACTCTCGGCTGATCTCCTTCTACTGTAGCCAGATAATAAGTTTGTGCGTCGTTTAGAAATTGACATACTCTTTCTATTTCCATGCTCTTTTCCTCCTGAACTTATGGTTTTCCTATATGTTTACTGGATATTATAATTCTTTTTTATTATACCGTCAATCTTCCATAAATACGATCTGGCCACAGTTTGAGGATATCCTATTCTTCATCCAAAATAATCTTATTGACTGCATTGATAAATGCCAGCGCACTCGCCTCCATTACATCCTGCTCAATCGCTTTTCCCTGATATAATTTGTCGTTGTGTTTAATCTGAACAGTGACCTTTCCAAGGCTTCCTTTCCCCCGGCTCAGATTATTAATTCTGTACTCAATTAATTCCACGGACTCCTGCACCGCTTCCATGATGCAGCTATAAAGCGCGTCGATTACTCCCGAACCGCTGCTGCTTGTTACCACCTGCTTATCTCCGCGGATCAGCTTGACCGTTGCCGTGGGCAGCGTACTGGTGGCGGTCATTTGATATTCTTCCAACTGCCACAGTTCCTTATCGAAAACGGATTTTACATTAGGACAGTTCTTAAACAGCGTCAGTATATCATTATCATAAACTTCCTTTTTCCTGTCGGCTAATTGCAGGAACTTTTCGAAGACGTCCGGGACATGCTTTTCCAGTATTTCGAACCCTAACCTCTTTGTTACATATAAAAAGGCGTGTTTGCCGGATCTTGCCGTCAATACCAGTTCCATAGGAGGCGCTCCTACCGTCTCGGGATCCATAATTTCATATACATCTTTGGATTTCAGCAAGCCGTCCTGATGGATACCCGACGAATGGGCAAAGGCATTTTCTCCCGTAATCGCTTTATTGACCTGAACATCCAATCCCATCGTGGCGCTGACCATGCGGGAGGTTTCATAGATTTTTGCCGTATCAATACTGGTGTAGCCTCCGTAATAGTCCTCATGCAGCTTGATTCCCATAACCACCTCCTCCAAGGAGGTATTTCCCGCACGCTCTCCAATTCCGTTCACGGTGCATTCCACCTTATCCGCTCCGTTTTTCACAGCCGCTAAGGTATTCGCGGTAGCCAGTCCGGTATCGTTGTGGCAGTGGACGCTCAAAAGTACATTGGGTTCCAGGTTCTTCAGCCTGTCATTGATTCGGTATATCAGATTGCCGAATTGCTCGGGTACGGCGTAGCCTACGGTATCCGGAATGTTGATGATGGTGGCCCCCGCCTTCACGACCGCCTCTATTGTTCTCCACATATATTCGAAATCCGACCGGCTGGCATCCTCTAAGGAATACTGTACCTTGGGAAGGAACTGCCTGGCATATTTCACAGACGAGGCTCCTATCTCTATAATCTGCTCAGGTGTTTTCTGTAACTTCTTCGACACATGTACCTTAGAAGACCCTAATACGATATGGATCAAGGGGTCCTGTGCCTTACGGATACTCTGGTATATGGCGTCTATGTCCGATTCCACAGCTCTGCCTAATGCCGCAATACATACTTCCTGACCTATCTTCTCGCTGATCGCTTTTACCGCTTCAAAATCTCCCTGGGAAGAGGAGGGAAAGCCCACTTCCATCATATCTACTTTCATCTTGGCAATCTGCTTCGCTACATCTAATTTTTCCTCCAGATTCAGTTTCGCGCCGGGAACCTGCTCTCCGTCTCTAAGTGTTGTGTCAAATACGTAAATTTTTCTTTTCATAACTGCATCTCCTTTTTTGTGATATTTAAATAGCTCCCTTCATCTCCTGCCGATGTCAAGAGACGAAAAGGGAGCTTTCCGCGGTACCACTCTAATTCATACAATTATGTATGCACTTTCGATACTTCTTACTGTGAATGTTCAAAATTGCTATTGCAGAACAAAAAGAGCTTTTTCCTATGAAATAAAAAAACTCCCGTCTCGCTAAGAGACAGAAGTTATATTATCTGCGGACCACTCTATTCCGGGCAATTTCAATACGAGTACAATAAGACTAATATCTATCCCCTGTAACGGTGGGCATCCGGCACGACCTACTTGATTTCAGCCGGCAACTCGAAGGCGAGTTCACCATTCTCTAACTCCTGCTTCACACCGTCCAGCAGGTCTCTGAAAATTATCAAACAGTTACTATTCCTTTTCAAGGTCTTTTTCTTTATATTAATTCGTATTATATGCAACAGGTTTCAATTTGTCAATGGATTTTTTAATTTGAGAAAACATTATGATTTCTCCCTCAATGTGACACCTTTCGGGACGCAGGCATATAATATAACTAGAAAAACATACAATCCAGAGGTTTATATGAACAATACAAGTGCAGCAGACAGCAGGGGCACTATTACCCAGCGCGGCAATATTATGCGCGTGGAGAACGCCCTGGTCGAAGAAGTAGTTACCAACAGCAGAACATCTGGCTTTATCGTGATTTCCTATGGAGTGCGGGGACAGGGCAATACGATTCATATCGAACTCCTGCGGCTAAATGTAGGGCGGGATACCATTATTATAAATCAGTTCGGCGAACGTACTTGCCTTTGCGAAATCAGGAAAGGGATGTTTATAGATGCCGAATTTTCGGCTGTTATGACGAGAAGCATTCCTCCTCAGTCAAATGCATTCCGCATTGTCGTACGGCAGAACGAGACTTCCGCCAGCGTCACTACAGACCGGGTAGTCAAGGTAGATGTAAATAACGGTTTTCTCATTACTGGAAATCCCACTAATCCGGCACGCCAGATGCGATTTGTCGTCTCCAACGCAACCGTAATTCTTGATCAGCGCGGCAGGTCAATCCGCTTAGGCTCGATCAGGCCCGGGCAAATGGTAAAAGTGGAGCATGCCAACTTCCAGACTCCCAGCATACCGCCTCAGACCACCGCTTTTCGCATTCAGCTTTTGTAACTTTAAGCGCAGGCTGCGACACTAAATAATTTAGTGCGCAGCCCGCTTATTAAAAGTATTTATCTTTTATCTTTTCCGAGGTCCTTACTGCTAAAGCCTGTGTGGTAAGGGTCGGATTGGGACCTCCCAGAGAATTATAAAGCACGCTGTTGTCGGCTATGAACAGCCGCTTCACCTGCCTCGCCTCACAATTGGTATCTGTGACGACTCCCATACGCATGGTAGATTGAATATGTATATATAGATTAGCTGGCCAGTTGGAACGAAGAATCGTTCTTGCACCGGCTTTTTTTAAAATATCCGCCGATATAGCCGCAAGCCTGTCGCGTTTTATCCTATCCTTATCGCTGGGATAATAGACTATTTTAGGTATGTAGCCATACGCGTCTCTGACTTTGTAGTCCAAGCTTACACCGTTTCTCTGGTTCACTTCATCGTCCGTAAATATGAGCAAACTCAGTGTTCTCTTATAGTCCATCATTATTTCCTTTAACCGGGCACCTACTACCGCTCCCTCCATATCCCAAAGCTCGCCGGGTTCCACCTTATTCCATTCAGCAAAGCCTTTGTCGCTCATGCCGAAAAAGACCGAGGAATACAAGCCGGGGCTAAAGCCCATGGTCTGTATGACACCCAGCCCCGGATAATCGAATCTTGCCGCCCCATTTTGTCCTACGAAAGGACTTATGTCAGGGTTTCCCAATACCTCCATCAACACTTCCTGGTCGAATATCCCCGTAACACTGTCCATCCAGTGATTTACCAATCCTCTTCCGACCCACGAGTTATGAGGAAGTCCGGAATTCAGCCAAAGGCGCGGTGTCTCAATGGAGCCGCCTGCCATAACTACCACATCCGCACGCTGTTCGAACACCTCTCCGGTCCACGTGTCCTTATATATTACTCCTACCGCGCGCAGTACATTCTCGCCGTCTGGCTCCGTTAATATCTGCGTTACAAAAGCATTTGGCCTGACCTGTACGTTTCCGGAATAAAGTGCCCACGGAATATAGCTTGCGAAGGTGGACCTTTTAGCTACTGCCTGCACCTTCGGCCCTATATGGCAGCCGTTTATGCAGTGCCCTCTGAACGTACAGCCGTATTCTCCATCCCTTTCCATATCGTAGTCCGGTATATTGGCCTCTTCACCGCGAAGCAGGATGGCATTTGGCTGCGGCCGGTAGCCCGGGCGCGTAATATCCTTTCCCGTCAGCTCATTCCAGTTCGCCTGCTTTGCCCCATAGTAGAACAAGTTCTCCTTGGCGGTAGGCCTGCTGTCGATTACAGGAAGTGCCTCCTCGACTTTCTCGTAATAAGGGATGAGCTCGCTGTAGGGTATGGGCCAGATATTGTTTACTGCCACCGGATATGCCCGCGGGCAGTTTGCGGTATAAATCAGTGTTGTTCCTCCCACTCCCGCGCTCTGCCATACGGTTCCTCCGTTTGCTACGCTTCTGGTCCATGGACCTATACTTCTATCGGCAGGCCCCCAACGAAATTTGCCGCTTATTAAATCATTCATATCGTTTTCCAAGTCGGTAAAATTTTCCTTCAATAGCGGAAGATTCAAATCTTCTATGGAAGCGCTGCTCTCTCCGCCATGCTCCGCATTGGGCTTGGGCCATTTCTCATTTCCATACCACGGACCGGCTTCGAAAACCAGAACTCTAATTCCTTTTTCCCCTAGTTCTTTCGCCGCTACAGCGCCTCCTCCTCCCGCACCAATTACAATCACATCCACATCATACTCCATACTTTACACCGGAATTTATTATCCTTTCTATAAAAATGTTAATCTCTGTCAGGGCCCGGATAGGATACCTGCTGCCATGAAAAGGGCATAAATTCAAATATTCTCTGATTAGGCTCATCCAAACGGGTGGTACCATATCCAAACCACTCCGAATAATAGCCCATCATCGTCATTTTCACCAGCAAATCTATTACGTATTTATTCGTAAACATCGGACTGTTATAGGAGGAGAGTTCCTGCTGTTTCAAGATATTCAGCGCTGCCAGTCTATCGCTGGGCACCAGTGCAGCAAAATTTATCGTTCCACCTCCCATAATATCAAGAGAAAATTCATTACCCCCACTAATCACAAGCTCCCTTGCCGCCATGTCAAGGGTCTTTACCGTAGATTTCAGCAATGCCACGTTTCCCAGCTCATACAAAGACAAAACAAGATATTCATAAGTGAGTGCATCGATCGCTCCGGGATATTGTATTTCACCATATTCTGCCGCAAGTCTCGGAGTCCATGGTATAATTGCTTCTACAAAAGCCATGAAAGTATCTAAAAAATGAGGCATGGAAAAATCGTTTACTACTTCATCGATTCCATTTACTGTGCTATACAGCATTATAAGGCCTCCGTCATACATCTATTCAATTTAAAATATATGATTTATTTGCCCGGATATTCACCATATATTAATCATGACCACCCGTCCAACGGGTGGTTTGCTCTGACCCTATAAGGGTCTGTTACCGGCCAGCGCCTAAAGACGCTGGCTTTCACTTTGTTCAAGCCCTATAGCCTTTGACTCGTTGCAACCCTT
>JAEYJO010000079.1 GCA_023408815.1 Bacillota bacterium | reverse complement strand
ACATACTTAAAATCAGCATTATAATACAATCAAGGGCAAGACTTAGGAAAACAGCCTTGCCCTTAATGCAACTATTCACATATCTTTTATCAGTTTTTTGTGTTTACACAAACTTTGAAACGGTCTCTTTATAATAGGTTATTATAATATTCAAAATAGAGGACAAAACCAGCTGTGGCCGCAGAGGACCACAGCTTTTAATTTTATTCCTTATGAATTATAAGTTGACTATGAAATTGAATTACCTAAGCAGCACTTTAGTATCATGCTACATATCAATACTTAATATAGTATAATTATCATTTCTGATATACTTGTCCTTAAACTCATTTATTTTATTCTCTTCATCACATCCAAAGTTCCTTTCATCAATAATTTCGGAGTTAAAATGGTCAACTTTAACTACGATCAATTTTAAATATGGTTTATAAACGATGTTCATATGCATACCCCTTCTTTCTATAGTTAGTAGATAAGTTCCGATCGCGCGAAAATCAAAACTTATAGAGCTCTATATAAAAAGTATAACAAAAGATGAGTCCCATTGTACGGACTCTGACTCTCAAATATAAAATTATAAATTGCCATTTCTTATCATAAACACTCAAATGGCGTGAGTGCCAAACATGCAGCAAAGATAAAGGATAAGTCTCTGTCTAATAATTTCACTGTGCTGCTCAGCGTAGTCCCGAATATCTATTAAATCACAAACGTTGCAGCTAAATGATTCCGGCTATGTTATTACAGTGGGGGTTCACCTGCGAGAGTGTGCTTCCCTGCTGACCACACGAGCTCATACATTGTTACTAAAGCCTGATATGTCGCCATAACAGGAGAGTAGTATGAGGTTGACGTGCTTCCCAGAATAGGCTATTTTTACCTATTATCTATTCAGACCATATAAGCCGTTTACCTTTATGTACCTCATAAAGTGTATGGTAGAAACTTTTGTATCCAAAAGAACATCCATACTGTCGTGCATATTTAAATTTTGAGGGCGAACATTCTGGCCCCACCGACGTTTTTAATGCTTAATGCGGCGCCGATACCTGCCGATAGCGTTGGAATAACACCTAATTTTCCTATAATTGCATCAAAAATATTTATTAAAGTTGTACCGGATTCAATAACACCCTTTAGAAAATCCGAATCGAGTACGGTTGTTGAAAGACCGATAAATGCGTTCCTAAATTCTTCCGTTTTACCGGTAAGTGATTCTTGATAAATGGAGAATCTTTCCATGGCCTGACCCGATGAATCCAATGAGATTTTTGCATACTTCATTGCATTATCGTAATTTTCCATGAGAATTGTAAAGTTATCAGAATGTTCGCTGCCGGCAAAGGCACCGGCGACAGCATTCTGAGAAACTTCCGAGTAGGAATCCCACTTAGAGGCTACCTCATCCAAAACTTCGCCTAAGTCCCTGAAAGAGTCAGAGGAATCTCTTAATGATATACCTTCTTTTCCAAGAACTGCTTCAATTCCGGATAGGCTTTCCCCGTTATTTTCGTAATCATCCAACTTGGAAAGCCTGATATTTTCCATTCGGGATAATGCAGCATTAATGGAACCGCTTAGATTTGTCATTTCTGCTTGGGAACTATCGCCTACAGCGGCAAAATATCCGAGAAGCTTATCAAGCGATATTCCTGCCGAGTCTGCGTTTTTTGCCACCTCGCTAATACCTGCGGCAAGTCCGCCGATATTTGCGCCGGAGGCCACGTCAACGGAAGATAATTTATCTACAATGTGCATCGCGCCTTCGGCGGAAATTTTATAACCGTCCATAATGGAAGCAAGATATTTGGTGCTTTCAGCAGAAGATAAATTTCCTATTTTGGATAGTACCATAGAGTCCTTAATAAGGGTGGTTGTTTCGGCTACGGTTTTGCCGTGCTTTAGCCATTCCGTTCCTAACTGGGTAATATCGGTTACAGTGGCTTTCAGTTCAGCGCCCAGCTTTGAATAGGAAGAGATTAAAGCTGTCATTTGCGGTTTGGTTATATTGGAGGCCATGGCCAGATCGGTTTCGGCCGTATTTAATTTTATGACCTGATTCGCCATGCTTTTGACAGCTGTTTCGGCCACTTTTATTATTTTGGTCATATTGAGCCACTTTGATAGCATGGAAGACTTCTCTTTGCTGTTTTCGCCCAGGGATGCTTCTATTTTTAAGTTTCTTGCGGCTTTGCTTAATTTTTTTTGTATTGTTTCCTGCGAGTCAGTGATTTGTATGCTGACATCGATTTTATTGTCATTTTTACTCATGCGACGCCTCTCTATACCGTAAGGAAATGCCTATTGTAAATAAAAGCAAGTCATTCCTTACTCCGTTCCATATTCCTTACAATTTGTTCGATAAGCTTTTCCTGCAGCTCTTCCGGAGGTACATCTTTCAATGCTGTTACCAGATTAGTCAATACCTTGATGATGTCCTCTTTTTCTTTAACAAAATTTAGAGCATAGCTGTATAGCAGTGTTTTCAGCTCGATTTCTTTTTCTTTCATTTTAAAATATTTAATCATAACTTATCCATCCTCCTTAAGGAACATATCCTTGTAAAAATACCTTGTGTATAAGCAACTCTTTATTAAAAACGGGGGATATAAAATCAAATTTTAGTAAATAAGATATTTATATCCCCGTTTTCCAGTTTTGTCTGTATTTATTTTAGTTTATTTGTCTGCCCTTGCTTTTTCTACTTTAGAAAAGTATGCCAAGGCGCATTCCTTCGAGCAGGCTACCGTTCTCCAATGAAAAGCGGAAGAGTCACTTTCGCAATTATGGCATGGAGTGTATAGTTTTCCGCATATCCTGCATGGTCTTTGTATTTTATTTAACAATTTCATACCCCTTTAAGAAGTTTTACTGAAAGATAATCAAGTCCCAAAGGTTGGAGGAACCGGTGCATCCGCCTGCAAGAGATTCGGCTTCAAATGCCTGAGTGGTAGGCTCGCTGCCGATTGCCAGATCAAATGTTCCGTTAAAATCAGCTCTTTGGATAATAAACTGTCCATGATATACGTTATCGCAATTATCCTGAGCAGTGATATCAATATAAAGCTTTAATGTTTTTCCATATTTTTCCGAATCGTTGGAAATCTTTGCCGATTCTACCTCTACATCGTAGAAAGCCACAACTTCCTCACCGTTCTTCAGATCACCTTCGAAGAAAGTGATTTCTTTCGTTGCGGGATCGTAAGCGAATTCTCCATTTTTGGAGGCAGTAGCATTCTGAGATAATGTCCTTCCCAAAGAACCGTTTGCATTTTTAACATAGATCGTACCGATTTCAGCGCCGGCAGTTCCTACTGCAGTATCTTTTGTTTCGCATTTGTCGTTATTAACAACGATGATATCCGTAAAACGGACTTTATATGTACCGCTTTCTACTTCAGTACCGGTGATAGCTGCAATGGCACCGCCTACGACCAGCGCGTTTGTTCCGGTGATCTTCACCGCCTTATTCTTTTTCAGCGAAGCGATTTTACGTCCGCCCTTGCCGGTAATGTCCGTCTTTTCCTCGCTGTTGGAAATAGTAGTAGCAGTAAGCTCGTCAAGAATGAATTCTAATTCGTTCGCAGTATTAAAAGCCGTAATCTGATCCACCTGTGTGATAATTAATTTGTTTACATCAATAGCCATTTTTATATTCTCCTTTTTAAATAAAATTAATCTTCGGAAATCCAACTTAAACTTGCCCTGTCGGTAATCTTCGATATATCGATGGTGCCGGCATATATTCCCCTCATAGTATTATGAAAGTTAATTCCCGTTCTAATCTGGTTAAAGCTTTGATTGAATTTATATATGGATAAGTCCATAACTTCTTCATAGTTATATTTGAATTCGGCGCGGTTTACCAAAGCGATAATTAAGTTTTCCAACTGAGATTTATACGGTTTCTTTGCATTTCTTTTTATTCTTTTTCTTTCTTTTTCGAGTAAATATCTTTTTGCCTCATCGTTACCGGGTTTTACAACATGTTTTTTTAATCCATTTATTAATCTTAAAGTATCGGTTATTTGGGAAATAATAACGCTATCCAGCATAATACCGGACATTTCGTCATACAGTACCTTTTCTTCTGTTTCGCTGTTAGAGCATATCTGAAAACCGCTCATATCCAGTTTCGGGAAGAGAAGTGAAAAATCCTGAGTCTTATGCATCTGAAATAGCATTAGAAATAACTCATAATCTGTAATTTTAGTATAATCAATTCCTGCGTCATCTAGCTGTACCATGTAATCGGAAGGAGTCGCACACAGTGAAAACACCAAATTATAATAATATTTCTCATCCTCCAATATTTCCCCCACCGTAGGAATATATAATTCGATTTGGGGTGTGATGGGAAGGGAGGATGAATTCAATAAGCTTTTCTTATGTTCCATTTCTTATACCGTATTGGAGCTCTTTTACGGCAAAGGATAAGAGCCTTCCCTTGAATTTCTTGTTTGGAGCATAAGCTGTATTGCTTATGAAAGATGTTTTGCCGATGCCAAGCTTGCCTCCTGCAAAAATATTTTCCAGCTCGCAGGATACGCTGTCATACCATAAGCCTTTTGCCGTCCGCACCTCATCGGCATGGCATAGGATAAAAAAGGAAACCGTTATACTTTTAAACAGTTTGTTCTTTTCATCAGTTGTAGCGTGGAGTTCAAAGCTGATGTATTTACCGCTTTCGGCCGCTTCATCGGGTATGTATTCATATGGATAGGCTTTACTATATGGGATGGTATCCTCCGGATGGCCTAGCGGGTCGTCCTCTAAAAGCTTTACCATATTTTCGTTCGATACAATAGCATGCATTATTTTGTTCCGATATTCGGACATATCATAATTTTTTGTGTTTTCCAAATGCTCACCTCCTGACAGTATCGATAGTTTAATGAATTTATAATCTTCAGAATGTCAGCGGCAACACCGCATTTTGGATTTGCAGTGCTGCCGCCGACTAGAAATGAGAAGGACTTTATGAAAAGTAAATGGATTCTCTGTATTTCCATATATGATATATAAGAAAGAAAAAATATCAATAAATAGCTTAAATCTGGGGAGAACTACGATTTTAAAACAGTCTTAATATAATAATTTCGATTAATTCTTTTTCTTATTTCCTTTTTACAAGACTTGCAATATTGTCTGTTTTTACTGTCATTCTCTATGATGCATCGGCATGACCGGCATCTTTTAAGAGGTCTGTGCTGTCTTACTCCATAATATTTTCTTTGGTAATTGCGCATAAGGCCGTCTAAGCTGTGATTGATATACCTCACGTAAAAGTGATCTTCGGTCAGGAAATCGAATATGGATGAAACGACCGACTTATCCTCGTAGCTTTCGATTAATTTACAATTATGAAAAGCGGTATGTAAAAAGCCCTCCATTACCTTTTTATAATCTCCCCATGATAAGGACATTTTTTCCGATTGCAGCCTGCTTTTGACTTTTAGGGAGTCGTCGATTGCATTATCGATAATGGAAGTAACCCCTTGGGCATCTAATTCCGAGCCGGAGATCCATTCATAATATAAGCGCTTTGGCGTTGTGATCAAATGCATGTATTCTTTACCGAGAACAATTTCTTTATCAAAATACCTGGTATAAATATTATTTATTTTTTGCCTGATAATACTGCGCCAATTTTCGTCCTTCGTGGTTGCTTTATAATATTTATATTCAATGAGAGACCATGTATTAAAAACTTGCCCGAGCTCGGTATTTATTAAGTCCTTTCTTATTTTGAAGCGGATGCACTTGGTATAGGTTCTTCTTTTGTTGTCACAGGACCAGATGGAAGAGCAGAGAGCGCGGAAAATCTCCTCTTTTTCCTCTTGAGAGGATGCGTCCTTGTAATCTTCTATAATCTCATAAAGATACATTTCATCACAGTTGTAAATAGGTATCACCTTCCTCGAATTCAAAATATTTACCCAGATATTCATAGGTACCTTCCGTTTGGAACGGGACTTCTTTTATGCTGACGTTTCGTTTGATATTTGTATTTCGCCTCAGATTGTCTACGATATAATCGCCGTATGCGGACCATGCCAAGGCCTTGCTGATTGACATGCTGCCATAGGAAACCTTGATGATGTAGTTAGCAATAGTTTTCTCCGGCAGCCCGGTTTCATCTCGCAGCTTTTTCCTGAATTCTCCGGCAACTGCTTCCATGTTGAATTTGTGATCTTCGTTATCCGATTTTTCCCGTTGCATATTTATGTGCTTTTTGATCTCCTGTGCGTAGTCGTTGATGTATCTGCGGCATATTCTCATAATGTGTCTATTCTGCAGCTCTAAGGTATGATTGAGAACAATCTCCTTTGTATCTGCCAAGCCGCCTATGTCATTGCTCCATAAAATATTCTTTTTTTCCCAGGCACATATAAAAGCACATAGTTCATTCATGGGAGAAGGAGAGTGGTAGCAATTTAATTTCAGTTTGCCGCTTTCTTCTTTTCTATCTTTGTTTTTGAGGCGTACCTTTTGATAGATGTCCATTTTTTTCGGATAGTTAAAAAGCAAGAAATACGGAATTTGCTTTAGGTGTTTTCTAAGGCTGCCGCTCATATTCCAGCGAAGTCCGGTTTTCAAAAAATCTATTTCTTTCCTTGATACCCTCGGTTTCCCGATATTTATAAGGGGAGTAGACCATATCTTTATCCATGGAAAAATGGATATGCAGCGCTTCCATACAAGGAATTTCACCTTGTATGTACTTCCTTACGGAATGGTCGTTGCACCTTCCTCCCAAGACGGGAGGCTTGGCACAGGATTGCCTTATCTTCTTCGACTTAGGTTTTTCCTGTCAGCCATTCGATTCGTCTTCATTTCCTAAGATTACCGGACGCAGCCGGTTCGAATGACACCCTGGATTTCCAGGTTCACTGCATTTGCAATACACATCGCTGTGTAAAGGGGCCGGTTCTGACCCTGAAAGATTCGTAGCAGACTGGCATAGTCTGAGTATAATTTCCCGATATTCTCATCATCAGTATACTTGTTTTCAATGCTGGTGGCCGCATTTGTGATTTCTCCGATACGGCTGTCCCTTGTCATCAGTTCATATTCGATAAGGTTTTTCTTGTTATATTCTTTTGGGATGGCCATTGCTTTGTCGTTTATGTCAATTATGACAGGCTTTTCTATTTTCGATGAAACGATGGTGGGATCGTTACATAGAAAAACAATATCTCCGTCACAGTCGGCACCTCCCTGTTGAGGTAATGAGAGGTCATACATGTTGAGCATCACCACGTCCTGATCCTTAAAGTGAGAGAGCCATTTACGGGTAATTTCGTTGGTTACGATTGTTATTTCGTTCACCTCGGACGGGTCCACTAAGGGAGAGCGGAAGGATAAGCAATTGCCTTCAGCCATTGTTTCACAAAAAAATTCATGCGCTTTCAAACAACCAGTTGGAATTTCTCCGACGGCATATTGCAAATACCCGATCATATCTCCGACAAGTGTATGATAAAACCCGTCGGCATAAATCTTACCGACCTTTGCTTCATCGATAGATTTTTTCAGCTTGCGGTAAATAAATTGTTTTACGGCAGGGTCTTTTAACATAATGTCATTAATGAGTACAGCCTCAAGATACTTGCTTTCCGGCTCATAGTCCTCGGTGCTTTGCACTCCCATAAATTTATAGGTATAGAATTTATCGCCTTTAATTATTTTTTCAAACAAATCGGCGGTATACCTGGCAATAGAAATTATTTTTCCGGCGTTTTCCTTTGCTAAAATATCGTAGGAACCGATTTCACCATGCTGGTAATAATCGATGTATTTCGGATTCCATAGATCTAAGCATTGAAGATACTGAAAATTCATACGCGTCTTTTTATTTAGATTATTAATATGGTGGCTGTACTTGTTGATTCCAAGCTTGTACTCATATTTATCAACCGTTTCCATATATTTCGTCCAGGCCTGATTCCCATATTTTTCTTGAAACTGCTTATGCCCCTTGAACATAGATGTGTTCCAAATGCAGTCAATGGTATCGATATTGTGTTCTTTTCCATAAATATCTGTAATATATTCATATCCCCATTCATGCAGCAGTGCCTTGAACGGAATATATACGGAATATCCCTTCATCATGGGCATGCGGATCTGCGAACCGATAGGTGAATAATCTAAACAAAGGGTATCCTTTACCTTTTCCATAAATTCTTTTTCATGACAGCCGCAGCCGTCAAAGGGAGATAATTTTATATCCTTATAACCTTCCTCGATTTCCCGGCTGTTATAGGTTCCCTTCTTTCCGGTATCCTTATCGGTAAATTCTCTCTGTCTTTCCACGACATATTTAACCAGCTGGTGTTCTAAAACTTTTTCATATTCGCCGATGATGACAATATTTGGCATATAGTCGGGAAGAATGGTGCAGGAGCTGAATGGGAGACAGCGCTGAGCCTCGTATTTTGATATAACACAATTAAGAATCTCCATGTCCATCTGAGTAATCGTATACAGATCTTCAAAAATATCATCGCTGACAAATGCGGTGATGCCTTGTTTACCCTGGGAAGCGGATTTCCCAAAGCGGGAATAATGTATTCCGTTATATGTAAAGCCGCCGTATAATAATTGCTTTAACTGATTTACTTTTTCTTCTTTTTGTTCATTTTTGGCAACGACCAGTATCAATTGCTTTATATGGTGATTCTGGTCTCCGGCGCGCAGCCTTAGTATCTGGTCGAAGAGAAGAGAGTACCCCTGGGCAATTAAATATTCATTTTCGATTTCTGCCTCTCTGGTAATCAGCACGTTATAATTTTGTTTTACAATTTCTTTGATAGGTATCTTGATAAGTGTATATTGTGTTTTATCGATGACTGATTACCTTCTTTCATAATTCCAGGCGCCGAATTCCATAAAGCTGACAACATATTCGTATTTTTTAATAATGGCTGAGAAGAAGCCCTCCTGATATATCCTCAGGATATAATCCGCCACGTCTTTGTTTATACTATCCGACTCCATCCGGTATACCTCATCGCCGGCCACACAATGGTATTGTCCGATGTTATTTTGAGATATTTCTAATGTAAAATCATAAATATTTGGTTTATCAGTATCTGCCTTTAATATGTTGGCCCTGACTGCATAGTCTTCATTTACCGGTACCGAAATGGCAAAGCCCTGTTTTATATATTTCATAAGCTATGGTTCCTTTCCTTATTTGTGAAGTTCGAATAATTAATTTTTTTTCTGCATTCATCATTAAAAATTAAAACATTAACAGTCTCCCGGATTGTCGAACCTGCCGGACGGTTCGGAGTGAAATCACGAGGACTTACTTCTCCTGCATATGAGCGGTGAAACTCTTCCCGCGTCGGTATACGCAGCTTGTTACGTTGTGATTCTTTCATTTATTGTTTTGATGATCCTCCTTTTTTATTTGATTTATCCTATTAAGTTATCAAGGAGCGTTCGCGGTATTGCCATATACAGATAGTAGCACTCGAACATATGTTTGTCAAGGAATAAATTAATTATGTAAAAACGGCTTGTATGAGATGAACATAATGGAAATATTCCTTGACATAACTGTCATAAATATAGTATATTTACCTCATATGAGAAAAGAGGTACACCGTATGCTGAGACAATATACCCCTGAAGAATATAAGAAAATGGTTCTGGATTTCATTCAGATCAATAAGGCGGCAGCGCAGGCGTTAAATAAGGAGATTGTATGGACTTCAGATGTATTCGGTATGTCCAGAGAGGAATTGGTGAATTTCGTTATTTATAAAATCTGTGGGAATCCGAAATCAATCAAGTATGTTTTAAATCAAAAGAATAAACTGAGTCTATTCTTAGATTGGTGCGCCAGTAACGGATATATAAGCAGTAATCATCTTAGAGATGAGGAATTCGATGATGAGGCTTTTATTTTTAAAAGCATTGAAGCGATGGATATTACGGCCTTTTACGATGATACGGTGGAATACCTGATAGCCAGTCTTCGACTTAACAAACTGTTTTACGAGATGTTGATCAGAGGATTCTATGAAGGCATAAGGACGATCGATGATTTTATAAGACTTAAATACAGCGATGTCGATTTTGACAATCGCACAATATATGCAGGCGGAGTCTGCAAGCAGATGTCAGACAGATTTTTTGAATTGCTGATTCAATACAAAAGCTGTTATACATGGGAAGTATGCTGGACGAGAAAGGAATTTATCGGAGATAATAATAAAATTAGTGTTCAGGACATGAACCAATATAAAGATTATATATTAAAGATAAAGGAAATAGGAGACCTGACCGATGAACTGTACAAATCCAGAATGGCGGCAATTATCGGGAAGTATTTCATTCGCATATCTCAATATGCGGGTTATAGCGTATCCGCGGATATGCTGTATATTTCGGGCTTTGTTAATTATGTAAAAGAGGTATGCGACAGAGAGAACAAACCGGTTGAGTATTATATCAAATTGTTCTATGTGAGGCTGAACCAAAGAGGATTTACGAGAATTAAGGACTTATCTGATGAATATGGGTTTTCTGCTGGAAATACGACACCCTTGGAAATAAGAAGGAAGTGCCTGCCATATATAGTGAGAGGAAAATACTATCGTTAAAGCGGATAATATTTTTGGAATAAAGAGAAGTGCGCAGGGCGCAATACCCAGAGGGCACGGTGTATTAACCTTTACTTATCAACATGATGAAAATATTCCTTTATATGTTCTGAACATTAGATATTGACAGCCCCTTCTAAATGTAATAATATGGGAAAAGAACAAACGTTCGAATGGAGGGGAGCATGGAAACGAATGACTTTTTAGATGAACTCGATGAATATATAGGACAAGCTCTGGTTGTAAAAGTTTTGCCCAAGATGACCAACTTTGAGATAAAATCCCGTAAGGCGATATTACATGAAATGCTGCGTAAACGAGAAGGCAATCGGCTGTTGTTATATGCCGGAGGAAATTCCGGTGCTGAAGAGATCGATTTATGTACTATTGATAGGATCGATAAGCTGCAGTATGGCAGCAGGCTGCTTAATACTTATACGGTAAGCTACGAGCTGATATCTGGTGAATACAGCATATTTCTGACGATAAAAGAATGAACATTATGCGGCATACTGCGGGGAACGTAGCTCCACTACGCATCCCCGATCACACCTTGTCTCCCACAAAGTGAAGCGTCTTGTTCGGCACGAGCAGTTTTCAGACACACTATGGGATAATCTGAAGAGATTTATGTAAAAAGAAAAAGAGGTATTGAAATTATGGCAAAAGTAATGATGAAAACGGCAATAGAGGGGAATATAGATAAATTTGACGCATTTAGGGCATTATGCGAAGAACTTGGGCTTAATATGTTGACGGGAAGTGAGCTGAATGATTATGGAGTAGAAGCAGGCGTTTTATACAAATATAAAGATTCGGAATGTGAAGAAGATGAAGAGTGTGAGAAGGATAAGGAGCTGGTGAGCAATGACTATAGAATGGTAACCTTATTTGAGAGCTTGCTTATTGTAAAAAGTTTAATATGATTCGAGGGCCTATGATTCACCATCCGCTCCATTATAAAAGGGGATGACGTATTTTTAAGTACATTTGAAGATACTTTAAAATATTAATTTAACTGTTGACAGAATGCCAAAAAGCATATAAAATAATCTTTGCGTGCAGGAATGGCGGAATTGGCAGACGCGCACGGTTCAGGTCCGTGTGATAGCAATATCATGAGGGTTCAAGTCCCTTTTCCTGCACTTATCGCTTTTATGAAACTTCGGTTTTCATAAAGGCGATTTTTATTTCATAGGAAAGACCTTGTTACGTTGTAGTAGTAAAGTTTCGGTTTCCTATGAAATAAAAGCACTCATGGTACATAAAAACAGATGCGTTATCATTAAAACAGCGGGTCGGCTTTATTTTGCCGACCCGCTGATATTATGTACTTGAATCTTTCACGTTACAACAAGCTGTCAAGTAAATTACCTACGGAATAATTGCTGCTGTAAGAACCGGTATCATTGTAAGTATTTGCTTTCAGAGCCTCGCGGCTTGCAGCATAGTCGATATAGGAAGCCTGAGTTGAAATGCTGTAAGCAAATGAAGGAGAATTATTGAATACGGACTTTAGAGTAGAAATATCGGCCGATTCAAAAGCCTCTTTATCGAGTGTGAGTTTTTTATCGCTTCCTACCGTAATTCCGACTTTTTCCAACGTCTTAGAATATAAACTTGTGATATTGGTCATATTGGATGCAACCTTCGAAACAGAAGAAGAATCCGATTTCGATACCGAATCAATAAGAGAATTATAGTTGGTAACAAAGGTCGATACGGCTTTATAGATAGCCTCCGTATCATACTGCTTCGTGGTATTGGTAGTGCCGTCGTCATTTTTTGTAGTTACATTTTTCTCTTTAAATAAAGAATCCGTCCCTTTGTTGATCAAAGCATCGGCAGATTCTTTCAGCTTACCGGCAGAGCTTTCGATGGCAGTCAGAGTCTTGACGGAATCTGCGGCCAGAGAAGTAGAAAGCTTCGAGGAATTGCTCGTTGAGGTACTCGAAGAATCGCTGCCTACTTTATTATAGTATGCTTTTAAAAGTTTTCCGTAGCTTCCGTTCTTAATGCTGGCATAGTCGGATAAATAGTTCAGATTGCCGAGACTGGAACTTGAACCGGAAGATGATAAATTGGAAAATAAATAAGAAACATCAGATCTTACATTAATATTCATATAATCACTCCTTTGATAGTTACAGAGGCATCCGTGCCTTCTTTTCGCTTTTGTAAGATGGTTAAATAGGGTATAATATCTCTATGATTGCTTATATTATAGCAGGAGAAGACATGGAATACAATGGTAAAAGTGGATAATTCTCCGATATTTTGCGGTTTTTATCTTTTAAAACTTTTATATTATGGTATACTCGAGCGTATGAACCTGAAAGAAATTATTAGTTTAGAAGGAGAATTCTTACGATGAAAAAATTTTTTAATGAGTTCAAAGCATTTGTCTCAAAAGGAAACGTTATGGATCTGGCTGTCGGTGTAATTATTGGTGCCGCTTTTCAGGGGGTGGTAACATCTCTGACAGACAACATCCTTTCACCGATTATCGGTGTTTTTGCAGGGCAGAACTTCGATTTGCTGAAGCTGGAGGTTTTCGGGGTAACGATTGCATATGGTGCCTTTTTGACCAGCCTTGTAAATTTCATCATAATGGCGTTCGTTATATTTTTGATCGTCAAACTGATGAACAAGCTCATATCGGCAGGCAAGAAGCAGGAGGAGCAGACCCCTGCAATGAAGAAATGTCCGTATTGCTACAGCGATATCCATATGAAAGCAATACGGTGTCCTTCGTGTACTTCTCAGTTGGGGGAATAAGTGACAGAAGACTTGGGATATAATTACGAGGGATAATTTTTATAAAATTGTTAAAAATATATTGACTTTTTTCTTTCAAAATGATACTATCCTACTTGCGGCGTAAGTAATTGCGCTATGCGGAAGTGTCGGAATTGGCAGACGAGCAAGACTAAGGATCTTGTGATGGTTACATCGTGAGGGTTCAAGTCCCTTCTTCCGCAGTCAAATCGTTCCTATAGGGATTGTGTCCTATAGGAACGATTTTTTTATGGTATAATCTTTGTAACAGGTAAAGCAATATTTAGTCTCCCATGAATCCGGCAATATTATGGTATAGGTATAATCACAAGAAATTTGTGTAACGCTACACAAGAAAAGGTTTATTAAAAGCTTTCTTGAAAAAGCACAGCCGGTTACTGAATTGAGGTGGTAAAAATTAACGAGATGGACAAACCGAGCGAAACGACGCAGAATATATGTGAATCTGAAAGGCCGACTGAGATTGAAATGAAATACCACTTTTCAAGCAGACGTATTTTTGACGCAGTAAAAGAGTATTTGAAGACAATAGAGAAGCGGCTTGGCTATACCTATGAAATACAGCCAAAGCAAAAGCAAATCGATACCTATTTTGATACAAATGGCGGAATGCTGGATAAACATGATTGTTCGTTAAGGATCAGAGAGAAGGCCGGCAAGTATGAGCTTACTATTAAAAAGCCGGTATCCGGTGAAGCCAGGTTCGACCAAACGGAACGTCTTGAAATCCAAAAGCCTATTGAAAGGCCGGTTTTAAGTGACAACAGGAATTTTATTTGCATGCACCTCGGATTTTTACGAGAAACTGATCTTTTGGTTGAAGCGTTAGTCATCGAAAACGATCGTGAGCCTGTACGGCTCTCGGCCGACAGAGTATGTCTGGAAATGGCCCTGGATGATGTTATTTATAAGAGAAGCGGGGAAACTATACAGGATTTTCAATTGGAGATCGAACTGAAATCCGATGATTCGCATAGAACAGAATTAAAACTGCTTTCAGATGATCTTGAGAAAAAAGTTGATGGATTAATAGTTTCTGAAACCTCAAAATACAAACGCGGACTGGAACAGTTGGACAAAGCAGCCTACGCCATTAGGAGGTGATATATGGTGGAGAAGAAATTGATACTGATTCGTCATGGGAGGGCAGAATCTAGAGAAAAGGTCCATGACGAGGCCCAAAGAAAGCTGACGGAGAAAGGGATAAAGGATATTGAAAGAACGCTTCCGGCGTTAGCATCACATTTCGGCAGCCAGAAATTGAGGATTGTTTCAAGTGCACTGCCGCGGGCGATGCAAACTGCCCGGCTAATTGCTGACTATATGGGAACAGAAGCGGTTGAACAGTTTGACTGGGTGGAAAGCGGAGACTATAAAGGATTGCAGAAAGCGTACAAAAGCCTTGATCCTTCTTTTACTCTCGTCGTTGTAGGTCATGAGCCCCATTTAAGCGCTTGGAGCCGGCGGCTCTGCGGATTTACGATTCCGTTCGGGAAAGGCGGCGCTGTAGGCTTCAGCATCGTATCGAAAGAACCGTTGAATGCCTGGCCGGAATGGATGCTGCTTCCCGAGACCGTCCATCCGAAAGGGCTTAAAATTAAGCCTCATGCGGCGGCTGTCTCCGAATTCCAGAAAATCTTACGTTTTCAATGCCATGAAGCTTTTCAAGCTTTGCATAAATTTCTTGACGCTCCCGGTGATCCGGAGACCGTACATCAATTTCGGATAAACGTCAGAACATTTCGGGCAGTTCTGTCCTTTGCGAAACCATTATTAGAGTCCGCACAATATACAAAAGTGCAGAATCAGATGCGACAGCTTGCGAATAAAATGGGACGTCTTCGGGAAATCGATGTTTTGAAATCAAAATGGATCAAGCTCCTTAAAGTGTATCCTCCGCTTGAAGAGGAGCGAACCGTATTGGTGACGGCGCTTACGTCCGAACGTCAAAAGGAACAGGACCTCGTTTACGGAGACAGGTCGGATATGATGT
The DNA here is from genome assembly GCA_023408815.1 of Bacillota bacterium. Classification (GTDB taxonomy): domain Bacteria; phylum Bacillota; class Clostridia; order Lachnospirales; family Lachnospiraceae; genus Kineothrix. The sequence goes on along the minus strand of JAEYJO010000079.1, from coordinate 36,450 downwards.
CGGTTATTTTCGATGTTTTGACATGGATAGAGGATGTATTGCCTCAGCAGGCAGCCGGCACCGGGGAAACGCAAAAAGAGTCCAATCCGCAGTCGTTTGCGTCTTTTTCCCGAAAACGGATTAGAAAGCAGCTGGGAAAAATAAACGCCAGCATAGATGGGATCGCTGATAATGATTATGCGGCAATCCACAGAGTACGGATTCAAATCAAGAAGCTCCGTTATGCACTAAGCATAATCAATCCGTTGCTTAAGCTTAAAAAAGAAGATACCATTGCTTTTTTAAAGGGTCTGCAGGATATATTCGGAAATTATTGCGACACGCACAGGAATCTAGCTGTGCTTGAAAGCCTCACTGCTCAAGACGATTCTGCTGAAATGCGTTATGAGGGTGCGCTCATCAGCGGATATCAAATCCGTATGATGGAAGAAAGCCTGGAAAAGATCAAGGCGGTTAAGACTGTTCGGTAAACGCAGAAACTCCTTTTACACAGAGTTTCAGACGTGCCGGGCATCATATCTTATGTTTTCCTATTACATCTCTGCAAATATACAAAATAATCAGTAACACCATTTTATTGAAAGGAGCCGATTGTGATTGGCTTCTTTGCTTTTTATGAGGTTGTAGAACATCTGCCGGTCAGATACTTCATAAAAGTTCTGTTAATAAAAAGGCGTTTCTCTAGAACAGTATTTAAACACTTTATAATACTTAATGTTTCTGATATAATCTTCATAAGCACTTCAAACTTTAAGGCTAAAGAATAAAGGAGGGCATTGGCATTATGTACAATCTTTTGATTGGCGGCGCTGCAGGCCAAGGCGTGGATACTACTGCGGCAATATTGGAACGTTGGATTAAGCAGTCGGGCTGCAGCGTATTTACAGTGCGCGATCTGATGTCGCGTATTCGAGGGGGGCATAACTTTTCGCGGATTCGTTTTGGTGAGCAGGCCCCCCGTTGTCACAGCGAAAGGCTGGATGGCATCGTCGCTCTCAATGAAGAAACCGTCGCTATACACCGGGAACATTTACGGGACGGCGGATTTATTCTCTGTGACAGTGCCGTCGAAACAGATGATGATTTTGTTATTAAACTGGATATGACATCTATAGCGAAGGAACTAGGTAACGCGCGCGTGGCGAGCAGTGTGGCTATCGGCGCAGTGTTGAAGCTGTTCGGTATTCCCATGAGCACCGAGCAGGCGGACAGTGTTTTCCGAAAATCTGTGAAAGCGGAATATGTCGATATTAATGTTCAGGCTGCACAGGCCGGATATAATGCAGTGCTTCAGAAATTTGAGCATGCCGGAGGGGATGCATCCGATCACATGATCATTTCCGGCAACCAGGCGCTGGCACTGGGCGCCCTGACAGCAGGAGTGAAGTTTTATTCGGCATACCCTATGTCACCCTCCACTTCCATTATGGAGTACTTGTCGCTGAAATCTGCGGAAACAGGAATTGTTGTGGAGCAGGCTGAGGATGAAATCGGGGCAATTAACATGGCTATCGGTGCTTCTTTTGCAGGCGCGCGGGCAATGACGGGTACCTCTGGCGGCGGCTTCAGCCTGAAGGTGGAGGCCCTTGGTTTAGCCGGCATGGCTGAAATCCCGCTTGTCGTGGTGGATGTGCAGCGCCCCGGTCCTGTTACCGGTTTTCCTACGCGCACGGAGCAGAGCGATTTGAAATTTGTTATCTCTGCCTCGCAGGGGGAGTTCCCGCGCATGGTCATCGCGTTGCGTCATCATGAGGACGCGTTTTATCAAACCATCCGTGCTTTCAACATGGCAGAAAAATATCAAATTCCGGTGATTCTTCTCAGTGACCAGTATCTGGCCGACTCTACGGCTGCTGTTCCGATATTGGATTCTAGAAAGATTGCGCTGTACGAACCGGAAGAGGGATCTGACGGAGGGGATTACGCCCGCTACCGTTTTACGGAAAGCGGCATTTCTCCACGCAAATTCCCTGGAACAAGTGAAGGCTTTGTTGCGGCTGACACCGACGAACATGATGAGTATGGACACATTGTAGAGGACAGTGAGACTCGTGTCCGTATGATGAAAAAACGTATGGGTAAGCTGGCGCTGATGGAGCAGGAGCTTCTGGAACCCGAATTACTGGGAGAACAGGATCCTGATGTATTGCTTTTGGGATGGGGATCTTTGTATGGTCCGTTGGAGGAAGCCGTACAATTGCTCAACCAAAAAGGTGGAAAGCGTTATGGTGCATTGGTGTTTGGCGACATCTGGCCGCTTCCGCAAAAATTGCTGAAGCAAATGGCAGCATCGGCCAAGTACATTATTCATGTTGAACAGAACTATACCGGTCAGCTTGCATCGTTGATTGCCGAAGTTACAGGGATTAAAACGGATGCCGGAATATTGAAATATGACGGCAGACAGCTAAACGGTGAGGAGATTGCGGCTCGAATCGTAAAGGAGGGATTTTAATGGGAGGACATATATTTGATACCTATGAAACAGCCTGGTGTCCGGGCTGCGGAAATTTCAGTATATTGAATTCTCTCCAAAAGACACTGGAGGAATTGGAAAAGGATCCACATGATGTGCTGATCGTGGGCGGCATTGGGCAAGCCGCAAAAACTCCCCAATATATCGGAGCAAATAGCTTTTGTGGTCTTCACGGACGCGCAGTACCGCCTGCGGTAGCGGCAAAAATTGTAAACCCCAGGCTGACCGTCATTATTAATTCCGGAGACGGTGACAGCTACGGTGAAGGCGGTAATCACTTTATTCATAATATCCGCCGCAATGTAGATATTACGCATTTTATACATGATAATCAGGTGTATGGTCTGACAAAAGGGCAGGCTTCTCCCACAGCGGACGAAGGTGCTGTAAATGGCGTACAGGTGGACGGAAACAATAATATTCCGTTCAATCCGGTTCTCATGGCCATTGCATCCGGAGCTGGTTTTGTGGCGCGCAGCTTCAGCGGCAAACCGCAGCATCTGGAAGAGATGATGAAGCGGGCTATTTTGTTTAAAGGCTATGCCATGGTAGATATTTTGCAGCCGTGCGTCAGCTTCAACAAAGTCAACACCTTTGCATGGTATAATAAACGTGTTTATGAATTGGATGACACCCATGATGCGGGCAACCGCCTGGCAGCTATGGAGAGAGCCATGGAATTCGGTGATCGCATCCCCATTGGCGTATTGTATGAAAAGGAACAGCCCACTTACCATGAAAAGCATCTTTCATTGAAAGATGGGCAGGTTCTGGTGGCACAACGCAACAATCCTGCTCTTATCGACAAGTATATGCAGGAGATGGTTTAGTAATTGGAAAGACCGCCGACTTTTGTTGGCGGTCTTTAATGTTATATATTCATATGTCCTCAAGTCTTCGATTAAATATAATAATTCCAATGAGAATATACGCTTCTCAATATTATGCCGGATGGCAGAAATCTGTTCGTCTTTTTTCTCCAACTCTTTCTCTTCTTCCCATTTTTTGTAACATTATAATAAAAGCCTATAGCCAGTTCAAGTTAATCGCTCTAGTCAAATTGGTAAAAATGATTGACAAAGGATAGAGAGATGTTTATATTTATAATTGCCGAAAACATACAATGCCTATTGAAAAAGTATGAAATAAAAAGGAGCGATACATATGCTTAATAATATTATGGAAGGAAAAAAGGATATGTGCTGTTGCTGCTGTATGGATTTGAAAAATACAGTTTAGTTTTTGTGTGCATTATAAGTCTGTAAGTGTAAGTGTAGCTTAGAGCAGATGCCAGATGGCAGCTGCTTTTTCTTTCTACATATAAACAGAAAGTAATAAAAAAATAAAACAATAAAGGAGTGAGAAAAAAGAATCATGGTGAAATCTTCAGTAATCAGGAAGTTGTACGAACCATATGAAATTAAGAACATTCAATTCAGGAGTCGGATTACTATGGCGCCAATGGTCCCCTTTGGCGTTCCGGGAGGAGAAGAGAATTCCCTCGGCGAAGATATTTTAGATTATTATAGGGAGAGAATAAAGGGAGATTTGGGATTAGTCGTCACTCACTGCTTTTCCGTTTTAGAACAAGATGTAGGATTAAGATCCTTTGGCCTTAATAATGAAAAGCAAAAAGCGGATTTGAAAAAGCTTGTAGATATGTGTCACGGTAACGGTACAAAAATTATCGTACAAATCGGTTATCCTTCCAAGGGGCATCACAGACATGAAAAAATAAATTCTTGGACGGCAGAGCAGTTGCATCACATCGAAGATTTGTTTGTGGAAAGTGCAAGGGCGGTAAAAGAACAAGGAGCCGATGGGATTGAACTTCATGGTGCTAATATGTTTTTTTTGAATCTGTTCAGTTCTCCCATAAGTAATACGAGAACCGATGAATATGGAGGGAATTTAGAAGGGCGACTCCGTTTGGCAGGAAACATCATAAGCAGAATCAAGGAGTTTTCGGATGATGACTTCATCATAGGATACAGATTAGGGTTCAACAAAAATGTCAGAACAGATATTGACACGGCAGCAGCACTTGAAAAGGCAGGCGTTGAGTTATTACATGTATCATATGGAATAAGGGAAGCAGACAGATATTTAGCTCCGGACTATCCGCCTGTAATCACATATCCAGGTTCCAGCAGGGCTAAAATTGAAGGTCCGGAAAGTTTTGACTTCAATGATGTTGTATTTACAGGAACTTCTGTTCATACATTCGTAAATATCCCGGTCGTTTTAGTGGATGAAATATGGAATTTATCGAGAGGAGAGGAGCTTCTCAATAAAAATGCCGGAGAATTTATAGCATATGGAAGACCATTCTTAGGAGAGCCTGATTTCTTGGAACAGTCAAAAGAGAACCCGCAATATGAAGGATGTCTAAGGTGCAAGGCCTGTGCATGGTTTCATGATTACAGCAAATGTCCCAAAGTGATAAGAAGAAAAAAACAAAACATAGGAAAATTCTAAATTAAGATAAAAAGAGGAGAAAAGAAAATGAAAAAAAGAATAATAGCAGTGATTTTAGGAGCAGCACTTTTTACGTTAACAGCATGCGGAAACACAGCAAATACAGAAAACACAGCAAATACGGAAAGCATAGCAAGTGGCGAAAAGACTGAAAATGCGGAAGAAGCAGAAGATGCTGCGGCCGAGACCACAGAACAGAAAGTGATTACCTTCGCATACAGGAATACGGGAAACTGGCCCGTATCAGGAGAAGATGAGAGCGGTAATCCTTCGGGATATGATATTGAGGTGCTTAGAGCAGTAGACGATCTGCTTGAGGATTATACTTTTGAATATGTGGGAACATCTTATGATGATGCGTACATTGGAATCGAAGCCGGCAACTATGACGCGGCACTTACAAATGCTTTCTGGACAGAAGAGAGAGCGGAAAAATATTTGATTCCGGAAGAGCCTTTGGGAGCATCTGTTCTTGTTCTTGCAGTCCGTGCGGAGGATGCAGATATTAAAAATCTTACTGATTTGTCCAAATCAGGAAAAGAACTTGCACCTATTTTAGCCGGAAATGGCATGTATTATGTGGTAAAACAGTATAACTCTGATAATCCGGATAATCAGGTAGAAATCAAAGTGACTGATGATTCGACCTATGTTGCAGGCTCCGTGGAAGAAATCGTAGCAGGAAAATATGCTGCGGGTATTTTCACAAAGCCGAGTTTTGACAATACGGTTATTGCGGAAGATGGAGATCTTCACCAGTTCCTTACTGAGATTTCCTATTCTGAGTTTACATTGGCGAATACATACCCTATGTTTTCAGGAAATGTTGGGGAGGATTTCGTGAATAAGTTTTCTGATACATTAAAGCAGGTTAAGGACAGCGGGAAAGCTTCCGAAATTTCAGAGCAGTTTTTTGGATATGATATTTGGAATTATGAATTTTAGATAAGAGATTTATTGAAAGCTGCGGTGCGGAGGACAGATGTGTGAAAGCATTTAATTATGATAAGATACCGGAATTTTTCCAAATAATTTTTCCGGCGCTCAAGATAACGCTTGAATATGTATTTTTGGCATTCTTGATAGGCATTGTGCTGGGGACATTATTGGCGTTTGCGAAAATCAGTAAAAATAAATTCATAAAAAAGCTTGCTTATGGATATACAACAGTCATGCGCTGTACTCCATCCATCGTATTGCTATTTATTGTATATTATGGACTTCCCAAATTTATCAACAGTTTATCCGGTATTCAAATGGACACGTTGAATAGAACAAAATATGTGACGATAACGTTAGCTTTGTTTTGTATTTCTTCTTTATCGGAAGTTATCAGAGCTGCCTATGAGTCATTGGACAAGACACAGATTGAAGCGTCAGCCAGTATAGGAATGACCAAAATGCAAAGCTTCTTCCATGTACTGTTACCACAAATGTTTTCCGCAGCAATTCCGAATTTTTGTAATACGATCCTGATGTTGATTAAGGAAGGCGCATTGGCTTACACAATTGGACTTTTGGACTTATTCGGAAAGGGAAATTATGTCATAGGACAGCATCATGGCGGGTATGCCGTAGAGGTATATGCTATACTCATCATTATTTATTGGCTGTTATCACTTTTCATTACATCGCTCTCGCATTATTTTGAAAATGTATTTGATTATAGCAGTGGTGGAAGAAATAAAAGGAGAAGGAAAAATGCTTGACTGGAACTTTATAGGGAAGACCATCATAGCCTGTTCAACAGGCATTCCGGAAACACTTCAATTAGTTATGGTGCCATTGCTCTTCTCCATACCGATAGCTTTTTTTATGGCTATTGTTAACTTAAAGCCAAAGAGACTACTCAGCAAAATAATACAAATTTATTTTTCGTTTGTCCGGTCAATACCGATGATTGTTATTATTTTTTTGCTATATCATTTTTTGCCATTGTGGATCAAGCAGGTATGCATATCATTGAATATACCTTTTAATGTATATGATATAAACGATATGAGCTATGGATATATAGTGTTTACATTTGTATCCATCCCGTCTTTGTCGGAAGTGTTTCGTTCAGGCCTTGTGGCAGTTCCAAAGTCCCAGATGGAGGCTTCGCTGACCATCGGAATGACACCGTTTCATGCATATACCAAGATTGTGATTCCACAGGCCATAGATGCCACATTACCAATTATATGTAATTTCGTCACTAGCCTTGTAAAAATGACATCATTGGCATTCAGTATGTCCATCAGAGAAATAACCGGGGAAGCGCGGGTGGCTGCTGCTGACAGTATAAGATATATTGAGTGCTACATTGTTATCTTTTTCATGTATTTGATTATTAATATTTTGATTGAACAATTATTCAAATATTTGGAGCGCAACAGGAAAGGGTATCCGATAAAGGCATAGAAATGGAGAAAAAATGTTAAAGATAAAAGGAATTCATAAGAGTTTCGGCGAATTGGAAATCTTAAAAGGTGTAGACCTTACCCTCCATAAAGGAGATATTAATGTTGTTCTGGGACAAAGCGGTTCTGGAAAAACAACCCTGTTACGATGTATAGATTTTCTGGAAAAACCTGACGCAGGAGAAATTACTATTGGAGATATTCATGCGGATTATAAAAAGGTAAGTGAAAAGACAATTATCGAAATTCGAAGAAAAATGAGTTTTGTTTTCCAGAGTTACGGATTGTTTAGAAATAAAAATGCGCTGGAAAATGTAATGCTGGGACTTACGGCAGTAAGAAAAATTTCTAAAAACGAAGCGAAGGATATGGCAATAGAGGCCATAGAGAAAGTAGGATTAGCAGATCGGCTGGATCATTATCCATCACAGCTGTCCGGCGGACAGCAACAGCGGATAGGAATAGCAAGAGCTATTGTGACGAATCCGGATGTTATTCTTATGGATGAACCGACTTCCTCACTCGATCCCGGACTGGTAGGCGAAGTCCTTCAGACAATTACGAAACTTGCTGAAGATGGCGCAACGATGATCATCGTCACCCACGAATTGGAATTTGCAAGAAAAGTTTCTACAAAAGCTACGTTTATGCACCAAGGACAAATCATAGAAAGTAATGACACAGAGAAGTTCTTCTTCAGTCCAAGAGATGAAAGAGTCTTGAATTTCCTCAGAAATTCAAGTATGGACTACGATTTTAACATTTAACCTATGGAGGTAAACATAATGGGAAATACACAGAAATTATCCGATTTTTTGGCGGCAGTTAAGTATGAAGATCTTCCGGCAGAGGTGATAGAGCAGGTAAAGAGACTGACAATCCATACCGTTGGAGTCTCCATTGCGTCTGATATTATCGGAACAACGCAAAAAGCTAAAAAATTAGCGGAAGATAAAGGAGGTACTCCGGAAGCTACCGTATGGGGTGGCTCCGGTTTAAAGATTAATGCGGAAGATGCGGCTTTCGCAAATGCCACGCAGGCAGATGTCCTCGATTGGGAGGACTGCAGCTGGACAGGGCATCCTTCCGCGGGTGTTATTGCGGCAGCATTTTCTACGGCGGAAGCCAGGAATAAATCAGGCAAGGATTTTATTACAGCTGTCGTAGCAGGATATGAAGGATATCAAAGAATTGCCATGGCGGTACAGCCTTCCCCTGCTTATCTCAAAAAACATTCATGGGGATTGAGCAGTTGGCAAATCTTCGGTTCTTCTCTTGCGGCTGCGAAAATATATGGTTTTGACGGGGATAGGTTTAATCAGACGATAGGAGCCACGGTATATGTAACACCTGTGGCGGTCGGCCTTCATGCAGCGGGGCCTGCCAAATCAGACATTTATCATTTTGCCCATGGAACGGATGCTTCCAACGGTATTTTTGCGGCTAAGATCGCGGAGGCAGGGTATGATAACGGACGAGATTACCTTGACGGAGAACGCGGTTATTGGAGCATGGTTTCCGATAGTGATGATCCGACTTGGTATACCCTTGATTTAGGAGGAAGATGGCTGATCAATGAAACTTACATCAAACACTGGCCTGCAAATATGTGGGTACAGACACCGCTGGAAATTATTGATGCAATCTATAAAGAGCATCCGTTTACGGCAGATCAGGTAAAGAAGATTTCCTTGTCTCCATATAATACACTTACCGGTTCTGATTATCTTACTTCGACAAAAACAACATTGGATGCACAGTTCAATGCAGCATTCTGTATTGCGGCCTATATTTTAAATCCGATTTCAGATGCAAAGTGGTTTACGGAAGATCAGCTTGAAAGAAAAGAAATATTGGATTTGATTGCCAAATTTGAAGAAGTGGGAGAGACGATCACTCCAAGCACTAATTTTGCAGTTTTTCAGAAAGGCAGCTTCCCGGAGATGACGATGAGAGTGGAACTCAATGACGGAACTATACTTGAAAAAACAATAGTATATCCCAAAGGCCATCCAAGAAATAATACAACACTGGAAGAAGAGTACGAGTTATTTGAGAGAATCACAACTCCTGTGATCGGTAAAGAGAATGCAAAAGCATTTATTCAGGCGGTTGATAATCTGGAGACTCTGGGAAATATAGGCGAGGCTGCTAAATATCTTATAAAATGATAAATGCGAGCCGGAATAAAGTGGAAAATACAGAAAGAAGGATTTCAATTTGAGTAAAGTTTATCACAACATGATAGAATTAATTGGGAATACTCCGTTATTGGAATATGAGAGAATTGAAAAGGAGTTGGGGACAAAGGGAAGACTGTTTGGTAAGCTGGAATGTTATAATCCGGGTGGAAGTGTCAAAGATCGTATTGCAATAAATATGATTGAAGCCGCTGAGAAAGCAGGAGAATTAAAGCCGGGAGGGACGATCATAGAGAGCACGTCGGGCAATACGGGAATTGGTTTAGCAGCAATTGCAGCCGCGAAGGGGTACAAATCTATTATCTGCATGCCGGAGAATATGTCAAAAGAAAGAGTCGACCTGCTGAAGGGATATGGCGCTGAGGTGGTTTTAACAAAAGCAGAAGACTATATGCCCGGTTCGAATAAGAAAGCAGAAGAAATACATGCGGAAACAGAAAATTCAGTGTATATCAGACAAGGAGATAATCCCAACAATCCTGCCAAACATTATTGTACGACAGGTCCTGAAATCTGGGAAGCTTTGGACGGAAAGGTGGATGTGTTTTTAGCAGCAATAGGAACGGGAGGAACAATTACCGGAACAGGACATTTTCTTAAGGAAAAGAATCCGAATATTAAAATTGTTGCTGTTGAGCCTGCCGCATCGCCCATCTTATCCGGAGGCAAACCGGGAGTACATAAGATACAGGGAATCGGGCCGGTAGCGCCTCCGGCGGTGCTCGATTTAAATGTATTTGATGAAGTCATTGACGTATCGGATGATGAAGCATATGAGATGGCAAGATATTGCACCAGAACAGAAGGATTCTCGATTGGAATATCGGCGGGAGCAATCTTATGGGCGGCTGTTCAAATTGCAAAAAAAGATGAATATAAAGACAAAAATATAGTCTTTATACAGCCGGACAAAGGAGAAAGATATTTATCAAGCGGCTTGTATGACTAATATCCACTTTACACATCATAATGACAAAGTTAACGGTTATAATGAATCAGCTTAGGCGTCAGGTTACCTCATCCGGGGAAACGCGCCTAAGCTGAAGTACTTTCAGGGCATTTTCTGAAGCATCAGGAGCTCCCAATTCAGAATCTCTGCCGGTGAGCAGATGCTCAAATGCGGTATTCCTGTTACTGTTCACTCCATTCTCAGTAATGTTCGGCAAATGGACTTTTTACATACTTCTGCGGGCAAGCGAATCCGGCAAAGGAGTCTTTTGGGTTCGGATTCGCTTGTCTTCGATATCTGCTAGAAGTTCATTTGCCGGATGTTACTGTGTGGAGTGAACAGTAACGTGTAACGTATTCCTTATCTGCGGACCGAGCGCTATAGGTATTGTTTGACTTTAACCCCTGAATAGAGCTATAATTTTATTCAGTTATTAGTATGAAGAATCAGGAGATATTAAACTGCTTAGGTATAGAAGGTGAAAAATGGGGCCGATATGGTTAAGCGGGAGGTATTTCAAAAGTTTTGCATAAGCATTGATTCACAAGGCATGAGATAAGACTAATAGCTATAGCATATCTGCTTGAAAATATAAATTTATGGAGGAAAATACAATGTTGGAATTTAAATACGATACACAGTTATTGATCGAAGGAAAAAATCTCGATGAAGATATCATTACTGATTATTTTACAAACAATTTTAATGGGGATTGTCTCTTAGCGGTAGGAGATGAAGAGCTAATTAAAATACATTTCCATACAAATGAGCCTTGGAAGGTATTGGAGTATTGCTCTTCATTAGGTGAGATTTACGATATTGTCGTTGAGGATATGGATAGACAGTCAAGAGGATTGCAAGGTTAATTGCATCCGGTTTTATTCCGCTATTTCGATTGGCGGTACATAAGCATCTGCAGAAACTAATTCGTCTTAACGGAGAAGAGGAGTTAAATAAGAGCGCAGAGATAATAGTCAGGGAATTTTTTCCCGATACTAAAATGTTGTCGATGGAGGTGAAGTAGAGGATGGCAAGGGAAAATAAACGATTTGAAAAGACATATTCTCAAGGAACACTTACAAAAACTGAAATCTGGGTGGATAAGGAAACTGGTGTAAACTATATGTTTCATGAGGATGGCTATGCGGGAGGGCTAACGCCGCTGCTTGACCGTGACGGGAAGCCAGTCGTTACGTCTGTTTTAAACGCCTAGTATACAGTTTAAAACATATAGCTTTTATCCCATTGAAAAGCCGTTCGTATGTATCGACATAGCCGTTTCCAAACCGATACTGGATTTGCATTCAAAGATACAAACGGAATGTGACAAATATGGAGAAGAAGGTGGCAGCGGCTTTTTCGAAGAAGGAATATGGCTTGCCCAAATAGGTGTGATGGAATTTCATCCCGCCAAGCAGTTATTTCCATATGAGCTGAAATAGAGGCATATGAAATCAGGATTCTTCTGGAGGAAATCAGGATGAGTTACGAGAAACTTGAAAAAAATATAATTGACATAATAAAAGAAGAGCAAGCCAAATTAGGATACCGGAAGGAAACGGTGCGGCTGTACTATCCTCTGCTTTCATTGACCCATTTTTTTGATGAGAAACACGATATTCGACGAATGAAAGAATTACTGCAAGGCTTTTGTGAGCAGGTGAAAGATAAATTAGGTGATATTCAAGTCACAAATGAAAAGGATAGATTTTGCTTTGCCATTCCCGAAAAAGGAGTCGAATACATCCATGACAACATGGGGAAGAATGAGTTTATCAGGGATCTGGTGGAAGCTGTACAAATGCATGGATGTACCATAGAAGATGTCTTGAACGTTTTTTGCAGCTATTCCCAAGATATTCATTATGAAAAAACGAATAACGGCGAATTCGATTATCTCATTTATTTCGAAGACCAGCATCCGGACAACTATTATTATTGTTTTACGGTGGAGGAAAATCATATGATATATCATCGATTCCTGCCGGAGGATTATGAAGATTTTGGATTTTAGACGGAGGATTATCTATGAAGGATGAGCTCGAAAAATGTCTGGACGGAGAGTGGTATGACTGCCATTCACCTGTTTTTTTAGAATATAAGGAAAAAGCCAGACGGCTGCTGAAGGAATACAATACGCTTGAATACAGTCAAAAGAAGGAAAAAAGGGCAGTGCTGGAACAGCTATTAGCCGGTATAGGTGGAAATGTTTCCGTGGGACTGCCGTTTATCTGTGATTACGGGCGCAACATCAGTATAGGCAGTAATGTTTCGATTAACATGAATTGTACTTTTGTCGACTGCAATAGGATAACAATCGGAAGCAATGTACTCATTGCCTCGAACGTTCAAATTTATACAGCGTCACATCCGGTAGAGCTTGGAGACAGGCTCACTCCGGACTGGAGCCCTGAAAGCGAAGAATATTTCTGCCGTACCTATGCACTTCCTGTTACTATCGGCGATGGCTGCTGGATTGGTGGCGGCGTCATTATTTTGCCTGGTGTTACTATTGGAACGGGAACTGTTATTGGTGCAGGAAGCGTAGTGACCAAAAGTATACCTGATAATTGTGTTGCGGTGGGCAACCCTTGCAGAGTGATACGGAAAATAAATGGAGCAACTGAGCGGTTTTAGTTTATTGTTATCACATTTGATTATGCCTCATATCATGTAGCAGAGGTGTTATTATGAATTCTTGTGAATTGGTTACTTTTATTTCTGCCGCCGCCTGCGCGATAAATAATTGTTGCGACAAGAATGAGGTTGCAATGTTAGCGGCCATTTTTTCTCAGCTGGGCGATACACTGTCTACAATGCTTACCCATGATGAAATATGCAGTCAAAAGGAATGACAGGCCTTTTTGGCTGCATTTTTTGTCGAAGGTGTATTTTTGCGTTTTTCTCCGTCCTATGGTAAAATGAATCAAAGAATGGCCGCAGCGGCTAATGCGGTCTCAGGGAGGAGAGTATGCGAAAAGGCAATACTCTGATTTAGGGAGTGAAGTAGAGTATGAAAAAGAGAAAATGGATGACACTGGCAATGCTGTTTGTGGGCGTGACATTTGCGGCGTGCGGCAATTCCGAGAATCCCGAGGAAGCCGTCCCGGAGGTAATGCAGGCGGAGGATTCCTCTGCTGTGTCACCGGAGGAGGTAGGGGCCGAAGCCGGAATGGGCAGTATCGTGGATGAGCTCATAAGCCTCAGGGAAGATGTTCAGGCACAAGAACAGGCTGCGGCCTCAGAAACGGGGCAGACCACAGATGAGACGAAATCGCAAAGCGGAGAAGTTGAACGCGGCGTCAATGAGGCGGATTTACAAAGTGCGGGTGAATACGAAAATGATGTGACCGACTCACAGAATTTGCAGGAGCTGGTAATTTATTACAGCAACAGCAAGGCGGACGGTCTGGAAACCGAGACAGTACTTGTAGAGGAAGTAACTCCTGATGCCATCATAGGCTATCTGGCGGGACATAACATCGTTTCCATAGATACACGTGTGAACGGCTTTGAGGCGGAGGAGGAAAGCGGTCTCCTTCAGTTGGACCTTTCGAAAGCCTTCGGGGAATATTTGAAGACCATGGGCAGCAGCGGAGAAGCTGTAATTATGGCAGCGCTTACAGACACCTTTTTGCAGGCATATGAAGCGGAATCCATTCGAATCACAGTAGAGGGGGAAACGATAGAGACCGGCCATGCAGTATACGATGAGCCGCTGACATTTACGGAGTCCAGGCTTAGTACATCGTTTTCAAATTAACTAATCCGATGGTAAAGGTACATAAAATAAAGGCAGAAGGACAAGGAGATAGCAGATGGCAGAAATTACGGAAAGAGAACATTTGATTTTTGATATTGTACGAATCGAATGGGATATGTTTCAGAATGTCTATAATACCGGAGGAAGGGCTTCCTGCCAGGAGGATCCGGATACATTCTTCCGTATGAGAATGAGCCAGTGGATGGTCTATGCTGACGAAATACTATTGAGTTATATGGAGGATTTGAAAGCAGCTTACGAAGAAGGAAGGAACCTTCTGTTCGAGAAATATGCGAGAATGATGGAGGTTACATATCCGGAGGAATACGAGAGGGTAAAAGAATATATACCGGAAGTTTCCGAAAGCAAAAAGGAGATGGTGGAGGAGCTGGTGGCAATCCATCTGGAATGGGATGATTATATGACTTCTCATTATCCTAATCTGAGGGAAAGAGGAAGAGTGGCTAAGACGCAGGAGGATTCTCCGGCAAGCGGTTCTTCCATGGAAAGCTATTTCAGAGGAGAGCTTCTGACCTATTCCGAGGAAACGGTAAGCTTGTTATGTGCCCAGACGAAAGAAGCCTATAAAAAGGGCGAAAATCTGGAGAAGCAGATTATTGAGAACGAAACGAAATTCTATGGTTATAAGAGCATCGAAGAGGCGGAGAAAAAGCATGGATTTTCATAGGAATTCATACGGAATTTCCTATGATATTTAAAAATGCAGCCTTCTTCTGACCTCATCGCGCAGACGCCTCTTGGATAAAAGCGTAATGAGTGCAATAACAATAATGCTGCATGCGGTCAGAACCACGGCGGACCATGACAAGCCCAGCGGTTTTTGCAGGAATCCGTCAATAAGAAGTTCGATGCCTGCACATAGAACTGCAACTTCTGCGAAAAAGTATAGCGTCGTAGTAATGAAAGAATTGGGAAATATACGAATCAGGAAAGTAAATATTTCGACCAACAATGTTACTAACGCCGTAATCGGCAAAGCGAGCAGCCAGAACCAGTCCGGAGAGGGGGTAAGGTAGGTAATCATGTACAAATACCCTCCGACAGCAATTCCGTCAAATAAAAGCGACAGATAAATGGGCAGCTTCGTGTATATGACGGCCGGGATAGCGAGTACGAAAAGAATAATACATATACCGATGATCAACAGCGACCACATGCTGCTATTGAATACCAACAGATTAAGAAGCGCACAGCTTACAGAAGCAGCGCCGAGGACTACCGACAAAAGGATTCCCAAATCCTTTCTTTTTACGACCTCCACCTGCCCTTTTTCATGAGGGTAAGAGGAGGGGCGTTCCATTACCTTCAGCTCGCTTGGGTTGATGACTGGCGTATGGCAGAGCGGGCACTTTGGCAATTCCGCGTCCAATTCCACGCCGCAATTTACACAATATGACATATAATGACCTCCTATCGGTTGCTTTCTATTTTAACATGAATTCCATCCTGAACCAGCTTGCGGAAGAAGTACCGCTCCACGTCCGCCTCGACGATGCTGCTGGCGAAGTTGATGGTAAGGGTATCTTCGAAACTGGAAATAGCGCAGTTGGTACGGGAAGAAAAGGGCTGTCCCATATAAATATCGAACCGCTCGATATGCTGTTTCATATCTTCCGGTACCTTTAAGGCCCCCATATTGGTTAGCCCTGCGGAAGAGTTCTTATCCTGAATCTTCATATAAAAAAGTCGAACGGTAAAATCTTTGATAAAAAGAGGCACGACGCGTATTACCGGATTCCGTTGAGTTGCCGCATTCGTGGTAATATCTCCCCTTAAAAATTTTTCGTTGATATAATAACGCATATAATTGTGTACATGTACGACAATTTCATCGAAGGTATATTCTCCAAGCCTCGGATCGATGGAGGGATATACCATAGTTATGAAATTGCGAAGGGTCTTGGAAGGGAAAAAGCGCCTTAGATTGACGGGCATGGCGATTTTTACCGGATGCAGCTTCCAGTGCCATTCGTCCGCCTGCTTTTGTAGCAAAGCGTATAAAAGTACGGAATTCAGATATTCCGTAATCGTAGCATGATATTTGGAGGCGACATTCATGACCTCCTTTACGGACATGATGCCGTCAATGATATTAAGCGTATAAAAGGGTTCCTTTGTGCCGCGTATCCGATAAGTCTTTTCTCCGGGACGAGGCGGACATACCTTCGCATTGGCGTAACGCATGTAAGCGTCCTCCAGCTCTTCGGGATCAGGCTCCCCATCTACATCCAGGACGAAGCCGCCGCAGGAAATCTCATGCCCCAGCAGGCGTAAATAAACCGCGGTAATGGTCTGCAGTACGCACATGCCGCCGCTGCCGTCCCCTAAGCTGTGATGTGCCTCCAGCGCAATCCGGCATTCGTGATAATAGATTCGTACCAAATAGCGGTTATTGGCCTTGAAGGGCATGGGCATACAGGGATTTTTGATATCGGGCTGGACGAAGGGGCCTGGCCTGTTGTTCGGCTCCAGGTAGCGCCAGAACAGACCCTTTCGGATAGCGACTTTGTAGGTGGGAAAGCGCTTCAGTGCAATATCCACTGCCTGTTGCAAGACATCGGGGCGTATAGTCTCCTTCAGCACCACGGAAAGCCGGTAAACGGAAGAGAAATCCTTACGCTGAAGGGTGGGATATACAATGGCGGACAGATCCAGCTTATACCAGGTCCGTTTCTCGCTCTTTTTATGCAGTGTGGTTTTGTTCTTGCGTACGGTCATACATATCTCCCGATAATTGTAATAAGATTTATACTCTAATGTATAGAGTATACCACAAAATGTAAATTATGTGATAGAATTGACTTAAAAAAGTGATGGATTATGGTTGCTATGCGTTACTGAGAACAGAGTGAACAGTAACAGACTATAAGAAAGGTGCGGCGATTCATATGGCAAGGACGGAAAAAAGGAATCAGAATCTGATGAATCTTATCAAGCGTGTTCATAGTGTGGTGGAAAATGCAGATATTGAGAAACATAGGCAGTCACAGGATTATTTTGGCGCTCTTTTGGGAAACAGTAAGGAAACTACCGTGAAGGCGGTTCGTGTCGGTGAGATGTACGGAGAATGGATTGCTGTAAATAGAACCCATATGAAAAAACATGTGATACTATACTGCCATGGCGGAGGTTACTCTACGGGCAGCAGTCAGTATGCCAGAACCTTGACTACAAAGCTGGCTATGTCAACCTCGATGGATGTGTTCAGCTTTGACTACAGGCTGGCGCCGGAGCACCCTTATCCTGCGGCAGTGGAAGATGCTGTAGCTGCATGGGACTATCTTATGCTCTTAGGTTATGGAGCCCGGGACGTGGTGATAGCGGGAGATTCGGCGGGAGGGAATCTGGCTCTCGCCCTTACCTTTAAATTAAAAGAAGAAGAAAGACTTCTGCCCAGAGGACTTGTTCTGATGTCTCCCTGGACAGACCTTACGTCTTCCGGAAAGTCCTACGAGAATAAAAAAGAGGTAGACCCTGTACTGGGCGAAGAGTATATCGGACAGATGATACAAAATTATGCCTCCGGCCAGGATTTGGAAAATCCTTTGATTTCTCCGGTTTTTGGAGATTTTGAAGGTTTTCCCTCGACTTATATACAGGTGGGTGATAATGAAATGCTGCTAAACGACGCCACCTTGCTCCATAAGAAGATGGTAAAGGCCAATGTCCCTGTGAAAATCGATATATTCAAAGGAATGTGGCATGTGTTCCAAATGTCGCCCTTTAAGACAGCATATGAAGCCATGGATAAAAATGCGGAATTTATTTATGATATATGCCGTTAAAGTGCAAAACAAAAAAATAACTGTAAAATACAGAAAAAATAAAGGAATTTTTAAACGGGCCGAGAATATTTAATACAGTGGACGTTTTTGGTGTGACAGCGAAAGGTAGAGGTAAAAGCCGGGTGATCATGTTGATACGAGAAAAAATGGAACAGTGGGAAAAAGAATATTTAAGTCCCTATGCATCATTAAGCATGAATTCCAGAGGCAGGCTGAGGGAAGAAGAGCAGTGTGACATCCGTCCGGTCTATCAGCGGGATAGGGACAGAATACTGCATAGTAAGGCATTCAGGCGTCTGAAAGATAAGACGCAGGTCTTTTTGACGCCGGAGGGCGATCATTATAGAACGAGGCTGACCCATACGCTGGAAGTATCTCAAAATGCCCGCACCATTGCCAAGGCCCTTCGTATGAACGAGGATTTGGCAGAGGCCATTGCTTTAGGCCACGATTTGGGTCATACACCCTTCGGCCATGCGGGAGAGCGTGCCCTTGACAGAGTGTGCCCGTACGGTTTCTGTCACAGTGAACAAAGCGTCCGTACGGTTGACTGCTTAGAAAAGGATGGGCAGGGGCTTAATCTGACGGAGGAGGTCAGAGACGGGATCCGCAACCATCAGACAAAGGGAATGCCCTTTACATTAGAAGGAAAAATTGTCCGATTTTCGGATAAGATCGCATATATCCATCACGATATGGACGATGCTATTCGTGGCGGGATTTTGAAGGAGTCCGATGTTCCCGGGGAAATCGGAGAAGTAATCGGAAAGACCACGGGAGAGCGTCTGGACCATTTCATTCACGATTTGGTAACCACCAGCTATGACAGAGACGATATCATGATGTCGCCTCCGGTAGCCGAGGCTATGAAGAAGCTGAGAGAATTCATGTTTGAACGAGTGTACAAGAACAAGGAAGCTAAGAGCGAGGAGAAGAAAGCAGAGATGCTGATGGAGTCGCTTTATGAATATTATCTTCGTCATATGGAGCTTCTTCCGGGGCATCTTACCGCCCGGATGGAGGAGTATGGGGAGCCTGCTCAGATTATCGTGTGCGATTTCATCGGAGCAATGACGGACCGCTTCGCCATTGCCAAATATGAAGAGTTGTTCATACCGAAATCATGGCATTATTGAGCTTTAAGCGGCGTATAACTTTTTGAGATATATTTACAGATAAGAAGGGAAATGAGCGTGTACTATCCTGATGAGTTAGTTGAAGAAGTACGGTTGAAAAACGATATAGTAGATGTGATTTCCGGTTATGTGCGTTTGCAGAAAAAAGGGAGCAGCCATTTCGGTCTTTGTCCCTTTCATAATGAAAAATCCCCCTCCTTTTCCGTTTCGGGAAGCAAGCAGATGTATTATTGCTTCGGTTGCGGAGCGGGCGGAAATGTATTTACTTTTATTATGGAATATGAGAACTTTACTTTTCCTGAGGCGGTTAAGATGCTGGCGGACAGAGTGAAGGTGGATCTGCCCGAGATAGAATATTCGGAAGAGGTAAAGAAAAAGGAAGGCAAAAGAAATAAGCTGTTAGAAGTGAATAAAGAGGCGGCGAAATACTTTTATTATCAGCTCCGGTCCCAAAGGGGCGGCATAGGTTACCGCTATTTGGCGGACAGGCAGCTTAGCGACGAGATGATGAAAAAGTTCGGACTGGGTTTCTCCAATGTATCCAGCAACGACTTGGTACAATACCTGCGCACCAAGGGTTACCAGGACGAGCTGATACAAGAAGCGGGACTTGCGAGTTTCGATGAGAAATATGGAGTTCACGACAAGTTCTGGAACAGAGTCATGTTCCCCATTCAGGACATCAATCATAGAGTAATAGGCTTCGGCGGACGCGTGATGGGCGATGCCAAGCCGAAATACCTAAACTCGCCGGAGACGATGATTTTTGATAAAAGCCGCAATTTGTACGGTCTGAATTTTGCGAGAACCTCGCGGCAGAGCAACATTATTCTTTGCGAAGGCTATATGGATGTTATCGCCATGCACCAAGCCGGATTTACACAGGCGGTAGCCTCCCTTGGAACAGCGTTTACTGCAGGGCAGGCGAATCTTCTGCGCCGTTATACGGAGGAAGTTCTGCTCGCCTATGACAACGACGGAGCAGGAGTGAATGCAGCGCTTCGAGCTATCTCCATATTGAAGGAAGTGGACTTGAGCGGTAAGGTACTCAATCTGGAACCCTATAAGGACCCGGATGAATTCATTAAGAATCTGGGAACGGAAGCGTTTCGGCAGAGGATGGAAGAGGCGGAGAACAGTTTTTTCTTCGAGCTTCGCATCATGGAAAAGGAATATAACCTAAAGGACCCGGAATCCAAGACCAAATTCCATAGGGAGATCGCAAAGAAGCTGTGCGGGTTTCCTGAGGAGGTGGAACGGGAGAATTACATAGAAGCGGTGGCGGATAAATATAACATAGGTTTTGATAATCTCAGGAAGCTGGTAACCTCCTATGCGGCACAGACAGGGCTGGTAAGTCCGATTGTTCGCCCCAAATCCGGAATCGTAGAGAAGAAGAATACGCCGGAAGAAAACCGGAAGAAGTCACAGAGGCTTCTTATCACATGGATTGCGGAGGAGCCGGAAGTATTTGCGAAAATTGTAAAATATATATCTCCCGAGGATTTTACAGAGGAGCTGTACCGGAAGGTAGCGGACAAGCTGTTCGAGGGCCTGGAGCAGGGGAAGCTGAATCCGGCTTATATCATCAGCCTTTTTACGGATGAAGAGGACCAGCGTGAGGTGGCGGCGCTTTTTAATACAAAGCTGGAGGAACTGGAGACGAAACAGGAAAGGGAAAAGGCTTTCCACGATATCGTTTATACGGTAAAAAAGAATAGCTATGAATATTATTCCGGCAGGCTTGGTGCCGACGTAAGTTCGTTAAAGCAGGTAATTGCGGGAAAAAAAGCGTTGGAAGAACTTAGCAAAACGCATATTTCTTTAGATTAAAGATAATACTATGACTACATGAGGAAGGATGGAACCTAAAATGGATGAAAACACACAAGCAAAGTTTGATGAGCATTTGAAGGAGCTCTTAGGCGCTGCTAAAAAGAAAAAGAATGTACTGGAGTATCAGGAGATTAATGATTTTTTTGCCGACATGGCACTGGAAGAGGAACACTTCGATAAAATAATGGAAACCCTGGAACAGAATAACGTGGATGTACTTCGCATCACGGAGGATGACGATGTGGATGACGAGGAGATTATCCTCACGGAGGAGGATGAGGTCGATGTGGAGAATATCGATCTTACTGTTCCGGACGGCATCAGCATCGAGGATCCCGTCAGAATGTATCTGAAGGAAATCGGTAAGGTACCCCTTCTGAGCGCAGAAGAGGAAATCGAGCTGGCGAAGAAGATGGAGATGGGCGATGATGAGGCGAAAAAGCGCCTTGCGGAGGCGAATCTTCGTCTCGTTGTCAGCATAGCCAAGAGGTATGTAGGCCGCGGTATGCTTTTTCTCGATTTGATTCAGGAAGGCAATCTTGGCCTTATTAAGGCTGTGGAAAAATTTGATTATAGAAAAGGATATAAATTTTCTACCTACGCGACATGGTGGATACGTCAGGCGATTACGAGAGCTATAGCCGATCAGGCGAGAACGATTCGAATTCCCGTCCATATGGTGGAGACAATCAATAAGCTGATTCGTGTCAGCAGACAGCTCCTTCAGGAATTGGGCAGAGAGCCTTCTCCGGAAGAAATAGCTGAGGAAATGAATATGCCGGTGGATAGGGTAAGAGAGATCCTCAAAATTTCCCAGGAACCGGTTTCCTTGGAAACCCCTATCGGTGAAGAGGAAGACAGCCATCTGGGCGATTTCATTCAGGACGATAACGTGCCGGTACCCGCGGATGCGGCGGCTTTTACTTTATTAAAGGAGCAGCTTGTGGAGGTGCTTGGCACCTTGACAGAAAGAGAACAAAAGGTGCTTCGCCTTCGCTTCGGTTTGGACGACGGACGTGCCAGAACGCTGGAGGAAGTTGGAAAGGAATTCAATGTTACCAGAGAGCGAATCAGGCAGATAGAAGCGAAAGCGCTTCGTAAGCTCCGCCATCCCAGCAGAAGCCGCAAGCTGAAAGATTACTTGGATTAATCGGATAAAAGCATGGATCATAAGGAAAATTTAAATGTTGATTTACGGCCCAGGGAAGTCGGGCTGTCGGATAGAATGCTCTGCGTAGCCGGCATGGTGACAAAGGGAAATGTTGTGTGCGACGTAGGCTGCGACCATGGATTCGTACCCATATATCTGGTAAAAAACGGAATTAGCCCGAGGGCATTGGCTATGGATGTGGGAAAAGGCCCCCTGGAGGCTGCAAAAGAGAATGTAAAAGAATATGCTTTGACAGACTACATAGAAACCAGATTGTCCGATGGAGTAACGGCTCTGCGCCGGGGAGAAGCGGACACCTTGATTTGTGCGGGAATGGGCGGCAAATTGATGAAGCGGATACTGGAAGAAGGAAAGGATAAGATACGCTTTATGCAAGAGGTTATTTTGCAGCCACAGTCCGAGCTACGAGGCATAAGAGAATTTTTGCGAAAGCAGGACTATCATATAGTGGATGAGGACATGATTTTGGAGGACGGCAAATATTATCCGGTCATCAAAGCGTGTCCCGAAGCGGGGAAGGACGAAGACATAGCTTTACAGGCGGTGAGCAGGCGGGTATTGGATAAATATGGTCCTATCCTTTTAGAGAAAAGGAATCCGGTGCTTCGCGGATTTCTCATGAAAGAACGTGCGTTATGCGAGGAAATTCTTGCCGGCCTTAAAAAGGCAGCCGGAGGGAATGAACAGCAAAGCAGCAGACGGGATAGAAGGCGGAAAGAAATAGAAGGCAGAATAAAGGATATTGATTCGGCGCTTTCTTATTTTTTATTCTGATTAACAGTATGAATGCCGGTTTATGTGCCGGTATGAATGCCAGAGCCGGAATCTGTACGCAGAAAGCGCGCGGGAAAGGCAGCTGTATATGAGATGTGATAAAATCATAGAAAGCCTGGAACGGCTTTCGCCCTCTTCCTTTGCGGAAAGCTGGGATAACGTAGGGCTCCTTGCGGGGAGAACGGATAAGGAAGTGAGCAGACTATGTATCGCGCTGGATGCTACCGACGAGGTAATAGACGAGGCGGTGCGTGTGGGAGCGGATATGCTTCTGACCCATCATCCGCTTATATTCTCTCCTATGAAAAAAATCACGGCGGAGGATTTCATCGGGCGCAGATTGATAAAGCTGTTGCAGAATGATATCAGCTATTACGCCATGCATACGAATTTCGACGTAATGGGAATGGCGGACGCGGCGGCGGATGAGCTCGGACTTAAGGACAGGCAGGTGCTTAACATTACCTATGAGGATGAAATCGCAAAAGAAGGACTGGGCAGATATGGAAGGCTTATTCAGATTATGACGCTGGAGGAGTGTGCTTCTTTTGTGAAAGAAACCTTTGAACTCGAGCATGTAAAAATATACGGGGAGCCGGATACGCCTATCGAATGGGCAGCAGTTTCACCGGGTTCCGGCAAAACCATGATAAAGCCTGCGGTATCGGCGGGAGTGGAGGTGCTCATCACCGGAGATATCGAACATCACGAGGGGCTGGATGCGATGGCGCAGGGCCTTGCGATCATCGATGCCGGACATTTCGGCTTGGAGAAGATATTTATTCCATATATGAAGGAATATATTAGAAGAGAGCTGCCGCAGCTTACCGTATTTGCAGCGAAGGAAAAGAATCCGTTTTGGATATTATAGGCAGCAGTATTTTGGAGGACAGCATGGTTACAGTTACGATAGGCGGTGAGAAGAGACAATATGAAGAGGGTATCTCATACGAGGAAATTGCAAAGGAATATCAGAGCCGGTATCAACAAAAGATTGGTCTTATAACCGCCGATGGAAAGATAAGGGAATTGGTTAAGGAAGTGAAGAAGGACTGTGAGCTGACCTTTATCACTCTGGGCGATCCGGTAGGACATAAAACCTACGTTCGCACGGCGATCATGCTGCTGATTAAGGCGCTCAGGGACGTTGCGGGACAAGATATGCTTAGGAAAATCAAGGTGGAATTCGCCATCGGTCCCGGTTATTATTGCAGTATAGACGGCGATTTCAAAATAGAATCCGAGTTTATCCGCAGGCTGAACGAGAGAATGCGGAAGCTGGCTGAGGAGGATATACCGATTACAAAGAAGTCTTATCCGATTAATGAAGCCATGGAAATCTTCCGGCGACAGAATATGAAGGATAAGGAAAAGCTGTTCCGTTACCGCAGAAGCTCTTATGTGAACGTATATTGTCTGGACGGTTATTATGACTATTATTACGGCTATATGCTTCCCAGCACCGGCTATGTTAAATATTTTGAGGTGTTTGCTTACGAGGATGGATTGATGCTCCTTCTTCCTGAACAGCAGGTGCCTGATAAGCTTCCGATGATGGAACCCAGAGAAAAATTGTTTGAGACCTTGAAAAAATCGGATGAATGGGGTATCATGGTGGGTGTCGATACCGTAGGAGACTTAAACGACCAGATTTGCATGGGGAATATCAACGATTTAATACTCGTTCAGGAGGCGCTTCAAGAGCGGAGAATCGGAGAAATAGCCAAGGACATTGTGAAGCGCGGAGGCGTAAAGTTCGTAATGATCGCGGGTCCGTCATCCTCGGGGAAGACGACCTTTTCACACAGACTGTCCATTCAGCTTCGCACATATGGCCTGACTCCTCATCCCATCGGCCTTGATGATTATTTCGTCAACCGGGATAATACGCCTATAGACGAGAATGGAGATTATAATTTCGAATGCCTGGAAGCGATAGATGTCGAGCAGTTCAATGAGGATATGACGAGATTGCTTAGAGGAGAGACGGTGGAATTGCCGAGCTTCAACTTTAAGACGGGGCTGCGGGAGTATCGGGGAAACTATAAGAAGCTTGGGCCGGAGGATGTCCTTGTGATAGAAGGGATCCACGGACTGAACGGAGATACATCTTATTCTCTGCCGGATGAAAGCAAGTACAAGATTTATATCAGTGCCTTGACGAGTATCAATATCGACGAGCACAATAGGATTCCCACCACGGATGGAAGACTTCTGCGGCGTATGGTGAGAGATGCCCGGACGAGGGGAGCTTCGGCAAAGCGAACGATAGAGATGTGGAACTCCGTCAGAAAGGGCGAAGAGAAATATATTTTTCCGTTTCAGGAAAGTGCAGATGCTATGTTTAATTCTGCATTGATTTACGAGCTGGCAATTTTGAAGCAGTATGCGGAGCCTCTTTTATTTGGAATAGAAAAGGGTGAACCCGAATATTATGAAGCGAAGAGGCTTTTAAAATTTTTAGAATATTTTATCGGTGTGAGCAGTGAAAACCTCCCGAAGAATTCCATTTGCCGAGAATTCGTAGGAGGAAGCTGTTTCCATGTTTAATGCGTGGAATATGATATAAGTTAAGTAATGCTAAGTAGAATAAATGATCGCGGCTGCAATTCCGAAAGGAAGCAGGTGAGGAAAGTCCGGGCTTCATAGGGCAGGATGCCGGATAACGTCCGGTGGAGGTGACTCCAAGGATAGTGCAACAGAAATGAACCGCCCCGTTATGCGGGGTAAGGGTGGAAGGGCAGTGTAAGAGACTACCGTCCGGCTGGTAACAGGCGGAGCCATGTAAACCCCATCCGAAGCAAGACCGAATAGAAAGCGATAGGCCTGCCCGGCCTGCTTTCAGGTGGGTCGCTAGAGATTGCCGGCAACGGCAATCCCAGATAGATGATCATTCACGACATAACCCGGCTTATCGTTCTGCTTAGTATGAAAATAAATAAAAATGTAAAAATCTCTCCATATCGGGGAGATTTTTATGAATATCGCGGACAAACAGCAGTAGAAAACCCGCTAGCCCGATAAATAAAAGAAGGTTGATCGATGAAGTATGTTTGCGCATGTCTTAGGAAGCAATGCTTTTTGAAGCATGGAAATAAAAGGTATGGAAAATGCTGCTGCATAAATATTATGTTCATGAGCTTTATGTTCATAGGCATTGTTTGCTTATGTCTCTCGGTATTTTGTCCGGGCGATTCTTTGACGGTTCATGCGGCTGGGGAGGCGCTTCGCCGCCCGCTTATCCAGACTACCACATTTCAGGATCAGTATGAAGGCATGGTGCGCTATGGCGGAACGGCGCTGCACGCCTTAGAGGAGGCCGATGTAATTTCGGCCTATGAAAATGTAAAGACAGGAATTGTTCAAATAAATGCGGGGAATTTATATGGCAGCGGAGTGATTTGGGAGATGAACGAGAAGGAAATCGTCATCATATCCAATAAGCATCTCATGGAGGACTGGGGAGAGGATGGCAGCATCATATTCTGGAATGGCAGGACTTCCGGGGGGAAGCTGCTCAAGCTGTCGCAGAAGTACGATCTGGGTTTTCTTAAGGTGGAAGTGAATGACCTTGGCTATGAGGAACTCATTTCTTTAAAAGAAGTAAAAAGAGAGGATACGGCATACAGCAGGCTGAAAGCCGGGGATGTTATCTTTACGGCAGGTTCAGCGGACGGAGCGGGAGAGAATATGTATGAAGCATCGGTGGCGTCTCCCTCTTGGTACATAGAGGAATTCGATTCCTATATGTTGTACGGTTTTGGCTTTGCCAAACCGGGAATGTCGGGAGGAGGCACATTTGACGCCTACGGTAATTTCGTGGGAATGCTAAGCGGAGGAACGGGCGGAGACGAAACGGTAAGTCTTCCTGTCACAGCGATTTTGGAGGAATATGGGGAATGAATAAAATAATAACGGCAGTGGCGGCCAGCGTGACTATCACCGTTCTTGCAGGCTGCGGAAGAACTCAGGTGCAGTCGCCGGAGGTTGGGGATACACATCAGAGTGCCGGGGGAGAGCTGGAGCAATCTGAAGGAGAACAGCCGCAGTCGGAGGACGCTCAGCAGTCTCAGTCAGCAGGAGGGAATGCGGTGAAAAGTGCTGAAGAATGGGTTGCCTATACCGGGTACGTGGAGGATTTTCCTGAGAAGGATTTGGATGGAGACGGATTAAAGGACAAGCTGTATCGTACTTATGAAGAAAACAAGACGGAAGACGAGTCGCCGTATGTAGTCGGCTATGAACTGCATTTTGGAAACGGGGATAAGCTGCTTCTCAATAGAAGCGGCGATATTTACTTTTTCAACGTGCTGGTGGATAGCATGGATTTGACGGGAGATGGGAAGAATGAGATACTCGTTTTGGATACTCATGAGGGCAGTACCAATCCGCCGGGTGCGAGGGAGTTTGCTGTTTATACCCGTAAGGAGGACGGCTATTACAGAATGAAGCTTCCCGGACAGAAATCAGAGGAAAAAGCGAGCAAAAGCAGGAGAACGGACAACAATGAGGAAACAGTAGGTATTGCGTTTAATATGAACTACCGGAAGGATAACACACTGCTTTGCGAGAATGCGGAGTACGGATATCGGGAGGAAGTGCCCGTCAGCGCATCTTACATGTCGCATAGAGAGGTTGCCATATATTATGAAGAGCTGGACGGAACGGTTTGGTCTTCGAGCATTTACCGTTATCAACCGGTCATAAGTGCTGGAAAGCTATCTCTCCTGGTCAACCAGCAGGCTGGATTTAAGGGACTTCCTGGTGATATTTCCTATCTTCTTACATGGGATGAACAGGGAGATTACATTGTCTCAGATATTACCTTTGAACTCTCCGATTATGATTTTAGACAGCACGAGCGCTATGATGCCAAAGAAGAATTCAGGAATTTGAATCTGGACGGCGACGGAATCGCTGACAGCGCCCGGATGTATGAAGCGAAGAGTGCCAAAGCCTATGTGGAAATTCTGTTCGGGAACGGGAAGACGTTACAAATTCGGCAGAACGAAGCGCTTAAGTTTGACCACAATTTCAAAATTATGGCGGTGGATAGCGATTCGGATGGGGAGAAGGAAATATTCCTCCTTCTCAATACCGGCAAGCAAGGCGGCGATGGAGAATATACTTTGGCTGCTTACGATAAGCAGGGCGAGGGCTATGCAGAAATCCAGGTGCCGGGAGCCTTCCCATATACAGTAACGGGAGATGGAGAGAAGGTAGTGCTTTCTTGCAGGGAACTCGGCTATGAAGAGGAGTTGTTCGCGCAGGAGTGCGGGACGGAAGTGAAGGCATTGTGGGAAGAGAAAAGGAAGCAGGCCTTTGGGACCACTGAAGCGGATGGATTCTGTGATTTTTCATTTTACAGGCCATATAACGGCACAGAGGAGTATGAGGATTCTTCCGGCGTCAGACTTCAGTTAAAACAATATCTTTACGGTGACGGACATTCGGACTTATTAGCTTATGCGATAACCACTCTTGTCTATGAAGACGGGAAATATGTGGTATGCGGGAGTGAAGCAACATATCCGATTTATGGGGAGTCCGCCGTAGAATAAATCAGGAATTGGAATGTGAGGAGGAGAATGGAGGAGCTTACGGTAAAAGAGCAAAAAACTTCATATGTAATAGGCGGCATCATCGTATGCAGTGCCATATTCCTGTTAGTTATGGAAATATTGTTTCATGCTGAGGCCATACCGATGTGGATATATCTGATGATTCTGGGGATTTTTTTATCCGGCGTCCTCTTATGTATGGAGGGGAGGAATCGGAGACTGGAGATAAAGGGAGAAAGACTGTGTTATGTAAACATCCTTCGGAGAAGAAAAGAATTTAAACTTCAGGATATCGGCTTTGTAAATGCAGCATGGGATGTGCAAAGAGGTCAGGATTATCTGCGCCTCTATGATAAGAGCGGCCAAAAGATATGCGGGCTGGCTTTTCGAATGAAAAATGCTTATACCTTTTTTACTTATTTATATGATAACGGAATCACTATCGATACGGCAAAGGATACGGGAGCTGTGCTTTCGGATGTAACCTCGCAGCAGCAGGTGGAAATAGGTGATATTGCGAAGCTGACAGAGAAAATATATGGGGAAACGGCTCTTCAGCTTAAAGAGTGGCTGGAAAAAAATCGGAAGTTGGATGCACAATTCCAATATGGCTTTGCCGAATATGCAAGTGCAGGTATAGAAAAAGGGAAAATGCCGCCCGGTTATTCCTGTATGCTGGAAATCTATGTGAAGAAAGAAGGAAGCTTTGTCAGGGACAGGAAAGGCAAGCTCGTCTCTATGACCTTTCCGGTTATTTATATGAGAAGATCCGGCTCTGTATCGGATAAATATAAGCTGTGCTATAATAAAGATTACAGCAGGAAGATCGCGGAAGCCTTGGATATTCTGGCAGAATATCTGCCCCGGCATAAATTTACGCTGTCGGAGTCGGGGATTTCTCATGATTTGAAAAATATAGTGGAAAAATGACGTAAAAAGAAATAAAATAGTGAAAGGGAGAATAGATAAAAAATAAAGGAAAAAAACGATAGCTTGGAGGATAAATTATGGACACGAGAATATTGACGGGAATATTGATTCCTTTTTTGGGAACGTCGCTGGGAGCCGCCTGCGTCTTTTTGCTGAAAAAGGAAATGAATGCAGTGGTGCAAAAGGCTATGCTAGGATTTGCGGCAGGAGTCATGGTAGCCGCATCCGTATGGTCGCTGCTGATTCCGGCGATGGATATGTCAGGAGAAATGGGAAAGCTGGCATTTATACCGGCGGCCACCGGTTTCATGGTGGGTATTTTATTTTTGCTTGGATTGGATAAGGTCGTACCTCATCTTCATTTGGACGGAGAAGAACAGGAGGGGCCGAAGAGCAGCTTGAAAAAGTCCACGATGCTCATGCTGGCAGTGACAATTCATAACATACCGGAGGGCGCATCGGTAGGTATCGTGCTGGCGGGAGCATTAAACGGCGACAGTATGATTACGATGGCCGGAGCCATTGTACTATCCATAGGTATCGCCATTCAGAACTTTCCGGAGGGAGCCATTATTTCTCTTCCGATCAAAGAAGAGGTGGGAAAGAAAAAGGCCTTTGCCATGGGAGTACTGTCAGGGGTTGTAGAGCCTATTGCCGCGGTGTTAACGCTGCTGCTGGCAACCTATGTTACGCCCTTTATTCCCTATATGCTGGCGTTTGCGGCAGGAGCAATGATTTATGTGGTCGTGGAGGAATTGATTCCCGAATCGGCGGAGGGGGAACATTCCAATATGGGAACCATCGGCTTTGCAATTGGGTTCGTGATTATGATGATACTGGATGTTGCGCTGGGATAAGGGCAGGCGTGAGAGAAATAAAAGACGCATGAAGTAGAAAACGAAAGGAAAAGAACACGGAGGAAATTAAAATTACGAAAGGCGGGAGTGAGTATGTACGAGATGAAAGATGAATATTTGACGGGAATTGAGCAGATTGATAACGAACATAAGGTGCTGTTCGAGATTGCGGAGGAAATCTATCAGCTATGTGTGAATGATTTCGTGCCGGACAAGTATGATCATATTGCAAATCTCATTCAGCGGCTGAAAGATTACGCCGCGATGCACTTTAAAAATGAAGAGGCCTACATGGAGAGCATTCAGTATAAAAGAATGTTCACGCAGAAGATTCAGCATGACAATTTCATCCGTAAGCTGGATACGATGAATTTGGAAGTTGTAGATGAGAATCAGTCAAAAACCATAGAAGATTTACTGAAATTTGTCACGGACTGGATGATAGAGCACATAATGGAAACCGATAAAAGAATTGCTGAATAAAGAAAAGGGAACCTTACTGACACTCATAGATCAGTAAGGTTTCCTTAATTATTTAATTATCCGCATTTAAAATAAAGCAAGTATATCTTTTTGAGATCCGGGAAGTGAGCCTTGTACCATTTCCTTACTGCCGCCGCCCCTGGCATTCAGACTTTGTTTCAGCTTTTCATTTATGGTACGGACATCCTCATATTTGGAGGCGATGATATAGCGGTACCCGTCTCCGTCATTTCCCACAAATACGCCGCAGATGCCGGAGCATTTCCCAGCCAGCATGTTTACATATTTTCTATGGGCCGGAGCATCCATAGATTCCTCGAACAGACAGCAGTTCTTCGTTCCTTCGGCAATCTGAGAGACTTTAAGCTGTGTTAAAGTTTCCTGCAAGCTGAGAATTTCGCCCTTCAATGAAAAATTCTCGTCCTTCAACCGTTCCACCGCTGAGGCGATAAGCTCCGGTTTGGAGGATAACAGTGCAGAAACGGCATAAACCTGTTCCTGCTTCTGCCTGAAATCTTCGATAGCGCGGCTTCCGCACAGAATGCTGATCCGGATCCCGCCCCTGTGTCTGATGGCATCAACGATTTTAATTATGCCGATTTCTCCCGTTCTTTTCACATGAGGCGCACAGCAGGCGCAGACGTCGTAACCTGGAATGGTTACAATGCGCACTTCCTCGTTCAGTTCGATTTTGCTGCGATAATTTAAACCTTTCAGCGCTTCCGCCGAGGGGTATTCGGCAAGTACTTCGATATTGCGATATATGGCCTCATTGGCGAGGCTTTCCACCTGGAGGAGCTGTTCTTCTTCCAGAAATCCGTTGAAATCGAGTGTAACTGTCTGAGAACCGAGATGGAAGCCTACATTGTCATAGCCAAAATGAGAATGGATGAGACCGGACATAATATGCTCTCCGGAATGCTGCTGCATATTGGAATAACGGGTTTCCCAATGTATTTTCCCCGCTACGGTATCTCCCATAGAGAAGGGAGAATTTGTTATATGTGTTATAATACCGTTTTCTATGCCGACATAGGAGACCGGCACCTCGTTCAATGTGCCTGTATCGGAGCTTTGACCGCCTTCTTCAGGGAAGAAAAGAGTCTGGTCCAATATGACCTCATACAAGGGAGAGGGAGTGTTTTTTGCCTCTTCAGCGAACGGTACGGGGCGGCAGGAGATTACTGTCGCGGTGAAATGATTCTTATAAGAATCGGTATCGTAAAGCTTTCGAGTTTTTTCCATAATAAAAATAACCACACTTTCTTGATAAAATTTATCGGATATAGGTATACTTTAAATATCATACCCCGTATTTTAAAAGTGCGCAACCTGTAAACGGGCTATTGAGGTTACTATATTACTGTCCGGTATTTAATGCGAATTCGGTAAAGCCGGTCGGCGGCCAACCCGAAAAACTTGACATAAATAGAAATTTAGAGCAAAATACATAGATAGCAAACAGGAAGGAGAACGATGGTTGACATGACAAAAATTGATATAGTATCCGGCTTTTTGGGCGCCGGTAAAACAACATTGATAAAAAAATTATTGAAGGAGGCTTTGGCGGATACCAAGGTTGTACTCATAGAGAACGAATTCGGTGAAATCGGAATTGACGGCGGCTTTTTGAAGGAAGCCGGGATTGAAATCAAGGAAATGAATTCCGGTTGTATCTGCTGCTCTTTGGTTGGAGATTTCGGTACCTCTTTAAAGGAGGTATTAAAGACCTATTCACCGGAGCGAATATTGATTGAGCCTTCGGGTGTAGGCAAGCTGTCCGATGTAATGAAGGCTGTTCAGGATGTGACGGACGAAAGCGAGATAGCACTTAACAGCGCTGTAGCGGTAGTAGATGCTTCGAAATGCAGAATGTATATAAAGAACTTCGGAGAGTTTTTCATCAATCAGATAGAAAATGCGGGAACAATTATTTTGAGCCGTACCGGGAAAATCAGTGCGGACAAGCTGGAAACAGCAGTGAGCATGATTCGGGAATATAATCAGAAGGCGATAATAGTTACTACTCCATGGGAAGAGCTGGACGGCAAAGCTATTCTGGAGACGATAGAGGGAGCCAAGGACCTGGAAGCTGAACTGATGGAGGAAGTGCGCAAGGCGCATGAGCACCATCATGAACACGGCGAGGATTGCACTTGCGGCTGTCATGGTCATCATCATGAGCATGACCATGATGGAGAACATCATCATGAGCATGACCACGAATGCGGCGAGCACCATCATCACGACCATGATCATGAAAGCGGCGAGCACCATCATCATGAGCATGATCATGAATGCGGCGAGCACCGTCATCACGACCATGGCTATGAATGCGGAGAACACCATCACGACCATGACCATGATGGAGAACATCATCACCATGATCACGAATGCGGAGAACACCACCATCACGAGCATGACCACGGTGATGAACACCATCACCACCATCACGATGGGGAGCATGACCACCACGATCACTCCGGTCATCATCATGCGGATGAGGTATTTACGAGTTGGGGAATGGAAACGGCTTCGGCTTATACGGCTGCGGACATTGAGGCACTTCTTGGAGAATTGGAGAACGAGGACGAATACGGTATCGTACTTCGGGCAAAAGGTATGGTTTCTGCCGGAGACGGCACGTGGGTTTATTTCGATTATGTGCCTGGAGAAAGCGATATACGCGCCGGACATCCCGATGTAACGGGCAAGATTTGTGTGATAGGTGCACAACTTAAGGAAGAGAATCTGAAGAAGCTGTTTCATAAGTAAAAGATAGATGGATGGAGAGGAAGTATATGAAACCGGTTTATATAATCAATGGTTTTTTAGAGAGCGGGAAGACGGAGTTTATTACCTATACGATGGAGCAGCCTTATTTTCAGGTAAAGGGAAGGACGCTCCTGATTCTGTGCGAAGAAGGGGAAAATGAATATGATGTGAACTTGCTTAAGATGAGCAGGACCGATCTCGAATGGATAGAAGACGAAGAGAATTTCAATCCTTCGCATTTGCTTGAGCTTGAGAAAAGATACAAGCCGGAGCGCATTATTATCGAATATAACGGAATGTGGAATTATAAAAATATGAAGCTGCCGTGGCACTGGAGTATCGAGCAGCAGGTAACGACTATTGATGCGTCCACATTTCCCATGTATTTTAATAACATGAAGTCCTTGTTGGCAGAAATGATAAGAAAGTCAGAGCTTATTATTTTTAACCGCTGTGACGGAGTGGAGGACTTAAACAGCTATAAGAGAAATATTAAGGCGATTAATCAGAAGGCTGAGATCGTCTTTGAGGACTCTAACGGTGAAGTGGATGAAATCATGGAGGAGGACCTTCCTTACGATTTAAAATCGGATACCATCGCCTTGGATGATACAGGCTATGGGATCTGGTATCTGGATTCTCTGGATCATTTGGAGCGATATATCGGGAAAAAGGTACGCTTTACGGCTATGGTGCTAAAGCCCGAGAGCTTTCCCAAGGGATATTTCGTACCGGGAAGAATGGCGATGACCTGCTGCGCGGACGATATGGCCTTTTTGGGATTTGCATGTTCCTACGATAAAGCGGATAAGCTTACGGATAAACAATGGGTTAAGGTGACAGCGATAGTAAAAAAAGAATATTTTGCCGAGTATAACGGAGAGGGACCGGTGCTGTCTGCGTTAAGTGTGGAGCAGACGAAGGCACCGAAAGAAGAAGTGATAAGTTTTGTATAGCGATGATAAAGAATTACAGCAATTGAAAAAGCGGATAGCGGAATTGACAAGAAAATCCTATGAACATAATATATATACGTATATAGGATTTTTGAGTATGGCGGAGCAGGATGCGTTCTATAGCATCGAGCAGGAGATAAGGGGAATCCCATATGTAATGTTCGGTGGAAACGAAGACTGTGAGCGGCAGATGCTCCGGTTCGGGAGCGCAGAAAGCCTGGGTTATGAAGAGGAATTCCCTATCGTCTGCCTTTCGGTTAAGCCTCTCATTGAGAAATTCGCAGACGAGCTAAGCCATAGGGATTTTCTTGGAGCTCTCATGAATCTGGGAATTGACCGAAGCACCGTAGGCGACATATTCCTCCAAGGGAAAAATGCTTACTTATTTTGCATGAACAATATTGCCCCCTTTATCATAGAGAATCTGGATAAGGTAAAGCATACCAACGTAAGATGCGTGGCGGAGGATGCAGCCATATGTGTTCCTGCAAAAGAGCCTGAGACGGTAAAATTTACGGTTTCTTCGGAGCGCGCTGACGCGGTGGCATCAAAAGTGTACCAGATGTCCAGAAATCAGAGCCTCTTGCTCTTTAGAGAAAAACGGATATACATAAACGGCAGGGTAAATGAGAACAACAGTTACCTGCTAAAAAAAGGTGACATTGTTTCCGTGAGGGGCTATGGAAGGTTTATTTACTACGGCTGTGAATATGAAACGAAAAAAGGAAAGCTGAGCGTGCTGGCTGGAGTGTATAGATAGGAAAAGGCGCGGGGAGCTGATTCTTTATGAATGAGGAGGGTTTATGTATTCCTATACAATGGCACAATGGTTATTCTTCTTTTATTTTTATTGCTTTTTCGGGTGGTGTTTTGAATCGGCATTTGTTTCCTTGAAAAAACGAAGCTGTGTTAACCGAGGCTTTATGCGTGGGCCTTTTCTCCCTCTTTATGGAAGCGGTGCGATTATGATGCTGGTAGTATCCATGCCCTTTCAGCACAATGTATTATTGACGTATGTAGCGGGATGTATTGGAGCTACAGTGCTGGAATATATAACGGGCGTGGTTATGGAGGTGCTGTTCAAAGTGAGGTACTGGGACTACTCCAATCAGAAGTTTAATTTTAAAGGGTATATATGTCTGACATCCACTCTCGCGTGGGGCGGTCTGACCATATTGATGACAAGAATCGTACATAAGCCCATCGAACAATTGGTGGGGGATATTCCTCATAATATCCTTATGACAATAGTATTCATCCTTACGATTTATATCGTAGCGGACTTTACATTATCCTTTAAGGCTGCCATCGATCTTCGTGACATTCTTGTGAAACTGGAAGCGGCGAAAGAGGAGCTTGAGCGTGTACAAAGACGTCTGGATGTAATTATTGCCGTATCCAATGAAGGCCGTGAGGCGAAGAAACAGGAAAGAGGAGAAAGAGCGGATGAACTGCTCTCCGGCATAGAAGAACGATTGATGGGATTAAAGGGAAAAATTCAAAGCGGAGTTTTGACATATCCCGAGAGTATGCGGGAAGAAATTCTGGATTTGTGGATGAAATACAAGATAAATCTGGAAAAGAGCAAACAGCTTAAGAACCTTATGGATATCTATAAGCGACGCTTGATCAAGGGCAATCCCACCATGGTTTCCGCCAAATTTAAGCATGCCCTTCAGGAAATAAAAGATGTTGTATACGATAAATTGAAGAAGTAAAAAATAATTTTTCACAGAAACTTCCGCCATAAATGAAAATGGGGCGGAAGTTTTTTTGTGGTGCGCCCGGCGGGCGCACGTTTCAACGGGTGAAAGTCCCGAGTCCGCCCGGTAGTGGGAAGGACATAGCCAATGGCAAGGGTGTCGTGGGTGACTGCGAATCTGAAGGAAGCCGGAT
>JAEYJO010000071.1 GCA_023408815.1 Bacillota bacterium | reverse complement strand
TAAAATAATTGACTTTCTGAGAATAGCGAAGGCTTCTTTCTATTTTTGAAGAAAGAAATCATAGTCAAAGAGCCGACACACATCGTGTGACGGCTCTTGAAAACCCTTAACTTAATGCCATTGGGATAATCCCTCCGGTGTTCTTTATTCGAATTAAGGTTTTCCGTTCCACTCTATGATAGATTACGCATTTGTATGGCGTACTTCTCTTCCTTTCTATCAAAAATAACCTTCACCCCTTCTCCTCTGTGTAATACAAGCCGTTCCCCATCCGCAGAAACATGGAATCCATCCTCCGGTCTGATATGCTTTATGCGAAACGCTGCCAGCTCGGAGATCGTCTCTTCGAGGTCGATTCCTTCCGCGGAAGCTGCCCGGCTCTCCCATGGCATAGCTTGTCTGTACTGATCTTCCTTAATGCCCTCTATCCCCTTTTCATCGCCGTAGAAAAGGCAAGGCACCCCGGGCATCATCATCAAAAAGCATACGGCCATCTTCCACAGCCTCACGTTTCCTCCGCACAAAGACATAAAACGCGGAACATCATGGCTGTCGAGAATATTGAGCTGGCCCTCACTCACTTCTTTGGGATACCGAAGATACATGGATGTTATCCGCTCTGCAAAGGTCTTTGCTTCTATTTTCTTCAGAGCGAAAAAATCTCTGCAATGCCTCCTGAAATCATAGTTCATCGTGGAATCGAACATGTCTCCTCTGAGCCATGCCTCAGAATTCTCCCATACTTCTCCGATTAAGACAGCATTATCATTTATCTTCTTCGTCCTCTTTCTAAACCCGCGCCAGAAATTCTTATCCACCTCATTAGCCACATCCAGCCGCCAGCCGTCTATCCCGTATTCCTCCATCCAATATCTGCATACATTGTAAAAATATTCCCTGACCTCCGGATTAGCCGTATTCAGCTTTGGCATTTTCTTTTCATAGGCGAAGCAGGCGTATTTCGGCTCTTCTCCCTCGTTCTTCGGGCGGATAACGGGTTCTTCCAAGCAATAGAACCAGTCCCAATAGCGAGAGGTCTTTCCTTTTTGCACCACATCCTCAAAAGCGAAAAAGTCCCAGCTGCAATGGTTGAATACTCCATCGATCACTATATACATATTCTGTTCATGCACTGCCTCCACCAGTATTCGAAAATCCTCGTCCGTACCAAAGCAAGGATCTATTTTAAAATAATCCCTGATGTCATATTTGTGGCTTTCTCCTGCCAGAAAAATCGGGTTCAGATATAAGCAGTCGAAACCCATGCCTTTTATATAATCCAGATTTTCCATAATTCCTCTGAGCGTTCCGCCCAGCTTGGATTTGCATTTTAATCTGTCGGGAGCTTCCATTTCCTTTGGCGCCTTTTCTATATATCCCCTCTTTGTGGCGAAACTATCGGGAAAAATATTATAAACAAACGCACGTTTAAACCATTCCGGCTCCTTGAATATCTCCGATTTCAGCAGAAACGGATACTGGTAATATTCGCTCCTCGTGTCTATCAGGAGCCCATTCGCCTTTACATCCGCCATTTCCATTCTGAATTCATCGGCATAGTAATAGCTCCACTCTTCCCCTTT
Organism: Bacillota bacterium; assembly: GCA_023408815.1. Classification (GTDB taxonomy): domain Bacteria; phylum Bacillota; class Clostridia; order Lachnospirales; family Lachnospiraceae; genus Kineothrix. Next base: position 26,033 of record JAEYJO010000071.1, on the reverse strand, counting down.
TTCCAATTTAAAGAAATAACATATCCGGCTGTACGGACTTTTGACCACACTCTCATAATAATCGAACAATTCGTCCGCGTATGCAGCCTGCATGGGTATGCTTTGAAACTCTATCGGAACACTTTCGCATGCCCTGTCGGCATAATAAAGAGTACATTTCGTAAGGTCTTTCCTTCCGGCACGTATCCTGACCGTCAGCTCCCATTCACCGGAAGCGAAAGCATACTGCGAAAGCGGTATATGCAAAACCGCACTTTTGTTCATTTTGTAAACCTACTCCTTTCTTTCAGCCTTTTACTCCTCCGGCCGTAAGTCCCGACACCATGTACTTCTGAATACAGAAGAATACCGCGAGAATCGGCACCGACACCATAATTGAGGCCGCCGAGAACAAGGGCCAGCTCCTGCTGTAGTCGTTAGACTGAAGCTGATACAAGCCGCCTGCCAGCGTATAGCTCTTTTCGTTCAGTAAAAAGGTCGTGGCGAATAAATACTCATTCCACACAAATATCAGCACCATGACCGCTGTCACAATGACTGCCGGCCTTGCTAACGGCAGTACGATTTTCCATAAAAGCTGGAAATCTCCCGCTCCGTCTATTCTCGATGCTTCCTCGATCTCCACCGGTATGGTATCGAAATATCCCTTCATATTCCAGATGCCGAATATACACATGCTCCCCGCATAGACGATAACGAGTCCGATTTTCGTATCCAGCATTTCCATCGCTTTAAACAGCCGGAATATGGCGAACATAGAAAGTATCTGGGGAAAAGCATTCAGCACCAGCAATAGCTTTAAAACCCCATTCCGTCCCTTGAAGCGGAACCTGGAAAAAGCATAAGAGGCCACTACCGCAAAGCCAATAGCAACTGTCATGGTTGCTGCGCTTAAAATTACCGAGTTGGACAGCCATATAAAAAAGGGCTCCTCCGTAATGATTCTCACATAGTTTTCTACGGTCAGCTTCTCCGGCAGAAGAGTTAGTCCTGCCGACAGCGCGCCGCCGCTGCCGCTTAAGGATAGGGAAAGTGCGTATAGAATCGGTACCAATCCCAGAAAGCATAATATAATCAACAATACATTCAATATGGCAAGCTTTAATTTCGTTTTTATTTTCTTTCGGTTCGTTCTCTTCATAACCAAGCTCCTCAGTCCTCATCTTTCAGTCCTTTGTTCGTTCCCAGCGAAAAACATATAATCAGCACGAAAATTATCATAGAGACCGCCGAGGATAAACCATAGTTATTCGACACGAACGCATTTTGATGAGCATATGTAATAATTGTCTGCAGGGTGGCTCCCGACAGCGCGCCCTTTTGCATCGTCAGAAGATACACGATATCAAATTGCTTAAAGGTCGTAAACGTGGTCATGATAACTGCCGGTGCTATGATTCCTTTAAGCGCCGGAACCGTTATATAAATATTTTTTGCCAGAAACCCGGCACCGTCCAGCTGAGCACTTTCATAATAACTCTTGTCAATACTTTGCAGCGCGCCGTCTATCATCATAATCATAAACGGCAGCGCCATCCACAGATTTAAAGCGAGGCAGGACAAAAATGCCGGCACATTTTCGGATAAAAAGTTTACCTTTCCCAGTCCCATGGCTGCCAAAAGCTTATTTAACAGCCCGAATTCCGTATTGTACATTCCCACCCTCCAAAGAAGTATGGAAACATATGCCGGCATTGCCCATGGAAACATGAGAAGCGTTTTATAAAGACGGCTGAGCTTCAGCCCTGCGCATTGAGCGCTAACGCAATGAAGTAAGCAAGCACTACCTGAAGCACAATGTTAATCACAGTCCACAATATCGTCGTAAACAGAGCGGACAGAAATCCCGAGTCCAGCTTAAGCAAGGCCCTTGCGTAATTCGAAAGCCCTATGACTTCGAAATCGAACCAATGAAACAGATTCATGTTGGTCAGAGAGATGTATCCCGTATATAGAATCGGAAATACGATGATTAACCCTACCAGCATAAGTGCCGGCAGACTGTAGAGCCATGGCAGCATTTTATTACTTCTTCTCATATTTACTTTACTCCTCAGTTTCTTCCTTATCTTTTATTGCATATCCGCAATCGCAGTCTCAGCCTGCTTTTCAAATTCCTCAGCCGCCGTATTCACATCCACCCCGGATTTGTTCACAGCTGCAAGCATACCCTCCGCCGGAGCCCACATTACGCTCATCTGCGGAATGTTAGGCATAGGCTGTGCCGTATCCGCCGTGGTCTTCATCGCCATAATCATTTCGTTGGAAACCACACTGGAATCCTCATAGGCTCTGGTATTTGCAGGAGCACAGTTATAATTATCAGCAAGGGCAATTCCTATCTCCGGAGCCGCTACTGCCTTCAGCACCTCTGCTACCGCTTCCTTCTTATTCTCCGCCGCATGCTTCAATACACCGATTCCCTGAACGCCGGAATATGGAGCCAAGCCTTTTCCATTAGGCAAAATGAACTCGGAAAGAGATTTTATCCCTAAATCGATTCCCGCATCTTTGATTCCTGAGATGAGCCATGGTCCGCCGATAATTGCCGCAGCTTTCTTTTCGTTGAACAATGTTGTTACCGTATTATAGTCTCCGTCCGCCTGTAATGCGGCGAATTTCTTATTGTATTCGATAGCGTCCTTGGTCTCCTGAACATTCAGTCCGGGATTCCCGTCTTTATCTATGATATATCCGCCAAAGGCATTAATAAAGGGTGCCACGTTATATGCGGTGGAATGCTGATTGACAACCGCATAAATGCCTGCTGACGCATCCGTATTTGCGCTCATGTACTCATACAGATCCTCTGTAGAAGACGGCACATCCCCATTCCACATCTCCTTGTTGTACAAGAACAACAACGTTTCAAAGTAGACAGGCATAAAATACTGCTCACCGCCGTAGACGCCTGCTTCCACCATCATCGGCAGCAAATCGCTCATAACACTTGTATCCAGCATATCTCCAATAGGAGAGAGAACACCCATTTCAACGAAAGTTCCAAGCGAGTCATGCGCATAGAAATACATATCAGGACCGTTTGCCGCATCGTTTCCATACAGTTTAAGCTGATCGGTAAGCCCGGTCTTTTTCTCAAAGCTGACGGCGATCTGCTTATCAGCTAACGCCGCATTTACGCTGTCCGAAATCGTCTGCATAATTGCCTCATCCGCGTCGTGCCAAATCTTGATCTCTGTCGGCTCTGCGCCTGCCTGCGTTTCTGTCCCTGCCGCCTCTGTGTTTTCATCGTCTGAAGATGCTGCTGTCTCTTCACCGGTCTCTGTACCGCTATCTGCCGCAGCGGTCTGCGTTCCAGCCGCGCTTCCGCAGCCGAATAAAGTGCCCGCCACAAGCAGACAGCACATCATTAAACTAATTCTCTTTTTCATTTTGCCGCTCCCTTCTCGTATATCAATATATTGTTATATTTTCTGCTACATCTACTTTCGTTACTATATGAAAGCATTTCTTTTCTTGGAAAATTTTCCTAAACATATTTTAGTTACTATGTATTTCAACAATTGTTTAAGTTATTTCTACCATTTTATCTTTTTCACCACAATAGTTTTTTGTGTAATTTGTTTGACTTTGTTAGGAAAACGCTATACTATATCATTAATTTTGTAAATAATTTTAAAGGAGCATATATCCTATGCCAGTCACGATTAACGATGTCGCCAAAGAAGCCGGGGTTTCCACTTCCACCGTCTCAAAGGTGCTGAACCATTGGACCACCATTTCGCCGAAAACCACTGCCCGGGTCAATGCGGCTATTGCCGCATTGAACTATACTCCCAACGCCAGAGCTGTCAGCTTCGCCAGAAAGTCCACCCGGAATATCGTGTACCTCACCTCTCTCGGCAAAGACGAGGCGTACCGTAACCCGCATATGTTCGACATTATGTGCGGTGTGCACAAGGAGCTGACCAGGCATAATTACACGTTAACCCTTGTGGACATCTCCGACGAAGCCTTTCCCGGAGAAAGCGTACATAACGTGATCGCGGGAAAATTTGCCGACGGCTTGATCATACACGGCTCCGCAGTAACTAAGGAGCTTTCCAAATCGATAACGCAGCAGAATTACCCCCACATCATCATCGGACACCCCGGCTTCGAAAGCAGCCTTTGCTGGATCGATACCAATCATGGCCTTGCCGGACAATTTGCAGCAAAACACATGATTTCCTGCGGGTACAAAGATGTTGCCTTTATCGGCGGCAGAAAAACCGACTATATCTCCATGCAGCGGCAGAAAGGCTTTATCGGCGGTATGTACGAATACGGCTATCATATCCCCGACGGACATATCGGTTATACCGACTCCTCTGTTTCGGAAAGCTGTGACGCCGCCTATTCCATGCTCATCTCCCATCGACCTCCACAGGCAGTGGTCTGTGAAAACAACACCATTGCGCTTGGCGTGATAAAGGCTGTGGAAAAACTGAAGCTTAAGGTTCCCGAAGAGGTTGCCCTGCTCGTTTTCGACACCTATCCATATTCCGGCATCATATCCCCCAAGCCTACCGTAATCGACATCAACGTATACGATATGGGAGTACAGGCAGGAGCTACGATTTTAAGAAAGCTGAAGAATCCCTCGCTGCTCGTGCAAAGCTATACCACTCTTCCCATCGTAAAACAAGGGCTGTCCACGCAGCCCCTGCAAAAACAATGATCAATCGATGGTAAATCGTTCTTTGTTCAAAAAAAGATAATTACCGGAGCGTTTCTTCCGATAATTATCTTTTTTACTTTATTTCTAAATCCACATTCAGACTCTTCTTCACAGTTGTTCCTCCGCCATAGCGAGAGCCTGAGCGATTACCTTATCCATATCATAATACTTATACTGTCCCAGGCGGCCGCCGAACAATACGTTTTCCTCCTGATGCGCCAGCTCTTCATATTGTTTGAACAGCTCGTCGTTTCTCGCATCGTTTACCGGATAATAGGGTTCATCCTGGGGTTTCCACTCAGCCGGATACTCCCTCGTAATGACCGTCCCTTTTTGAGTACCGAACTCGAAATGCTTGTGCTCGATGATTCTCGTATACGGAACTTCCCGCTCTGTATAGTTGACTACCGCATTTCCCTGATAATTATCACATTCGGAAAGCTGCTCCTCTTCAAAACGCAGGGAACGGTATTCCAAGGTACCCAGACGATAATCATAATATTCGTCGATCATGCCGGTATAAAGCACCTTCCCGAAGGAAACTGCCTTTGACAGCTCATTTTCTTTCAGAAATGCCCTATACTGCGTACCGGTACGAACGTCGATTCCCTCAAGTAGCTTTTCCACAATCGCCGTATATCCGCCCACAGGAATTCCCTGATATAAATCGTTAAAATAGTTGTTGTCGAAAGTAAACCTAAGAGGAAGTCTCTTGATAATAAATGCCGGCAAATCCTTGCAGTCTTTACCCCATTGCTTCTCGGTATAGCCTTTGATCAGCTTTTCATACACATCTCGTCCTACCAGGGATAAGGCTTGCTCCTCCAGATTCGAAGGCTGCCCGATATTCAAGCCGGCAATCTGGGATTCTATTTTCTCCTTAGCCTGCGCCGGAGTCCGCACACCCCACATCTTACTGAACGTATTCATGTTAAACGGCAGGTTATATAATTCATTCTTATATATCGCCACCGGCGAATTCACAAATCTGTTAAATTCGGCATACCGATTTACATAATCCCATATCCTTTTATCGGAGGTATGGAAAATATGTGCTCCATATTTGTGAACGTTAATTCCAAGCACCTTTTCTGTATAAATATTTCCCGCAATATGCTTCCTCTTATCGATGACCAAACACGTTTTTCCATGCTTTTTCATCTCGCAGGCAAATACGGCACCGAATAGACCGGCACCCACTACCAAGTAATCGTAATACATGAAATTTCCTCATAGGCAAATTGCAGCCTTTTTACTCTTTCATCTGATATTTTTCTAATTGTACGTAGTCCTCCATTAGTTCAAGAACCTTCTTACGTCCCGTCTTATTCAGCTTCACATAATACTGCATGACACGGTTCTCCAGAATCTTCTCGCCGAGCACCGCTCCTTTTTCAAGGGAGGAAAAATCTACCGGATTAAGATTCAGCTTATCGCACATCTTAATTACTGTTCCATATGCCATTCCTTCGATTCCTCTATCAAGAGCCGTAACTAAAGTACTATAAGGAATCTGCATCTCGATTGCAAATTGCCGCACACTTTTGTACTGTGACAAAATTTCTTTTTTTAATATTTCTGCTTTTATCATACCTAAACATCCTCCTATATTTCTGTTCGTGTTTTTATGTTCGTTCCTTCATCTATTCTGCCCCATTGGCATACATGTATACATCCTCTGGAGCTTTTACATTATAACATATATACGTTTTTTGGTCATCGGTTTGCAAAATATGTTATAAAAATTTAATAATTACATATTCATGTCTATTCTCTAATATGTGACAGCCAGCAGACAGACCTGTATGCCGCTTCTGAGAGAACCAGCGGCATATGACGGTAAAACCACGAAAACGCTTTTACCGGGGGCTTCCTGCCATCCGGCAGAAGCGGATCCTCCCTCCACGGAGAGATTGCTGCCGCTTTAAAATACTCCTCCTTCATCGGATGGGTGCAGTTCTCTTCCCACGGCCTGCCTACCAAGCCTGTGGTAAAATGAAGGATCTCCGGATTGCTCTTCGCCTCGTCAAGTTCTTCCTGGGAGTAAAAACTCTCCATGAAATAAATACGGCGTATCGTTTTCGCCGAAAAGGAATAAATGTTGGAGGTCGCGTTAAAGCCGGGCTTCACTGCCAGCTTCCGCTTTCTGCATACACCGTTAATGGTACCCTGATCATGATGGGGCACATTGCCGTCAAACTCCCGAATGAACTCTATGAAGCGCTGTTCCAGCCCCTCTCTTCTCCAACCCTCCAGATCGATCAGCAAGATTCCGGCATTTATATAGTATTCCTCCTTATCCAGCCCGATTTTTTTCAGGAAAAAGCTGTCTACCGTATCCCTCACACCGGCCACCAGATATCCTTCTAAGCCAACATTCCAGAATTCATCTATCTTACCCCGTACGATAGTGTCGCAGTCTAAATACAGCACTCTCGTACAGTTCTTTGGCAGAATCGACGCAAGAAACAGCCTTGCATAGGAAGCGATGGATATTTTCCTGGCTCCCATGCGCAGATCCAGACCGGACACCGCCCCTTCCATGGAAATGAATCCAATCGTTCTGTTATACTGCCTTGCAATGGATTCGAGCTTATTCTTATTCTCCTTTAATATTCCGCAATCCAGTACAAATACTTCTATCTCCTCGAAGCCATCGTTCGAGTGGAATAAGGACAGCATGGAAATGCCCAGATATTTTGCATAGTTATCATCAGCCGCATATGCGACGCTTAGTTTTTTTTCATCTGCCATATTTACCACCCATTCTCTTCTATGTTACTGTTCACTCCGTTCTCAGTGACATATGATTTCTACTGCGCGGGCATCCCATCCTAATAATCCGCCAAATAATCTACTTGCAGGTCATAAGGACTGTAAGGATTCTGTTTCATGATATAAGCGATATAAATATCATCCTCGTAATACACCTTGAAGTTACGGGGATACATCTGCTTAAATTTCAGTGCCCAATAATACGCCTGAGACTCTATCGTCGCCCTTTCAAAATAATAATCCTGCGTATTGGCAAAATATACGAAGTCCATCGCCGCATATTTCAAATCTACATTTACGGGTCCATAGAAATAGTCCTGCAAAACCTTTTTTTCTATGAAGAAGAAAACATATTCCGTAGGAAAGGTAAAGGCTTCCTGATTCTTATTTACCATATTGATAAATTCCGAAAGCTGGGTATGCCTGCCGTAATCCAGCACATCATAATATTCGTCCGTGGGTGATACGATGGTAAAGGTATTCTTTTCATAGGACTTCTTTATGTTCCTAAGCAGGTATTCCGACTCGTTATAATACGCCTGATTGACATCGAAGAAGGAATGGTACCAGCCCAAGGTGACGATCATGTAAGCAGCCCCTATGCAGACTGCTGCCGAAAGTGCATTTAAAACGGCACGGTAATACTTATTCTTCCATCCCCCAAAAACACGGAATGCAAAATCCACGGGCAGCATGTAGATGAAGCCGATGAAGGGCTCGGCAAAGGTAGAGGCTCTCGCCGCCGCAATCAGCTCCATCAGCCCTAACTGCTGTGCTGCTCCCAATGTACAGAGGATAATCATGTTAATGATCATCGCCATATAATCGTGCCCATAGCATCTCGTCCTGCCATACAGCATCAAGAGCACCGCACAGGCGGCACCAAGGAGCATACAAATAAACATCAGCCGAATTGCATCATAGCCGAACATTGCGAGAATGCCGAAGTTTATCAGCGCGTTGAAATAAAACCGGAGAATTTCTACTGGCGTCATGACAGAATAATCTACCTTGGCCTTTTCTGTTTCCTCCTCCGCCTCCTCATCGGTATCCAGGGAGCCGCCTATGTCGTCCCTATCCAGCGCTTCCGCCAGCTCCGACTGGTAATCAGGGTCGCTTCCCACCCATTCCTCTCCGGTCATAACACTGGTAGCCCAGGCCATGGATTCCTGAAACGGGATTCCTTTCGCCAGACAAGCGCCCATGGGAAGCACAGCGATGAACGCTCCCATAATACCGCAAAATAGCAGGGGAATAAAATACTGCTTTTTAAATATCCTGGGAATATAGCCGATGCCTATTGCCGCCACGAGAAAAATGGCCGCTATCGCCGTGTAAAAATGATATGCGATGACCAATCCTACGCAGAGCATTAAGAGAATCTCTTCCGAACGGATATACCTCCGGTTAATATAGGAACCTGCACGAAATATTCTGCGAAGGCGGGAATCCCCTTCAATCACGAACTTCTTCCTATCCTCGTGCAAATATCTGATCATGAAATAAGCGATGCCTACTACCGCATACATCCCCGCCTCCTGCGGAAGAGAAGCAGCGTAACGGCCTTGATTCAGCATAAGGCTGATAATCACTACTACCGTAACCGGTGTGTATTTCCCATGAAAGATTTCCTTCGCCAGAAGAAACAATCCGCTGAAGAGCAGAACCGTCTGGTAGGCGCCTGCATAGAGCAGTATTTCGCGCAGATTCAGCCCAAACAGCACACGTATGATGTATGTCATGGCATGCATTCCGAAAGGATATATTCCGTCAGAAAACAAATTCCCCTGCTCCAACTCGTAAATCCAAGACTGATGCACCGGTATATCGGAGAATTGATAGCAATGATACAACATAACATTGTGCGTCAGGAACCATATATTATATACGATCAATCCTGCCATAAGAAGAGTTTCCAGCCAGTGTCTCAGCATATAGCGCCAAACCAGCCAGCCGCCCACCAGCCTTATAAGCTTCTTCCACCATCCTGTGATTTCATGCAGAAGGTAGAGGAACATTCTGTTGTTTTTGTATGCTTCCCAGAAAGAGTCGGACCATTCCTTAATGCGGCGGAAAAACTTTTTGTCAGAAAAGTTCCAGAGAATCAGAAGATAAATGACAATATTACAGCCGATTACCGTTCCTCTGTTGCATATATCCAAAAAGCCAAGAAGGAGTACGAGATTAATCTGAAGGCTGGCCTGCGTAATCACACAGAACCAGAAACGGTACGCATAGCTTTTGTTCTTGAGATGATTTCTCCATACGAAAAGCGGAATCAGAAAATCTCTGACCGCACAGCTTAGCAAAACAAGTATCATGGACAATATATAGGCATTAGTATCGACTATCACCTTCCGCATCCCCTCCTTTTATAATATCCCTCACATTCCGGTACTCCCTGCTTATAAATATCACATAGATGCCGCAGCCGAGCAGATATACCGCGCCTCCCGCAAGAATCTGCATGGGAAGCAGCAGAAACGGATTTATATTCAGTCCGCACATGGAATAAGTCACTGCGAACTCTGCCCCTCCGCAGATCATAAATGGCAAAAGCATCTTAATGAGCTGACTGAGTCGATAAACATCCTTAATATAGTGCATCTGGTAAACGCAGACCAATATCTCCGCACATAAGGTTCCAATCACTGCGCCGGAGGCGCCGTAAGGCGGAATCAGCAGCAGGTTGAGAACAATATCTGTAACCGCTCCCAACGTTACCGAACGGATATAAATATTTTCCCGCTTGAACGGAATCAAATATTGGGTCTGCACCATCTCCGCCAGGCTCATCGGGATCATGACCATCGCAAGCTCCATCGTCAGCACGATTGCCGGCACATACTCTTCTCCGAAAAACCACGGAATGAATACCGGGGAGACTCCGGCGATTCCGAAGCACAGCGCACAACTCACGAAACTGTTGAACCGGATGGCATTCCTCATCTTCCGTATGCCCTCCTCGATCCGCTCGTTCGCCACCAGATTGGATATTCTTGGAAGCATTACGGTATCCAGCGCGGACATTATCCCCTTCGGCAGATTGATGATATTCTCCGCATAAGTATAAAACGCTACGACAGCCGTACTTTTCGTCATAATACCAAGCATGATTTTGTCCATCCAATGGTAGCTGCTAAGAGCTAATAAGGGAACGAACAACTTTAGGTTCGGCACGATATGGCAGACGATATCCTCCTTCTTCAGGCGCACCCATTTTATCTGCCGGAACAAAAACGGAACGAGCTGGAGCTGCTCCAGCAAAAAGCAGGCACTCATCACGCAGGTATAGACCCATAAATCCTTTTCCGAATGCACGAATACAAAAACGCCTGCAATAATGAGCGTTCTGGAAATCAGACTCCGGATCATCGTAATGCGAAACCGCTCCATACCGTAAAAGAACCAGCTGACATCAAAGAGTATGGATCCCACATACATGAACTGCATCCAGTACACAACACTATCCGCTTTAAAAACAGTCACGATAAGAAGGATAAAAATGAGAATGGATATAATGGAGGTAATCGCCTGCATGGCATAGATTCCCCAAAACACTCTGCTTCTTTTCTCTATATCATCCCTGCAGGATGCAATACTGCGGTTCCCATAATTATCCAGACCCAGCTTGCCAAACATAATAAAATAGCAGGCCACCGTACTGGAAAAGGCATATAGCCCCACCTGCTCCGCTCCCAGCACACGAGCCACATAAGGAGTGACAATCAACGGCAGAATGCAGATGGAAAGCCGGTATATTACATTGTATATATAATTTTTTTTCACTTGTGAACCCATTGATAACATCCTTTAGCCGGCAGAAGCAGCCTCGTTCCCTTCGATTTCGGGAATCCGCACCTGCGTATGCCTGTCGAAGGCCGTAGGTGAGATAGAGGTATCTCCTGACATTATAATTGCATTGGTAAGCGAGCTACATTTCGCAAAAGCCTGATGGTTAATGGAAAGCACTTTCTTAGGAATCTTGACGAGCTTTAAATTCCGGCAGCCATAAAAGGTCCGCATAGGAATCCGTTCGATTTGGTTAGGAAACAGAAAATAATCCAAGGTCTCGCAGTGCATGAAAGCACACTTTCCTATGCTTTTCAGCGCATCGATCTGTGGAATCGCCACCGTCTCTAATTCCTTGCAGTGGGCGAAGGCATAGCTTCCTATAGATTTCACCCCTCCGGTCAGAACCACATTCTGCAGTCTCTGGCAGCCCAGAAAGACTCCGTTTTCTATCGTCTCCAATATGCTGTTCACACCGAATTCCACCGACAGCAGACCGGTACAGCCCAAAAACACATAGCGGGGAAGCGTGCCTAGCGCGGTAGGATATAAATTATTCGTCCTTTCCTCTCCGCGATGCAGGTAGGTAAAGGATAGCTGCCTTAAGGAACCGCATTCGGCAAAAGCGTATTTGCCGATTTGCACGATATTGGAAGGCAGACTCATCGTTTTTAACAGGCGGCAGCCGGCAAAAGCATAGTCTCCGATTTTGCCGAGGCGGCTTCCTTCTTTGAAGGTGACATAGCGCAGGCTCCTGCATTTATGAAAGGCGTGGGCTTGAATTTCCAGTACTGTATTAGGTATTTCCACGCTGACCAGATTATCACAGCCATAGAACATGCCTTTTTTAATTACCGTCACATATTCCGGAATAACGATACTATTAAGTTTTTTGTCAAAACAAAAGTCAAGAGACTTCTTTTCATTATATTCACGGGCAGAAGAAAACTCAAGCGGTATTTCCTCATCCTTCTCCGGCCCGCAGGGAGCCTTCAGCGCTTTTACCTTTTCCAGCTTCCCGTTTTGAATCAAATGTATATCCCGATTCAAACGAAGCTTTCCGGCCAGTACCCGGAAGGCACGCTTATTCCATTTTACCGTATAATAAACGCCCCTTGCAGCCTTTTTGAAAAACATCCAGACAGAACGTACCGGCGACTTTATGAAGTACATATAAATATAGATGAAATAGTTCAGCCACATATAGTTGACTCTTGCAAGAAAGAGCATCCGCCCATAAAAATTCTGTGTGATGCGCTTATTCACCAGGAAAATCTCCGTATATTTATACAGAATCTTCTGTCCATCCCTAAAATCATTCCAGTCGTAGGCTTCGTCATCAGACGTAATCCTGCATTCGCACAAGGAATCGGCAGGAAACAGAATCCTTTTTCTGCGGCTTAGCCGAAACAGCATATCGCCGTCGCAAAAGTTAACAAATTGTTCGTCAAATCCACCCTCTTCCAGCACTGCCGCCCTTCTGTAGATGACCTGACCCGGACTCCTCGCCGGATTGTCTAGCAGCCATAAAGAGGAATCCTCCTCCGGATGTTCCATCAAAGGCTCTACTTCTAACTCCGATCCCCGCTCGTCCATGAGTATTCCACCGCTGCAGGACGCCGCTGCCTCCGGCGAATCTTCCAGCCCGCCGATCTGTAATGCAGCTTTATCCAGCCCCCATATATCATTGCTACTCAAGTACGCGATATACTCTCCCTCCGCACTCCGGAGCATCTGATTACGGATAGCGGCAATCGAAAGGGAAGGGTCCAGCCTCACATACTCTACCTCCGGAAAATCGATCAAATCTTCCTGCATCCCCAGACTGTATAAACTATCGGGCTCATTGGCATCCACCACCAGCACCTTAATGGGAGTATAGGTCTGGCAGAGAACACTTTGCAAAGCACGGACAAAGCTTAACGAGGTATTTCTTCTTGCAATTAAGATAACATTCAGTAATGAATCCGACATAACTTTTCCTTTACTCTAATATGAAAACTACGCACCCTAAGAAATCACCGTAAAATTACCAAGATTATAATTTCCCATATGATCCGCCGACGAGAAAGTATCAGCCAGCTGAATCGGCCTGTCCGCCTGCGGGTCATAAATTCCTATACATAAAATATAACTGCTTAAGCCAAACTGCTCCGTAGAAATCAACGTTTCCAGTTCCGCCGGCTCTTCCGGCATCCACATACGGGTGTCCGTATCCACTTCGTATTCGTATATCTCAGAAAATGAAGCGTCGCGAACCACAAACTTCACCTCGTATTTATGATAACAGGGCGCAAAGCCCCGGTTGACTATCTTAACAGCGGCCTTAAACCTTCCGCTTTTATCCGGAGCAAGGGACAGAGACGCTTCTTCCACCGTGAACCGGTATCCCAAATGAGCTTCTATGTATTCGAAAGCCGTCTTATCCTTCCATAGTACCTCGTTTACACCTGACTTGGAAGCCTTCCATTTATTCAGCACTTTCTCGTCATAATCGCTGTGAAGATAGGATATCCTCATCTTTCTAAGCACCTCCAGCGCAGGACCTGCGTCGTTGCCCGGACATTCATTAATTACCTCTCCTCCGTTGGCGACGTATCGGCACAACTGGTTCTGGAATTCCAGCTCATCCTTTCGCATCCACTTTTCGCTATAGGATTTGGAATCCTTCATACCCACATTTCCATAGGTTCCAAAATCCGTATCGGAAGCCATGATACCGTCATTAAATAAGGAAAACCGCGCCTTCTGAATATCTGTGAAAGCAACAGCCATTTCCAATGGCTGGCAGGTCTTGAAAAGCATCCGCCAAAAATTCGGACATCTCAGTGCTATCTGGGTATTTTCTCCGGAGCATTCGTACAGATGTCTGGCTAATCTGGCGATATGGCGCTCGCTCAAGTAACGGGAATTATGCATCTCCCCCCAGCTTCCGATAAAAAGGCCCTGAAGGATATAAATATGCTTCGTATACTCTTTCAACAGCGGAGCGAGCTGACTCATGTGATTCATAATAACGGAAATATCCTTCGGCTCGCTCAATATCCCCTTTCCTTCCCAATCATACAGGAAGCGTACGACCATTTGCTTTTCCAGCTCAATAAAACGTTCAAAAATCATACGTACAATTTCCAAAGCTTCTTCCGGCAGCTCCGTCTCATTAAAAGGCATAAGATTGATCTCCACAAGGCAAAGCTGTTTCGAGGGCTCCGCCCGCACTTCTTCGACAGGCACTCCCTCTACGGCCTCCATCCTGCTGTCAGCCAAAAAACGGTAGATGGAATAAAATCCGCAATATGGATTGTTTAAAGCCTCCGCCCTTTCCACTCGGGGAAGCGGAATCCATTTCAATTTTGTAATCTTACCCTTATATTCCATAAAAGAATTCCCTTCTGCATCATCTACTTCTGTAATCCTCTTCTTACCCGAATGGAAACCGTCCAGATGCTAAGAGGCATGATCATCATATAGGTCAACTGCTTCAAAAGCCCGGTGTGCATACTCACTCCTGCCGTCCTTTCGTGCATGACGGCGGTAGTCTCTTCCACATTGTATCCCAGCAAAAGCATCTGTATTATCATATTTGCATCGGGATAAAAATAATCAAAGTTGCCATAAATAGAATAATAAGTGAACGCTTTTCTATTTAACCCCTGTAAACCAGAGGTGGGGTCCGTAATCTTCTTACCGGTCATCTTCTTAATCAGCCATGAAAACATATTGATGGACAACCTCTTTATCCCGGAAATATGAAAGGATTCACTTCCTTCCACAAACCGAGAGCCTATGACAATGTCCGGCAGGCTTCCGCCCTCATCCGGCGTAGTCAGGCATCGATAAATATGGGAGATATTTGAAATATTGTGCTGTCCGTCCGCATCCAGCTGGATGACATATTCATAGCCCCGGCGCACCGCATATTTATACCCCACCTGAAGCGCCGAGCCGTATCCCAGATTAAATACGTGGGTAACCAGGGATACACGGTACGACTTTGCAATATTCCCCGTCATATCCTTGGATGCATCGTTGATTACAAGAATATCCGCGAAACTGCGTATCTCCGGCTTACAAAGCTGGTCGAACAGAGCCGTCATATTCGCTTCCTCGTTAAATGCGGGAACAATAATCAAAACGTTATTCATAAAGCAATCCTCCTTCGTTACAGCTTCGCCTTACGGCTGAACTGCCTCCCTCATTCTTCCTCAAGCATAGAAAGCAACTCTTCCAAATCCTCGGGGAATTCCAGTTTTTTCTCAAGTACATGCTGCTCATAGCTTTTTCTAAGCGCCGAATCGTCAATCACTGTTTTCAGTCCCCTCGCCAGCTTATCAGCCTCCAGGGGCAGAAGCATACCGTCGTAACCGTTCTCGATCTGCTCTCTGTTGCCGGTGCAGTCCGACGCAACAATGGCCTTTCCCAGAATCTGCGCCTCCTCTATGGCAATGCTCTTTCCCTCATAGCGGGTAGCATGGACATAAATATCCGCCTGCTTTATATAAGGATAAGGATTCTCCCTTACTCCAAGGAGGAAAAAGGCATCCTCCAGTTTGAACTTACGGATCAGCTGCTCCAAGGCCTTTCGCTCCATGCCCTCTCCTATCACATACCAGCGCGCGTCGCAGCCCTGCGCCCGCAGTCTGGCTAACGCTTCTATTGCAATATCATAGCCTTTCTGGTAATGGAGCCGTCCTACGGTGACAAGCCGGATTCCCCGGAATTCATCCGTAAAGCCCTCATTCTCCTGTGCCTTTTTCTTCATTCCCTGAATATCCAGAAGATTACGAAACAGCCGAATCTTATTCCGGTACTGGGGATAGACCTTACAGAACTTCTCGCCTACCTCTTCGGAAACGACAAAGATTTTTTCCGCCTTCTTATAGCAGTCCATATCCATATCTAAAGTATAGCCAGCTTTTTCATAATCGATGTGTATAAACGCAGCTTTGTGTTTCGCATTTACCTTATCTGCAAGACAATAGGCCGACGCTCCTTCTATGTAGGCCACCGCTAAATCGTAGTCGCCTGCTATCATGGGACGCCCATCGGCTAACAACCTCCAAAAAAGCTTGTCATATTGCAGTTTCCTTCCTTCTTTTTTCTGCATGCGGATATTGCGAAGCATATCGGGAAGCAAACGAAAACCGGTAAGCTTATAGAAAAACGAACATACTACCCTTGCAGCAGCATACGCATGACCTTTCAAAGAAAGAACAGAACCGTTTCCTATACGCTTATTCAAGATGTGAACATCCTTAGGCACCTTGTCGAACAGCTCTCCGCAGGGAATGACAACATAGAGAAAAAGTTCATACTTTTTCGAGGAATCGAGCTTTTTAAGAAGCTCGATCAAAGCAGTCTCCGCCCCGGCCCGCCCCATCGTGTTGATAATAAACAATATGCGCTTTTTCATTTTGTCTGCTCCATAGTGGAATCCGCAGGCTCCTCGGGAATCGTTTGCTCCTCCATATCCGCATGCTCTTTGGTGACTCCTTGCAGCTGCACCAGCTCCCCATCCCTTTCTATCAGCACCTTCAAATGACTATTCTCCTCATTCAGCAAGGAAACCTGCATTGCCAGCTCCTGCACCCGGGAGGACAGCTCCGCAATAGAATTATAACAATTGAATATTCCGTAGGCCGCCAGAACGATAGCCAGTGCGAATATAATAGAAGGCGGATATTCTACCGAAAACAAATCCGAAATAAAATAAACCAACTGAGGAATCAGTCCGAATAAAATGATGATAAATCCCCCGATAATCCAGAACAAACTCTGTTTCTCCGTCATCTTACGAACGATACTGGCCTTTCGCGCCATATAGATCAAAACAATACCTGTAAAACATACAAAAATTCGAAGTGTAATTGACATATGTGCCCTCCTTGTCATCGTACCTTTGATTTTTTCAAATCCGTTTTCCCTCTATATATATTATAAACATCCGCCTCCGGCATATCCGAAGTTACTTGCTTCAGCACCGTTCCCCGGCAGAAGATGTGATTATCCAGGTTCTTCTCCACGGAGCGGAGCCTGAAATAGGAAAAGGTAAACGCCGCAAACGCCGCCGCCGTGAATCCCGCCCCATACCAGATAGCAGGCAGCCTTGCGGAAAATATAGAGCCTATTAGCGCTACTCCTGCAAATATAATGCCGTTTATCATCGCTCCTGTCAGATCATCGAAGTAATACAGGAACAAAAGCTCGGAATACATCAGATAGGAAATGAAATATCCCACCGCAAGCTGGGGATATATCTCCATCACCATCCCCGAGAATCCCATAAAGGGAAGTACCACTATTGCCACCAGATAGATAATGACTGACACGATGAACTGAATATGCACAAGGGAGAGAAGCTGCGAGGAAAGCCCTCTGAACATCCGCTTTTTCGCCTTCTCGATACTATCCAGTTTGCCGCCGATAACGGCCTCGGTATAATCCTTATATCTCTCGTGAAAGTGCATTTCCACTCTGGAGATGAACAGCACACTGGCAGAAATATTGGTAAACATGGCAAGACAGGACGCCATATCATAGGGTTGATTGCTGACGTAAGTGTTACGGACGACCATGTGCCACGGCTGTGCCCAGAATACGAAATTATGAATGAACAGCCCCAGCGTATAAAGGAAATTAGAAGCAATCAGCTTCCAGTATATTCTGTAATAATGAAGCACCGCCTTATAATTTCGGCTATTGGTCGGAAAGTATTGCAGCACATTGGCAAGCTCCAGCGATGCAATGAGCAGAAAACCAATGGTCAGCGAAAGCAGCATGCTATACGTAATGGAAAATCCAAGTCCAAAACGGAAAATCGCGGACAGAATAAAACTTGCCCCCATGCAGCATATAAAGTATAAGGATATTTTCTTATACTGCTTTAAAATCGAGTTATACACCATCGTGGAAAAGGTCAGTGACAGCCCCAGGAATCCCATATAAGTGGTAAACACATAATATACCGGAACGCCGCCCACTATGATTTCATAAATATAGAACGGAATCGCCACCATGGAGGAAAAGGTCAGGTTCGTAATCGTTCCCACATAAATGCAAGGCCTGATGTCCTCATACCTCTGCTCATATATCCTGTCCGTCTGGAACTTCGAAAGCACGGAGTTAAAAGGAGCAGAAGTCAGAAGGGAAAAAATGAATATATAGAGAATGCTGCTGGAAAACGTCTCTCTTTCCAGATACCCTACCGTATCGAAGCCCAGCACCTTATACATCGCAAACAGACAGCCTATGACCACCAGCATAGGTGCAATCGTGTATACAAAGCTAAAGCCTATCCCGTAAAGGGCGGCGGCTACCGACCGTTTATCGAATATTTTATTTAACTGAATGCCAAGACCGGCCATATGCTATACCTCCCTTTCCGTTGTAACCTATGAAGCTCCCCGCTATGGGCGAGGTATGAAGGTCTCTTCCGTATATTCCGCCGAACCGAGCGTTCGGTATATCTTACGGTATGCTTCCTCCATATAGACACTTTTATATTTGTTCATCAGACGTTTATATCCATTCTCGCCCATCCGGCGGGCCATTTCGGGATGTTCGGCCAGCCTTAAGATCGCACGGGTAATTTCTGAAATATTCATAACGGGCACAACAATACCCGCCTCACCGAAAGAATCGTCTTCTCCGTAAACCAGGCCGTAGCAGTTGCCTACGTTAGTGGCGATGCAAGGCTTCTTCGCCGCAAAGCCCTCAAGAATCGTAAGCGGCTGGCCCTCGCTGATGCTGGTGAGAATCATCATATCCATCCGTCCGATATAATCCGTCGTCTGAATACTTCCTGTAAATTCGATGTTTTCTGCCTGCAACGCCTTTACAAGATCTTTGCAGTCCTGCGCGTATTCCGGATTCTCATCGTCCGGTCCCATAATCCAAAGCTTCAGCCGAGGCTCCTTCTCGTGTGCGTAATAAAACGCGTTGATCATCGTCTTTACATCCTTTATTGGTGTCACGCGAAGAATTGCACCTACATTGATATAAGGCTCCTCCGGGGCCTTCCCCGGAACTGCCGCAAACCGCTCCGCATCGATGCCGTTGGGCGTCACGATAGCCTTGCCCGCAGGACATCCCAGCTCTATCTGCAAAGTACGCGCATGCTCGAAAAGTGCGGTCACCAAATCCGCATAGTGATAAGCGCATTTGGACATCTTGCGAAACTGCTCGATCCAAATGGTCTTGTACACTCCCTGTACCCATTTCGCCTTAATAATCTCCTCTTCCCTCTCCCTCGTATAAATACCGTGCTCGCTGATGAGCAGCTTAGAGTCAGGATACATGGAGAACGCCTTGCTGCCAATGATTCCCGCATAGCCCGTAGCCACACAGTGATAAATATCAGCCTTGGGCGGCTTACATTTTAATGCGAAGAAAAGCGGCAGGTAAATAGAGCGCAGCGTCCATAGAAAATCCGAAAAGGTTATATCTGAGAATTTCATGGAATAATATTCTTTCGTAATCTTCAGAAATTCCGGACTCATCAATATATGATTAATGGAGATTTTCTTCTTATTAAACATAGAAAACACCCTCATCCAGTCTACATCCTCGCCGATTACCAGACTGCGCAGAGCCTCGGCCTCCTCATTGCTTAGATGAAGCCGATTCTTCCCCGCCTTATGATGTCCTATCCAGTCCACGTCCTGAAGATACACCTCGTGGATCTCCGTCAGATTATCCGGAAGCTCATAGGCGAATTTCCCGCTCACACTGCGGTCGGCAACTATTGTAATCAATTTAAATTCTATATTCGGAAACAACCGAATGATGCTATGTATCCAACTGGATACACCGCCGACAACATAAGGATAACAGCCCTCCGCTATCATGCACACA
Organism: Bacillota bacterium; assembly: GCA_023408815.1. Lineage (GTDB taxonomy): Bacteria > Bacillota > Clostridia > Lachnospirales > Lachnospiraceae > Kineothrix. The sequence continues at coordinate 5,932 of JAEYJO010000071.1, read as the reverse complement.
ATCATATCCAATCCTCCTGCCAGTCTTACTGCGGGTTACTGGGAACCGTCCTGTTATTTTCCGGCTTCTCCAGGACATTTTCCTCCGTTAAATAAATCCTTATCTCCGGAGCAAAAGCCCTGATCAGGTAAGCCGTATCGGAAAGTTGTTCTACATCGGCATTCTCTGCAGATTGCACGCTGTTATTATAGGTACAAAGTACGAAGTAAGCCTCTTCTTCAAAATTCTTCATCCGAACCATTATGCCCTCTTCGTCCCGCTCATAAACATAGTCAAGCGCCATAAAGCGTCTGATACGCTTTTCCATCTCATACAAAGATACCGTATCCAGCTTGGAAAAATCCTTGAAATACGTATCGCCTCTGGACCATTTCAGGCTTAAATTATTCCATTCGTCCTCGTCACTTTCGGGATAAAATACCCGTCCGATATCCACCTCCATGTTACACATTCCCAGAGCATTTTCCACGCAAATCATGCGCAGATCGTCCATCGTCTCATGCCGGTAGCCATCCAGATTGAATTTCACAGATAGGATGCCTCCGTCCAGAAAATCTATCAGGGAATCCCCTTCCTCATATCCCGACATAATCAGTCTTATATCCTTCAGATTCTCGTATTTCGAATTTTCTGTCATTTCCTCAGGCTTAAAGTCAGCCGCGTATAAAGCCGTAAAGCCGTATTCCGGCAGGTTTTTCTCCAAAAACTGCTGGTTATTCTTTTGTATCTCATTCAGGCTCGTATCCGACACATGGCCGAAGGACAAGCCCATATCTCCCGGAAGCTTGCCTATCTCCCGCAGGTAAAAATTAAGATAATCTGCGCGTTCCACCGCGTCCGACCCATAATCCAATTTCGAAGAAGCAAAAAAACTATAGGAACTGCCGTAATTTTTCAATATTTGGACAATGTTGGACCAGAGAAGATCTCTGGCTACCGCTTCGGAGCTGCGGCTGTATAACTTCTGCATCGTCTCATCGTTTTCGCCGGAAAAATACGGATAATTCAGTACTGAAATCGTCTGAGCATTTACTATGGGATAAAGAAATACGTCTCCCTCCTGTGCCATGAAGCCGGTAAGGATGCCGAGCAGTGGCATTCCGTCAAAGATATCGCTGTTCACCGAGAAAATGAAAGACTTCTCAGTGGTGGTCTTCCAAAGAAGAGGCGGCAAATCCTTATCCTCGATGCCAAGCTCCTTCTGGTTCTCCAAGACACCTACCGCATACACCTCATAACCCGACGTCAGCGAATAATACGGTACGGCAATCTGAGTGTCATCCTCCTCCCCGAAGTAATCACCCTCTTTATACACTCTCTCCTTATTCAGCATGAAATCAGAAAATATCTTGATTCCGTCGGCCTTCATTTCTCCCTCTACTCCCGCTTTGATGCCGAAAAAAGCTGCAAACCGCGAATCTCCGGCGATTTCATCATAATCCGGAAGCTTTGTAAAAATCATAGTCTTGCCTATCTCCGCATAGGAGTAGAGAATATCGCTGTTCTTAGCCGTCAGTTCATAATCTCCGAACAACAGCAAATCATAGGCACCTATTTCCTCCTCCGGCACCCACGAGGTATAAAGCTGATAGGGATATTTATTATAAACGCACCATTCCTCAAGAAGCCTGGAAACTGCATCTTCATCATCTGATGTGAGAATGGCAACACTTCGTTTCTGCTGCGCAGGAAAGACCTCTCTGTCCTCATAGCTGACCCCTGCCTTGTCTTCAGCTCTGGTATTTTCCGATGTCGTCGACAGTACATTGGACGAAACGCCTGCAAACATGAACATGACAAAGACCATAAACAACAATATGAAAATCACGAAATAATTTCCTTTTGAAATCATAAGCTCCTATCCTTCTGGTTACCGTACAATCGAAACAGATTGAGAATCTCTTCATCCACTGCTACATCACTCTCGCCAAGCTCATTCAGACAGTCAAAAAAAGCGGCCTGATTGCGCTGATTATAATATAAGTGCAGTCTCGCCTTAAAAGTATCCAGCATATTAGGTCTGTACTGTCCGGCTCTGGATACCCACTTATCCGCCATATTATAGTCCTTAAGGCTAATAAACCAATCCGTCATCCAAAGATAATGAGTCGCGCTCATATACCATAAATTATGAGTAAAAAGATTCTCCGCAACATTATCCAGCGTGTAGATATAAGCCTCCTGCTCCATATTCGTCATAATCTTCATCTTCAGCACCTCATGGATATAGTCGAAGGTAAGCAGGTTCATCTCCACGTCCTCAGGAAGCTTCTGGGTATGCTCGATCATATTCTGGGCGGTGGAACGAAACTCCGACAGCGCATCGAGAATAACCGAAGCCGCATAATGGGAAGTCTCCGTATCCTTGCTGTTCATGGCCACCGCAATGCTGGCCACCGTTCTCTTCGCATCGTTTCTAAGCGCGTCCAGAATCAGGCGGCGAAGGCTTAAAGTATCCGAAACCGCCATGGCATCCTGAATAGGAACATAATTCATCTCCGTCTCCAGATCCGGAGGCAGAACAAGCTTCTCTCTCTCCTGGCTGAAGCTTACATCGCTCATATCCACATTCTTCCTGCGGTTCAAAAAACTAATAAAACGGCTAAGCAGCAGATACAACAGTCCGAAGAAAGGAACGATAAAAATGAACCACGCGATTAAGAATCCCGTACTGCGCCTGCCCTTTCTCTGGAAGCAGGCCCAAAGGAATATGCCGAATGCCACGAGTACATTTCCTATGCAAATTGCCATAACCGGTCCAATCCCTGTCATATCTTCTGCTCCTGATAAGTAACGATCCCATTTTCCTCCAGACGTGCCTTTACATATGCTGCCTCATTCTTATTCGTATTGGTCAGAAGCACCGCTATACCGCCTCCCGCTATCACTCCCGCATAATCCGTGTCGCGCAACAGCAAGCGGATCTTACTGCTGAGCTCCGTAAGCGGCATGCCCTCTGATTGAATATAGAGAATGCTGGATTGCGCATACCCCTTCTCTCCCGCATTCCGATAAATATCTAACATCGACTCGAAGGCCTCCTCCTGAAGGATACCCGTTCCGGGAAGAAATCTGCGGTATGCCAGCGCATCCATATAATCTGCATCTCGGACTACCATGGAATATACGAGGGCTCCCACCACCGTCAGAAGGTTCGCCTGATACAAAGTCATCTGCCCATAGGGAATATTCCAGAGCAGCACAACGATTCTCATAATGCCTTTATCGTCAAAAAGCGCGCTTCCCATCATAGGAAGCTCGGTGTCTAACGACCGGTTAATATAAACCTGTTTCCTCATCATCACATCAAACATTGCCCCGTAGTCGGCTATTGCCAACGATTTGCCCAGGGAACGGGCTTTCTCGCTGGAAGCCGAGGCAAGGCGGCAATAGTTCTCGTTGGAAACGAGATAGATCGAAACGTCCCTCGTCTCCATGATCTCGGATAAAGTATCGAGAGCAGAAAACAGTACCTCTCCCGTCTTCGCCCGCTCAAGCCTTGAGGTGATTTCGTAAATTCGTCCGACGCCTTCCGCACTGCTGATCAATTTTTCTGCAAAATAATTCTTGATCCTCGTATTGCTGGAATTGATTACCGTAATATCGCTCAGCCTGTCCGCGAGGAAGTCGATCCGCTCGTTCTTGTCCTCCTCCGTCTCGCGGAACTTATCCTTCAAATGTCCCACCGTCAGGCCCACAACAAAAATTTGTGCAGTCCATATGTAAGTATTGATATCTATTAATAAGGAAAATCCAGAAGTCGTATACATCTGCCCGAAGCAGTAGCCGATTACGCTGAGCAAGGCGGAGAAAATTGCCTGCTGCCTGCCGTGTACCACCGCAAAAAGAAGTACATATAATAAGTAGAAATTAATCTGTCCGAAATAAGAGCTGCCCTCCGCTTCGATGTTCAAAAAATAAACCGGAAAGAAAAAGATTATGGTCTCCAAAAACGGAACCGCCTTTTTCAGCAGGCGAAGCATCCGATCCTGAAACCGCTTGCCCTCATATTGTTCGTCACTATGCAAAAAAAGATTCTTATGGCGCTTCATGTGAGCGATAATCATAGGAATCATTTCTTCGTACCCGTTCCTTACCTGAAAGGGGAATTCCGAGCAAAATCTTTCGTTAGATAAAATAACCCGCTGGCGCAGACCTATCGTGCGGTCCACAATTTCCACAGGATGGGAATATTTCTCCCGGATGAGCTCAGCAACCTCGTCTTCCGTTACTTCCTCCATGGAAGAAACATGGTAAAGTCTATGCTTTCTTTCCGGCGCATCGATCAAAAGATACACCGCTTCCACGCCGTCCTTCACATACAGCGCAGACAGCACCCGCTTTGCGTTCACAAACAGTCTGCCTGATACTAACGCCTTCATGCACATCTTGGAATAAATATCGGCACAGGATTCTCGGTTCACCGGGATTCCGTACATACGGGCAATGCGCAGGATCGTCACTTCCATCTGCGTCGTCGCATTAAAGTGCATCGCCAGATTCTCTCCTTGGGAAATCGTCATTCCCTGAAAGCTATTAGGCGAAACCGGCATCTCCTCCCTGATATCCACCGCATATTCATCCTCATACACCCTATCTGAGGACACATAAACAAAATGCCGTACGCCAAAGGCCACTGCGGACATAAGAAGATTGCTCAGTCCGGCAATGTAGTTCAGCGATTCCTCCTGCATGTGCTCGTCCTCCCACCGGTAAAGCGGGTCATAAGCTCCTGTGAACAGAATCGCATCCGGACGGCAGCTCGTTATGACCTCTTCCACGCTGCCGCTGTCATAGGCGAAGGTATACTGCTCAAATACATGTGCAGGCTTTACAAGCCTCCGGCTATTTGTCAGCGTGTAGATTTGCCATTTTTCTTTATAGAATTTGTTGATCAGCTCCTCCGTAAAGGTACCGTAACCGCCTACGATCAATATACTGCTCATACTATAACTTTTCTCCCGCTTTTGATAAAAACGAATTGAATCTTGAATATAACTATAATACATCGCATGTGTGGATTCAAGTAAAAATCCCAAATTTAGTATATAAAAGTACGCTCTTCGCGTATGCTCCGACTCGAAAAATGTCAAAATCCGTCCGACATTGACAACACAATCTGCTTAGGCTAATATTATGATATCAGGGCAAAATACCTTTTGACCCTAGGGCGTGTCTGAAAACTGCTTGTGCTGGGCTGAATGTTCCCCTTTGTGGGAAGCAAGGAATGATTTGGGGACGTAGCGGGATATGTCCCCAAGAATTATGACGCAGTATACCACAAAGTGGGAAGTTTAGAACGGTGCAATGATTTTTCAGACATGCCCTGGATAAAACCCTAAAATAAAGGAATGAATAATCATGAAAAAAAGCTTATTTGGCTATAACGTATCTGAGACCGATATAACACTGAATGCTCTTCGCGAAGAAAACGAAAGCTTAAACGCTGCCATTATCGATCTGAAAACTCAAATTAAAAATATCGCGTCTGAAGAAAATGTTAAAGTAAGTCTTTTGGAAAATAAGATTATTAAGAATAACGAAGCTTTGCAAAATGCAGCCATTGAGAAAAGGGAACTTTTGTCGCAAATCGCGATGCTTTCTGAGGAGGTGGGGAAACTTCGAAACGAGAGTGAGGCGATGAGGACGGAAATAGGACAAGTACGAGCGGCGTCACAGTGTCCCCCTAAAAAACACATGCAAACTGACACCAAAAGCGCTACGAGTTCCAAAAGGCTGCAACGATCGTTCTTCTTTACCATATTGAAGGGTTTTAAAAAAAGTAAGCGTTATTAAGCGCTTACCTTGAGACCGTTTCAAAGTTTGTGTAAACACAAAAAACTGATAAAAGATATGTGAATAGTTGCATTAAGGGCAAGGCTGTTTTCCTAAGTCTTGCCCTTGATTGTATTATAATGCTGATTTTAAGTAT
>JAEYJO010000069.1 GCA_023408815.1 Bacillota bacterium | reverse complement strand
TAAAATAATTGACTTTCTGAGAATAGCGAAGGCTTCTTTCTATTTTTGAAGAAAGAAATCATAGTCAAAGAGCCGACACACATCGTGTGACGGCTCTTGAAAACCCTTAACTTAATGCCATTGGGATTTCTCCTGAGGGCTTTTTTAGTTCCTTGCCTGATTAAGACTCCCGCTTTAAGCGAGCGAGGTTTTCTCATTCCTTTTATGTTACCGGGCATTCGTTTCCTTTTTCTCTCCTATATGCCTTATTACCTTGTGATTAATACGGGTGAGGAAAAATGCAGACAACATCAATGCCACTATTTCCGCAATCGGGAACGACCACCATACATAATCCACATCTCCCAGCTTGGACAGTAAGTATGCAGCAGGAAGAAGTACGATCAGCTGTCTGATCAACGAGATCACCATGCTGTACACCCCATTACCCAGCGCTTGAAATACTGAGCTGCATATGATCGAGAATCCGGCGACCAAGAAGCTGATGCTGATGATACGCAGTGCCGGTACTCCTATGGCAAACATCGTTTCAGAGGCATTGAACATCTGTAACAATATATGAGGGAATATCTGGAATATAAAAAATCCCACTACCATAAGCGCTACCGCATAAAAAATACTGAGTTTTATCGTCTTTATCAAACGGTCTTTCTTTCCCGCACCATAATTATACGCGATAATAGGAACCATACCGTTATTCAAACCAAATATTGGCATGAAAACAAAGCTTTGAAGTTTGAAATATACGCCGAATACCGCCGTCGCTGTCGCCGTGAACGAAATAAGTATGAGATTGATGCCATAGGTCATCAAAGACCCCATAGCCTGCATAACGATCGAAGGAATCCCTATGATAAATATCTGCCTGATAATCTCCTTATCCGGTCGAAATCCTTTAAAATGCAGCTTCACCTCATGATTTAACCTATGGTTGATGACCACCGCCAGAACGCCTGCAATTGTCTGTCCTACAACGGTAGCTACCGCTGAACCGGCAATGCCAAGCTTCGGCATTCCAAGCAGTCCGAATATAAGAATCGGATTCAGAATAAGGTTAATGATAGCCCCCGTTCCCTGCGTTACCATAGTAAAAATAGTTTTACCGGTAGATTGAAGCATGCGTTCGAAGGTAATCTGAATGAATATGCCCAGAGAAGCTACGCATACGATCGTCAGATATATTTTACCATATTCCAGAATCTGCGCATCCGCAGTCTGGCTGCGGTAAAACGGAACCACTGCCGTCAAACCCACCAAAAGAAAGACAAAGTAGGATATAAGTGCAAGAAAGACACCGTTGACCGCAGTTTTATTTACCTTTTCATAGTTCTTCTCTCCCAGCGATTTGGATAATACCGCATTGATACCTACACCGGTACCTACCGCCACTGCAATCATAAGGCTTTGTATCGGGAAGGCCAGAGATACCGCCGTCAATGCGTTCTCGTTAATCATCGCCACAAAGACACTGTCCACTATGTTATATAGCGCCTGTACCAGCATGGAAACCATGATAGGCAATGACATCGACAATAATAATTTATTTACGGGCATATAGCCCATTTTATTTTCTTTTTGTAATTCCATAATTTCATCCTTTCAGTGCAATAAAGTCAAAAAATTTTTTGTTACATAAAAAAGAACATCTTATATCTTGTCAGATAAAGATGTCGCTTCATTTATAGTGAGGCATCGGGGGTTCGAACCCCGGACAACTTGATTAAAAGTCAAGTGCTCTACCGACTGAGCTAATACCCCATATTTAAACTGGGCTAGCTGGATTCGAACCAGCGACTGCAGGAGTCAAAGTCCTGTGCCTTACCGCTTGGCGATAGCCCATCACTTTTAACACCAAGCTTGTCCGTAAAGACAACCTCGAGGGCGTTATGCTCCTCCTAAAAGTAAAAAGGTGGGTAAAGGGATTCGAACCCTCGACCTTCAGAACCACAATCTGACGCGCTAACCAACTGTGCTACACCCACCATAGCGAGATATTAATTCCTATTACAAGATAGTAATTCCTATCTCAAATGTGCTCGAAGGGATTCGAACCCCCGACCCACGGCTTAGAAGGCCGTTGCTCTATCCAACTGAGCTACGAACACATATTAATATTATCGAACGGTTTGTCCGTCAAAGCGGGTGCATGCGTCGCAGACTGGGATAAATATTCCCATCGCACGCTTGGCTCCGCCAAAGCGGGTGACATGCGTCGCAGACTGGGATAAATATTCCCATCGCACGCTTGGCTCCGCCAAAGCGGGTGATGGGAATCGAACCCACGTATCTAGCTTGGAAGGCTAGTGTTCTACCATTGAACTACACCCGCATATTCTATTGCGACATCCGATTAAAAATCGGGGTGACAGGATTCGAACCTGCGACTTCTTGGTCCCAAACCAAGCGCTCTAGCCAAGCTGAGCCACACCCCGGCGCACCCACTCGCCTTATTACAGCGCAAGATATATTATATAATAAGGTTTAAATCATGTCAACATATTTTTATAACTTTATCAGCACTTAAAATTCATCCGCTTTTCAGCCCTATAAATAGAAAATATCGAAATGCGCTTTTCCCTCATTATCCAGCTCCATCATCACATAAGACGGTCTCTTTCCTTCTTGCCTTGGATAAGCCAGACTTCCCGGATTGACTGCGATGACCTTGTCCTCGATATCGATGAGGGGTCTATGCGTATGCCCGTAGATGACTATGTCAGCCCCCCGTGCAACCGCCTCTTCTTTGAGGGATTCGTTTCCCATCGTAACATAATAGTTGTGTCCATGGGTCAGCCATACTTTGTAGCTACCGATGGTAAATTCCTTTTCCCGGGGGAGATCGGAGAAAAAATCATTATTTCCGGTGACGATCTCCACCGGACAGCCTGCACTTTCGCAGATCAAATATTCACTTCCCTCGGCGTCCCCGCAATGAACCACCATATCAATGGGCCTTTCTCTTTCAAGAACCTTCAGGTAGTTATTGTTCTGGCGATGTGTATCACTTACTATCAGTACACGCATACTAGTCCTCTCTTCAAAGCTTTCTCTTTAGCTCTTCCTTCATTTTGCGCAATGCTTTTCCCCTGTGGCTAATGTCGTTTTTCTCATCGTCACTAAGCTCAGCCGTAGTTTTTCCGAGTTCAGGCAGATAAAATATCGGATCGTATCCGAACCCGTTTTTCCCTTTTTCTTCATAGTCGATCCTGCCTTCGACCTCTCCATATGTAGTAATTATCTCTCCATCCGGAAAAAAAGCCGCTATGGCACATATAAAGCGCGCCGTTCGCTCTTCATCCGGTACCCCCGAAAGCCTTTCTATCAAATTAGCGTTCTTAATCCGATAGGGCGTATTCTCTCCCATATATCTCGCAGAATATATGCCCGGTTCTTTATTCAAATAATCGATTTCCAGGCCCGAATCATCCGCAAGAACAACTTCCCCGCAGACCTCGGATACCGCTTTCGCCTTTATGATTGCATTCGCTTCGAAGGTCGCCCCGTTCTCTTCAATGGGTATATCGATTCCCACTTCCTTCATGGAGAGCACTTCCCAGCCCGTATCAGCCAGAATCTCTCTGATTTCCTTCATCTTCCCTGCATTTCCCGTAGCGAAAACAATTTTCCTTCCCATATATATGTCCTCATTCATATGCCTTCAAAATAGCGTTATATATCCCATCCGCAACGTTCTCCAGATAGGCTTCGCTTTTCAGAAGAGCTTCTTCCTTTTCATTCGTTATATAACCAACGCTTATGCCCGCTGCCGGCACCATAGCCTCCTGAAGCACATATTCCGATTCATTCGCAGCGACCAGTCCAATGGCCTTGCCCCGAATCGCGGTAACTACTTCCCGCTCCAGTAAATCAGCAAGCTCGATGCTTCCGAATTCCGGTATGAAATAGCTTTCATTGTATACTGCGCGAGTGCCAAAAAGCGAAGAATCCGCGTTCGCACCTGCCTGAATGCGTATCAGCATGTCCGCTTGCGTATCGTTAGCGATTGCCGCCCGGCTCGCCTCATCGGGATACACATCCTCCATTCTGGTGTAATATACCTTAATATCTGTGGCATCCAGCTTTTCCTTCAGTTTCTTTGCAATCTCCAGAGTTACTTCCTTCTCCGAAATCAGTCCTTTTCTGGCTCCGTATTCTTCTCCTCCGCCTGCAGGGTCGATGACTACTATCTTTTCATACATTTCCTTCGGAGGAAGAAATTCTATGTACAAATTATTTTCTTCCAAAATACTACGATATTCAAATACTCCTGTCAACGAAAATTTTAATATCGTTTTCTTTTCTTCCTGTTCGCAATAACCATTATTTATATTATCCTTATTTCCCGTAATCTGATTGCTTTTATAAAAATCGCTGCAGTCATTTTCAAAGCTTATCCATAACTCATGATCCATATAGTGATTTTCTATTTTTACCGTCTCAGCTTTTATCCCTTCCTGAAAAGGAATACATAGATAATCCGCATTCTCCGCATTCGCTCCGAAAGTGAGAAGACTTTTTTCCTCAGATGCTGTTCCCCCTCCACCTGCTTTTACCTGTACCTCGTCCTGCGCCACATCTGCAATCATAATTACCTTGTGGGAAGCAGAATATACGATGAAAGCCATTGCGGCAACCGCAAATATCACACTGTATATCACTGTTTTTTTCATCAATTGCTGCCGCATAGCTACTTTACTCCTGCCGTTTTTCACCCTCCGGCCTCGGCTTTTTCGCCGGTTTCGGCCCAAGGAACTGGTAATAATACGTTTTCATCATACCGTTGTATATTTTTCTGTTCTTATCCGCTTTCCGCCCTATATCCTGCTGCGCATTCTCATAGGAGGTAATCATATACAAGGACCACGCGTCCAGCATGCGGAAGCGCTCACCGATCGTCTCATATAGCGGCCTAAGGTTCTCTTTGTCCTCCAGGCGCTCTCCATAAGGGGGATTCGTTATAATGAAGCCATATTTTTTCGCATGGCTTAACTCGCTTACTTCACGCTTCTGAAAATGGATCAAGCTTTCCACTCCTGCAAGGCGCGCATTTTCCCTCGCTGCTGCAACGATGTCCTCATCCGCGTCGTACCCCTGTATATCCGTTTCTACGCGAAGGTCGACCATCTCCTCCGCTTCCTCAAGCGTATCCCGCCAAATCTGTGCTCCTACTATATGGGGCCAACTCTTTGCCGTGAATCCCCGGCGCATACCCGGTGCCATATTCGCTGCCATCATCGCCGCCTCTATCGGAATAGTACCGCTGCCGCAGAAAGGGTCCACCAATATTCGATCCGCTCTCCACGGCGTCAGCATAATGAGTGCCGCTGCCAGATTCTCTGCAATGGGAGCTTTTGCCGTCAGCTTGCGATATCCTCTTTTATGTAACGAATCACCGGTAGTGTCCAGTCCTACCGTCACCTCATCTTTTAATAAGAAGACCCTTACCGGAAATGACTCTCCGCTTTCCTCAAACCAGCTTTCGCGATATACCTCTTTTAATCGCTCTACCATGGCCTTCTTCATTATCGACTGAATATCCGAGGGGCTGAACAGCTTACTCTTTACACTTCCGGCCTTCGCTACCCAGAACTTTCCGTCCCTTGGAACGTATTCCTCCCAAGGCAGATTCTTCGTGCCCTGAAAAAGCTCTTCATATGTCTCCGCCCGAAAGCTTCCTATTTTAATGAGGACTCTCTCCGCCGTACGCAAAAAAACATTGGCGCGGCATACTGCCTCTTCATCGCCGTAAAAAGTAACTCTTCCGTCCTCTACCCCGCTTATATCGTAACCCAAATCGACAATTTCCTTCTTTAAAACCGCCTCAAGCCCGAAATGGCATGGCGCAATCAATTCATATCTTTTCATCTGATCCTCTACCTTACATCCTATTGTCCTTACATAATATACCTTTTTATATTAAGTCCTTTTTCTATTCCATGTCAATCACTTATTCTGCTTAAGCCTGCCGAAAACAGAGCAGATTTCTATTACATTAAAAAGGACATCTTCCGATGCCCTTCCTATTCCAGAACCGCTTTAATAGTTGCTGTTTTTCTGATTGTTGTTTGAACTATTGTTGTTACTGTTGTTGCTGTTCTTCTGATTCTGGTTCTGTTTGTTGCTGGTATTGGACTTGTTCTCCTGACTCTGCCTGTCGCTGTTTTGGTTGTAATCGTTTTTAGACATGTTTAATTCCTCCTGATAAGTTTTTGTTACAAAAGTAGTATGTCATGTTATATAAGAAAGTATTCATATTCATTTGTAGGACTTTGGTACTATTTTTTTATTCAAATTGCACAAAAACTTTGTAGGACTTTGGTACTATTTTGGTATTGCTTTTTTCAAAATTCGTGTTATAATTACATATGTAAATAGAAATAACCCTTCATCATTTCTATTTACAGACCCTTATATTAATTATTTATACTCCCCTCATGTAGAGCGTCAGACCCTTTCTGACGCTCTGCTGCTTTTTATTTTTCTTTATCATGACCATCCGGAGCGCAAAATATACTACAGCAAGCCACGGGGTACTCTTCCGGCGAAAAAAATGCCCGCCCCTTTGCAAAGCAGCTATCTGCTTCGCAAAAAACGGACGAGCAATACCACACACAAAAGCGGTATTATAATAGGAAGAAGTGCAGATAAAACAGAACCCACTATTCCTATTACAAATATCAATATAACTGCCACAATAAGTCCTAACAGCCAGCCCGGCATATGATACACCTTGCCGCCAAAGCCGCTTCGCTCCTTCTCCTCATTGCCCTCTTCATAGACCTCATCGTATTCCTGGTATCCGGCGCATCCTTCCAGCTTACCGGCCTCCGTAATTGTCTTGGCCAGAAGCCTTGGATCTCCCAGACTCGATATAACTTCCTCTTCACTCTGTCCTAAGCGGATCTGTACATCGATATAATCCTGATAATATCTTATATTCTCATTTACAGAGCTGCTGTTCAGGCTTCCGGCTAATGCTCTCTGCAAAGTATCAATAAATTCGTTTCTCGTCATAATCCCTCTTCTTCCATAAGTGTATTTCATATTACATAAAAAATCTCCACACCATCTTCATGATAGTGGAGATTTTTAATTTCGTCAAATTACATTTTTATAAAATAAATCTTTCCTATATATAAAACTTGTTACTCCTTCACACCGCCTAATGCAACACCTGCGATAATATACTTGGACAAAGCGAAGTATACGATAAATATCGGTAAAATTGTAATTACGAGGCCTACATAAATAATACCGTAATCAGAACGGAAACGCTCTCCTCTCATCAGCTGTACGAACATCGGCAGAGTATATAATTTCTGGGATGACAACAGCATAGAGGGCGTATAGAAGTTATTCCATGATGCGATGAATACGAAAATCGCTTGCGTCGCAACTGCCGGCTTCATAAGAGGCACAGCAATCGTATTGAAGGTCTTGAATTCCGCAGAACCGTCGATTCTTGCCGCATCGATAATTTCCAAAGGCAATGCACTCAGCATGTACTGTCTCATAAAGAATACCGTCGCAGGCGCCGCGATTGCAGGGATAATGAGCGGTATGTAATTGTTGCTCAGTCCCAGATTGTACATAAAACGGAAGAAACCGATAGAGGATACCTGCGTAGGAATCATCATGATCGCCATGATGAATGCCCATGCGAACTGGCTTCCTTTAAATCTATAAACGGTTACGCCGTATGCCGTTGCCGTAGAGAAATATACCGACAGCACGGTGCTAAATCCTGCGATAATAAAACTGTTTACCATATATCTGTATAAAGGCACATTTTGATTGGCCTGATACAGCAGCTTCTGAAAGTTCTCAAAAATATGTGTCGAAGGAATGAGTGAAAATGCCATCTGGATATCCGTACTGGATCTTGTAGCGTTTACCAACATGATCCAGAAGGGAATCAAGCTTAAGAAGCAAAGGAAAATACAAACAGCATTTCTAAATATGGAGGCTCCTATAACTCTCGCATGAGCGCCATCCTTCACGTTGGTTGCCTGAGAAGTATTTGTCGCCATATTACTTCGCCCCCTTTCTTGCTATCTCTTTCTGCTGTATTGCTTTGTTTTGCTTTCGCTCCCTTATCGCATCCTTATCCCGCATAATATAGAAGAGGATCAAGCTGAAGAACAAGGTTACGACAAACAGTACGACAGAGGTAGCAGACGCCTTACCCATCTGCTTCGCACCGGTAAAGGCCAGTTCTCGCATGTACATAGTAATCGTTCTCGTCGTATAATCAGGATCTCCGTATCCGCTGGTAGTAAGAAGCTTGGGAATATCGTACATCTGCAAACCGCCGATTGCAGAGTTTACAAGTGTAAACAATAAGATCGGACGAAGTAATGGTAAAGTAATCTTTTTGAATATCTGGAAGCTGGAAGCACCGTCCACTCTCGCCGCTTCAAAAAGGGAAGGGCTGATACCAAGTACGCCGGCCGTCAAGACGACCATCGTGTTTCCATACCACATCCAGAAGTTGATAAAGGATACGATCCCTCTCGTCGCCCATTTCTGCTGTAAGAATCTATATGGCTGAGATAAGAGGCCTGATTCCATCAGGAACTGGTTGACCGGGCCGTTAGGATAGTTAAACAAACTGTAGAATAATACGGAAATCGTAGCAGCCGTAATGATATTAGGCATAAAGGTCATAATCTTATATGCGCCCTGCGCTTTCATCTTCACACGGGTGTCCGTAAACCATACCGCCAGCACAAGAGCCAGAAGCATCTGCGGAATGAAGTTCATAAGCCACATGATAATAGTGTTCCATAAAGCCTGAAACGTATATGTATTGAACAAAGTACCGTCTTTGCCGATAAACACCGTTTTAAAATTTTCGATTCCGTTAAACACCGGGCCTACTTCCACGTTGAACATTGTATCGGTGTAGTTTTCACAAAAAGCCAAACCAATCGTATAAATCAGTGGCCATAACTGAAATATTGCAAATACAATAAAAAACGGAGCAATAAAGTAATAACCATATCTGCTGTATTCCACTGTCTTGCGCTTTTGTTTTGCAGGTTTTGCCATTATCTTCACATCCTCTTTCCTTATTATTTGTGATGCCCTTTATTTCTGCCTTTGCATTCCTGCATAGGCATTGGACATGATTCTATCATTCATTATTCGTTTAGCAATAAAACCTTGTCAAACATCTATGCCGTTATGCCGGCGAGCGTCATCATATAAAAAATCATCCCAAGAATATCTGTACCGGCTGAGTAAGCCGGTACAGAATTCAAACTTCTTATTAGGAATCTATTTCACAACTTATTCTACTGTTACAGCCGGGTAAGCTTCTGCAACTGCCGCTTTGAAGTCAGCGACTGCCGTATCCTTATCTTTGTTGCCTAAGGAGTATTCCGTAACCTGTGTATCGAGAAGTTCGTTAACCTTCTGGTCATATGCGCTCATCCAAGATACATCTACGTCCTCAGCAAGAGGTGAAAATATGGAGATAAAGTCCTGACCGCCAAGGAAGTCATATGCGCCTTTTCCTGCATCGGACAATGTCTTCATCGCCGTCTTGTTATTTACATAATCAAGCGTTTCCTCAGACATCTTCGTCATAATTTCCGTATCGGTGCAAAGGGCTTTCATAATCTGTCCTGCTAAAGCTGTATCGGAGCAGCCTGCCGTTGCGCCAAGCCATGTTCCTCCCCAGTAATAAGGAGCCGGTCCCTGAGCCATGTTCCAAAGTCCGTATGTACCCTCGCCTACTTTTTCGCCGCCGCAGTTAGCTTTGATTGTCCAGTGCAAGAACCATGTACATCCGAAATAACCGAATACGGAGTCACCGGAAGGTCCTGCATTCCATTCCTCAGACCACGTTGTCGTCTTCTGGGTCAAGTCTTCCTGCTCTAATGTCTTAACAACATCCATGTACTCAACCATTGCATCGTCCATATGGAAAACGCCTTCTTTGTCAACCCAGGGCTGAGTCTTGTTGGACAAAAACGGATTAACTACGTCTCCGTTAGAGGAAAGCATTCTCGTTGCATCGCCGGATTTTTCTTTAACTTCTCTGGCTGTGTCGAGGAAATCCTCCCAAGTACCGATCTTGGCCTGCATCTCTTCAGGAGTCTTTACTCCGAGCAAGGACTCTGCAAGATCCGTTCTGTAGATAAAGGATCCGGGGCAGCTCTGCCATGAAACACCCTTTAAGGAATCATCTCTCTGGTCAGTTGCGATGGTAATTGTGTAAGGATACATTTCAGCTAAATCAGCGTCCGTAAGACCGCAGTCCGTTACGGGAAGCGTATAATCGCTGTTCGTGTATTTCATGATATAGCTTGCCTCAAAAGCAATGAGGTCAGGATAATCCGCTGCATCTGGTGTCTGTAACAGCTGGTCGATCTTCTCCTGATATATTTTGTCATCACCAACGTTTACATATTCAATTCTGTCTTTGATTTCCGGATATGCTTCATATACATATTCCAATCTTTCGCTAAGTTCCGTATTCCATGAATAGATATAGAACTTATCCGCAGATGCTGCCGCATCGTCTGCCGGCGCTGCTTCATCTGCAGGCGCAGCTTCTTCTGCTGCCGGTGCCGCGTCTTCAGCAGGCGCTTCCGTTGTAGTTGTTGTTGTGCTTCCGCCGCAGCCTGCAAGTAGACTAGCTACCATGGTTACAGAAAGCAAAGCACTGAGTACTCTTTTTTTCATTTACATTTCCTCCCTTTGAGTTAGTTTAATAATAGGTGTGTTGTTTGTTTGCATTTATATGATTGCCGTGAAATGAATATCATAATTAAAGATTATATCTCTCACAGCAAAAATGCCTAATTTATTATTCCTACCGATCTTCCTTCAAAAACCTCTCCTTCCACAACGACCTGCTGAATCAGCGTCGTCTTCGGATGCTCTATCAGGTTGACCAGACTTTCTGCCGCCTTTGCTCCTACCTGTTCAGTGTCCTGACGCAAAGTTGTAAGCTGCGGCTCCAAATGCCTTCCAATCCTTATTCCATCGTATCCCGCTATGGAAATGTCCTGAGGAATGCTAAGTCCTCTCTCCGTAATAGCATTGATTCCTCCGAAGCTGGCAAAATCATCAGGATATAAGATGCAGGTCGGAGGATTGGGTAAATCCAGAAGTTCCTGCGTCTGTGTGAAAGAACCCTTCGTATCCCTGTATGCGGCCTCTTTTATGTATTCATCCGGAACCTCCAGTCCAAGCTCCTCCGCCGTCTTATAAAAGGAAGACAACCGGCTTTGCGTTACCGCCGAATCCATACCGTGAATGTAAGCGATGCGCCTATGCCCTTTGTTATATACGAAAGTAAGTAAATCCTTCATTCCCTTCACGTTGTCTGAAATGATTGCAATTCTATTATTGAACAAATGGTCAATGGTCACTACCGGAATATCGCTTCTGACTAACTCCACGACCTCCGGATCATAGAAATCGATACAAGCTATTGCCACTCCGTCAAAGCCCCGATACATCGCATGCTCCAGGTAAGACATCTTGTTCGTTCTGGTCTTACAGCAGTTAATGAAGGTCATATCATACCCTCTCTGCTCCGCCGTCCTCTTAAAACTGTCTAAAACATATGCGAAGTAGTCATGCTTCAAACCGCTTTGGTCATCATCTACAAAAAGTACTCCCAGATTATATGTACGGTTTGTCTTCAAGGCTTTCGCTGCCGAGTTGGGGAAATATCCCATTTCCTTGGCGGCCTTTCTAATATGCTCTTTCGTCTCTTCTCCGATATCACTGTGGTTATTCAGCGCCTTGCTTACCGTTGCTACCGATACCCCACATGCTACCGAAATATCTTTCATTGACACCATGTCACTTACTCCCTCCATTTATTTAGAAGTTCGGTCCTTGCCGTTTATAGAATATTATAACTTATCTTATCCAAAACTCCAACCAAACATCTTTTATAGAGATGAGTGTTTTGAATCACTTAATCGTTTTCGTATTTTCAGTGTATAACACTTTTTATATTTTTTCAAGAGTTTTTTTATTTGTTTTGTTCATTTTTTATACTTTTGTGAGTTTTAAACAGTTTCAAATATCATTTTTTCAAGCTTTTGCACAACTGGCATCTCTTTTTCTTCTATATAATGCGGTTGGGATAGTTCTTTTGTTAAATCGTTTTCGTACAAGTGACAAATTTGTATTTTTTACGACTTTTTTCGTGCTCAAATAAAAAAACCTTGATTTTACTGGTATTTTACGCGGTTTCGTCTTGCATTATAAAAATATATTCTGTATAATTTAATTCACGAAGAATTTTGTCTTTTACTTGACTTTTACTTAATCGTTTTCTATAATGCATTTTTAAGAGGTATTTTTGCTGTCATTAATTGTTTTCGTACATATATTTACAATTTAAAGCGGTTTTAAACATGATAGATTTATATTTTACACTTTTACTTATAGGATAGGGAGGATAGGTTGAAAATCGAAAGTTTTTTTCAACCTCCTGATTTATATGTGTGCTAAAGCACACAGATAGGAGTTATTATGAAATTTGGATTTTTCGATGATAGTAAGAAGGAGTACGTCATTACCACCCCAAGAACGCCCCTTCCGTGGATTAACTATCTTGGATGCAATGAGTTTTTCAGCATTATTTCCAATACCTGCGGCGGATATTCATTTTATAAAGACGCGAAACTTTTACGCCTTACCAGATATCGTTACAACGATGTTCCCGGCGACGTAAACGGTAAATACTTTTTTATTAAGGATGGCGATACTATATGGAATCCCGGCTGGCAGCCTTCGAAGACCGAGCTGGATTCCTACGAATGCCGTCACGGCATTGGCTACAGCCGTTTCACTTCATCCAAGAACAATGTGCAGGCTCAGGTTCTTACCTTTGTTCCCTTAGCCGACAATTGCGAGATCAGTTCTCTTAAGCTGACCAACAATTCCTCTTCCGCGAAGACCCTTTCGCTCTTTTCATATGTGGAATGGTGCCTTTGGAACGCAGATGACGATATGAAGAACTTCCAGCGCAATCTGAGCATCGGAGAAGTGGAGGTCATTGGCTCCACGATTTATCATAAAACGGAATACAGAGAACGCCGGAATCACTACGCCGTTTACTCGGTGAACGCAGAAATCGACGGCTTCGATACGAGCCGCGATGATTTCCTGGGCGCTTACCGTGGTGCTGATGCACCCTTGGCGGTAGAAAACGGTGCATGTACAGGTTCCATCGCCAGCGGCTGGTCTCCCATAGCTGCTCACCAGCTCAACCTTTCCTTGCAGCCCGGCGAGACGAAATCCTTCGTCTTCGTACTCGGCTATCTGGAAAATCCGCAGGATGAAAAATGGGAGTCTCAGGGAGTAATCAATAAGAAACCGGCAGACGAAATGTTATCCAGGTATCGAACAGACGAGGATGTGGATAATGCCTTTGCTCAGTTGAACAGCTATTGGGATGGTCTGCTTTCCAAATATATCGTCAAGTCCTCGAACGATAAAGTGGACCGGATGGTAAATATCTGGAACCAATATCAGTGTATGATAACCTTCAATATGTCCCGTTCCGCATCCTACTATGAATCCGGTATCGGAAGGGGTATGGGCTTCCGCGATTCCTGTCAGGATCTTCTCGGTTTCGTTCATCTCATTCCCGACCGTGCAAGAGAAAGGATTATCGATATCGCTTCTACTCAGTTTCAGGACGGAAGCGCGTACCATCAGTATCAGCCCCTTACAAAGAAGGGCAATTCCGACATCGGCAGCGGATTCAATGACGATCCGTTATGGCTCATCGCAGGAACAAGTGCTTATGTCCGGGAAACGGGAGACGTTTCCATATTGACCGAAATGGTACCTTTCGATAACGACACTTCTGTTGCGGCACCGCTCATGGAACATTTAAGACGCTCGTTAGATTATATCGTAACACACAAGGGGCCTCATGATCTGCCTCTGATCGGACGTGCCGATTGGAACGACTGTCTGAACCTGAATTGCTTTTCCGAGCATCCCGGGGAGTCTTTCCAGACCTTCGGCCCCAGTGAAGGGCCGGTGGCCGAGTCCATATTTATCGCCGGCATGTTCGTCAAATATGGGGAAGAATACGCACAGCTTTGTGAATTGATGGGAATGCCCACAGAAGCGGAAAGAGCCAGAAAAGAAGTCAGGCTCATGAACGAGGCAATTTTAAAAGATGGCTGGGATGGCGAGTGGTTTATCCGCGCTTACGATGCGTACAGCAATAAGGTCGGTTCCAAGGAATGCGAAGAGGGACAGATTTTCATAGAGCCTCAGGGCTTTTGCTCCCTTGCCGGAGTCGGCATAAAAGAAGGATTAGCGAAAAAAGCTTTGGATTCTGTAAAAGAAAAGCTGGATACCGAATACGGCGTTATGATTCTGCAGCCGGCTTATAAGAAATATCATCTGGAACTGGGAGAGGTTTCCTCTTATCCGCCGGGCTACAAGGAGAACGCAGGTATCTTCTGTCACAATAATCCTTGGGTCTCCATCGCCGAGACGGTAATAGGACGCGGAGACCGCGCTTTTGAAATCTATCGGAAGACTTGCCCCGCTTATGTGGAGGAAATCAGCGAGATTCACAGAACGGAGCCTTATGTATATGCGCAGATGGTGGCCGGACGCGATGCGAAATTCCACGGCGAAGCGAAAAACAGCTGGCTGACCGGTACCGCAGCCTGGACCTTCGTCAATATTTCACAATATATTTTAGGCCTGTATCCAACTCATACAGGACTTTCCATCAATCCCTGTGTTCCGAAAGACTTCGGAGATTTCGAGCTGACCAGACAATTCCGCGAAGGCAATTATACGATCAAAGTACAAAACCCCGACAATGCGGAAAAAGGTGTAAAGCAGATTTATGTGGATGGAAATCCGATAAGCGGATGTGTCATCCCCTACATAAAGGGAAAGACCTCCTACGATGTAACAGTCGTAATGGGCTAGAAACTCATTAATAAACTCCTGCAGGAAACGCCAAACGCGTATCCTTGCAGGAGTCTTTATATCGCTTTTACATCAGCGGCCCAAACAGCCGAAGTACTCTTCCTATAAGCTTTAAGGGCATCGGGATCTTCTTATAATACATCATGTCTATTTCAATACAGCGCTCCAGGGTCTTGGTAAAATCCGCTTCCACATCGGCCACCGCCTCGTTCCGATACAGATAGACGCCGCATTCAAAATGATGATATAGGCTGCGGTAGTCAAGATTTACCGTTCCTACTACCGCTTTTTCATCGTCAGAAACAAAAACCTTCGCGTGTACAAAACCCGGCTCGTATTCGTATACTTTTACACCTGCTCCCAGTAAATCGGGGTAATAGGTGCGGGAAATCGCAAAGACCGCTTTTTTATCCGGAATGTGGGGAACGATCAGCTTGACGTCCACTCCTCTTCTGGCCGCATACTGGAGAACATCCAGCATCGCATTGTCCACGATAAAATAAGGAGTCATGATATGCACATAGCTCGTCGCCTGATTTATCACGTCCATATAAATGGTCTCCGCCACATTTTCCGGCGTCGCCGGGCCGTCTCCGTAAGGGATTACGAAGCCGGAGCTTCTCACCGATTTTTTTTCACTCTTCCTGATATATTTGGAATAATCCTCAGTCGCCGCTTCCGATATATTCCACATTTGCAGGAACATAAGGGTAAAGCTTTTCACAGCATCCCCCTCCACTTTAATCGCTGCATCCTTCCAATGTCCGAATCTGGCTACCTCGTTAATATATTCGTCCGCCATGTTGACTCCGCCGGTATACGCCGTTTTGCCGTCTATGACGAGAATTTTCCTATGGTCTCTGTTGTTCTGGGCTGTGGACAGAAGAGGAATAATGGGCGAAAACATCTTAGTCTTTATCCCGCAGGCATCCAATTGCTTCGGATAGGAATACGGAAGGAGCAAAAGGGAGCACATACCATCATACATGAACCGGACCTCCACTCCTTCCTTCACCTTTTCTATAAGGATTTCCAGAATGGAATTCCACATCCGTCCTCTCTCCACGATGAAATATTCCAAAAAAATGAACTCCTTTGCCCCCTTTAGCTCCTCCAGCAAGTCTGCAAACTTCTCCTCCCCCGTGGGAAAATAAGTGACTGAAGCACCAACATACGCCGGAAAGCCTCCCTCTGCTTCCACATAACGGCTTAGATTCGCCAAATGGGCGTTAGAAATTTCCATTCTTTTTCTCGTCTTCTCATCGGTATGGAGAAATTCCTCCGTTTCCTTTCTACGCTTGTTCAGACGCTTTTTCATGCCCAGGTTCGTCCAGTCTCCTACGATGAACAGATATAGCAACGCACCGAATACCGGCGCCGCACAAATGGGTATGACCCAGGCCAGCTTGAATTCGGGCATCTCATCTTTGTTGATGATATAAATCAGAAGGGCGGCACTTATAAATACCATCACCACCAAATACACTTCCGAAAACTCTTCAAGCCATTTAAAACCGGCAATCAGCCAAAAAAGCTGTATCAGCAGAAGGATAAGAGTAACCATCGTCCTGCTGAAAATTATTTTAAAAACTATCCTAATGAACCTTTTCACAGCCTTCGTCCACCCTTCACATTTGTAAAAATCCGGTAAAACTTAAGGAAGCTTTACCGGATGTGCTTATTCTACGCCATTTATCTTAATAATTCTCAGCTCTTACCTGAAAATATGACTGCGGGTGATCGCAAACAGGGCATATCTGAGGTGCTTTCTTTCCAACATGGATATGACCGCAGTTCGCGCACTGCCAGATAACATCTCCATCCTTTGAGAATACTGCATCCCCTTCAATATTCGCAAGAAGCTTAAGATACCTTTCTTCGTGCTCCTTTTCAATCTTCGCTACGCTTTCGAACAGCATCGCGATTTTAGTGAAGCCTTCTTCTTTCGCCTCTTTAGCAAACTTGGCATACATATCGGTCCATTCGTAATTCTCGCCTGCCGCTGCATCTTTCAGATTATCCATGGTACTGCCAATGCCGTCATGAAGAAGCTTGAACCATATTTTCGCATGCTCTTTCTCGTTATTCGCCGTCTCTTCAAAAAGAGCCGCTATCTGAACATACCCGTCTTTCTTCGCCTTAGAAGCATAATATGTATATTTATTTCTTGCTTCGGATTCTCCTGCGAATGCTGTTTTCAAGTTAGCCTCTGTTTTTGTACCCTTTAAATCTGCCATAGTCATGTTCTCCTTTTCTTTTTGATTATTTTTACGGTTTCTTGAGATAATTATCCCATCCGCCGCTCGTGCACCCCATTACCGACTCGGTCAACAGTCTGCCGCATCTGTGTCATTTTCAACGACACTTTTGTCACATTCCTCACAAATTCCTTCGAAAAGCAAGGTATGCCCTATAATTCGATAGCCATATGAGCATTCGATTTCTTCCTCCAGCGCAGGAAATTTCTTCATACTTACATTGCTGATTCTGCCGCATTTCTTACACTGCACATGATAATGCTTCTCAATCTCGTAGTCGAACCTATCCCCTCCCCCGGCATTGGATATCCGGAGTATGCGACCTTCTTCCGCCATCCTGTTCAATATCCGAAAAACGGTGGCACGACTAATAGACGAATGCTTATTGCAGATTTCAATATAAATGGCATCCGCCGTAGGGTGATCGTGCATCTGACGTAAGGTCTGAGCCACGATTTCCTGCTGTATAGTGTTTCTGCGTTCCGCCATGAGAATCACCCCTTCGTTATTCTCCCGAAGGCAACAAACCAAATGGACATGCAGCTTGCAATGCCTTCAGTCTTCATGCCTCGCAGCTGGCTGCAAGGTATTTGACTCTGCTCTGACATCATCAAATTATATGCTAATAATACTTAGTATCATTAAATATATGATACCATATTGATAAAATTTGTCAATATACTTTTATTGTTGTTTTAATCTTCCCACGGCCTGATACGATACGAAACACCTAAGAAATCACAGATTTTCAGGCATTCTTCCTGCTCCTCTTCAGTAATTGCAGTTTCTACCGTTGTAAGTATAACCTTAGGCACATATCTTTTTACATTTTCAGCAAATTTTAAAAGCGCATCGAAAGCTTCTTCTCCGAATTTATTCCGGGTCAGCTTATAATATTCCTCTCTGTCGGGCGTATTCAGGCTTATGGATATAGTGTCCACATAGCCGTCAAACATAGGTGCCGTATTCTTTTTATGAATTAAATCGGAGAGTCCGTTAGTATTTACCCGGATGGAAAGCCTGAACTTCTCTTTTACGTATCCTGCTATTTCCAAAAGCTCCTCCAACCGCTCCGTAGGCTCTCCAAAACCGCAGAATACCACTTCCTTATATTTCGTCATATCAAATTTTTCGAATTCGTCCTTTACCTCCTGCACAGACGGTTCCCTTTCCAGCCACAGGCTGCCCGACTGATTCATTTCCTCCCTCGTCTGTCTCAGGCAAAATGTGCAGGCGCAGGGGCAGCGGTTAGTCAAATTCACATACAGATTATCGTGCACTTCATATAAGATTGTCATCATAACGATTATACCTTTCAATTTCTCTTCAGTGTATACAAAACTTCTTCAAAGCATACACCGTCGGTCTGTGGAATGTCCATTTCCACGGATTTCACAATACATTTCTTCACAAAGTCAGAAGCCTTCCTTACCGAGCGGTCAAAATCCACTCCGTTTACCGCGTCCGCCGCTATAATAGAAGCGAACACATCTCCCGTTCCCGAGCGTTCTGTTCCCGCTTTATGAGTCCGCACAAGCTTCGGTTCCTTCCCTCTTTCCATTACATAATTCGCAATGAATTCGCCCTGCGGAATCCCTGTAATAACTACTTTCGCCGGACCGCGGCAAGAGAGTGTCTCCGCCATGGCATACAATTCTTTTTTCTTCCAGCCGACTTCCTTATACGGCATCTTCGTCAGCTTACAACATTCTGTCAGGTTAGGCGTTATGATATCGGCATATGCCACCAACCGTCCCATTTCCTCACACATCTCATCCGTGTAGGTTGCATACATCCTGCCGTGGTCACCCATGACCGGGTCGATTACTACTGTAGTCCTATCGCTTCGAAATTCTTCAATAAAGCGGATTACCGTTTCTATCTGTTTTCTGGAACCTAAGAATCCGGAAGCAATTCCCTCGAACTCCAGCTCCAGCTTATGCCACTTGGAGATATAAGTTTCTATTCTATCCGTATAATCATCAAAAAAGAAATCCTTAAATCCGGTATGGTTGGAAAAAATAGAAGTGGGTACCGGGCAGCACTGTACTCCCATATAGGAGATAATCGGCATCGATACCGTGAGCGAGCATCGCCCGAAACCGGATAAATCGTTAATTACCGCTATTTTCTTTTGATTGTTATGAGACATGATTTGTTCCCTCAAATATTTCATAAAATTCTCCGTCATTTTCTAAAAAAATATCCACCAGAAACGGGTCAAAATGACTGCCGTTTCCTTTTTTAATGATGTTCACGCTCTTTTCATGAGAAAAACTTTCCTTATATACCCGCTTGGAACGAAGCGCGTCGTATACATCTGCCAACGCCATAATCCTTGCTGATATCGGAATATCCGCTCCCTTTATATGGCTGGGATATCCGCTTCCATCCCATTTCTCATGATGGCATAGGGCAATGTCCATGCCCATTTTGATGAAATCGTTCATCTTGTATTTTTTCTCGATGCTGGACAGCGTTTCATACCCTATGTTAACGTGAGTCTTCATGATTTCGAATTCCTCGGGCGTTAATTTACCCGGTTTCAGCAGGATGGCATCGGGGATCCCCACCTTACCGATGTCATGCAAGGGACCCGCTTTTTCTATATTTTCTATAAAGGCTTCGTCTATTTCATCAGGATATGCTCCCATCTCCCAGAGCTTCCTTGCCACGAGACTGCAGTACCGGGCTGTTCTCACAATATGCTCGCCTGTATCGTCGTCCCTGGATTCCGCCAGCTTCACCAGTGCATGGATGGTGGCTATCTGAGAGGCCGATATTTCCTCCACTTTTTCCTTAACCAAATCCTCCAGATGATTGTTGTATTCCGTCATTTTCTCCTCCGCTGTCTTTGCCGCGGTAATATCCTGAATCGTACCGTGCACCGATATCGCTTCTCCGCCTGAATCTCGTAAAACCACACTGCGTATATGAACCCACTTGATTCTTCCATCTTCCATAACCAAACGATAGCGCAGCTCAGGCAATTCAGCGTCCTCCATGAAACCCTCCAAGATCCGCATTGCCTTTTTCCTATCCTCCGGATGAACCTTATCAAAAAAGGTGTTCAGATTCGACTTTTCATCATCTCCAAGCCCCAATATGTTGTTCGTCGTATGGGACCAGCCCAGTTCCTTTGTCCTGACATTCAAATCCCAATTGCCCAGCAATGCAATTTCCTGCGCCTCCCTAAGACTCGCATCGCTCCTCTCCAGCCGCTTCGACACCTCCGCATATCTGGTCATAAGCTCTGAAACCAGCTTTGTCTGTATGCAGTTATCGATTTGATTTGCAAAATAATCGAAAACAGTCTTTATATATTCGTCCGTATAGGAGCTCAACCGTATTTCTTCCATTTCAGCTATCATTTCTTTCGCCAGTTTCAACAGTTCTCCTCCTCTAAGAAGTAATCGATCCCCACGTTGGTCAATGCCTTTAAATGTGCTATGGCCGCTTCCTTCGCGGCGCCGGTATGAAGAATGCTTCCGTGCTGCGGAGCGATAAGGGAAATATCCAGTTCCTCTATTTTTTCCAGTGCATAAATCAACGCCTTCTTTGATGTCATATTATGCTTATGGAAATTGCAAATGCCTTTTATCTGGCAATTCTTGTTCGTATAGGGACAAACTTCCTGTACCAGACAGTCCATACAGCGCTCATCTATCTGTGTATAAAGATGCCAGTTGTAATCGTAGCTTCCGAAAATATCGCTGCTGAACAGTACCTTTGTCTTCGTATCATAAGTAACAAAGCTGCCCGGAGAATGAGAATAAGGCGTCCTGATAAATTGCAGACGTCTGCCGCTTGCAAATTCAAACTGCATCCCCATCTGTTCAATGCAGAGCTTCGGCGATTTGGCCGAGTAATAATTAATAAAAAGGTTATTCTCACGGTGAGAAATGATTTTCAAGTTATCGCTGTCGATCATGGCCTCCATATGGGGAATGTTGGCGCATAAATCAGGATCGTAATGCTGGTATATCAAATGCTTAATCTGATTCGGACTCGTTCCTGTCCGCAGGATCTTCAGCATTACCGTACTGAAATCATCCCTGCTGCCGCTATCGATCAGGACCGCTTCCCCGCCATCCACGATAAGATAGGGATTACAGTGCAGTCCCATGTTCTCGTCCGCAAAACCAACCCAATAAACTCCTTGCGCGATTTCAATATATTCGCTGTAATCCAATGTCTTATTTTTCATTCGTAATATTCTCCTTTTTTCATTGGAAAGGTTCCGGTTTTATGTAACAGGAGCATTTTCCTATTACATAGAACAAAACTCGAACCATATCAACAATATGTCCGAGTTTTCGTCGATATAAAATATTATAGTTTATAAAAATTGCGGATGCAAGATGATTTATTCAAAAGCCTGGAACTTTCCTGTTACATAAAAAGCCCTGCAAGCTTTCACCCAATGGCATTAAGTTAAGGGTTTTCAAGAGCCGTCACACGATGTGTGTCGGCTCTTTGACTATGATTTCTTTCTTCAAAAATAGAAAGAAGCCTTCGCTATTCTCAGAAAGTCAATTATTTTAGC
>JAEYJO010000040.1 GCA_023408815.1 Bacillota bacterium | reverse complement strand
ATGGTTTCTATGACTTAGCCACTGCATATCAGTCTGTGCACATCAACTACTGAAAGCGCCGTGTACCGAACGGTACGCACGGTGCTGTGAGAGGACGGCGGTTAATCACCGCCTCCTACTCGATTCTGAAATGGCTGGGATGGAACAACGAACAACACGTTTTGCTAGTTGCTCTTATGTTCAAACAAAAGGCTATGGACAAAAACATTGTCCATAGCCATATTTACGCCTTAACGATATACGGAAAACAAGAAATAAACATACTGCGCTGCGGTTTCCGGCGGCACGGGTATGCGTATCGTATTACACTGTTTCCCGATGAAATCCTATTGCGTTATTTTATCGCTATACTCTGCACAATGTTTCATCGGTATGGATTGTACAGAGCTGAGTTTCCTTGTAAGCTGATTTGTTATATAATAGTTCATGATGCTTCTTCCTTTCGGGCATTGCCCTTGACACTTATAATACTTCATCAAAAATCATCTGTCAATCCTCATGGAGAAACAACTCCGACCTCTGAAAAACATATCGGTTAGTTCATTAAAGAATAGAAAGTAAAAATGCGGGAATTATAGAAATTGTAAAGGAATATTCAAAGCCTTAGCAAAAACTATAAAGAAAGCGGAAGCAATCAGCTTCCAATGCGGAGTATGAAAAGTTTTCAATATAAAATAAAGGATTATCCGGGGATGATAGAGAGGCCGGCGGGGCAGCTGGTGAGAAAGGCTTTAAAGTATGCGTCGGCGATTTCTGTCAGTGTAAACGACAGATTTGGAAATGCAAAGAGGATCCTGAGCGTGATGGCGCTTGGACTTGCAGTAGGAGACGAGGTCTTGGTGGAAGCGGAGGGACCCGATGAAGCGAAAGCCGTAGTTGATCTTGCAGAATTTTTTAAGAATAATTTATAGAGGAAGCCCCTTTTATGAATCGAACGATTCGTAGCTTCAGGGCTTCCGCTTTTTTTGAACATAGGATCAGTTTACGAGGCATGGTGCCCGTTTTCATAAGACTATTTAGTAATATCCTCGTATTTTTCTTCACAGTATTTACATCGGTAAACTTCCCTTTTCTCATCGGCGAGCACGAAAATGTGAGGAAGTCCCTGCTCGATGGACGTAATACATCTTGGATTTTTGCATTTGATAATATTTTTGATTTCCTTAGGGAGCACCAGCTCCTTTTTATCTACGATCTCGCCATCTTTGATTACATTTACTGTAATGCAGTGGTCGATAAAAGCAAGAACATCCAAGTCCAGAGTATCGATATCGCATTCCACCTTGAGAATGTCTTTTTTCCCCATCTTATTGCTCTTTGCATTTTTTATGATGGCCACGGTGCAGTCCAGCTTATCCAGCTGAAGATGATGATATATGGAAAGGCTCTTGCCTGCCTCGATATGATCGAGAACGAAACCTTCCTCGATTCTGCCTACATTTAACATGATATTTTCCTCCCTTCTATTTTTATACTTGGATCTCTAACAATGTCAGTATGAGTGCCATCCGGACGTATACGCCGTATTGTACCTGCTTGAAATATGCGGCCCGGGGATCGTCGTCGATTTCCACGGAGATTTCGTTGACGCGGGGAAGCGGGTGGAGCACAAGCATGTCGCTTTTGGCCAGTTCCATCTTGGGTTTATCCAATATGTAGAAGTCTTTTAACCTTACATAATCTTCTTCGTTGAAGAAACGTTCCTTTTGTACGCGGGTCATGTATAGGAAATCCAGCCTCGGCATGATTTCCTCCAGGCGAATGACTTCCTCATAAGGGATATTCTTTTCCTTCAGCATATCGGTAAGGTAATCGGGAACCTTCAGCTCCTCCGGCGATATGAAGATGAAATGAATATCAGGATAGCGCATCAAGGCGTGAATAAGAGAATGAACGGTTCGTCCGAATTTCAGATCTCCGCATAGGCCCACGGTAAAGTTTCCAATATTTCCCCTTAAGGAGCGGATGGTGAGCAAATCGGTGAGGGTCTGGGTCGGATGCTGATGTCCGCCGTCTCCGGCATTGATGACCGGAATCGTGGATTTGCTGGCAGCAACCATGGGAGCGCCCTCCTTGGGGTGGCGCATGGCGCAGATATCCGCGAAACAGGAGATAACGCGTATCGTATCCGAAACGCTTTCTCCCTTGGAAGCGGAAGAGGAGCCGGCATCCGAAAAGCCGATAACACTTCCTCCCAAGTTCAGCATTGCAGATTCAAAACTAAGTCTCGTTCGGGTGCTCGGTTCGTAGAAGCAGGTGGCGAGCTTTTTTCCGTCACATGCGTGAGCATATTTAGCCATGTTGTGCTCGATATCATTTGCGAGGTCGAAGAGCTTATCCAGCTCCTCGGCTGTAAAGTCGAGAGGGCCCATTAAATGTCTCATAGTGTTATCCGTCCTTTCTGCGGGGTAGTTTACTTGATTTGATGCCAGGGTGTGTCTGAAAACTCATTGCAACGCAGTATACCGCAAAGTGAAGCGCCTCGCCCGGTACGAGCAGTTTTCAGACACACCCTGGTTAAAATAGTAGCCGTACATACAAAATCGAAGAGAAATAATTCTCTTCGATTCAAAGTTTAATTATGAACGATATGGATAATACGAATAGGAAAAAAATAAACAGCTAAGCGGTATCTGGGAAAATCTGAAACATTCGTTATGCGCTCTTGCTGCCATGGGATACCTCCTTAAATTCGTTCATTTTAAATATGTGCTCTAAAATTTCTTCTATGATACCACAATGATTCTCCTCTTTCAATGTAAAAACTTATAAAAATTTCTTAAATCGATGAAAAGGCTTTGCATTATGATTAGCTATCTAATATAATAAGTAAAGTATAAGATAATGAAGAAAGGGATGGTCATTATTATGGAATATGTAGAACGAAAAAGGCTTTTGTTTTTTGGACTTCCATGGACATTTACAAAATATACTGTGGGAGAAGAATATATTGTGGTCAATAGCGGCCTTTTTAAAACCCACGAGAATGACTGTTATATGTATAAGGTTCAGGACGTGGAGCTTCAGGCTACTTTATTAGAGAGAATATTCGGACTTGGAACCGTCATGTGTTTTACCGGAGATACGACGCACCCTAAGCTGCAGCTTATACATATCAAACATGCGAAAGAAATCAAGGATTACATTCTGAAGACCTCGGAGGAAGCGAGAAGAAAAAGAAGGACCCTCAACACGCTTGACATAGGCTCAGGGCTAAGGGATGATACGGATACGGACATTTTATAAAAAATGCGGCGGTATGGATGAATTTTCATACCGCCTTTTAAAGGTAATTTGAAAGGCTAGAAAAGATATGGAACTGGATATGACGAAGGGAAGCCCTTCCAAGCTAATTGTTAAATTTATTATCCCGCTTATTATAGGAAATATTTTTCAACAGTTATACACCATGGTGGATACGATTATCGTAGGCCGCTTTCTTGGCGTACAGGCGTTGGCGGCAGTAGGCGCCACCGGTACGATAACATTTTTGATTTTCGGTTTTATGCAGGGACTTACTACGGGTTTTACGGTACTCACCGCCCAGCGTTTCGGAGCAGGAGATATTGAGGGGTTAAAAAAGAGTGTAGGCAATGCCGTTTTTTTATCCGTAATAGTTACTATTATTATGACTTTTGTGAGCATTGCGGGTATGGACAAGCTCTTGAGTATTATGAATACGCCGGAAGATATTTTCGAGATGTCAAGAACTTTTGTTGTGATTATGTGCATGGGCATGATGTGTACTGTTTTTTATAATTTGCTGGCCAGCTTTTTAAGAGCGGTAGGAAACAGCAAGGTGCCTCTTTACTTTTTGATGATTGCGGCGGTTCTCAATGTAATTTTAGATTTATTTCTGATTCTTGTCATTCCTTTGGGGGTAGCAGGGGCTGCCATAGCTACTGTTATTTCGCAAGGGGTGTCGGGAGTTCTCTGCCTCATCTATATTATGAAAAAGGTACCGATACTATGTATTCGCAAGGAGCATTGGAAGGTGGATTATATTTGCTGCGCCAATCAGCTCAGTATCGGTCTGCCTATGGCGCTTCAATTTTCCATCACTGCAGTAGGAACGATGATGGTACAGGCGGCGCTGAACCTGTTTGGCTCTACCGTAGTGGCGGCCTATACGGCGGCATCTAAGGTAGAGCAGTTCGTGACACAGCCGTTTGTTGCTATGGGAATGACGATGGCGACTTACTGTGCGCAGAATAGGGGAATCAACGATTTTACGAGAATCCGAAGGGGTGTTAGAATTGCTAATGTGATGTCGGCAATATATGGAATTGTCATTTATGCTGTGATAATGCAGATACTTCCCTATGCGATCGGTCTGTTTGTGAGCGGAGATATTACGGAGGTGCTGGGCTATGCAAGAACCTATGTAATGATTTGCGGATTTTTCTTTATTCCCCTCGGCATGATATTTATTTTCCGAAATGCCATGCAGGGCAGCGGATATTCTGTGCTGCCGGTACTGGGAGGCGTTGTTGAGCTGGTCTGCCGTGCCACTCTTGCCTTCACCTCGGCATATTATCAAAGCTATGTGGGCGTTTGCTTCGGAAATGCCAGTGCGTGGATAATGACAGGTATTTTCTTAGCCATTGCATATATTTTCGTGATGAGGAATGCACAGAGGCGTAACGATGCGCGCGTTTGTGAGCAGAGCTTATGAATCGCCTGACTCGTCGCTTTCCTTTATAAGACGCTCGAAAAGAAGGCCTGCGAATATCCAGCAGGGAAGATAGTCCAAGCGGACGATTTTATTAATGTTCCATTTGGAGCGGCAGTAATCCCAAGGGCATATTTCTTTTCGCATCAAAAGCGAACCGGTGATGAACTCGCCGACA
This sequence comes from Bacillota bacterium, assembly GCA_023408815.1. Lineage (GTDB taxonomy): Bacteria > Bacillota > Clostridia > Lachnospirales > Lachnospiraceae > Kineothrix. Next base: position 36,738 of record JAEYJO010000040.1, on the reverse strand, counting down.
AAAATGAGAAGGGCATAGACAAATCCACGTATGAGAAAATGCTGCTTCTTTACGATTTTGCACACCGGAGCGAGGAAGGATGCCATGCCATATATGGGAAACATCCAAATGGAGGTATTTCCCGTCAGTTTAAATTCTCTGCGCCGGAAGGAACTCAGCGCAGTAAAGGTAATTTCCAGGCACCAGCCAAGGATGCCACAGTGAATAAAGTTATGGATTAGTTTTTTCATGAGGATAATTATTTCCAAATAAAAAAATATTATTCTTTGCGTATTTTTACAGTCAGAAAAAATAGTACGTAAAAATAGGCAGGAAAGGTGCGAATATGAACTATAAGGAAGCCATGGAATATATGGAAGAAGTAAATCAATACGGGAGTGTGCTCGGCCTTGACAATATGAGAGAACTTTGCGGACGGTTAGGAAATCCGCAGAATGATTTACGCTTTATCCATATTGCAGGTACTAACGGAAAGGGTTCTGTTCTTGCATATCTTTCAACGGTTTTTAAAGCAGCAGGATATAAGACAGGAAGATACATATCGCCTGTTATTTTTGAATATAGGGAACGGATACAGGTCAATGGACGTCCAATCACTAAACAGGCATTGTGTGAATGTCTGGAAGAAGTCAAGCAGATGGTTGACAAAATCGTGGAGGAAGGTTTGCCGCATCCAACTCCTTTTGAAATCGAGACGGTTATGGCCTTTTTATACTTCAAAAAAATGAAATGCGATATTGTAATATTGGAAACAGGGATGGGTGGCTTGGCGGATGCGACCAATATCATTTCAAACACTGTGGCGGCAGTGTTCACATCGATCAGCATGGACCATATGCAGTATCTTGGAAAAACACAGGAAGAGATTGCCGAGAATAAGGCCGGAATTATAAAAAACGGATGTTATGTAATTAGTACGGGTCAAAAACCGGAGGTTTTATCTATTTTAATGAAACGGGCAGAAGATGAAAACAGCCCTTTTTTTGTAGTAGAAGAAGAAAAAATTACGCGGATCAAATATGGTGTGGAAAAGCAGCGGTTTACTTATGGGGGGTACAAGGATTTGGAAATTGGGCTGGCAGGGAAGCATCAGATTACGAATGCGGCGCTTGCGGTAAAGGCGATTGAGGTTTTGGGGCAGGCAGGCTATCCTGTTAAGGAAAAAGCGCTCAGGACGGGGCTTGCGGATACGGTGTGGCGCGGGCGGTTCAGCGTGATAGGAAGAAAACCGCTATTCATTGCTGACGGTGCGCATAACGAGGATGGAGCGAAGAAATTAGCCGATTCTATCCGCTTTTATTTTACAAACAAAAAGATAATTTATATAATAGGAATATTGAGAGACAAGGAATACGATAAAATTATAGGCGAAACCTGTGAGTTGGCGCAGGATATCATTACGGTCACGCCGCCGGAGAATCCCAGAGCTATGCACGCTTATGACTTGGCGAAGGAAGTGGAGAAGTTCCATCCGAGAGTGACGGCTTCCGACAGCCTGGAGGAAGCCGTGGAACTTAGCTACTTGCTGGCGGATAAGGATAGTGTTATTATTGCATTCGGTTCCTTGTCTTATCTTGGGGTTTTAATGAGAATTATAGAGAATAGAGATAAAATCAGGAGTGATACACATGGTAAATCGGAAAAAAATTGAAGAGGGCGTCAGATTGCTTTTAGAAGGGATCGGAGAGAATGTTTCGAGAGAAGGACTGATAGATACGCCGAACCGGATGGCGAGGATGTATGAAGAGATCTTCGGCGGAATGGGAGAGGATGCTGCAGAACATTTGGCAAAAACCTTTACGGCGGAAAATAATGAAATGGTAATAGAAAAAGATATCGTATTCTATTCTACCTGCGAGCATCATATGATGCCTTTTTATGGAAAGGCCCATGTGGCTTATATTCCGGATGGGAAAGTGGTAGGAATTTCCAAATTGGCGCGGACAGTGGAGGTATATGCAAAACGTCTGCAGATACAGGAGCAAATGACCGCGCAGATAGCGGATGCAATTATGGAATATCTGGACCCTCAGGGGGTAATGGTCATGATAGAGGCGGAACATATGTGCATGACCATGAGAGGAGTGAAGAAGCCGGGCAGCAAGACGGTAACCTTTGTGACCAGGGGCGCTTTTGCAGAAAATGAGAAACTGCAGAACACCTTTTTCCAGTTGGTTAATTCTCATTGATATGTTCCTGTCAGAAATAAGTATTGATAGAAGAAGCGAGGTTATGGCCGGATGGAGAATATAAGCAGGGAAAGAGTGAACAAGATATTAGAGCACACATCTTATAAAGAGTATGTATGTAAAAATGAAAAAGCAGAAGCCGGACGCAAGTTCTGCCGTCACGACATGGTTCACTTTCTCGATGTGGCTCGGATTGCCATGATATTGAAGCTTAAGGAGGGACAGCAGGCCGAGGAAGAACTTATCTATGCGGCAGCTCTGCTTCATGATATCGGAAGACATGTGCAATATGAAGATGGAACGCCTCATGAAGAAGCAAGTGCCGTGTTAGCGGCACCTATCCTTGCGGATTGCGGGTTCGGAGATAAAGAAACAAGTGTTATTTTAAAAGCTATTGTTTCTCATAGAAATTCGAAAACGTCTTTGGAATCTGGACTTTCCGGTTTGTTGTACCGTGCGGATAAGTTGAGTAGAAGCTGCTTTTGCTGTGAAGCGGAGAAGGAATGTGACTGGAAAAGGGATAAGAAAAATATGCGTTTGATATGGTAGTTCTGACAGGACAGAAAATATGTAAAGAGAGAGGACAGCACAAATGCAGACGATGAAAATAGGCAGTAAGGATTTCGAAGTGAATAAGCATACTTACGTAATGGGAATCCTCAATGTAACGCCGGATTCTTTTTCTGACGGCGGGAAATTTAACGACATGGACAAGGCGTTAATGCGTACGGAAGAAATGATTTCGGAGGGTGCGGATATCATAGACATAGGCGGCGAATCCACCAGGCCCGGTTACATACAGCTTTCCGACGAGGAAGAAATTGAACGAACCGCACCCGTGGTGGAGGCGGTAAAGCGCCGTTTCGATATTCCGGTATCGCTGGACACATATAAAAGTAAGGTGGCGCTTGCAGGAATAAAGGCCGGAGCCAATCTCATCAATGACATTTGGGGACTGAAATACGATAAAAACATGGCGGCGGTAATAGCAGAAAGCGGGCTTCCCTGCTGTCTCATGCACAATAGAAGCAAGCCGGATTATAACGATTACATGCAGGATGTAGCTGCTGATTTGGCAGAGACAATCCACCTTGCGGGAAAAGCAGGTATTGCAGATGAGAACATCATTCTTGACCCGGGGGTGGGCTTCGGCAAGACTTATGAGAACAATCTGGAAATCATCCACTGTCTGGAAGAACTTAGAATATTCGGCTATCCTATCCTATTGGGAACGAGCCGAAAGTCGGTAATCGGCCTTACGCTGGATCTTCCTGCGACACAGCGGGTGGAAGGAACGTTGGTAACTACAGTATTTGCGGTAATTAAAGGCTGCTCCTTTGTCAGAGTGCATGACATCAAAGAAAATGTGCGGGCAATCCGTATGGCGGAAGCGATACTTATGCAGGGTAACAGCTGAATATTGGAAGGAATATCACAATAAACATGGAAAATAAATCATACGATATTATTAAAATAGAAAACCTTGAGGTATTCGCCCATCATGGCGTATATCCGCAGGAGACGGCAGATGGTCAGAACTTCTATATCAATGCGGCCTTGTACTTGAATACGAGGGGGGCAGGACAAGCTGACAATTTGGAACTATCCGTTAACTACGGTGAGGTATGTCATTTCATGAACGATTATATGAAAAATCATACCTATAAGCTGATAGAAGCGGCAGCGGAGCATTTGGCGGAGGCGGTTCTCCTTTCTTTCCCGCTTTTGGGGCAAATAGAGCTTGAGATTCGAAAACCCCACGCGCCCGTAGGTCTGCCTTTTGAATCCGTATCGGTAAAGATTAGAAGAGGATGGCATACTGTTTATCTCGCATTGGGATCCAGCATGGGGAAACGGGAAGAATATATAAGCGGTGCAATAGAGTCCATGGGGGAAGAAGCGAAAATCCGCGTGAAAAGAGTATCGGACATAATTCGGACAGCTCCCTACGGCGGAGCCGCAAAGGAAGAATTTTTAAACGGAGCGCTTAAAGCGGAAACCTTGTTTACGCCTGAGGAGCTGCTTGATTATCTCCATATGTTGGAAGAAAATGCGGGAAGGGAGAGAACGATCCATTGGGGCGACCGTACCTTGGATGTGGATATTATCTTCTATGATGATATTGTTATGTCAACCGATAGGCTCACGATACCCCATAAAGATATGCAGAATCGTGATTTTGTATTGATTCCGCTGGTACAGATAGACCCTTACATTCTACACCCCCTGCTTCATAAGACAGTTAGCTCTTTGTTATATGAGCTGCCCAAATAGCCGTTAATTTACTTGCTATCAAGTAGGTTTTGTTATAAGATAAAATTTGATAAATTATGAGTGATTCTGTAAGTGCAAAGGAATGTGAAGCGCGGTAAAACATAAGTAAAATATAGGTAAAAAGCAGGTCGTGAAAGGAACCCATAGTATGGATTTGACGAAATTAAGGGAACAAATAGACGCTATTGACGGGCAAATCGTAGAGCTGTACGAACAGAGGATGGAGGTGTCCCGGCAGGTAGCTGAGTATAAAATCGAGACGGGCAAAAAAGTTTTCGATAAGGATCGCGAAGCGCAGAAGATCCGCAGCGTGAAGTCCATGACCCATAATGAATTCAACAGTCATGGAATCGAGGAGCTGTTCGAGCAGATTATGTCTATGAGCCGTAAGCTGCAATACCAGATGCTGACAGAAAAAGGAAGCATAGGTAGGCTGCCGTTTATTGGGATAGACCGTTTGGATATGGAAAATGCGAGGGTAGTATTTCCCGGCGCCGAGGGGGCCTATACGCAGGCGGCTATGCAGCAGTATTTCGGTAAAGACGTGAATAATTTCCATGTGGAGACTTTCCGAGATGCGATGATAGCTATCGATGAAGGAAGCGCAGATTATGCGGTGCTTCCTATCGAGAATTCCACCGCGGGTATCGTGAGCGAGATTTACGATATGCTCGTTGAATTCGAGAACTATATTGTAGGCGAACAGATCATAAAGATCGAGCATTGTCTGATGGCGGTTCCGGGTACGAAGCTTGAGGACATTAAGACTATCTATTCCCATCCTCAGTCGCTGATGCAAAGCTCCAGGTATCTTCAGGAGCATGCGGCATGGAAGCAGATCAGCATGAATAATAACGCTTTTGCGGCCAGAAAGGTATCTGAGGATAAAGACAGCACGCAGGCGGCCATCGCCAGCGCTTATGCAGCAGAAACATATGGGCTTGAGATATTGGAGAAGGGCATCAATCGCTCCAGCACCAATTCAACGCGTTTTATCATTGTGACCAATCAGAAAATATTCTTAAAAGACGCCAAGAAGGTTAGTATCTGCTTCGAGGTGCCTCACGAGAGCGGCTCTCTTTATCATATGCTGTCGCATTTCATTTACAACAATCTCAATATGAATAAAATCGAAAGCCGTCCCACTCCGGATCGCAACTGGGAATATCGGTTCTTTATCGATTTTGACGGTAACCTTGCGGACAGTGCGGTAAAAAATGCGCTGAGGGGTCTTAGAGACGAAGCGAGAAATATGAAAATTCTAGGAAATTATTAGAGGTAGGATGACAATGCGGGAAAACGAACTGATTGTATATAAAGACGTTGAAGAAGAAGCGCTGCTTTACGATATGGCATGGCTGATGAGCAATTACGACGATGATTTTTTTAATATAGAGGACAAAAGAGCACTTTTGTACGAATGTATGCATCATCTCATCGACCTGGCAGGGCATCATGGATTTTACGGAAATCTATGGCACTGCTATCTCACTAACCTTCTTGTGAATAACGAAAATAGCTATAGCAAGGCATGTGAAATAAGGGGCGAGGTGGGAGGAACCATCAATCAGGCCGTTCTTCATGATATTATAATATTTAAGGAGTTTTACGACTTCGACTTTTCCGGTATGATGGAGCTTTTGGGAGTGGAGACTTTTTCTCTCATTCTTTCTTATGACGGCTGCGAGCAGGGAAGCAAGGTGTATAACGAGCGCATTTGCAAAAGCATCTGTACGCTTGCGGTGAAATTCACGCAGAATGATTCGCCGGAAGAAATGAAGGCAACCCTTACGGAATTCTATAAGGAATATGGAGTAGGGAAGTTTGGTTTACATAAATCGTTTCGCGTATCCCATGACGAGGACGGCGTCTCCATTGTTCCGATACTGAACATCGCTCATGTGTATTTGGATGATTTGATAGGCTATGAGCTTCCCAAGCAGAAGCTGATAGAGAATACAGAGGCCTTTGTGGAAGGAAGAAAGGCCAATAACTGCCTGCTCTTCGGTGATGCGGGTACCGGCAAATCCTCCAGCATCAAGGCGATTGCCAATGAATATTATGACAGAGGACTGCGCGTTATCGAGGTATATAAGCATCAGTTTCAGGATTTGAACGATGTCATCGCTCAGATTAAGAACCGGAATTATAAGTTCATTATTTACATGGACGACCTCAGCTTCGAGGAATTTGAAATCGAATACAAATATCTAAAGGCGGTAATCGAAGGCGGGCTGGAGAAGAAGCCCGATAACGTGCTCATATATGCCACCTCCAACAGAAGGCATCTGATTAAGGAGACCTTTGCGGATAAGGAGGGGCGCAGGGATCAGCTCCATGCCAGCGATACGGTTCAGGAAAAGCTGTCTCTCGTTTACCGGTTCGGCGTGACGATTTTCTTCTGCTCGCCGGATAAGAAAGAGTTTCAGGAAATTGTCCGAAAACTTGCTATTCGGTATAAGATTACGATGCCGGAGGAAGAGCTTTTGTTGGAGGCGAACAAATGGGAGCTTTCCCATGGCGGGCTTTCAGGACGTACTGCCCAGCAGTTTATCGATTACCTGCTGGGGAAACGTGAAAATAAATTCTAGATCAGTATGCCACACTGATCAAGGATTTCTATGTTTTATTCCAAAAGATAAAAAGGAGGATTGCTATCGACATGAAAACATTTGCGGCAATAGACGTAGGTTCCTTTGAATTATCCATGAAAATATTTGAAATATCGGCAAAAGACGGGATGAGGGAAATTGACCATATCAGGCACCGCATCGATTTGGGGTCGGAGACATATGCTGCGGGGAAAATGGCGAACGATAAAGTAGATGAATTGTGCCATTATCTGAATGAATATACGAAAATCATGAAATCCTACAGAGTATCGGAGTATAAGGCATATGGTACCAGCGCGATAAGAGAGTCGGAAAATACGATTATCGTTCTCGACCAGATCCGTCAGCGGACGGGCATCGATATCGAGGTACTGAGCAATTCGGAGCAGCGTTTTCTTGATTATAAATCCATTGCTTTTATGGGAGAGGATTTTAACAAGTTCATTGAAAAGGGGACGGTCATCGCGGACATAGGTGGCGGCAGTATCCAGATTTCCCTTTTTGATAAGGATGCACTTGTTGCGACTCAGAACCTTCGTCTGGGTGTGCTTCGCCTGAGGGATTATATGAACCAGCTGGGAGCAGGAAGCGGGCAGTACGAGGCGCTGATAGAGGAGATGGTGAACGCTCAGCTTTCGGTCTTTAAAAAGCTGTATTTGAAGGAGCGCGAAATCAACAACATCATCATCGTGGACGATTATATTTCCGCTCTTGTACAAAAAAGTATCTTTTTGGAAAAAGTGAGCGGATACGTGAATGCGAAGAATTTTGAGTACCTTCTCGAAGCATTCCGGGAAAAAACGGTACAAGATCTGACGAAGCTCTTCGATATGCCGGAGGAGAATATCACACTGCTCTATATTTCCTGCATTTTGCTGAAAAGAATGATAGAGGTAATGAATGCGGAACTGCTCTGGGCTCCGGGCGTAACGCTGTGCGACGGCATCGCTTACGAATATGCGCAGAGTAATAAAATTGTCCTGCCGGAGCATGATTTTGAACAGGATATCATCGCCTGTGCGAGAAATATCAGCAAGCGGTATATGGGGAGCAGAAAAAGGGGAGAAACCTTGGAAAAAATAGCGCTCACCATATTCGACAGCATGAAGAGGGTGCATGGGCTTGAAAAGAGAGACAGATTACTGCTTAGAATCGCTACGCTTTTACATGACTGCGGAAAATATATCAGCATGGTGAATCTGGGTGAGTGCTCCTACAGCATCATCATGGCTACGGAGATCATAGGCCTTTCCCATGCGGAGCGGGAAATTGTGGCAAACGTGGTGAAATATAATCATTCGGAGTTTGTATATTACACGGAAATGGGGAAAGAATCAGAGCTTAGCAGGGAGAACTATTTGAAAATGGCCAAGCTGACCGCCATACTCCGGATAGCCAACGCTTTAGACCGAAGCCATAAGCAAAAGTTCAAGGATGTTAAGACAGCCCTCAAGGACAATGTATTAACAATTACAGTAGATACCAACGATGATATTACGCTGGAAAAAGGAATGTTCAGCAGTGGAGCGGAGTTTTTTGAGGAGGTATACAGCGTAAGGCCAATTATCAAGCAGAGAAGAAGCTTAAAAGCATAAACAGAGTGGAGGAATTTATGAACGGCAAGGAAAGTGAGAAGAAAAAGGCTGCGGATTATAATAACTACACGAACCGGGAACTGAGCTGGATCCTCTTTAATAAGCGGGTGCTCAGCGAAGCGAGGGACAAACAGAATCCGCTTTTTGAGAGGCTGAAGTTTTTGAGCATAACGGCCTCTAATTTGGATGAATTTTTTATGGTACGGGTCGCTTCCTTAAAGGATATGGTAAATGCGGGTTATACCAAGCCCGACCTTGCGGGAATGACGCCGGAAGAACAGCTTCAAACGCTGAACGAGGCGACTCATGAGCTGGTAAACCTTCAATACTCTACATATAAGCGGTCGCTGGTACCCCTGTTATTGCAAAGCGGCCTTCGCATCATTGAGCATCATGAGGACATGACGGTGAAGGAGGCGGAATATGCGGATAAGTATTTTATGGAAAACGTATATCCGGTCCTTACTCCTATGGCGGTAGATTCCTCCAGACCCTTTCCTCTGATTCGCAATAAGTCCTTGAATCTGGGAGCCCTGGTAAGAAAAAAGGACGGGGAAGAAGAGCTGGAATTCGCTACGGTTCAGGTACCCAGCGTGCTTCCGAGAATCGTGCCGCTTAAGGTGGAGAATGAGAAGGAAAAAGTGGTGATTCTCTTAGAGGAAATCATCGAAAGAAATATAGAGAGGCTTTTTTTGAATTACAATATCGTCTGCGTTTATCCTTTTCGCATTATGCGAAATGCCGATTTGAGCATAGAGGAGGATGAAGCTGAGGATTTATTAAAAGAAATCGAGAAGCAGCTTAAAAAAAGACAATGGGGACAGGCTATCCGCCTGGAGGTAGAAAGCGGAATCGACAAGCGCCTCCTGCGTTTGATAGGCAGTGAGCTTTCCATTATGGAGGAGGACATTTACCAGATAGATGGTCCTTTGGATTTAACATTCCTTATGAAGATGTACGGTCTCGATGGTTTCGACCATCTGAAGGAGTCCGGATACGAAAAGCCCCAGCCGGTGCCGGAGCTTCCGGCAGATTGTGATATTTTTGAAAGGATACGGGAAGGAGATATCTTGCTGCATCATCCGTACCAGACCTTCGCTCCGGTGGTGGAATTTATAAGGCAGGCGGCGAGGGACCCTGAGGTTCTTGCCATTAAGCAGACACTTTACCGTGTCAGCGGGAATTCGCCTATTATTGCGGCGCTGGCTCAGGCGGCAGAGAATGGAAAACAGGTGTCTGTTCTGGTAGAGCTGAAAGCTCGTTTTGATGAGGAAAATAACATTGTATGGGCGAAGATGCTGGAAAAAGCGGGATGCCATGTCATCTATGGTCTCGTGGGCTTAAAAACACACAGCAAGATAACGCTTGTGGTAAGGCAGGAGGAAGACGGCATCCGAAGATATGTGCATCTTGGAACGGGTAATTACAACGATGCTACGGCAAAGCTTTATACGGACATGGGCATGTTCACCTGCAGCGAGGATATCGGCCAGGATGCTACTGCCGTATTTAATATGCTGTCAGGCTACTCGGAGCCGCGCACATGGAAAAAGCTGTCGTTAGCCCCCCTTTGGCTGAAGGACAGATTCCTTTATCTCATAGGCAGAGAAGCGAAATATGCGAGAGAGGGCCGGCCCGCCCGCATTATTGCAAAGATGAATTCCTTGTGCGATAAGGATATTATAGAAGCCTTATACGAGGCGAATGCGGCGGGAGTGCAGATAGAACTCATTATCCGCGGCATTTGCAGTCTTAAGGTGGGAATTCCCGGCGTAAGCGATAATATTAGCGTGCGTTCTATCATCGGAAATTTTCTGGAGCACAGCAGAATATTTTATTTTGAAAATGGCGGCAACAAGGAGATTTATTGCGGCAGCGCGGATTGGATGCCCCGTAATCTGGAACGCAGGGTGGAGATCCTCTTTCCGGTGGAACGTCATGAGCTGAAGGAGAAAATAGTGCACATTCTGGAAGGCGAGCTTATGGACACGGTAAAAGCGCATGTATTGCAGCCTGACGGAAGCTATGAAAAGGTAGATAAGAGGGGAAAGGTAATTTATAATTCCCAGAAGGAATTCGCGCTGGAGGCAGTTGCCGAAGCACAGGAAGGAAAAACGGCGGAGGACGACCGTATATTTATACCGGAGACTCATCATGAATAGAATAATATTAGCATCGGCATCGCCGAGAAGAAAAGAGCTGTTAAAGCAAATCGGCATGGAGTATGAAGTGATTCCATGCCAAAAGGAAGAAAAAATGACGAAAAGTCTGCCCTGTGAAATTGTTCAGGAGCTGTCCTGTCAGAAAGCGGAGGAGGTCTGCAGCCTGCTTACGAAACGGGGAGAAGAAGCATTTACGGTTATCGGAGCGGATACGGTGGTATCCTTTATGGATATGGTAATGGGAAAACCAAAGAGCAGAGAAGAAGCCTGCGAAATGCTGAATAGACTTCAGGGCAACGTTCACCAGGTATATACCGGCGTGACCGTTTGTTCCAAGGAAAAGAATGAGTCGGCCATATTTCATACCTTTTATGAAAAGACAGATGTTTCCATGTATCCAATGAGTTCAGAAGAAGTTTCTGCATATGTGGAAAGCGGTGAGCCTATGGATAAGGCCGGAGCTTACGGTATTCAGGGAAGATGTGCTGCATATATCCAAGGTATCTGCGGAGACTATAACAACGTAGTGGGGCTGCCTGTAGGAAGGCTCTATCAAGAGATGAAAACAAGGAATTTATTGTAAAGGTAAGGTTTGATAATGATAAAATTAATCGCATCGGATATAGATGGAACTTTAATCAAAGATTCCACGCCGGATTTATATCCTGAAATGGTGAAGGCCATAAAGTCTTTGATCGGCCAGGGAGTCGTTTTCTGTGCAGCAAGCGGCAGGCAGTATGACAGCATCAAGAATGTATTCCGCCTCGTCGATGAGGATATTGTATTTATAGCAGAGAACGGTGCGCAGATCCGCCATCAGGGAAAGGACATCAGCATAACGCCCATGAACAGGCAATATGCGGAAGAGATTATAAAGCAGTTGCGGGAATATGGCAGGAACTGCGACATCCTCGTATCCACACCCGAGGGATCTTTGCTGGAAAGCAGGAATAAAGAGTTCATCGATCTGATAACCTATGGATATCGCAATAAGTTCACTCTCGTCAGAGATGTTCTTGAGGAAGATGTCCAGATTATTAAAGTATCCGTTTATCAGAAGGAGAGTATCAGAGATCTGGGAGAGGGAGTCTTGATCCCCCGCTGGAAGGATAAAGTGAAAGCCTGTATGTCGGGTGAAGAGTGGGTAGATTTCATGGATTCCTCTGTAGACAAGGGGCATGCGCTGGCCTTTGTTCAGGAATACTTTCATATCGAAAGGGAAGAGACAATGGCTTTTGGTGACAATCACAACGACATCGGAATGATGCGTGCGGCGGGAGAGAGCTATGCTGTGGAAACTGCCAGAACAGAGGTGAAAAATGCTGCAAAATACATCTGCCCTTCTTATTTGGAAAAAGGTGTATATCAGGTGGTAAAAGGCTTGATAAATGAGCAGTGACAGTATATAGTAATGGTAATAGATAATGTGTTGTGCCTGTGGCAAAGAGATTGCAGGCCATGAAGAAAGGAATGATTATTTAGATGCACGAATATGATGATGTTGTACTATCATGCTTTCTAAAGAAGCAAAAACAGTTATTTCCCGAGAATGTAGCGGAGACTCTTGAGGAAGCAGAAGCGTTTTTGGAGGACTGTATGGCGGTAGTAGTGAACTCGGTGCAGGAGGTATGGGAATATTTCGATGAAGAAGGTGTCGATATGGAAGGCGCGGATGAAGAAGAAATTTTAAGTGCACAGGAAGTGTTCGATGTCGGCGACGGAAGATACTTAATTGTGGAGGGGTAAAACCCCTCCGTTTTTTTGTAATAGGACTAGGGTGTCAAAAGGTCCTTTTGCGAATATCTTTATAGACAGGACAAAAGGATGGATGCAAGCCCGTCTTGATTGTTGTCGGCGGCCGTGATGATGTCGGCTGCTTTTTTCACGTCATCCTTCGCATTCAGCATAGCGATGCCTACCCCTGCAGCCTGGATCATAGAAATATCGTTGGAAGCATCCCCTGCGGCGATAGTGTTTTCTATGGGAATATCCAGCTGCTCGCACAGCTTTACGACTGCGGTTTCCTTGCCCGAGGAGGCAGGGAAAATTTCCAGATATTTATCGTTGGAATAAAGAAGACTCAGCTCCCCTTCCGTAAAAGGGAGTAAGGACTGACGGAAATGCTCCAGCTTTTCCTTATCATGGATCTCGATAGCGAGGCATTTGCATGGCTCCTTATCGAGAGGCTTCATAATATCCTCGCTGATAATGACGGGACTGTGGATGGATCTTTGATATACATGCAGCTCGTCGTTGTCCGCAGGGCTGATAATATGAGTGTCTGTATAGGTCTGGCAGTGGATGCCCTGCTCCTTAGCCATCTTCGCTACGGCAGCAACCTGCCCCATGGAAAGGGAGATGCGGGATACTACCTTTTGCGCTTCGCAATCGTAGATTTCTCCGCCGTTATATCCGATGAGATACATGCCGGGAAAGTCCAGGCCGAGAGAATCCTTTACCCTTTTTATACTGTCAATTGCTCTGCCGGAGGAAAGAGCCAGCTTGTTGCCCGCAGCAGTCCATTTTTTAAGCGCCTCCTTAGTAGCAGGAGTTATTTTTTTTTCTTTTGTCAGCAAGGTACCGTCTAAATCGGTAAAAAATATCTTTGGTTTATTATTGTCCATTTGACGTATCAAATTGTGCTCCATTTCTTTTCTATTCTTCAGGTTAATGAGTATCTCTTCAGGAATCACCAGCTTTCCGTATCCGGTAGCCATCTCTAGTGAAGGCTTGGTGGAGCCGTGAAAGTCGGAACCGCCGCTGATACATAAATCGTACTTGTCGGCGAGCTTTCGTATCTTCCATTCCTCGGAATGACTATAGGTGCTGTAAACGGCTTCGATGCCCATGAGTCCGGCGGCCTTCAGCTTGCGGGTCAAAGTATCCAGTCTGGCGTCACTCATGTGGTAAAGGATGGGATGGGCCAGAATGGGGATGCCGTCCGCTTGTAAAATAAACTGCACGGCCTGTTTCGGTGTGATTTTCTCTCTGGGGACAAAATATTTGGTACGGTCGCCTACATAACGGTCGAAGGCTTCGTTCATGCTCGTTACATAACCGTGCTCCAATAAATATTTCGCATAATGACCTCTCGTAATGACCGAACCGGGAAAGGCTTCCAGCAATTTTTCGTAGGAAATATCTATGCCCGCACTGTTAAGGTTTTTACACATTTTCTCGTTGCGGGAAAGACGCGAATCTACGAAGGACTTGATATGCTTCTTGAAAAATGGGGTTTCATAATCGATATACAGTCCCAGAATGTGAATATCCTTTCCTTCGTATTCGGTGGATAGCTCGATGCCGGGAATGACCTCCAAAGAGTTTTCTTTTGGCAGCTTTTTGGCTTCCTCCATCGCTTCAGTGAGGCCGTCCGTGGTATCGTGGTCGGTCAGGGCGAAGGCGGACAGGCCTTTTTTTACGGCGAGATGCACGAGATCGGCGGGAGAGAAGCTTCCGTCGGATTTATTGGAATGTACGTGTAAATCTACGATATTCATGAAAAATCTCCTTATGGTTATGAGGGCAGACAACGAGCAACACGCTTCACGAATTGCTTTTATGTTAAGATAAAGGAGCTGAAATTCCAGCCCCTTTTCCCAAACCGAATATACATTCGGCTGCCGGAAATGAATTCCGGCTTTAATTATCGTCCTCTTCGTTTTTATTCGTATATACGGTACGTTTTCTCGCCATTTCATCGCTGGCAAGATATTCGTCGTAGGTAGTGATCTTATCGATGAGCTGTCCGCCCGGAAGGATCTCCATAATGCGGTTAGCGGTGGTCTGTACGAATTGGTGATCGTGGCAGGCGAACAATTCTACGCCCGGGAATTTGATAAGCCCGTTATTGAGTGCTGTGATGGATTCCATGTCCAAATGATTGGTAGGCTCATCTAAAATGAGGCAGTTAGATCCGCTGATCATCATCTTGGAGAGAAGACACCTTACCTTCTCACCTCCGGAGAGAATCTTCACCTTCTTTACGCCGTCGTCTCCGGCAAAGAGCATACGGCCTAAAAAGCCGCGTACATAAGTTACGTCTTTAACGGGAGAATAGCCGGTCAGCCAGTCCACAATGGTGTAATCGTTGTCGAATTCCTTCGTGCTGTCCTTGGGAAAGTATGCCTGTGAGGTGGTAATGCCCCAGCGATAGGAGCCCTCGTCCGGTTCCAGCTCACCTGTAAGAATCTGGAACAGCGTTGTTTTTGCCAGCTCATTACTGCCTACAAATGCGATTTTATCGCTATGTCCCACAATAAAGGATATATTGTCGAGCACTTTTTCGCCGTCGATGGTCTTGGAAAGCCCTTCCACCGTCAGTACTTCGTTGCCGATTTCACGGTCGGGACGGAAGTCCACATAAGGATATTTTCTGCTGGAGGGCCTGATGTCATCCAGTTCAATTTTTTCCAATGCGCGCTTTCTGCTGGTAGCCTGTTTGGATTTGGAAGCGTTCGCGGAGAAACGGGAGATAAATTCCTGAAGCTCTTTGATTTTCTCTTCTTTTTTCTTATTTGCTTCCTTCATCTGCTTGATGAGGAGCTGGCTGGATTCGTACCAGAAGTCGTAGTTGCCGGCATAGAGCTGAATCTTACCGTAGTCGATGTCCGCAGTATGTGTGCAGACCTTATTCAGGAAATAGCGGTCGTGGGATACGACGATGACCGTATTCTCAAAGTCGATCAAGAAGTCTTCCAGCCACCCGATAGCATCGAGATCCAAATGGTTGGTAGGCTCATCAAGAAGGAGGATATCCGGGTTGCCAAACAGAGCTTTTGCAAGAAGGACTTTTACCTTTTCATTTCCGTTTAAGCTTCCCATGATGGAGTAGTGAAGGCTCGTATCGATGCCGAGGCCGTTCAAGAGCATAGCGGCACCAGATTCGGCTTCCCAGCCGTCCATTTCGGCGAATTCCGCTTCTAACTCGCTGGCACGGATGCCGTCCTCTTCCGAAAAATCTTCTTTTGCATAAATAGCATCCTTTTCTTTCATAATCTGATAGAGACGCTCGTTGCCCATGATAACCACATCGGTAACGTTGTATTCGTCATATTTGAAATGGTCCTGCTCTAACACCGACAAACGCTGGCCGGGAGTAATGGCAATATCTCCGTTAGTAGTGTCCAGCTTGCCGGATAATATTTTGAGGAAGGTGGATTTGCCTGAGCCGTTGGCTCCGATAAGTCCGTAGCAGTTTCCTTCGGTAAATTTAATATTAACGTCTTCAAATAACGCTTTTTTTCCAATACGTAACGTAACGTTGTTTGCACTAATCATTGTTATAAGCCTTTCTGAAAAGTATTTGGTAAGAACAGAGGTTTATCTCATCCTTTCTTATTGTACAGAAAATCGAGGATTTTGCAAGGGTTTCTTGGGATTGCGGTATATTTCCGGCGTATTTCACATAAATTTGACATGGATTTATGAATAACTGCATGTTATGATAGGAATAGCATGTAGAAAGGCATAGAATGAGGGAGGAATTTCATATATGAAATTAAATTATAGGAGAACGGTCCTTATCGGATTGGCGTTTCTGTCCATATCAGGTTTCTGGCAGATATATGACAGCATTATCCCGCTGATGCTCCAGAACACATTTCATCTGGGTGAGACACTGACAGGCACACTAATGGCTATGGATAACGTACTGGCCATCTTTTTACTGCCGCTGTTCGGGCTGCTTTCCGACAAGGCGGATACGAGAATAGGAAAAAGGATGCCGTTTATCGTAGGCGGAACGTTGCTTGCGGTAACCTTTCTCATGGTGCTTCCTGTAGCGGACAGTGAAGAAAATCTGATTTTATTTCTTGTAATCATGTTTGTTCTGCTGCTTTCTATGGGGTTGTATCGTTCTCCCGCGGTAGCGCTCATGCCGGATTTGACGCCAAACCGTTTGCGAAGCAAGGCGAATGCAATCATCAATTTGATGGGTGCCGTAGGCGGTGTCTATGCGCTGCTTATGATAAAGTTTCTCGTAGGTCCCGGCAAACGCCCGGATTATTTTCCGCTGTTTGTCAGCGTAGGCGGCCTGATGCTCGTTGCAGTCGCCGTACTGTTTTTCACCATTAGGGAGAAGAAGGTTGCGGCTTTGGTGGAAGCGGAGGTAAAGGCTTATGAGGCGGAAAGCGGAGAGATTATCGACGCGGCGGTCAATGAGTCGGAAGAGGATGTTGTGAAAGAAGCTATGCCGAAGGAGGTTAAGCGAAGCATGGTTTTCCTTCTGGCTTCGATTTTCCTGTGGTTTGCGGCTTATAATGCGGTAACCACTGCATTTTCCAGATATACGGGAGTGGTGTGGAACATGGAGGGAGGTGGCTTTGCAGATTGTCTGATGGTAGCGACGGTGGCGGCTATACTCAGCTATATTCCCATCGGAAGCATTGCAAGCAGGATAGGGCGTAAAAAGACGATAATGGGTGGCATCGTTGTGATGAGTGCATGCTATTTCGCGGCAATATTTGCAGGTTCCTATCATCCGGCAATCAATATAGCCTTCGCGCTTATCGGTATAGGATGGGCGGCCATCAATGTGAATTCTTATCCTATGATCGTGGAGATGAGTAAGGGAAGCGACATCGGCAAATTCACGGGAACCTACTATACCTTTTCTATGGCAGCGCAGATATTTACCCCGATTCTGTCGGGCTTCTTATTAGAGAGTATTTCCTATAGGACATTGTTCCCTTATGCATTTCTATTTTCGGCGGCGGCCTTTCTTACGATGATGCAGGTGCGCCATGGAGATTCTAAGCCGGAGAAAAAGAAAGCGGCGTTGGAGAACTTCGATTTAGACGATTAAATTTTAAATGATACGAAGGACAGAAAAATGATAGTGATAATCGGCATTATAATAATTTTAACGGTACTATATTTATTGGCTATTATGCCCCGTATGGTGCACAAGCCTGATAAGACTCCTTTTATGGGAGTCTTATACGCGCATAGAGGGTTGCACGATAACGAAGGAGATGCTCCTGAAAATTCATTAAAGGCATTAAAAAGAGCGATAGACGGAGGTTTCGGGGTGGAGCTCGACGTGCAGCTTACCAAGGACAAGATACCCGTCGTATTCCATGATTTCACGCTTAAGAGAGTGTGCGGTGAGGAGGGCAAAGTTTCGGACTATACGTATGATGAGCTCCAGCAGTTTCATCTGTATCGTTCCGATGAGAAGATACCGAGGTTCGAAGATTTTCTGAAACTTGCGGACGGAAAGGTTCCTTTGATTGTGGAACTTAAAATTGAATGGACGGATATTTCCATCTGCGAGCTGGCTGACAGGCTGTTGAAGGAATATAAGGGAGCCTATTGTATAGAATCCTTTAATCCGCTTGGACTTATCTGGTATAAGAAGCACCGCAAGGAGGTTATGCGGGGGCAGCTTTCGGATGTATTTAAGAAGGAAAATGGTCTGAAGGGACCGCTGTACTTTTCCTTGGAGCATTTGCTTCTAAACTGTGTAACGAAACCGGATTTTATTGCATATAATCATAAATACCATAGAATGCCATCCAGATGGATATGCAGAAGATTGTTCGGGAATCTTGCGGTGGCGTGGACTATAAAGACACAGCAGCAGCTTGATATGAGGAAGAAAGACTTCGATTTATTTATTTTTGATAGCTTCATTCCTGAAAAAAGAGTCAAATGAAGGAAGAGGTAGGAGAGGTAAAAGAAAAGGGAGGGGAATGACGCGGAAAAGCAGGTAATAAATGTTACCTTTGAAGAGAAAACCGAGGAATATACCGCGAAAGATAAGACGGTACTTCTTACTATCAAAGAAACCATACCTACGGTGGATATTGTCGGAAATAAAGAGGCATCACAGGCAATCAACAATTATGTCAGAACCTTTAATCTGCATGGAATGTCTGTGGAGGATGCGAAGAAATGGGCAGATGAGGATTATATAACCAGAGGCAGGGTCAATTGGTACGGCTATGATATGCAAACGGTCTTTACCTTGAAAAGGGCCGATGAAACGGTCATCAGCTTTCTTGTGACTGCATCGTCTTATATGGGCGGAGCTCATCCCAATACGATGGAGGCAGCACTGAACTTCGATCCAAAGACAGGAAATCGGTTAACGCTTGCGGATGTGACTACAGATGAAAGGGTGGCGGTTAAGGAAATCACGGATGCGATTCTGGAGCAGACGAAGCAGGAGAAATATACGGGTATGTTTTTTGAAGGATATGAGAGCAGTGTGGGAGATTTGCTGACGGAGGATACTTGGTATCTGGGAGAGAGAGGCTTTCATATTATCGGGAATGAGTATATTATTTCGCCTCATGCGGCGGGGATTTTGGATTTTGTGATTCCGTATACCGAGGCGGGATTTTTGAAGAAGAAGTATACCATCAGTTGACAAGGTTAGACCTTGTAGATTGATGGTAAGGGCTCTTGAAACAGGAATCCATCGGGGTTTGAGGGACTTTTCCCGTCAGATGTAGGTTCTAATAGTTGATTACAGAAGACGAAACAGAGTTATGGTGCACGTAATGGAATAGGGGTATTGGATGGAGCGAAGTGCGGATATTAGGAATAGAGCTTTTTATTATATTAGTATAATGACATTTTCCCTTTCTATCATGTGCGTGATAGGGAATGTGATAACGAAATACCCGATGAGCACTAATTATAAATGGTTTTATTTGCTGTTTGTTTCAGTTTTATCTATTTTCGGTAGTAAGAGTGTTTACGAATCTTATTTGCAGCTGTTTCTTAGTTTGAATATTATTTTGGTGATTCTTCCTGTTGGCTGGTTGAACGGCGGAAGGGGGAACAGCAGTGCGACGGCATATTTGTTCCTGATTATGATAGGTATTATCCTGCTTTATGAGAATAGACTCAGAAAAATACTTTTGGTTATTCTGGGACTGACGGTAGCGGTTTTATTTTATATCGAGTATCAATTCCCTGAGATATTGAAGGTCTATGATTATGATATGCTGTTTATGGATAGGCTTATACAGCTTCCGATAACCTTAGTCGGAGGTTTTCTGATCCTTACCCTGTATTCCGATACATATATTAGGGAGAGGGAGAAGTTGAATGAGTATAGTATACAGCTTCGGGAGGCGAACGAGAAGCTGGAGTATCTGGCGAGTAAAGACGTGCTTACCAATATTAGCAATAGGCGTATTTTCGATATAAAGCTAGAAGGGATTATCGATACGAAGGAGCATTTTGAAAAAGAGATTTATATCGTGCTGTTTGACGTGGATTTATTTAAGGAAATAAATGATAGTTACGGGCACAGCACAGGGGATAGAGTGTTGAGCGAGATTGCCAGAGGGTTGAATCCGCTGCTGAATAAAGAATCCCTGCTTTCCAGATGGGGAGGAGATGAATTTTCTATCATTTATTATGGCACTGAGGAAGGTGTGCTCAGTACGGTCGATAAATTGAACAAAATAATAAAGGGAATAAAACTGGGCTATGATAAGAAAGTAACAGTAAGCATAGGTATAACCAAGATGCAGGAAACGGATACTATGAGCAAGGTGTTCAAAAGAGTGGATCAGGGACTATATAAATCGAAGTCAGAGGGCAGGAATAAGTATTCTATCATATAAATTGAAGAAATAATGCAAACAATGAAGATGAAGATTGTGATATAATGCAAAAACGTGCAACTGACACGAGATAAAATTGAGAGAGAACGAGGATCAGCTCTATGAAGAACGGCTATAAGAAAACGATTAACGCCTGTTTCATCGCATATATAGTGCAGGCAATCGTGAATAATTTTGTTCCGCTGCTATTTCTGACCTTTCAAAATAGCTACGAAATACCCCTTGCGAAAATCACCATGCTCATTACTATCAATTTCGGTATCCAGCTTCTGGTGGACATGCTGTCCGTGGGTTTTGTGGATAAAATCGGCTACAGGGCCTCTATGTTGCTCGCCCATATTTTCGTAGCTGTCGGATTGGTATCTCTTACGATATTGCCGGAGTTATTTTTCGACCCGTTTATCGGGCTGCTCATGGCGGTAATAATTTATGCGGTAGGCGGCGGGATTCTTGAAGTGCTGGTAAGCCCGGTGATGGAGGCCTGCCCTACGGATAATAAGGAAAAGGCCATGAGTCTGCTGCATTCCTTCTATTGCTGGGGACATGTGGGAGTAGTTCTGATTTCTACTATTTTCTTCCGTGCGTTCGGCATCTCTAATTGGAAGCTGTTAGCACTGGTATGGGCGATTATCCCGATTATAAACGCAGTGATATTTGCGAAGGCGCCTATCGCCTCGCTCATCGGGGAAGGAGAAACGGGCCTGACAATAAAAGAGCTTTTTTCCAAGAAGATATTCTGGGTGTTGATGCTTATGATGGTATGTGCGGGAGCCAGCGAGCAGGCGGTCAGCCAGTGGGCATCCACCTTTGCGGAAAATGGCCTGGGTGTGAGCAAGACAATGGGAGATTTGGCAGGGCCGATGTCTTTTGCTGCGATGATGGGTATATCGAGAGTATTTTATGGAAAATACGGGGAAAAGATTAATCTGGACCGCTTTATGGGATACAGCGTCCTGTTGTGCGCGGTGTCCTATCTATGCATATCGCTGATACCCGTTCCGGCTCTGGGATTGGTAGGATGTGCGTTATGCGGACTTTCGGTGGGAATTCTCTGGCCCGGCACGTTCAGCAAGGCAGCGGCAGCTATCCGCGGCGGAGGAACGGCGATGTTCGCTCTGCTTGCTCTGGCAGGCGACTTAGGCTGCTCTGGAGGGCCAACGGTGGTAGGAATAGTGTCCAGCTATTTCGGAGACAATTTGAAAGTCGGCATTTTGGCGGCGATTGTATTCCCTATTCTGCTGCTTTTTGGAATTGCGGGGAGCAGAAAACTGAAAGAAGCATAATCTTATTTAATTGCGGTCAATATATTGTCTTGCGTTCCTATGGCAGTAGCTGTTATGATGTAGCTATGAACAGATGAGAAGCTGGAGGGGAACAACGATGTCCAACAATAAAAAGTATACGATAAAATATGCGGCTGTCCAAGGATTCTATTGGGCAGCTTTTTGCTCTTTATTAGGATTTACTGCGATTTTCCTGTTGGATAGAGGATACACTAATTCAGAGATAGGAATCATTATAGCTTTATCTAACGTGGCGGCTGTGTTTTTGCAGCCAATGACCGCGAGTCTTGCAGATAAATATGAGAAAATAACCTTGAAGGGAATCATATGGGTAGGGGCCGCGATCATCTTATTGACGTCGGCAGGGCTCACTATTGTTGGTGGGGCGTCGTTTATGGTGTCGGCCTTTATTACGCTTTCACTCATAGGCATCATGGTGATCCAGCCCTTTGTAAATACGATGTCCGTACAACTGGAGGAAAGGGGAATCTTTATCAATTTCGGAGTGTGCAGGGCTTGCGGTTCTTTTTGTTATGCAATGGTATCCACCGTGATGGGGATTTTACTAAAATATAATCCCACTGCCCTGATACCTTTTTCCGCAGCGGTACTCACGCTGGGTCTGTTTGCCAGTGTAGGTGTTCTGGCAGGACACAAAGGAGAATGGAAAGGGGGAAGATTAAATAAGAAAAAAGATGCGCAGGAAAAGAAAGCGCAGGGCCTGGTTTCTTTTTTGGTATCCCATAAGAAATTTTTTGTTTTCCTGATTGGAATCACGTTCATTTTTTATTATCATGTACTTAGCTGTAATTTCTTATTTCAGATTATCGAGAATGTAGGCGGCGACAGCGCAAGTATGGGAGTAGCAAGCTCTATTTCCGCTGTAATGGAGCTGCCGGCTATGATATTTTTCATAAAACTGGTGCAGAGGGTAAGCTGCAAGACTTTGCTTCGGATATCCGGCCTCTTTTTTGCTGTGAAAAGTATTCTGTATTTTATGGCAGGGTCAGTCGGTATGATTTATGCAGCTCAGTTATTTCAGGCGGGAGGCTATGCGCTGTTCATTCCGGCCTCTGTTTACTACGTGAGCAAGCTTCTCGATAGGGCGGATATGGTGAAGGGACAGTCTCTCGTGACGACAGCAATCACGCTGGGCGGGGTGTTCGCCAGTGTGGTTGGAGGAAAGATGCTGGATGATTATGGTGCCGGCATGACACTTTTGGTAGGAGCCGTGGTGGCTGTAATAGGAGTTATCAGCATGAGTTTGTCGGTGGAGGAGGTCTGAGGCGTTTAAGTGCCTTCAAAGAAATGTTAATAATTTATCGATATCAACCGATATACATAAATATAGAAATAATTAAGATCAGAGAGCATAGCTGGAATAGGGGGATAAAATGAAAGCGGCAGGATTAGAAGGAACCACAGGCTTTGATGTCGGTGTGGAAAATGGTAAAAAGAGCAAGAATGAGGCGAAAAAGGAGCAGGGAAATAAAAGCGTTATTTTTGCCGGAGATATAGACTCAATGATGTCTGACAGGGTGGAGAGCAAGCGGACGCAGGCAAGAAAGCAGGCGGCGAAGTTCATTATGGATCAGTTTGAGAGCGACGAGAAAGTGAGCGACAGCTTAAATGAGATTCGCAGTAAGATCGCCGAGCTGCAGGAGCAGAAAAATGAACTGAACCAGCGCAGAGACAATGTGCTGAAGCGGCAGGACAAGCTAAAGGAGACGTACGGTATCGAGGATGAAAGTCAGGAACAGCAGGATCTGGAGCTTCTTCGTAAGGCCCGCACTGCGCAGAGAAACAATGATCTGGGGAGTTTGAGCGAAGAGGAGCTTGAACGGGTTGCAAATATGGGCGAGCTGACGGAATATCAAAGAAAATCTTTGGCATTGGATGATGTAATAGAAAACTGCGATTCTTTGATAGATGTTATGGATATAGCAATCGCGGGATGCATCAGTGCGCTTACGGATGCCAAGCTGTCTGTACTAGAGCAAAAAGGCATGGTAGATGCGATGAATGGAGCAGATAGTATCATTAAGGCGGCTTCCGATGCAATTGTCGGCATGCTTAGGGCGGAGGCTAAGGAGCATATCGATGAGGAGATGGATGAGCTGGTAGAGGCAGCGAAGGAAGCAGATGAGAAGAAGAAAGAACAGGAAGAGAAGCTGGAAGATATAAAGGGAGAGAAGGAAGAACAGGAGCAGGTCGTAGAGACGATGAACACTAATGCAGCGATTCAGGATGAATTACAGAAGAAGCTGGATAAGATTGTAAAGGATATGGAGCTTCTGGAAGAGGACCTGAAGGGCCTCATTGTGGACGGGCAGCTATAGAAGGTTTGGAAGAAGGAGGTAGTATATCTATGCTAATGAGCATAAATTTAGATAATAGCATAAGGATGAACACACAGACGATTCCGGCGGATACGGAGGATGTACGGGCAGCTTTCGGGCAGCAGGTTCTGAACTATGTCTATTGTGAAGGTACAGGACCAAGCGAAGAAGATAAAGCGAAATATGAGGCGAGAATATATGCGAAGCTTCAGGCAGGGAAGGAACTGACCTCTGCGGAGATGAGTTATCTGGCGAAGAATAATCCTATTCTGTATGCCAAGGCGCTGCGGGCACATCTTATGCGAAAAGCGCTGGAGAACAGACTTCAGGCCTGCCGCTCCAAGCAGGAGGCGGAGACGGTTTATCAGACGGCTGTAAATAGCTTAGGCGATAAAGATCCGGATAAAGAGATGATAATTGCCGCACTCACGGACGCATATAAGGAATTCAAGAAAAGTGATGAATACAAAAGACTTCCGGAGAAGGCAGAGGAGGAAGACAGCAGTGAAGCAGTACAGGGAGAAGTTCGTCATATTTTCAACGTAGACGGATATCAGGAAACTTATAAAACGGATGCTGCGGAGATATCTTTTTCAGCAGCCAGGTAGAACGGAACCTTAGGCAAAGGGAGGCGCATATACCATGGATTATGATACGGTTTCTTTTGAGAAGAAAATAAAGGAAAATATTAAGAGTTATACGGTTAAGAGTTTATTCGCTATTGATGCTCTTACGGGATTTTTCGGTGCAATCGCCGAAGAATATGGAGCAGAGATATTGCTGACGGACCAGTACGGTGAGAATGTGCTGGAGATAGGTGACTTTTCGGGAGTTACCCCCGATGTTATAAAGGCTTGCGGTATAGATTTGCAAATCTGCGGGTACACGGTGGGATATTGGTATGTCAGGTATCACAAGGTTGCTGGGGAGAGACTGGCGAGCGTAGAGAAACTGTTGGATGCAGCGTTTTCCCTTTTGATCAGGCTGGGGACTGAAACATACATGGGCAGAGAAGCTCTTTCCTACATGGAGGGGATGGATAAGAAGTCCGAGAAGGAACGCTATCAGGGCGGATGCAGTATGAAGGAGGATGTCCTGACGGGAGTGTGCAGCAAGGCATATATTGAGAGCAGGATGAACGTGCTGGATCGCTCGGAGGTCGTGCCGGTTGCGGTTTCGCTTATAAATATTAATGACTGGAAGTTCGTATACGATAAATTCGGAGTGGAAAAGAGCGACAGCCTGATACAGCTCGTGGCCTCCATCGTTATGAATGAGGCCAGGGCAGAATACATCATCGGAAGGATCGAGGGAGATGTTTTTCTCGTGCTGATTCCTATGGCAGAAGAAAACGAGGCGGAGGATTATTGCAGACGGGTGCAGGAGGCATGTTTGGCGTATGAAGGCGATACCGTGCTGGCGCCGTCGGTTGCGGTGGGATTTGTTATTAAGACGAATGTGGAGGAACATATTCAGGATTTGATTTCCGATGCGGAATATGAGATGCTTCAGAATAAGATGGAGATAAAGAGTGCCGTGGGGTATCGGGAGAGATTAGAAAGAGGATTATAGAAAGTTGTAAGGGTAAGTCGGGAATTGTCAAGAGTGTGCGAAGCACACTTTTGTTCTTGTTTAGGGTATAAATATGACTTTATGATGGCATAATTTTGTTGAGCAGTCATCTTAAAAAAGGAAGAAAATGTAATTATAAAATAATTATAAAATAGTTAATATATGTAAAAATTGAGAAAATGAGAGATAAAAAGAGATAACATGAGAAAAGTGAGAAAATAGAGCCTTTGAGTTCTGTGATTACAGTTGCAAATATGTGCATATAAATCTAATATATGGGTTAGTGATTAGCACTCGATAGTAAGGAGTGCTAGTAATTCATAAAATACAGAATGAAATTTGATATAAGGAGGCATTAAAATGAAATTAGTACCATTGGGCGACAGAGTGATTTTGAAACAGTTGATTGCAGAAGAAACAACCAAATCGGGTATTGTTCTTCCCGGACAGAATAAGGAGAAGCCCCAGCAGGCAGAAGTAGTTGCGGTGGGCCCCGGCGGAATGATCGACGGTAAGGAAGTTAAGATGGAAGTAAAGGTCGGCGATAATGTTATTTATTCCAAATATGCAGGAACGGATGTCAAGATCGAAGAGGAAGAATATATCATTGTAAAGCAGAATGATATATTGGCAGTTATTCAGTAAAATATAAGGACAAATATTCAGGAGGTTTTAAAATCATGGCAAAAGAATTGAAAAATGGTGCAGAAGCCCGTGCAGCTTTGGAGGTCGGCGTTAATAAGCTGGCAGATACGGTAAGAGTAACTTTGGGACCGAAAGGAAGAAACGTAGTTCTCGATAAATCTTTTGGAGCGCCTCTCATCACAAATGACGGCGTTACGATCGCGAAGGAAATCGAGTTAGAGGATGCCTTTGAAAATATGGGCGCACAGCTCGTAAAGGAAGTTGCGACGAAGACGAACGATGTAGCAGGCGATGGTACTACCACAGCGACAGTACTGGCTCAGGCTATGGTAAATGAAGGAATTAAGAATCTTGCGGCGGGTGCAAACCCTATTATCTTGAGAAAAGGTATGAAGAAGGCTACGGAATGTGCGGTAGAAGCTATCGCTAAGATGAGCTCCAAGGTAAATGGAAAAGAGCAGTTTGCCAGAGTAGCAGCAGTTTCCTCCGGCGATGAAGAAGTGGGCCAGATGGTAGCGGACGCTATGGAGAAGGTATCCGGCGACGGAGTTATCACCATTGAAGAGTCCAAGACGATGCTTACAGAGCTGGATCTGGTAGAAGGTATGCAGTTCGACAGAGGATATATTTCCGCGTACATGGCGACGGATATGGATAAGATGGAAGCTGTTTTGGATGATCCCTACATCCTCATTACGGATAAAAAGCTTTCCAGCATTCAGGAAATCCTTCCTTTGTTAGAGCAGGTAGTACAGTCCGGCGCGAAATTACTTATTGTTGCAGAAGATGTGGAAGGCGAAGCGCTTACGACCTTGATCGTAAATAAATTGCGCGGTACTTTCAATGTAGTTGCGGTAAAGGCACCGGGTTATGGCGACAGAAGAAAGGCGATGCTTGAGGATATTGCCATTCTTACCGGCGGTCAGGTAATCAGCGAAGAGCTGGGATTAGATTTAAAAGAAACGACGATGGCTCAGTTAGGTCGTGCGAAATCTGTTAAGATACAGAAAGAAAATACAGTAATTGTTGACGGTGAAGGCGATAAACAAGCGATTCAGGCCAGAATTGCTCAGATTAAAAATCAGGTTGAAGAAACGACTTCGGACTTTGACAAAGAAAAGTTACAGGAACGTCTTGCAAAACTGGCGGGCGGTGTAGCTGTTATCCGCGTAGGTGCGGCTACGGAAACGGAAATGAAAGAAGCGAAGCTGCGCATGGAGGATGCTCTTAATGCGACGAGAGCGGCTGCGGAGGAAGGCATTATCGCAGGCGGTGGTTCCGCATACATTCACGCTTCCAAGGAAGTTGAAAAGCTTGCGGAGACCTTGGACGGCGACGAGAAGACAGGTGCTAAAATCGTTCTGAAGGCTTTGGATGCTCCTTTATTCCATATAGCTGCAAATGCAGGCCTTGAAGGTGCAGTAATTATCAATAATGTGAAAGAGTCTAAAGTAGGTATAGGCTTTGATGCTTTGAAGGAAAAATATGTGGATATGGTTGCCGAAGGCATTCTCGATCCGGCAAAGGTAACGAGAAGTGCTCTTCAGAACGCTACCAGTGTAGCATCCACACTCCTTACTACCGAATCTGTTGTAGCGAACATCAAGGAAGATGCTCCCGCTATGCCGGCAGGAGGAATGGGCGGAATGATGTAATCCTGCCCGGGTAAACCGACATCGATATATAGTAAATCAGGAAAACGCCCGTTACGGACTTTTCTGATTTTAAGTCTGAGGCTGCAATACCAAAAGGGTTGCGGCCTCATTACTATTCCTCAACAAAAGAGCTTATTGGTATTATTCGGTAGTCATACGTCGATTTTTTTGATATAATCTGTACATATTTCGAAATGATAGGGGGCCAAAAAGGGAAGAATAATGAAGGTGATGGAAATGCGAAAAGGGAAACTATTGATTTTGAGTGCAGTGCTTTTGGCCGGACAGCTTTTTCTTACGGCAGGAACGGTGAAGCCGGAGCAGAAGGCTGAAGATATGAAACTCATCGCTGTGGACGCGGGACATCAGGAGAAGGGAAATAACGAAAAGGAGCCTGTCGGACCGGGAGCAAAAGAAAAAAAGGCGAAGGTTGCAGGCGGCACAAGCGGTGTGGTAAGCGGCTTGAAGGAATATGAGCTGACCCTTGCCGTGTCGCTTAAGCTGAAGGAAGAACTGGCGGCAAGAGGTTATGAGGTCCTGATGATAAGAGAGACGAATGACGTGGATATCAGTAACGCGGAGCGTGCGCAGATTGCCAATGAGGCGGGCGCTGATGCTTTTATCCGCATTCATGCGGACGGTTCTGCAAACAGCAAGGCAAACGGTGCCATGACCATTTGCCAGACGGCCTCCAACCCTTACAACGGAGAGTTGTATGAGGAGAGCAGAAGTCTGTCGGAGTATGTGCTGGACGGGATGACCAGTGCTACCGAAGCGAAGAAGAGGAATGTATGGGAGACGGATACCATGAGCGGAATCAATTGGTCGGCGGTTCCCGTAACCATTTTGGAAATGGGGTTCATGACTAATCCCCAAGAAGATGCGCTCATGGCTACGGAGGAATATCAGGATAAAATAGCGGAGGGTATTGCGGACGGGATCGATGCGTACTTCGAAGCAGAGCATATTGATTGACTTAATAAAAAATTAATAATATAATGGGATTCGACACAAAAAGCGGAAACGCTGAAAGGAATGGGTGCAGGGTGAAAATAAATATTCACTCCCCCTGATTTGTATGCGTGCTAAAGCACGCGGATGGGAGCCAAATATGAAATTTACATTTGCGCATAATAATTTTAACGTAATCGATTTGGAAAAGTCCGTGAATTTTTATAAAGAAGCGTTAGGGCTTGAGGAAATAAGGAGAAAAAAAGCGTCGGACGGCAGCTTTGAGCTTGTTTTTATGGGCGATGGGAGTACGGGACACCAGCTGGAACTGACATGGCTTCGTGACTGGGAAAAGGATAATTATGATTTGGGGGATAATGAATTCCATCTCGCCTTTGTAACGGACGATATGGATGCCGCTCATAAAAAGCATGAGGAAATGGGCTGTATCTGTTTCGAAAATGCGGGGATGGGAATTTATTTCATCAACGATCCAGACAATTACTGGATTGAGATTGTTCCGGCGAAATAAGACGGACTTAAAATTTTGGATGACGAAAGCAGAAATGGAGACGGAAACGATGAAGCAATTGGAAGAATATGTGAGGAGTATCCCGGATTTTCCGGAGGAGGGTATTATTTTCAGAGATGTGACAAGTGTTCTGCAGGATGCGGACGGACTGCAGCTTGCTGTAGATACCATGCAGGATAAGGTAAAGGATTTGGAATTCGACGTGGTAGTAGGACCGGAATCGAGAGGATTTATTTTCGGAACACCCATCGCATATAATTTGAAAAAGCCTTTTGTACTAATTCGGAAAAAAGGAAAGCTTCCTTGTGAAACGGTGTCCATAGAGTACGAATTGGAGTACGGAACGGCGACCATAGAGATGCATAAGGATTCCATCAAACCGGGGCAGAAAATTCTGATTGTGGATGATTTGATCGCTACGGGCGGAACGACGGAGGCTATGATACGTTTGATCGAGTCGCTAGGCGGAGAAGTGATAGGAATCGTTGTTATGATTGAACTGGCGGGACTTAAGGGCCGGGAAAGATTAAAGGATTACAGATTGGAATCTGCGATTTGTTACGAGGGAAAATAGGGGCTGTTTTAAAAGTATTGGGTGAAAATTGGATATAATTCCATAAGAATATGGCCGGTGATGAATATGACAGAAGAAAAGAAACAGATGACAACCGATATTAGCGAGATGGTTTTCGATGATGGAAGGATTGAAGCCATTCAGGAATTTCAAAGTCCTGAGCAGTTGTTCCAGGACCTTATTTTCCGTGTGCGCAAATATCACCCCTCCGATGATATATCGTTGATTGAGAAGGCTTACAAGGTAGCCTATGATGCCCATAAGGATCAGGTCAGAAAGTCTGGCGAGCCATACATCATTCACCCTTTATGCGTAGCAATTATACTGGCGGATCTGGAGCTGGATAAAGAGACCATCGCCGCAGGGCTGATGCACGATGTGGTAGAAGATACCATTTTGACGGAAGAGGAAATCGAGCGGGAGTTCGGTTCGGACGTAGTGCTTTTGGTAGACGGTGTTACGAAGCTGCAGCAATTGCAGCTTACAGGAGACAATGAAGGCAAAACTCCGGATAAGTTGGAGATTCAGGCGGAAAACCTGCGCAAGATGTTTCTTGCTATGGCAAAGGACATCAGAGTCATTTTGATCAAACTTGCGGATAGGCTGCACAATATGCGTACTCTGAAGCATATGCCTTCCGAGAAGCAGCAGAGAATTGCAAGGGAAACGCTTGATATTTATGCGCCCATTGCGCAAAGGCTTGGTATTTCTAAGATAAAGGTGGAACTGGATGATTTATCCCTGAAATATCTGGAGCCTGAAGTATATTATGACTTAGTGGATAAGATAGCCATTCGCAGAAGCGAGCGGGAAGAATATATCCAGGGTATTGTAAACGAAGTTATGCAGCATATAGAGAACGCCGATATCAAGGCACAGGTGGACGGCCGTATCAAGCATTTTTTCAGCATCTATAAGAAAATGAAGAATCAGGATAAGACCATCGACCAGATCTACGATTTGTTCGCGGTCAGGATTATCGTTGACACCGTAAAGGACTGTTATGCGGCTCTGGGCGTTATTCACGAGATGTATAAGCCGATTCCGGGGCGCTTCAAGGACTATATTGCTATGCCTAAAGCCAATATGTACCAGTCTCTTCATACGACTTTAATCGGTTCCAACGGCCAGCCCTTCGAGATACAGATACGTACCTATGAAATGCATAAGGCGGCGGAGTACGGTATTGCCGCTCATTGGAAGTATAAGGAAGCCTCTGACGGGAAGAAGGCAGAGGAGCGGGAAGAAGAGAAGCTCGTATGGCTCAGGCAGATTCTGGAGTGGCAAAGGGATATGTCCGACAATATGGAGTTTATGAATCTGCTAAAGAGCGATTTGGATCTGTTCTCTGACAGCGTTTATTGCTTCACGCCCACGGGTGATGTTAAGAATCTTCCGGCCGGCTCTACTCCTATTGATTTTGCCTACAGCATCCATAGTGCGGTAGGAAACAAGATGATTGGTGCGAGGGTGAACGGCAAGTTGGTAACCATAGATTATGAAATTAAAAACGGCGACCGAATTGAGATTATGACCTCTCAGAATTCCAAGGGTCCCAGCCGTGACTGGCTGAATGTAGTAAAGAGTACGCAGGCCAAGAGTAAGATCAACCAGTGGTTCAAGAATGAGCTTAAGGAAGATAATATCGTTAAAGGCAAGGAACTTTTGTCGGCCTACTGCAAGGCAAAAGCGATTAATACCATAGATATCATGAAGCCCGAATATATGAATGCCATTATGAAAAAGTACGGCTTCAAAGACTGGGATTCCGTCTATGCCGCAGTGGGACACGGCGGCTTGAAGGAAGGCCAGATCATCAACAAGATGCAGGAGCTTTACGACAAGGCGCATAAAAAGGCGCTGACGGACGAAGAGGTGCTGGCTTCCGTTACTGAAGGCAATTATCAGAAGAAAGCGCAGGCCAAATCAGGGAGCGGTATCGTAGTAAAAGGAATTCATGACGTGGCTGTGCGTTTTTCCAAATGCTGCAGTCCGGTTCCCGGAGATGAGATCGTCGGCTTCGTCACTCGCGGAAGAGGAGTGTCTATCCATCGGACGGATTGCGTCAATGTTATTAATATGCCTGAGCTGGAAAGGGTGAGGCTTATCGATGCGGAGTGGCAGCAGTCCACGGAGGAGATTACCGGCGAGAAATATTTTGCGGAAATCAGGATATTCGCCAATAACAGAAGTGGCCTTATTGCGGATATATCCCGCGCGCTTACAGAGAAGAACGTGGATATTTTGTCTATGAATACGAGAACGAACAAGCAGGGGCTTGCAACCTTATCCACTTCCTTCGAAATAGGAAGCAGGGAAGAACTGAATCGCATCATCGATAAACTAAGAGGCGTTGAAAGTATTATTGATATTGAAAGGACTACCGGCTGAGCCGCGAAAGGAGAAGGAGAACGGAATGGCGAATTTGAAAATAGGGCGTATGGTGCTCGGTATCTGTCAGACCAATTGTTATTTTATATATAAGGAAGGCAGCGGCGATGCTATATTTATCGATCCGGCGGATTCCGGAGATTATATTTATGAAACCTTGAAGGAAAAAGGCTTTCAGATAAAGGGAATTCTTCTGACTCACGGACATTTCGATCATATATGGGGAAGTGAAAGGCTGCGGGAGCTGAGCGGAGCGAAGATATATGCCTATACGGAAGAAAAGGCTTTGTGCGAGAACTCTGTAAATAATGTTTCCGAGCAGGCGGGGCGCGCTTATACGGTAGTGCCGGACGAATATTTGGAAGACGGGGCGCAGATAACTATAGCGGGGATGACATGCAGGCTTATTGCCACTCCCGGGCATACGATAGGAGGCTGCTGCTATTATTTCGAGGAGGATAGCATGCTCATAAGCGGCGATACACTCTTTCAGGAATCGGTAGGGAGGACTGATCTGCCCACGGGGAGTATGAGTACGCTTACAAGGTCCATAAAAGAAAGGCTGTATGTTCTGCCCGATAAGGTTAAGGTATATCCGGGGCATGGAGAAACTACCGAAATAGGCTGGGAGAAGAAATATAATCCCTTTTGCCAGTGAGATAAATAGATGGAATAAGAGGAAGAGTCTTGGAACGTTCTGAGGAATGTTTCAAGGCTTTTTTATGTAATAGGAAATTTCTCCTATTACATAAAAGCCCTTCGGGCAAACAATGCGCAGCTACGCGCGCGGAACAAAAGCACCCCGTGCAGGAGGCGCATGCCGCTTAAGAGGAAGATGTGACTAAAGTGACAGCGCCTCAGAGCTAGAGTCTAACAATCATCCATTATTTTATTATTGACAATAGTGTGTAATATACACTATAATGTGATATACAGGAGGAGAAAGCTATGGGAGAACTGAATGAAATATTATCATCGCTGACTTTGGAACTTAGAAGAGGTACTATTGTACTCAGCGTCCTCAGCCAGCTGAATGAGCCGCAGTATGGTTATACCCTTGTTAAAAGTATGGAGGAGAAGGGTGTAAGTATAGATACGAATACGCTATATCCGCTGCTTAGGAGGTTGGAGAAGCAGGAACTGCTCGTAAGCGAGTGGGAAACTGACGGAAGCAAGCCGAGGAAATATTATAAAAGAACTGAGTTGGGCAATGTAGTGTATGAGAAGCTGGCAGCACAATGGAGAGAAATGACGGAAAGCATGAATCGTTTATTGGAGCAGGGAACCATTTAGAAACAGGAGACGAAATAAGTCGGTGGGAAAGGATGATAGTAATATGGTGAAAGAAAAGGTATCGAATGAATTGGTAGAAAGATACTTATATGATGTGGTACGGCGCTTGCCGGAGAAGCAGAGGGATGACATCGAACAGGAGCTTAGATCCTTGATCGAGGATATGATAGAGGAACGGGAGGGCAGCGGAGAATTAAGCCGTGAGGAATGCGAAAGAGCGGTACTTACCTCGCTTGGAGATCCGGCCAAGATGGCGAGAAGCTATCGCGGAGACAAAGAAGGGCTGATCAGCGGGGAATATTACGACAGATATTGCTATATTTTGAAGATTGTTCTTATCTGTGCCGGAGCGGCAATTCTTTTTTCGGATATTATATCTGCGATGGTCCATGTAGTGAGTGACGAAACACTGGATATTATATCGGGAATGAGCTATGCGCTGAATGAAAGTTTATTAAACAGCAGTACATGGTGGGAGGTATTCGATATAGGAATCACGCTGCCTTCTGCCCTTTTGCAGATTTTCGGCGTTATAACACTGGTTTTTGCCCTTATGCAAAGATACCATGTGAAGCTGGATTTGTCGGGAGAAGCATGGTCTGTGGAAAAGCTGCCTCAGATTCCATATAAGAAGGCAATGATAAGCAGAGGAGAGAGTGCGGTAGGAATCGTCTTCGGCGTGCTCGCAATTATTCTTTTTGCTTATAGCCCCCAGCTTATGGGAGCGTGGGTAAGGCAGGGAGAAGAGATGGTATCGATTCCGCTGTTCAATTTATCTATATGGGGAAAGGTGCTTCCGTTTTTTATTATCAGTGTTATGGCAGGTATCATCAGTGACTTTGTGAAGCTCGTGGCAGGGAGGTATAACTATCGGGTAATGGTGACGACCATTGTAATGGACATTATAGGCTTTATTATGACATTTATCTTCATGAAGGTATTGCCTATATGGAACGTGGATTTCATGCAGGCATTGCAGAGGGAGACCGGAATCGTCTTTTCTTCAAAGGGAGATTTGCTGATTTATTATAATACAGATGCCCTCATCAACGGAATCGTAATAGTGATTCTCTTCTTCTTTCTGCTGGATATAGCAACTACGGTTTATCATACTGTTAGATATGGAAATAAGAATTGATTTAAAATAATTAAAAAGTAAAAATGTTAAAAAAAGTACTTGACAATGAAAATATTTGTAACTATAATGGTTACAAAAGGAGGCGCTTATGTATTCAACCAAGCTATCGGTTAGCATTCATATTTTAAGTATTATTGCATTGATGGGGACAGAGCCTGTTACGTCCGAGTATATTGCATCCAGCATTAATACAAATCCTGCGCTTGTTCGGCGCTTGATGAGCCGCCTGAAGCGGGCGAAGCTGATTGAAACGAGTACAAAGCGTGGTGTTACGGGTCTTGCAAGAAAAAAAGAAGATATTACGCT
Source organism: Bacillota bacterium (assembly GCA_023408815.1). Taxonomy (GTDB): domain Bacteria; phylum Bacillota; class Clostridia; order Lachnospirales; family Lachnospiraceae; genus Kineothrix. Next base: position 1,643 of record JAEYJO010000040.1, on the reverse strand, counting down.
TCTGGATATATTCCTTGCGGTGGAGGACCATCCCCTTCTATTCGCCATCCATGGCAATACTAATCATCAATGTCCCGTGGGAGCGAAGATTGAGGTTACCCTCAAGCAGTTATACGACAATATACAAAGTGAAACTGAGAAAAAGCTTTCTGCCATTACGTTGGCGGAAATCACAAAAGAATTCATATAACAATTTTTAAGGAGGTGTATTAAATGAAACTCGCAATCATTGGCGCAACCGGAATGGCCGGGACTGCTCTGTACAAAGAAAGTGTGGCCCGCGGACATGACGTTACCGCAATTGTGCGAAACAAAGAGAGAGCAGCTACGTTGTTAGGAAGTGATGCAAAAGTGATAAATAAGGATGTGTTTGAATTGACCAAAGCAGATCTGGATGGTTTCGATGTTATCGTCAACGCTTTTGCCACTGCTCCCGATCAGGCCTATCTGCATCTTGACTTAGCGGCAAAGCTAATTGCTTTGTTTCGTGAGACAGAAAGCCCGCGGCTGTTTTTTATTCTTGGTGCAGCCAGTCTGCTGGATTCGGAGGGCAAGTTGTTTCTGGACACCCTAAAGACCGTTCCTGACGCAGCTTCTTGGATTTCTATTCCTATCGAGGCATACAAAACCTTGAACTTCCTGCGCAGTGTTGAGAATGTTAACTGGGTTGGGGTATCCCCTTCGGCAGAATTTGTTCCCGGGGAGGCTGTGGTCCCAATTTTGGGCAAGGATGATTTGCTCACCTCCGCTGCGGGAGAGTCCATTGTCACCAGCGGGACAATGGCAGTTGCAATTTTGAATGAAATAGAAGTTCCACAGTTTATCCAAACACGATTTACCGTATGTAACCAGTAATTTTGTAAATGACAAAACAATATTAGGAGGAAAACCATATGAAAAGAACAATTGGAATCATTACAGGTAGTTTGAGAAAGGGCTCTTTCTCAGGAAGTATCGCAGATTATATTAAAAATAATGCACCGGCAGGCTATGAGATCAAAACCATTGATATCGGAGCACTCCCTCTTTATAATCAGGATTATGATGAAGCGAATCCTGAAGAATACGTTGCGTTTCGTGATGAAGTAAAGGCTTTGGACGCTGTGCTGTTCATCACGCCTGAACATAACCGCTCCATACCGGCAGCGCTGAAGAATGCGCTTGATGTCGGTTCACGGCCTTATGGACAGAATGTTTGGAACGGTAAGCCCGGCGCCGTAATCAGTCAGTCGCCGGGAGGAATCGGAGGCTTTGGCGCCAATCATCATCTGCGTCAGGTGCTCGCCTTTCTCAATGTTTTGACTCTGGCTCAGCCCGAAGCATATATTGGTGCTTACCACACCCTGATTGATGAAAACGGAGCATTAAGCAATGAGGATACACAAAAATTTATTGATGGGTTCTTATCTGCTTTTGCCGATTGGGTGGAAAAAGTCTCTTGAAGTGAGGCGGTCTGATTAGCAATATCTACTTAATTTATCAAAGTTTCATTGGAAGAAGCTGATTGAAAAAATCAGCTTCTCAGACCGTAGACAAAGCGGAGTTAGGATGCAAATCCTAACTCTATTTTTCTTATCCATTGAGGGATTTTATATATTTGTGACCAGAAACCTGAATCAGTACCGTTCACGAGTCCTTTTCTT
>JAEYJO010000029.1 GCA_023408815.1 Bacillota bacterium | reverse complement strand
TAAGGGTTGCAACGAGTCAAAGGCTATAGGGCTTGAACAAAGTGAAAGCCAGCGTCTTTAGGCGCTGGCCGGTAACAGACCCTTATAGGGTCAGAGCAAACCACCCGTTGGACGGGTGGTTATGATTGTACAGAATTCGTGTATTCGTATTTCAGCAAAAATTGAGAACAAATAGGCATTATTAGCAGAGACTTATGAGAAGCCTTGAGAGTACAATGACACCAGGAATGGATGAAAGGGGCACGGTCTTAGGCCGTGCAAACAATTATTGTACAGCGAAAGGAAAACTGGTATGAACACATTTGAGACAAAGACCTACCGCAATCTGTTTCTGGAAAGCGGTAAATCGAAGGGGATTATTTCCCAAAGACTTTCAGAAATCTGGAATACTTTTTTTTACGGCAGAGAGGAGGAGAGAATATATCATCCGGCAGAAAACGATATGGGGTATCTGGAGGACACCGGTAATCACGATGTCAGGACGGAGGGAATGTCCTATGGTATGATGATCTGTGTGCAGATGGACAAGAAAGAGGAATTTGACAGACTGTGGAAATGGGCATGTACCTACATGTGGATGGAGGAAGGTGAAAACGAAGGGTACTTCGCTTGGTCATGTACTACAGACGGAAAGAAGAATTCTATTGGTCCGGCACCTGATGGAGAAGAATTTTTTGCTCTGTCACTTTTCTTTGCATCTCATAGATGGGGAGAGGGATATGGAATTTTCGAATATGCAAAACAAGCGAGGAAGATTTTGAGTGCCTGCCTCCACAAGGGACAAAACGGCAGACCAGGAACTCCCATGTGGAATCTCAGCAATAAACAGATTTTATTCGTACCCGGAGTCGATTTTACGGATCCTTCGTACCATCTGCCTCACTTTTATGAGCTGTTTGCTTTATGGGCAGAGGAAGAGGACAGACTTTTCTGGAAAGAGGCTGCGGCCGTCAGTCGGGAGTACTTGAAGATGGCCTGTCATAAAAAAACCGGTATGAATGCGGAATATGCAGAGTTTGACGGAAGACCGATGAGCAGGCTTTTGCCATGGACCGTAGATCGTCATGACTGGTTTTACAGTGATGCCTATAGAACTGTGGCCAATATCGGGCTGGATTTTGAATGGTTCGGAGTAACGAAAGGACAGGAAAAAGCGGCGCCAAGATTGCAGCATTTTCTGGGAGAAGTGAGGAAGGAGGATCCTTACCGGATATATGAGGTGAACGGCACCTGTTTAGAAGGAACGGCACTTCATCCGGTAGGGCTGTTAGCGGCTACCGCGCAGGGCTCTCTGGCAGTTATAGGGAGCTCTGCAGATAAGGCGGAAATTGCGCAGGCATGGAGCTTTGTGGAAAGGCTGTGGAATGAGCCCTTGCGCCGGGGAGAAAGAAGGTATTATGACAATTGTCTTTATTTCTTCGCCTTTTTGGCACTGAGCGGGAATTATCGTATCTGGTAATGGATTAGGAGGGGCATATGGCAAGACTGTGGAATTATATCCAGAATAAGATGAATGACTTCAATGTGAAGAAAAAGCTGATGATTGTCTATGTCTGCTGTGTGCTTCTTCCTTTATTTGCCACGGACAGTGCTATTTTGACTATTCTTCTTCAGGGGGAATCGAGGGAGCAGGGGCTTTTGATGAAGAATATCGCCAGTGCGGTGCAGTTCGATTTGTCGTACACCTTGGAGGAAGCCGTGAATATGACAAAGAGCATTTACGTAAACAGGACCGTCAACGATTTTCTGGGTAAGGAGTATGAATCGGGATTCGATTATTATGCGGCGAATCAGGAGCTTTTGAAAGCAGTTTTTTCTGAATCGAGCTGGGGTACCGGAAGTGCCAGCATGGTCTTATTTACCGACAACGAAACTATTGTTAACGGAGGTCACTTTTACCGATTGTCCTCGGCTGAAGAAGAGGAATGGTACCGGAAGCTGAAGGATTCGGGGCAGGATATGATCCTTCATTTCTATTATGTGGGCGACGATAATCCCTCCACCAACACCAAGAGAAGAATTTCTCTCGTGCGGAAACTGAATTACTTTAAGGATTCCGATCGAGAAAAACTGGTGCGGATCGACCTGGATTATAACACCCTCGTTAGAAAAATAACGAATATGAAATACAGCATGGCTGTCTATGTATGCATCGATGACAAAATCTTGTTCTCCAACGACGGACATTCCAGTTATACCCAGAACTTCGAGCATCTGACGGGGAAGGAGAAAATCGGCTATGAATCACAGTGTAATCTGTACGGAGAAGACATCCGTATCCTTGTTATGCAACCAACCAATACTATTGCGCGGCAGATTTGGAACCATTTTCCTCTCGTTTTGTTCCTGCTGGCGATAAATATTGCTCTGCCATGGCTGTTGACCTATATTATCAATAACTCCTTTACCAGTAGACTGAGAGAGTTGAGCCAAGCCTTTGATGAGGTAGAAGCGGAAAGCTTAAAGGAGATAAAGGATATCAAAGGGAAGGACGAAATCGGAAGTTTGATGAGGAATTATAACCGGATGGTAAGAAGGAGTCAGGAGCTCATTAAGACGGTGTACAAGGACAGGCTGGAGCGTCAGGAAATGGATATTTCCAGACAAAATGCGGAGTTGCTCGCGCTGCACAGCCAGATCAATCCTCATTTTTTATTTAATGTGCTGGAGAGCATCCGCATGCACAGCATTCTGAAAAAAGAGGAGGAGACGGCGGGAATGATAGAGCGGCTGGCGATCCTGGAGAGACAAAATGTAAATTGGACCTCAGATTTTGTGTCAATAGAGGATGAGATTAAATTCATCGAAGCATACCTGGAGCTGCAAAAGTATCGGTTTGGAGAACGGATTTCCTATGAAATTGCTATAGCGCCGGGGTGTGAGAATTACTCTCTTCCCAAGCTTACTCTTGTTACCTTTGTGGAGAATGCATGTGTCCATGGTGTGGAAAATAAGGCGTCGGCCTGTTGGATTTATGTAAGAGTGTTTGAAAAAGAGGACTCGCTGTATTTGGAGGTAGAGGATACCGGAGAAGGAATGGACGAAGGACAGGTCAAGGATTTGGAGGAAAAAATGGGCAGCTGCAGCATAGAGACAATTAAAGAAAACGAGCATGTAGGAATTATAAATGCCTGTCTGCGTCTCAAGATGGTAACGGAAGGAAAGGCGCAGTTCAATCTGGAAAGTGAAAAAGGGATTGGCACCTGCATATTGATCAAGGTACCGGTCGATGCGCTTAAGCGGAGCTAGAAGGGTAATACAGCGAGGCCGGCAAATGAAATAAAGGAGAAAGGGATAAGGAGGAAGAAAGTGGGATGAATCTGAAAGTGATGTTAGTGGATGACGAGCCTTTTATTCTGCAAGGGCTTTCAGTTCTTGTTGATTGGGAGGCGGAAGGTTATGAAATAGTAAAGGCTGCGGCCAACGGGAGAGAAGCCCTCGAATTTCTCCTGCATAACCGGGTGGACCTGATTATTGCGGATATTCGTATGCCTGTAATGACCGGAATAGAACTTCTTAGGGAAATTCGGGAAAAGAACATTTCAGGAGCGCAGTTCATTATACTTAGCGGCTATAACGATTTCCAATATGCGCAGAAGGCCCTGAGGTATTCCTGCATGGACTATATTTTAAAGCCTGTGCAGAGGGAAAGCCTGCTTGTTCTTTTGCGGCAGGCCGTCAAGGAAAAGGAAATCGTGGTACAAAAGGAAGTCAATCTCAAAAAAATGGAGAAAGCCCGTCTCGCTCAGAGTCTGATGGGACTTCTCCGAGGGAAGTGCGGTCAGGATACTCTGGATTATATCACCAGCCTATGGGGCGAACAGAAAGGAATGCGCTATGTACATATCTGCTTTGACAACATCGCTGTCTTGGAGGAGATGTCGGATGAAGAACTTCGAACCATGAAGAAGCGCTTATTCCAAAATTGTCTGGACTATTTAGGTAATGACGGCGACCATTTCTTTGAGGATATGCCTGGTTTCGAGGAAGACTATGAAATCGGCTTTGTATATTGCGATGATATGGCCATGAGGTCAGGGATGAGCACGGAGCTCTTTCTGGAGAAACTGCAGGAAAAAGCAGAAACAGAGGAATTTCGCGTTCCTGTTATTCTCCTTGTGGGGAAACGGGTGGAGGATCTTGGAAAAATCTCACATTCCTACAGCTCTTCCTGTGTATTACGTTCCTTCAAGAGTTTCCGTATGGAAAAGAGCATCTATTATTATGAGGAAGAGGTTCAGGTCAATCATGGGAAATTTCTTCTTTGCAAACAGAACTTAGACCGCCTGATTTTATCGGTGGAGCAGAACGACAGGGCGGAAATCAACAGCAGCGTGGATGACTTGTTTCTTGAAATGGAATCCATGGGAATGATGAAGGAACTGATTTCCATGAATACCAATTATCTTCTCTTTCAGCTCATTCATTTAGCGGTAGAGCAGGATGAGTCGGTGAATCAGGAAGAGGTCATGCTCTATATAAGCGAGAACGTGTTCGACGCGGATGTTACCAGAGGCGGAAGAGCTCATCTGAGGCGGTTCGCCTGCGAGTATGCGGATTATCTGATTCAGCTTCGTAAAAATGTTTCCAGAGGAGTACTTCTCGATGTAGAGAAAGAAATAAAGGAGCGCTTTGCAGAGAACCTGACCTTAAGGGAACTGAGTCAGAAGTATTTTGTCAACAGTTCTTATCTGGGACAGATTTTCAGGAAGAAATACGGACAGTCCTTTAAGGATTATCTCGGAAGTTACCGGATCAGCGAGGCCTCCCAGCAGCTATTAAAGACGGACAAGAAAATCAGCCGGATAGCAGAGGAGGTAGGTTATCATGATACGGATTATTTCATTAATAAATTTATTGAACTGAAAGGATGTACGCCGTCAAGGTACCGCAAGAACTCCGGAGACACGGGGGGATGACTGGTAAAGATACCGGATGAGTTCGGGCAGGAAACTAGAATTTATCCGGTTTTTTTATGGAATTACTCCGGTTGTATAAATATTAAAAAAATATAAAATTAAAATATCAAAAAATAAATAAGGGAGGTTCACAATGAAAAAAAGAATAACGGCACTTTTATTGGGAGTTGTTATGACTGCATCTTTACTTGCAGGCTGTGGAAGCGGTTCCGGTGAAACAAGCCAGACATCTGCATCGGACGAGGTGGGAGCAGAGCAGAGCGGTGAGGAGGCGGCAAGCGGCGATATTAAAGATTTCACCATGTTCGTCGCAATGCCTGGCGCTGAAATCAACGACGGAAACGAGATTCAGGAAATGATTGCACAGAAGACCGGCGTAAGGGTGAAGGAAACTTGGCTGACGGGCCAGACCGATGCGGAAGCGGTGGGCACTATCATTGCGGGCGGCGAATATCCTGATTTCATTAACGGCGGAGAAGCAATGAAATCGCTGTATGATGCGGGAGCTTTGGTAGCGTGGGACGATTATCTGGAAAAGTATCCCAATCTGAAAGAAATGTACAGTGATGAGGAATGGGATAAATTCCGTCAGGATGACGGACATATTTACTGGGCAAACGTATTTCAGAATACATATGGTGAGGATAAGTCTACCACACATAACGACGAGGCCTTCTGGGTTCAGGCTAAGGTTCTGGAATGGGCAGGATATCCGGAAATTAAGACCTTGGATCAGTATTTCGAATTGCTGGATTCCTATGCGGAAGCAAATCCCACGATGGAGGATGGAACCTCTTATATTCCTTACACCATGCTCTGTGAGGACTGGAGATATTTCTGTATTGAAAATGCACCTCAGTTTTTGGACGGCTACCCCAATGACGGTTCTGTTATCGTAGATGTAGATAATATGAAGATTGTGGATTACAATACGACCGACACGGCAGTGAAGTATTTCGGCAAACTTAATGAAGAATACAATGCGGGAAACATCGACCCGGAATTTGCAACCCAGACCTATGACGAATATATCGCAAAACTTTCTACGGGGCGCGTGCTCGGTATGTGTGATCAGTGGTGGGATTTCGCTTATACGGTAAACGATGTATTCAAACAGCAGGGACTGGATGAGCAGGGCTGCAACTATGTACCCCTCGGCCTCACCATAGAAGAAGGAATGGAGAATCAGTGGCATTCTTATGGTGATACCTTGAATAATTCCAGCGGCATTGCAGTAACCACAAGTTGTGAAGACATCGATGCGGCGTTCCGGTTTATGAATGACTTGCTGAGTCAAGAAATTCACGATCTTCGCTTCTGGGGAGTGGAAGGTACAGACTATATGGTTGATGATGACGGTTTATATTACAGAACGGAAGAAATGAGAGTGAATGCGGCGGATACGGAATACAAGGCGTCTCACCTTTGCACGTATTCTTATTTCCCGCAGTGGCTTGGAACTAGCAGGGACGGCAAGAATGCGATGCAGACCACACAGCAGACTTCTGAATTTTTCGACAGTCTGGCGGAGCCTCTCGTAAAGTGCTTCGAGGCATATGGGGTTACCAGCTATGTAGAAATGATCGGTTCCGCAAAAGTAGATGTTGGCCCATGGTATCCGATGTATTCCTTCTCCAATTCGCTGACAACAGAGACCCCCGGAGGTGTAGCATGGACGAAAATGGGCGAGGTAAAGCACGAATGGCTGCCTAAGGTAGTTATGGCGGGAGATTTCCAGTCCACATGGTCGGAATATATGGATAAATACAACGGTACAAATCCTCAGGACTTCCTCAGCGAGATGCAGACGGAATTAGACAGAAGAGTGTCGGCAACAGAGTAACAGACGTTGACTGAAGAAGTAGAACAAAAGTGTATGTTCTTATTACAGGAAAAGAAGGGCAGCCATGGTTGCTTAAGGTAACCATGGCTGCCTTTTAATAATCAGAATTACACTTTTGATCTGAAAAGACAAATATAAATACAAGGAGGAGAAAAAATGGCTCGCAGAGCAAGAACAAAGACACCGACTGTCCAAATCACATGGAAAGAAGTAAAACGCCAGAAATTTCTCTTATTCTGGGCAGCCGTCTTTGTAGTGTATGGCGTTATTTTCTATTATCTGCCGTTAGGCGGCTGGATTATGGCATTCCAGAATTATAAGCCAAAGGACGGTTTTTTGCATTCCCAATTTGTAGGATTGGATAAATTCAAGTTTTTATTTACGGATGACGGCTTTCTTAAGGTAATCAGAAATACTCTGGCAATGGGCGTCATTAACCTGATAGTGACATTTGTTATGGCGATTCTTTTCGCTATACTGTTAAATGAAATTCGCTCCAAATTCGGAAAAAAGACAGTACAGACGATTTCGTACTTACCCCACTTTCTTTCGTGGATTATCGTAACGGGCATTTTGCACGACGCCTTATCTACGAACGGTATCATTAACGAAGTGCTGATGAAACTGCATATCATAGATTCGACCATTAATTTCTTCGCCCATTCATCCTATTTTTGGCCGATTGTTGCCTTTGCCAACGTATGGAAAGAGACCGGATGGAATGCCATTATTTATCTGGCAGCCATCGTATCCATAGACCCCTGCCTCTATGAGGCGGCTTCCATAGACGGCGCGGGCAGATGGGCCAAAATTAAATATATCACCATGCCGGGAATCAAGTCCACTATCATGATCCTGCTTCTTATAAATGTGGGCAATGTGCTGAACGCAGGCTTCGAGGTACAGTATTTGCTGGGAAACGGACTGGTGAAGAGCGTGTCGGAAACTATCGACATCTATGTTTTGAAATGGGGTATCAGTCAAAATGACTATTCACTCGGCACCGCAGCCGGAATTTTTAAGAGCGTGGTCAGCATCATCCTGATTGTGATTGCCAATCAGATGGCCAAGCGAGCCGGCGAAGAGCGGTTATTCTAAGGAGGTAGGAGCATGAAAAAGAAAAAGTCATCTTTGGCAGATAAAATATTCGTAGTATTCAATACGCTGTTCATGGTGTCGTTTGTGATAATTACACTTTATCCGGTACTCAATACTCTGGCGGTTTCCTTTAACGACGGAATCGATACGGTAAGGGGAGGCATTTATCTATGGCCGAGAAAGTTTACGCTAAAAAATTACATTACCGTGCTGCATAAGCAAAACATGCTTACAGGAGCTTATATAACGGTACTCAGAACCGTTGTAGGAACGATAACCGCTTTGGCAGCAAATGCGCTGCTGGCATTTATTGTAAGCAGAAAGAGATTTTTGTTTAAATCCCAGCTTTCATTGTTCTGGGTAATCACCATGTATGTGAACGGAGGAATGATTCCCGTTTTTCTCTTATACAAGAACCTTAACCTGACCGGAACCTTCTGGGTATACGTAGTTCCCGGAATGGTCAGCGCTTTCAATATGCTGGTAATGAGGACCTATATGCTGGGACTGCCGGATTCTTTGGAGGAATCAGCACAGTTAGACGGTGCAGGTTATATGACTATTTTCCTGAGAATTGTTTCTCCTTTATGTAAGCCGGTGTATGCTACCATCGCCTTGTTCGTGGCAGTGGGACAGTGGAACTCATGGTTCGACGCCATGTTGTATAACCGTATGAAGGATGAGTACACGACGCTGCAGTACGAGCTGATGAAGTTGTTGACTTCCGTCATGCAGCAGAGTGGAAGCGCAGACACGATGAAGAATGCGGCCAATGCCATTACCCCTACCTCTATACGTGCGTCAGCCACCATTTTGACCATGCTGCCGATTATCTGTCTGTATCCTTTCCTGCAAAGGTACTTCGTCGCGGGATTAACGATCGGAGGGGTGAAAGAATAAGGAAGGAATAGAGAACGTATACGAAAAAGAAGTATAGGATAAAAAGAATGCCTGGTAAGATAACACTACATTCGGTTTTAAGAGTGTAGTGTTATTATATTTGCCGCCGCTTGTACATACATAATGCCATCGGATTATTATCGTATTGTACAAAAGAAGTTTGACAAACAAGAGGGTATATTGTACAATTTCAATAAAGTAAAGGTAGCGGCCAGTATTTGTCGATTCGAATTCTTATTTCAGTTTTGAATGGATAAATATGGGTCTTTTGTTTTGTGATTTTGTAAAAAAGATGATGGAAATAAAAGAAAACATTAAAAATAAAATTTTTGAAAAATTTTATGATATCTATAGCATTTTTTCATCATTTTCATTATAATAGCTAATGGAATGTATACATGTATTCCCTGCAGGAATCCATAGTTATTTTAAGACATCGGAAATAAGCTCCTGTTTATGTCACAATACATTATTTAATAAGGAGCAAAATATAAAAAGGAGATCAATATGACAGAGAACAAGAAGTTATTAGCATGGGTTAAAGAAATGGCCGACATGTGCCAGCCGGATCAGATTTACTGGTGCGACGGATCCCAAGAAGAGAATGACCGCCTTCTGCAGATGATGGTTGACAGCGGTATGGCAATCAAGTTGAATCAGGAGAAACGTCCCGGATGCTATTTGTTCAGAAGCGATGCTTCGGACGTAGCGCGTGTTGAGGACAGAACATTCATCGCTTCCAAGACAAAAGACGAAGCAGGGGTTACAAACAACTGGGTTGAACCCGATGAATTGAAGTCTACGATGAAAGGCTTATATACAGGCTGCATGAAGGGAAGAACGATGTATGTTATTCCTTATTCCATGGGACCGGTAGGCTCCCCCATATCCAAGATCGGTATCGAACTTACGGACAGTGCATACGTAGTTGTTAATATGCGTATTATGACCCGTATCGGAACAAAAGTTTTAGAAGCTCTCGGTGACGGAGAATTCGTTCCTTGTTTACATTCTGTTGGCGCACCTCTTGCCGAAGGACAAGCAGATTCCGCTTGGCCGTGCGCACCCATTGAAAACAAATACATCAGCCATTTCCCGGAAGAAAGACTTATTTGGTCTTATGGCTCAGGCTACGGCGGAAATGCTCTTTTAGGTAAAAAATGTTTTGCACTTAGAATCGCTTCCGTACTCGCTCGCGATGAAGGATGGCTTGCAGAGCATATGTTAATTCTTAAACTTACAAGTCCTGAAGGCAAGACGAAATATGTCTGCGGCGCTTTCCCCAGTGCATGTGGAAAGACCAATCTCGCTATGCTCGTTCCTACGATTCCGGGCTGGAAAGTTGAAACTGTCGGAGACGATATCGCATGGATGAAATTCGGTAAAGACGGACGCCTGTATGCAATCAATCCTGAAGCTGGTTTCTTCGGAGTTGCTCCTGGAACCTCTTTGGATTCTAACCCGAACGCAATGCACAGCATCGAGAAGAATACGATCTTCACGAACGTAGCCCTTACCGATGACGGCGATGTTTGGTGGGAAGGCATCGGAACACCGGCTCCTGCTCATCTGATCGACTGGAAGGGCAATGACTGGACTCCCGATTCCGAGACTCCGGCAGCTCATCCCAACGCTCGTTTTACAGCTCCTGCTTATCAGTGTCCATCCATCGCTTCCGATTGGGAAGACCCGGCAGGCGTTCCGATTTCCGCTATCTTGATCGGTGGTCGTCGTCCTAAGACGATTCCGCTTATCCATGAAAGCTTCGATTGGAAGCACGGTGTGTTCATGGGCTCTATTATGGGTTCCGAAATCACTGCAGCAGCTATTTCCAACAATATCGGCCAGGTTCGCCGCGATCCTTTCGCGATGCTTCCTTTCTTCGGTTACAACGTATGCAAATACTTACAGCATTGGTTAAGCATCGGTGAGAAATCCAGCGAAGACAAGCTTCCTAAAATCTTCTACGTTAACTGGTTCCGTAAGGATCAGGACGGCAAATGGTTGTGGCCTGGTTTCGGCGAAAACAGCCGCGTTCTGAAATGGATCTTTGAAAGAACTGAGGGAACTGGAAAAGCTGTTAAGACTCCTATCGGCTTTATGCCTGAGAAGGGTGCGCTTGATGTTTCCGGACTTGAGGGCGTAAGCGAAGCTGATATGACAGAACTCCTGAAGGTGGATAAGGACGAGTGGCTGAACGAAGTTGTTTCCATCAAAGAGCATTATGAGAAGTTTAATGGTGAAATGCCGAAGGAATTGTACGCTCAGCTCGAGGCTCTTGAGAATAGATTAAATGAAGCGTAAGTTTTACTTGTCAATAGAATAAGGCAATGATATAAAAAATAAAATCGGATTTCAGGCTTTTGAGGCTGAAATCCGATTTTTTAGGTTCTGTATTAATTTTTACACCTATCGGACAATAGATAGTCACTCTTTATCCTAGGTAATAAAAGGCTTCATTGAAGTCTTTTTTTATGTAAAAATTATTTTATATAAATATCAATATGAAGTTGCTATAAGAATTATTATGCTGATACAATTTGGGGCAACATTGATTTAGCTAATGTGTGGAAAGGATAAGAGCGTATTTATCTTGTTTACATAATATGTTTTAGGTCATGTACATACAACAGAACGCTCTTATACACATATAATAAGTATGAGGATAAATCAATTACAATACAAAAAGGAGATGAAAATATGTCATTACCAATCTTTCCGGAGGTAAGCCCTCCGATCAGCAGAGATGATGCTATTAATTATATTTTAGCCTCTATCGCTCTGGAAGAACTAGGATTGAGTCATATTTTGAACGCCGAAGGCGAAAAGATCCAATATGCGTTAGGAACACTTCCCGGTGTAACCGGTCCTAATGCAACTATTGAAGAAGTTCTTGAAGTAAATCAAAATGTTCTCGCTATTTTGGACAGTGCTGCCCAAAATCAGGTTATTTTAAATTCTAAGATGAGAAATGCTCTTTCCGCCCCCACTCTTCAGGGACCGACAGGACCAACCGGGCCGACAGGACCTTCCGGCGGACAAACCGGCCCTACTGGCCCTACAGGTGCTACTGGCGCTACCGGAGCAACCGGACCGACCGGTGTTTTTGTTCCGGGAGAACTGCTTTTTAATGTCATAGGCCCTACCGGATCAGCTAGCGTAGGTTTTGGAGAAGATATCACTTTTGAATCATCTACTCTGGATATTACCGTAACCCCGGGCTCGGCAATCGTCAGGATTGAAGATCCCAATACCCCCGGTCCCACGGGCCCTACTGGACCCACCGGTCCTACCGGAGCAACTGGTGCTGATGGAGCAACCGGACCAACCGGAGCAACTGGCCCAACCGGAGCCGATGGCCCAACCGGCCCAACCGGACCAACTGGCGCAACCGGAGTCGATGGAGCAACAGGTCCTACCGGAGCAACTGGAGCAACAGGCGCTACTGGAGCAACTGGGGCTGATGGAGCAACCGGTCCTACTGGCGCAACTGGCCTAACAGGAGCAACCGGACCAACCGGAGCAACTGGGGCTACTGGAGCAACTGGCCTAACAGGAGCAACTGGGGCT
>JAEYJO010000062.1 GCA_023408815.1 Bacillota bacterium | reverse complement strand
AAGAAAAGGACTCGTGAACGGTACTGATTCAGGTTTCTGGTCACAAATATATAAAATCCCTCAATGGATAAGAAAAATAGAGTTAGGATTTGCATCCTAACTCCGCTTTGTCTACGGTCTGAGAAGCGTTTATTAAAACGCTTCTTTTTGTCTGTATTTACGCAAGTCGATACGTTTCTTCGCATTATCCCATTCCAGCTGCTGTACTTCGCTTTCAATTAAGAGTCCGTAGGGAATCGGTATGGGCAGTTGGTTGTCGTCGAGGGCAACTAAAGTTAAAAACGCCCGGTTGATTGGACGGCGCATCCCGTCGATGCCTTCCACGTAAGAATCCACCCTTACCTCCATGGAAGTATTGCCTACATAGGTAACATGGCCAATGATAACAACCAAATCGTTAAGATAGGCGGCGCTTTTGAATTGAAGGTTATCGATGGAAGCGGTAGTAATTTGTGTACCGGCATGGCGCTTAGCCACGGTTCCTGCTACTTCATCGATCCAGGAGACGAGCTGGCCGCCGAAAAGGCGGCCTTCTCCGTTGATATCTTCATATTTTAAAAAGTGAATCTGTTCTGTTATCGAATCCTGAACACGTTTTTTCTTCATATTAATTCTCATGCCTTTCTTATAGCCTGCAAACTTTTATTTCCCTAAATCTTCCTTTACAGGTACCTGAGTCGTTTTGTTATAGCAGGAGAAAGAGGCATTTATGAAGGAAGCCTCCAGTTTCGGCGTAAACAAGCTGACAACGGGTACGAGGATAAGTCCTGCCACCATAGCGAACGCACCGGCATTGATGGGCGATTGTAAAATGGCGGGGAAATAGCTGCGCAAGAGCAGATTACATACCATAAATCCTGAACCGAAGATGAACACGGTCCATACGGACGCAGCAGTGGTTCTCTTCCAATATAAGCCGTAGAGGAAGGGGGCGAGGAAGGATCCTGCCAAAGCACCCCATGATACGCCCATAAGCTGAGCAATAAACGTAATGTTCTGCTTGTACTGTATGACAGCGATCACCACGGAGATGGCAATGAACACTACGATAAGGATACGTATGCTTAAAAGCTGCTTTTTCTCGCTCATGTTTTTAATTATATTATCCTTTATAAAGTCAATTGTCAATGTGGAACTGGAAGCCATGACAAGAGCGGACAACGTGGACATGGAAGCGGAGAGCACTAATATGATAACTAATCCCATAAGGGCGGGAGAAAGGTTGGAAAGCATCGTGGGAACGATGGAATCATAGCCTTCGCCTGCGATATCGATGCGGTCCGAATACAAGCGCCCGAAGCTGCCGAGGAAATAGCAGCCGCCGGAAATGACAATAGCGAAAAGGGTAGAGATAATAGTCCCTTTTTTGATGGAATCTTCGCTTTTTATAGAATAAAATTTCTGAACCATCTGAGGAAGTCCCCAAGTACCTAAAGAGGTCAGAATCACCACCCCAACAAGGTTTAACGGATCCGGACCGAAGAAGGAGGCGAACACTCCCGGCTGGGAGGATACCGTTTCGTCGGTAAGGGAAGCAAGGCTGTGAATGGCTTCAGAAAAGCCCCCGTTGTTTTTTAAGATCGCGGCGATGACCGCCGTGATTCCAAAAAGCATGATAATACCCTGAACGAAATCTGTAATGGCAGTAGCCATATAGCCTCCGGCGATCACGTAGATGCCGGTGAGTACAGCCATGATAATGATACAAACCGTATAATCGATGTTGAACGCCATTCCAAACAATCTGGAAAGGCCGTTGTACAAGGATGCGGTATAAGGAATCAAAAAGATGAATACGATGGCTGAAGCACAGATCTTCAGACGGTTGCTATGAAAGCGCCTGCCGAAAAATTCGGGCATGGTAGCGCTGTTCAGATGCTGAGTCATAATACGGGTGCGGCGTCCTAAGACTACCCATGCGAGCATGGAACCTAACAGAGCGTTGCCGATACCGATCCATGTGGCAGAAATGCCGTATTTCCAACCAAACTGTCCGGCATAGCCGACAAAGATAACGGCGGAGAAATAGGAGGTCCCGTAGGCGAAAGCGGAAAGCCACGGCCCTACGTTCCGTCCTCCCAAAACGAAGCCATTGACATCGGTGGCATGCTTTCTGCAATAAAAGCCGATGCCTATCATAACTGCAAAGAATAATATTAACATCGATAACTTTATAATCATAGTTTTACCCTCTCATAAGTGATATGAATTCATGAGTTACATGAATATGAATGGTTAGTATATTTTTTAACCGCGGTTTTGAGCTGCGACAAGGCTTTCGCCGCAATATCTCTCCCGAAGCCTGGGCTTTTCGATCTTGCCGGTAGGGTTGCGCGGTATATCGGCGAAGATAACTTTGTGGGGCCTTTTGTAACGGGGAAGCTTGTGACAGAACACATCGATTTCTTCCTTCGAGCACTCTGTACCCGGCTTTAAGTCGATAATGGCGGCCGTAATTTCTCCGAGGCGCTTGTCCGGCAGGCCGATGACTGCAACGTCATGAACCGCCTTGTGAGCACGCAGAAAATCCTCGATTTGTACCGGATAGATATTTTCTCCGCCGCTGATTATGACATCCTTTTTCCTGTCTACGAGGAAGATGAAGCCGTCCGTGTCCTCCTGGGCCATATCTCCGGTAAACAGCCATCCGTCGTCGGAGAGGACTTCCTTCGTGGCCTTTTTGTCGTTATAGTAGCAGGTCATGACACCGGGCCCCCTTACTGCAAGCTCACCCACTTCACCGTGAGCAACTGTGCAGCGGTTTTCATTCACGATTTTAATTTCCCAGCCATAGCCGGCTTTGCCGATGGCTCCCACCTTATGAATATTTTCCACGCCCAAATGTACGCAGCCGGGGCCGATGGATTCGCTTAAGCCGTAGTTGGTATCGTAGGCATGATTGGGGAAATAATTCTTCCAATGCTTGATAAGACTGGGAGGAACAGGCTGAGCGCCGATGTGCATAAGCCTCCATCCCGATAAATCGTAATCTCTAAGGCGGATTCTTCCGCAGTCCAGGGCTTCCAAAATATCCTGTGCCCACGGAACAAGAAGCCATACGATCGTGCATTTTTCTTCGGATACCGCATCCAGTATGTATTCCGGTTTCGTTCCCTTAAGCAGGACGGCTTTCCCGCCGGAAAGAAGAGAACCGAACCAGTGCATCTTCGCTCCGGTATGATAAAGCGGAGGAATACATAAGAAAACGTCGTCCTTTGTCTGCCCGTGGTGGTTTTGTTCCGTGAGGCAGGAGTGCATCAGACTTTCATGATTATGTAAAATCGCTTTTGGAAATCCCGTGGTTCCTGAAGAAAAATAGATGGCGGCGTCATCTTCGTCTGTCAGGGGAATTACAGGAGATTGGCTGGAGCAGTTGGCTGTCAGCGAATGATAGTCCTCGGCGAAGCTGGGGCAATTTTCTCCTACATAGAACAAAAGGCGGTTTTTGCTGACGGAATCGGCATTCTCCTCCACACGGCCGATGAATTCAGGACCGAAAATCAAGACGTCCGCTTCGGCGAGGTCCACGCAGTACTGGATTTCTTCGGAAGTATAGCGGAAGTTGAGGGGGACTGCCAAGGCGCCGGTCTTCAGTATTCCAAAATAGATGGGAAGCCATTCCAGGCAATTCATAAGGAGAATTGCCACTTTATCGCCTTTCTTTACATTTCTGCCAAGCAGGAGATTGGCGAAGCGATTGGCCTTTTCGTTGAAGACGTTCCATGTAATCTCCCTGCGGTAGTGAGAAAGGGGGCTCGGCTCCATCAACTCATATTCCTTCCATGTGACCCGGCGGGTTTCCGTCACCTCGGGATTGATCTCGACAAGACAGATATCTTCTCCGAATTTCTTACAGTTTTCTTCCAATAAATTAATGATAGGCATTTTGATATTTCTCCATATGCAATAAATAATAGTTATTCATAATTTTTCGCGCTTTAACGCAATGCGCCAATAAAGTAAATGATACATGAATTAAGGGGAAAAGTCAACGAAAAAATGGTAAAAATGCTCATTAAAATAAGAAAAAACGCTTATGAGAATGGATAAAAATACTAAAAAGTGCCCATATAAGAAATAAATATTACTGTTCACACAGAGAATATGATTCAGGAGATGATTTCTGCTTCGCGAAGCGAATTGAAATGCATAAATCATGGGTTGCTGTGAACGGAGTGAACAGTAATAAACAAATTCCTTATGGGCACTCAAAAAAATGTACCGAAAAAATCAGCAATAAAACTGAGACATATATAAATTGTAATAAAAGCCTCTTTTTTGCATTAGCTCTGAGGGAGAACCCTCCTCGATAATACGGCCGTTATCGATATAGAAGATACGATCCGCCTTCTGTATGGTAGACAGACGGTGGGCGACTACGAAAGAGGTACGTCCCTTCAGCAGACTTTCGATGCCTGCCTGCACGAGAAGTTCCGTCTGTGTATCGATACTGGAAGTCGCTTCGTCCAGTATAAGTATTTTGGGCATGGACACCATGGTTCTGGCAAAGGCCAGGAGCTGTTTCTGTCCGCCGGACAAGCCGCCGCCGCGTTCGGAAAGCTCCGAATCATATCCTTTTTCCATTTTAGAAATGAAGCTGTCGGCATGAACAGCTTTCGCTGCCGTTATGATTTCCTCGTCGGACGCGTCCAGCTTACCATAGAGAATATTGTCCTTTATGGTACCTGAAAAAAGGAAGTTATCCTGCGTCATAATGCCCATCTGCTTGCGAAGGCTTTCGATGGAAACTGTCTTCACATCATGACCGTCCACGTATACGTTACCCTGCTGCACATCGTAGAAGCGGCTGATCAGGTTGACTATGGTCGTCTTGCCGGCACCGGTAGGTCCTACGAGAGCGATGGTTTCGCCCGGCTCTACCGTAAAGCTCACATCATCCAGCACCTTTGTAGTTCCGTCATAGGAAAAGGTAACATGCTCGAAGCATATTTTTCCTTCGATGGGGGGGATGTCGATAACCATATCCGCATCGGTAATTTCTGCGTTGGTGTCCATGATCTCAAAAACGCGCTCCGCACCGCTTATATTCGTAATGAGCTGGGTATAAAAATTACTCAGGTTCATGATCGGATGCCAGAACATGGAGATATAAGTACCGAAAGCGATAAGGATACCTACGGATACCTTATCGGTACCCAGTATCATAATACCTGTATAGTAGAGCATCACTGTGCCGATGCCCCAGCAGAAGTCGATGACTGAACCGAAGGCGTCGTTTAGACGGATGGCGGAGATAAAGGAATCTCTGTGCTCCTTCACCAACCCCCGGAAGGTCTGCTTCGTCTCTTCCTCTGCAGTAAAGCTTTGAATGATACGTATGCCGGAAAAGTCTTCATGCACGAAGGCATTTAGATTAGAAGACTTCTTCCTGAATATCTGCCATCTTTTATGAGAATATACCTGAATAAGAAAGAGGCATATTGCCATGAGCGGAGTGCTGATCAAGGATGCTGCCGCTAGTACCGGATTTTTAATAAACATAATGATTACTACGGCGCATATCGTAATGAAGTCGGGAATCAGCGTCGTAACACAGTTGGAGAGCACGTCTTTTAAGGAATTGATATCCCCGATGATGCGGGCGAGGATCTTCCCCGTAGGACGGCTGTCGAAAAAGTGAAAATCCAAGGTCTGTATGTGGCTGTATAGATCCTGACGTATGGTAACGAGTATATTGTTACATACCTTAGCCATGACGTACATACGGATTTTGATGCCGATGACCATCAGGATGTTGAGCGAGAGGGCAAAGCCTATGAGCTTGAACAGCCCTGCAACATTGCCCTTGGAAATATAATCGTCCACAGCAGATTCCATAATCAGCGGATTCAAAAGGGAAACGAATACACAGAAGGCCATAATAGCAAGCACACCCAGTATTTCTTTCTTATATGTTAAAAGATAGGAGAGGAGTCTGAGCAGAGTCTTTAGCTTGCTGACTTCTATCGTCTGCTCGTCGTCCTTAAATGAGTTAATTGGCATGTTGTTCACCTCCCTCGTATTGTGCTGCATAAGTGGCATAGTAAAGCCCGCCCTTTTTAAGCAGCGTTTCGTGCGTTCCGCGTTCCGCGATAGAACCGTTATCCAGGACGATGATTTCGTCGGCGTTTATTACGGAACTGATACGGTGTGCAATGATTATTTTTGTGGTTTGCTCCAGCTCGCGCAGGGTCTGCTGTATCATCTGCTCCGTCTCCATATCCAGAGCAGAGGTAGAGTCATCCAGCACGAGAATGGGATTGCGTTTGGACAGAGCGCGGGCTATGCTGATACGCTGCTTCTGCCCGCCGGAAAGGCCTACGCCGCGTTCCCCGATAACCGTTTCATACTGGTTATCCATCCGCTCGATGAAGTTGCTGGCCTGAGCTTCGAAAGAAGCCAGCTTTACCGCCGCGGTATCCAGATAATCCCTTTTGCCTAGTTTTACATTTTCGTTTATCGTATCTGAAAATAGGAACACATCCTGCATGACCAGGGAAATATTTCCTCTTAGCTGCTTTAAGCTCATATCTTCTATATTTATGCCGTCGATGCGGATGGAGCCGTCTGTAACGTCATAAAAGCGCTGCAGAAGATGAATGATGGAACTCTTTCCTGCTCCGGTAGCCCCCATGATGCCAATGGTCTTGCCTGCTTCCACACGGAAGGAGACATCGTTTAGGATAGACACTTTAGCGGTGGTGTCGGCATCCGTCTTGCTGAAGGAAACGTGGGAAAACTCTATCCCGCCCTTTACCTGTTCAAGAAGAATTGGTGCTTCCTTCTCGACGATGGTCGGAGTTTCTTTATAAATCTTGTTCAGCTTTCTGTTGGAAGCCACAGCGGAAGAGAAGCTGTTAGTCAGCCACCCCAGCATTTCCATAGGCCATACGATGTTCATGGAATATTCAACGAAAGCACTGAGGGAGCCTAAGGTAAGCTCCTTTTTCATCACGAGGACACCTCCGAATAACAGAACAAGGAGGGGAAGCAATTTCGTGATAAAGGAAAGATACGGATAATAGGTCACAAAAATTCTGGACTGTCTCATATTGAGCTCGTAATACTTTTTGTTATGGGATAAGAATTTGCTGATTTCAAACTTTTCCCGCGCAAAAGCTTTAACGGTACGCACGCCGGCCAGGTTTTCTTCCGCCACCGTATTTAAAATAGCGTTTTCCTCACTGATCGCTTCGTATACGGAGTCCAGCTTTCTTTCCATTATAATGGCAATGCTGCCGGCGATGATCATGAATGCAGTAGGAAGAAGCGCCAGCCTCGCATCCAGACTGAACATGCAAAAGAGCACGATGGAAGTATGGATAACGACTTCGATCATCAGCATTCCTACAAAGGTAAGGCCGTCACCGATCCTGTCGATATCGTCCTTGATTCGAGCCATCAGTTCTCCGGTGTTGGTCCGTTCGAAGAAGTCAGCGCTCAGCGATTGGATGTGATCGAAGAGATTGCGGCGCATTTTTGCAGTGATTCTTATACCGGCTACGTCGAAGGAGTATTCTTTGAGATATTGGAAAATACATCGTCCGATGCCGACGATAAGGATACCGCCTAAGAGATACATAAGCTTATCGGTCTGTCCGCCCACGATGACATCATCGATGATGCGCTTGGTGAGCTGCGGCGCTATCAGATCCAGCGAAACGCTGATGATCATGGCCAGGATAGCAAAAATATAAGTAAATTTATGCTCGATTATGTAGGCCGATAGCTTTTTTGTTGGATATTTGGTTTTCATAAGGTCCCTCCCCATTTTATTCGATCAGGAAAAGAACGCGATGCGGACTTTTCTGATTTTAATATAAAAAGCCGCGGCAGAAAGTGCCGCGGCTTTAAATTTTGACGCAAAGCGAATAAAAAAATGCGGTCAAATAAATCGGACCGCATCAGTAAACAAGATATATAAAGTAATATATCGAATCAATTATTCCTGTCACCGGAGGCAATTCCATTAAAACGGCTATTCAATTGAAGGCTATTGTCTTTATCAAAAGCATATCTATTCGTCATAATTTCTTCCTCCTTTCCAAGTTTTATTAATTCGTAAATTTTCAGACGTACTATTAACATACTCTTTACGTGTTTGTTTGTCAATATATTTTTGGTTTAAATTATATTTTTTTCTTATAATAATATTCCAAAGCTTGAATCATCTGATACAGACCCATGGCGATAAGGCACAGAATGATGATGGAGGTAATGACGAGATTCAGTTGAAAAACCTGAGAGCCGTAAATGATCAAATACCCCAGCCCTCTTCTAGCGGCGAGGAATTCACCGATGATGACGCCTACGAGAGCGAGGCCGATGTTCACCTTCATATTACTCAGAATAGTAGGGACGGAGCCGGGAAGGACTACCTTCATAAATGCGTCTTTTTTTCCTCCGCCCAGGGTATAAATCAATTTTATCTTTTCCTCGTCCACTTGCTTAAAGCCGGTATAAAGATTGATGATAGAGCCGAAGATGGCGACGGAAATGCCGGCTACAATAATGGTATTGATACCAGTCCCCAGCCATACGATAAATAAAGGGGCAAGAGCTGATTTGGGCAGGCTGTTCAAAATGACAAGGTAAGGCTCTAAAATCTCCGAGCATTTCTTGGAATACCATAAAATCGTGGCGGAAACCATACCTATCATAAAGACGAGGGCAAAGCTTATAATTGTTTCCAGCAGGGTGATACCAGTATTGGAAAAAAACGATAAATCCTTCACCATACCGATGAAGCAGGCCGCCACTTTGCTGGGACTGCTGAAAAAGAAAGAATCGATATATCCCTTACGTGCGGAAAACTCCCACAGGGCAAGAAAGAAAACGAGGATTAATAAGCGGGCGGCAGTGATGAGGTACTGTTGTCTGCGATGGGAACGCTCATATTTTTCCTGATTACTTAAGTGCTGCGGAACTTTGGATGTAGTTTTCATCAGAAATCTCCTTCCATAATTGATTGAAGTAACTTTGATATTCCGGCGCGTTTCTGGATGCCAGAGGCGAGTCCTCTGAAATTGTCAGATGGATGGGAATATCGCATTTGATCGTAGCAGGACGCTTGGACATGACGAGTATCCGGTCGGAAAGGCTAATCGCTTCGGATAAGTCATGAGTAATTAAGATAGCAGTTTTTCCGGTGGAGCGGATGATGTTGCATATATCTGAAGAGACAGAAAGCCTGGTCTGATAGTCGAGGGCGCTGAAGGGTTCATCCAAAAGCAGAATTTCCGGGTCCAGGACGAGGGTACGGATGAGTGCTGCACGCTGTTTCATACCGCCGGACAGCTCGCTTGGCTTTTTGTCTTTAAACTTATATAAGTCGTAATCCTTTAGCAGCTTTACTGCTTGGTCTATTTTGTCTTCGGTCAACTGACGGTTGATCTCCAGACCTAACAAAACGTTCTGGTAAACAGTCCTCCATTCAAACAAATGGTCGTGCTGGAGCATGTAGCCCATTTTAGGGCATAGCCCGGCCGTCTGATGTCTGGAGGCCTGCATTTTTCCTTGGGTGATATGAAAGAGTATCTCCCCGCTTTCCGGAACGAGCAGACCAAAGATGATTGATAATAATGTGGATTTTCCGCATCCGCTTGGGCCTGCGATAGCGACGAACTCGCCTTTCTCCAACTGAAACGATATATGTGACAGGGCGGGGGTTTCACCCTTTAAATTATGATAAGAATAAGAAATATCCTTTAATTCCAGTATTGGCTTATCCATAGAAATCCTCCTGTTATATATACCCTATTATATGAAGGAGTAAAAAACGGTGTGCAGTATACCGTTGAAATTTGACAAAGTATGTAATTTTTATGCAGAGGCAGAAACGGAAAAGATTGAAAAACTCGTTGAAATATGTTAGTATCAGAAACAAGGTTTAGATATTGTGGAGGAGAATACCATGGCACAGCTTTGGGGCGGACGTTTTACGAAAGAGACGGATAAGCTTGTATATAATTTCAATGCATCCATTTCTTTTGATAGAAAATTCTTTGAAGAAGATATAGAAGGAAGCATTGCGCACGTAGTAATGCTGGAGAAGCAGAATATTCTCACTGAAGAAGAGAAAAATGCCATTGTAAAAGGACTCACCGGCATCCGGGAGGATGTAAAGAGCGGAAAGCTCGTCATTACGGAGGAATACGAGGATATCCACAGCTTTGTGGAAGCTAATCTGATAGACCGGATAGGAGAAGCAGGAAAGAAGCTGCATACAGGAAGAAGCCGCAATGATCAGGTGGCGTTAGATATGAGGTTGTATACGAGAGCGGAGGTCCTGCATGTGGCGGAGGAGATTCAGGAGCTTCTCTCTACCCTGCTTACTATTATGGAAAATAATCTGGACACTTACATGCCCGGATTTACTCACTTACAAAAGGCGCAGCCGATTACGCTGGCACATCATATGGGAGCATATTTCGAGATGTTCAAAAGGGATAGTCTCAGGCTCAAGGATATTTATGCAAGGATGAACTACTGTCCGTTAGGAGCGGGAGCTTTGGCGGGGACCACCTATCCTCTCGACAGAGGATATACGGCGGCACTGATGGGCTTTGAAGGTCCGACCTTCAACAGCATGGATTCCGTTTCAGACAGAGATTATGTGATTGAATTTTTATCCGCGCTGTCCACGATTATGATGCATCTTAGTCGCTTTTGTGAAGAAATCATTATTTGGAATTCTAATGAATATCGTTTTGTTGAAATAGATGATGCGTATTCTACAGGAAGCAGCATTATGCCCCAGAAGAAGAATCCTGATATTGCGGAGTTAGTAAGAGGAAAGACAGGAAGGGTGTATGGGGCTTTGATCTCCATTTTGACCGTAATGAAAGGAATACCGCTTGCCTATAATAAAGATATGCAGGAGGATAAGGAACTGACCTTCGATGCTATCGACACGGTGAAAGGCTGCCTTGCCTTATTTAATGGAATGCTAAGGACGATGAAGTTTAATGAGGAGGTCATGGCCGTCAGTGCGATGAACGGCTTTACCAATGCGACGGACGCAGCGGATTATCTGGTAGGTAAGGGAGTGCCGTTTAGAGATGCCCATGAAATCGTAGGCAGACTGGTACTTTACTGTATAAATAAGAACACATGCATCGATGCGCTCAACATAGAAGAACTGAAAGAAATCAGCCCGGTATTCGAGGAGGATGTCTTCGACGCAGTGAGTCTAAAGACCTGCGTGGAAAAGCGTCTGACGATCGGTGCCCCGGGACAAAGAGCGATGAAAGAGGTTATTGCTATCAACAGGGAATTTATGAAAAATAGTTGGATGCAGGAGACAAGAGATAATTCATAATATAAAAGAAATGAATTTATTAAATAGAAAGATGAGGAGAATGGAAAATGAGCGATAGGTTAAAGGTAGGTATTTTAGGCGGAACCGGTATGGTGGGGCAGAGATTTATCTCTTTGTTAGATAACCATCCCTGGTTTGAAGTGACAGTAGTTGCGGCAAGTCCCAGATCTGCAGGAAAGACTTATGCGGAGGCGGTAGGCGACAGATGGAAAATGACTACACCTATGCCGGAAGCTGTAAAAAATATCGTCGTAATGAACGTAAATGAAGTAGAAAAGGTTGCGGCGGGAGTAGACTTCGTGTTCAGCGCCGTAGACATGACGAAGGATGAAATTAAGAAGATTGAAGAAGAATATGCAAAGACGGAGACGCCCGTAGTTTCTAATAATAGTGCTCACAGATGGACTCCTGACGTGCCGATGGTAGTGCCGGAAATCAATCCTGAGCATATGAAGGTTATCGATTTCCAGAAGAAGAGACTTGGCACGACGAAAGGTTTTATCGCGGTAAAGCCCAACTGTTCCATCCAAAGCTATGCGCCTGTGCTTACCGCATGGAAGGAATTCGAGCCCTACGAGGTGGTTGCCACCACTTATCAGGCGATTTCCGGAGCAGGCAAGACTTTCAAGGACTGGCCGGAGATGGAAGGTAACATCATTCCTTATATCGGCGGAGAAGAAGAAAAGAGTGAAAAAGAGCCCCTTAGAATATGGGGAGAAATCAAGGACGGAGAAATCGTTCCGGCAGCTTCACCGGTCATTACCTGTCAGTGTATCCGCGTTCCTGTTTTGAATGGACATACGGCTGCTGTCTTCGTAAAACTTAAGAAAAAGGCGACTAAAGAACAGCTTATTGAGAAATTGGTCAACTTCAAAGGAGAACCTCAGGAACTTAAGCTTCCCAGTGCACCTAAGCAGTTTATCCAGTATCTGGAGGAGGATAACCGTCCTCAGGTGACCACGGACGTGGATTACGAAAAGGGAATGGGTGTAAGCGTAGGACGTTTAAGAGAGGATAGTGTATACGATTGGAAATTTGTGGGATTGTCACACAATACAGTTCGCGGAGCTGCCGGTGGGGCGGTGCTTTGCGCAGAGCTTTTGAAGGCACAGGGTTACATTACGAAAAAATAAGATAAAGATAAATATTTATCGTATTTTGTGGGAAATATGATAAATGCGGGGTATAGCATATCTTCAGCAATGAAGTGATTAATATTGATGCAATCATGATCTTGACATAATCAATATGGAAGATGGAGAAAAAATGTATTGAGAAGGGTGACAGCAAATGGATGAATTACAGTATCAATTTGAACTGCTTAATGCGATGAATCAGAAATTAAGCATCGATGAGAAAATGTTTCAAATGCTCTGTAATACATCGAGCAGCGCATTTTTATATTACAGCTTCGAGGACGATATCGTAAGGACGTTTGGCAATTGGAAATTTTTCTTTAAGGTGAGTATTCATGAAGTAAGGGACATTTCAGGCATTTATGATTTTATAGATGATAAATATGTTCTTCAGCTTAGAGAGCTTTTATTTATTGAAAAAAAGGGGAGAAAAAGCGAAAGTGCTGTAATCCGCATGAAGGACAGCGTCTGGGTGGAATGCGAGACGGCGGTCACTTATAATGAAAACGATAACCCGAAGGAAAAAGTAATCCGGTTTAAAAACATTACGAAGTTCAAAAATCAAAATGAAGAATTGATGTACATGGCGTACTATGACGTATTGACCGGGCTGTATAACCGGAATTATTTCATACGCCTTTTGGGAGATTATGTTAGGAAAGCGGAAGAGGAACGCGCCGCGGTGGCGGTCATGTTCATAGACATCGACGATTTTCGCAAGATCAACGATGGTCTGGGAATTGTAATAGGGGATGAAATTGTTCAGCAGTTTGGCCAGTTTCTGGCTAGTTTTAAGAATAATAACGTGATTGTGTCTCATTTTAACAGCGATATTTACTGTATTGCCATTTATGATCCTTGCGGAGCCAGGAGTGTGGAGCATATATTCCGCATGATACATGAGCGCCTGCATAAGCCTTTTGCCCTTAGCAACGGAATGGAAGTGAGCGTTACGGTAAGCATGGGAGTTGCGGAATATCCCGAAGCAGCGAAGACTACGCTTGAGCTCATCAACTGTGCTGAAATCGTAATGTTCAAGGCTAAGAGTACTGGTAAGGACTCCATACAATATTTCGATGCGCCTATATTAAACGATTTTCTGCAGAATGTGACCATTGAAAACAAGTTGAAGGAGGCTGCCTTCAACCAGAATTTCATGATGTATTTCCAGCCCCAATACCATGCCAAGGATAAGAAGCTTCGGGGCGTGGAGGCGCTGATTCGTTGGAGAGATGATGACGGGCATATGATAAGTCCCTCCGTATTCATACCCATTGCGGAGAAAAACGGGACAATCATTCCCATAGGCACTTGGGTAATTGAGGAGAGCATTCGTATCTATTCCCAGTGGAAGAAGAAATATAAGTCAGAATTGATTCTTTCCTTGAATATATCGGCTATTCAGTACAGAAAATCGGATTTCGTAAGTAAATTGATGAAGGTTTTGAAAAAATACGATGTGAAGCCTACAGAGGTGGAACTGGAGATTACCGAGAGTGTATTAATCGATGATTTCGGAGAAATTACGAACAAGCTTGTCACTTTAAGAAGTTATGGTATCCGTATTTCTTTGGATGATTTCGGAACGGGGTATTCTTCGCTTTCTTATTTGAAAGGGCTGCCCATCGATACGTTGAAAATAGACAAGTCGTTTATTGACACGGTGGTCTCTGACGATAATACGAAGATAATCACGGAGTCCATTATTTATATGGTCAAGAAACTGGGCTTTGAAACGGTGGCCGAAGGTGTGGAGACGAAGGAGCAGTTTGAATATTTGAAATCCATTGAGTGCGATAATATTCAAGGATTCTTTTTAGGAAAGCCGATGCCTTCTGACGAGGTTGAGGAATTACTTAAATACACTGCGGTATAAAAATTGTTTATAGCAAGCCCTGTCATTTTTATGGCAAGGGCTTGTTGCAAGAGAGGATAGTTTTTTAATATTTCATGGGAAAAAGTTTATATATTGCGGAGAAGCCCAGTGTGGCGAGAGAGTTCGCGAAAGCGTTAAAATTGAATATGAGTAACAGGGACGGCTACATGGAATCGGAGGAAGCGATCGTAACGTGGTGCGTAGGTCATTTAGTGACCATGAGTTATCCTGAGGTTTATGACGAGAAATACAAGAGATGGTCGTTGGCTACCCTGCCTTTTATTCCCAGGGAGTTTAAGTACGAAGTCATTGAAAATGTAAAAAAACAATTTTCGATTGTAAGCGGGCTTTTGAACCGCACGGAGGTGGACACTATTTACGTCTGCACTGACTCCGGGCGGGAAGGAGAGTACATATATCGTCTGGTGGAGAAACAGGCAGGAGTAAGCGGGAAACAAAGAAAGCGTGTGTGGATCGATTCCCAGACGGAGGAAGAAATATTGCGAGGCATACGGGAGGCGAAGGATTTGTCTGCCTATGATAATCTTTGCTCTGCAGCCTACCTTCGGGCAAAGGAGGATTATCTCATGGGGATCAATTTCTCGAGGGTGCTCACATTGAAATACAGCAATTCCATCAAGTCGTATCTGAAAGCGGATAAGGCGGTGGTTTCCGTAGGAAGGGTCATGACTTGTGTCCTGGGTATGGTAGTCAACAGAGAGCGGGAAATCCGAAACTTTGTGAAGACCTCCTTCTACCGGGTTATAGCCGGAGTGGAGGCGGAGGAAAGGAATTTCGAGTGCGAATGGAAAGCGGTTGAAGGGACGAAATATTATAATTCGCCTCTTCTTTATAAAGAAAATGGCTTCAAGGAAAAAAAGACCGCTCAGGAGCTCATTGATGCATTAGAGGAGATTCCCAGGGCAGTACCGGTCATAGAAGCGGCAGAGAAGAAAAAGGAGACGAAAAACCCCCCTCTTTTGTATAATCTGGCGGAGCTTCAAAACGACTGTTCCAAATATTTCAAAATCAGCCCCGACGAAACGCTGCGTATCGTACAAGAACTATACGAAAAGAAGATGACCACCTATCCGAGAACTGACGCCAGAGTATTATCGACTGCGGTGGCAAAGGAGATATACAAGAATATAAACGGCCTCAAAGGCTATTCCCAGACAACAGGGCTTGCTGAAGAGGTGCTTCAAAAGGGTACCTATAAGAATATCGCCAAGACCAGATATGTGAACGATAAGCAGATCACCGATCACTATGCAATTATTCCCACCGGGCAGGGGCTTGGAAATCTGGGAAGCTTAAGCCCTACGGCAGCGAAGGCCTATGAAATTATCGTCAGACGTTTTCTCAGCATTTTTTATCCGGCGGCGGTGTATCAAAAAATTGCTTTGACCATAGGAATGAAGGAAGAGAAATTCTTTGCCAGCTTCAAGGTATTAGCTGATCCGGGATACTTAAGGGCGGCGGAATTCTCCTTCGCCAAAAAGAAGGAGGAGAACAGTAAAGCTCCGGAACGCAAGGATGCAGAGAATAAAGAGGCGGGTGCGGAAGAAGGGGAAGGCCAAGAGGAAGGAAACGATACGAAAGATCCGGAATTCATGGAGATGCTCAAGCGGCTGAAAAAAGGTGATGAGCTGTCCTTAAAGGGCTTTGAAATTAAGGAAGGAGAGACATCTCCGCCCAAACGCTATAACTCCGGAACGATGATACTCACCATGGAAAATGCAGGCCAGTTCATCGAGGACGAAGAACTGCGTGCCCAAATAAAGGGAAGCGGCATCGGAACATCCGCTACGCGGGCCGAGATACTGAAGAAATTGGTAAATATTAAATATTTGTCACTGAATAAAAAGACTCAGATCATTACCCCCACCCTGATGGGTGAGATGATATACGATGTGGTGGCGGGGTCGATAAGGCCGCTGCTGGATCCGGCCCTTACTGCCAGCTGGGAAAAGGGGCTGACACTTGTGTCGGAAGGAAGTATTACGGAAGATGAATATATGCGCAAGCTTGATGATTTCGTAACACGAAGGACGAACAGTGTAAAGCAGATGGAAAATCAATCCACACTTTATATGCAGTTCGATATGGCGGCGAAGAACTATAAAAAGTGAAGATTGCCCCACAAGGCACAATAAGTTTCACAAGGCGGAGGGAGCTTCACCTTAAGAAAGGCAAAAAAGAGGAGGAAATGCGATGGAACAATTTAAGATTGAAAATTTGTATACGCTTTCGGAGACGATCGCTTCGGAGATTTTTGAAGGAGTCATTTATCCGTGGGAGGTATTGCCCAAAATCAAAGACTTTATCGTGAAACTGGGAAATTCACTGCCCGAGGATAAGTATGAAAAAAGAGGAGAAAACGTCTGGATTGCAAAATCTGCAACCGTTTTTCAAAGCGCTTACATTGCCGGGCCGGCAATTATCGATGAAGATGCAGAGGTACGTCACTGCGCGTTTATCAGAGGGAATGCCATCGTGGGCAAAGGAGCGGTAGTGGGCAACTCTACGGAACTGAAAAATGTAATTCTTTTTAATAAGGTTCAAGTGCCTCACTACAATTATGTGGGCGACAGTGTACTCGGGTTCAAGGCACATATGGGAGCCGGTTCTATCACCTCCAACGTAAAAAGTGATAAGACGCTGGTGGTGGCAAAAGCTGAGAACGGCTGTATCGAGACCGGCCTTAAGAAGTTCGGAGCGATGTTGGGCGATATGGTAGAGGTAGGCTGTAATTCTGTGCTGAATCCGGGAACGGTGATAGGGAAAAATTCCAGCGTATATCCAACCTCCTCTGTGAGAGGTTATATTCCTCCGGACAGCATTTATAAAGATAAGGGCGAGGTCATTATAAGGAATCTGTAAAAGTTAATTTTTTTATCAAATATCAAATGGATAAAACTCCGTTATTGTCATTCGATGAAATGTTATTGAAAAGGGCCGCCGGTATTGAGCTGGAAGATAAAGATTATTCTTTTCCAAACGGCGGTGGCCTATTGGATTTGTATTAAGGAAGCTTTAAAGGGATAAGAATTTTTGCCGTCTGTTTCAGAATAAAAAATATGGTGTTATTTGAAAATATACTGGATTTTTTGTAGAAAGTATGCGAGAATAGTAGTTGCGATTATGACAAAATATTCACGAGCTACATATTGAAAGGAGTTTTCACATGATTTATTCAAAGGAAGTTGAAGAAATGTGTACGGTAGCACAAGGCGTAAATCACGGCTGTGCTCCTATCCCAGAAGAAGCAAAATGGGTTAAGGCGAAAGATGTAAAGGATATTTCCGGTTTGACACACGGTGTAGGCTGGTGTGCTCCTCAGCAGGGCGCTTGCAAGCTCACACTTAATGTTAAGGAAGGTATTGTTCAGGAAGCTCTGATAGAGACTATCGGATGTTCAGGAATGACTCACTCCGCAGCTATGGCAGCTGAAATTTTACCGGGCAGAACAGTTATGGAAGCGTTGAATACGGACCTCGTATGCGATGCTATCAATACTGCTATGAGAGAATTATTCTTACAGATCGTTTACGGAAGAACCCAGAGCGCATTTTCAGAAGACGGACTTCCGGTTGGTGCAGGTCTTGAAGACTTAGGAAAAGGACTTAGAAGTCAGGTTGGTACTATGTACGGTACTTTAGAGAAAGGTCCTCGTTATCTTGAAATGGCAGAAGGCTACGTAACGGGCATCGCGCTCGATGCGGAAGACCAGATTATCGGTTATCAGTTTGTAAGCCTTGGCAAAATGACAGATTTCATCAAAAAGGGCGATGATCCGAACACAGCTTGGGAGAAGGCAAAGGGCCAGTATGGACGTGTTGCCGATGCTGTTAAGATTATCGATCCGAGAGAAGAATAGGAGGACATAAAAAATGGCATTATTTGAATCTTATGAAAGAAGAATTGATAAAATTAATTCCGTATTGAACAGCTATGGAATCTCTTCTATCGAAGAAGCGGAAAAAATCACAAAAGACGCAGGTCTTAACGTATACGACCAGGTAAAGGGCATTCAGCCTATTTGCTTCGAGAACGCTTGCTGGGCTTACATCGTAGGCGCTGCAATTGCAATCAAAAAGGACTGCAGAAAAGCAGCGGATGCTGCTGCAGCAATCGGTGAAGGTCTTCAGGCTTTCTGTATTCCCGGTTCCGTTGCGGATACTCGTGTGGTAGGCCTTGGTCACGGTAACTTAGGTAAGATGTTATTGGAAGAAGAGACAGAATGC
Source organism: Bacillota bacterium (assembly GCA_023408815.1). Taxonomy (GTDB): domain Bacteria; phylum Bacillota; class Clostridia; order Lachnospirales; family Lachnospiraceae; genus Kineothrix. The sequence continues at coordinate 7,538 of JAEYJO010000062.1, read as the reverse complement.
TTCTGCTTCCTTGCAGGACATGAGTCCTTTGCAGCTGCAGAGGGTGCTATCGGTATCGCTGAAAAGGCTAATAAGGTACGTAAGAACCCCTTAAGAGTTATTCTTAACGGGCTTGGAAAAGATGCTGCTCAGGTAATTTCCAGAATTAACGGCTTTACCTTTGTTGAAACAGAGTATGATCCTTACACCAATACGGTTAAGGAAGTATATAGAAAATCTTATTCCGAAGGACTTCGTGCGAAAGTTAACTGCTATGGAGCTAATGATGTATGCGAAGGTGTTGCTATCATGCACAAAGAGGGTGTTGATGTGTCCATTACGGGTAATTCAACCAACCCGACAAGATTCCAGCATCCGGTTGCAGGTACATACAAAAAAGAATGTATCGAGCAGGGTAAGAAATACTTCTCCGTTGCATCCGGCGGCGGTACAGGACGTACGCTTCACCCGGACAACATGGCGGCAGGTCCTGCTTCTTATGGTATGACTGATACTATGGGACGTATGCACTCCGACGCACAGTTCGCTGGTTCTTCTTCCGTACCGGCTCACGTAGAAATGATGGGTCTTATCGGAGCAGGTAACAACCCGATGGTTGGTATGACGGTTGCCGTTGCGGTTTCGATCGAAGAAGCTGCTACAGCTGGCAAGTTCTAATTATATAGTTGATTTTACAGGGTTTCTCAAGCCGTAGTCTGGCTTGAGGAACCTTATTTTTTTTGTAAAGCCTTAGAAACTTATTTAAGACACAATTAATATTTTAGAAACAATACTTAAATACGACTTAAATATTTAGACAGTATTCTGTCCTTATCAAATAAATGATAACCCATTAGAAGAGGGAGAGAGGAATGTCAAATGAAAAAAAGTAATTTTGCAGCAATGATTTTAGGAACAATAGGAGGTATTTTGTTTGCACTTGGAATGTGCATGTGCCTGATAACGGAATGGAATGCTTTTAAGCAAGGACTTATTGTGGGAATTATAGGCGTCATTGTACTACTAATTACGATCCTGGTCTGGAGACGGATGGAAAATAAAGAACCGATAAGGCTGTCAGGAAAGTTAATAGGCGGCTTGCTCATAGGTATTATCGGAGCATTATTGTTAGGAATTGGTATGTGCCTCGTTATGGTATGGAGTAATCTGATATTGGGAATTGCAATAGGTATTGTTGGGATTGCAGCGCTGCTTTGTTTAATCCCCTTTACAAAAGGACTGGAATAAGAGCGGCAGTTTATGCAGCAAAAAGGCATAATAACAAAAGAGAGGTGAATGTATGTTGAGTAAGATTATAGCTGCAGCAGTTATGGTGATTATGGTAATCACAACAGTTAATATCATAAGAAACAAAAGATAATAATAAATATGCAGTGTTAAATGGAAAAAATATAGATTAAAATGTCTAAAACAAGCGTATTGTTCAAAGTGGATGATACACTTGTTTTTTTGCTTTTTCTGTCCCAATAATCAGAACGAGTTAAATAAATCTACTTTATTCGCAAGCTATGATCTCGTGGTGTAAAAAATTCCTCTTGTATTTGTAGGTTTGATGTACGAGATAGTTTGAATAAGCGAAAATCATTTCTTTTATGGCAATACCCTTGCCAATACCAATGACTACTTTTTAATACAAGCTGATACGGCTCTGCTGTTCTTGCAGTTTTATTTCCGTAGCGGTCTGCATATTCAAAGGTCAGCAGCTTGCTTTTCGCAAGGGCGTTTACCAGTTCATCCCCTCGTATCATAGTAGAAAGATTGGAAAGCCCCATCAGGATAGCGGAAAGGTCAGCAGTAGAAAAAACCTTTCTATCAAGCTTGTATTTCTGCATGATTTCAAAGCCGCCGCCCACTCCCGGTGCAGAACAAACAGGGATACCCGCCATGTTGATAGTGTCTATGTCGCGGTAGATTGTGCGGGGTGAAACTTCGAACATATCTGCTAACTCCTGTGCGCCTATACGCTCTACAAAATACAAAGGAAACGCATTAAGCAGTGAAGTATTTACAGACTTTATTAGTAAAAATGAAATATGTGATTTCTACATAGCAGGAGCAGATGCTGTTGCTTGTGTCAAATCAACCTGTTACAACTTACGCAAAGCCAATTATGACGTTAATGTTTTATCAGATTGCATTACCAGTTATGATAAAAGGAAAATTGACGAAATGCTGCGCTATTATGAAAGTAAAGGCAGTAAAATCATTAGTTTCAATGACTTGTTACCTAGTAGAAATACTCATAAATAACAGCGTGAGAATATAATCCAGTTTCCTCCTTGACAAGTGAGCAGTTGTTCACTATAATAATGGTGAACAACTGCTCACCATATTTGTTGATGGAGGTTATGATGCCAAAAAACGAAACACGAGATACAAAGGAAGTTATTTTGACAGTTGCACTAAAATTGTTTTCTGAAAGAGGTTATGATGGGGTTGGTATCCGTGACATATCAAAAGAAATCGGAATACGGGAGAGCGCCCTTTACAAGCATTATAGCGGAAAGCAAGACATTTTTGACTCAATTCTCAAAGACATTGAACGTCGTTATCAAGAGGAAGTTTCTACTTTTATTCCCCCTGAAAGCGTGGCCAATATTCTCTCGGGAGAAAGTGATGTAAGAGCGGAACTATTCCGTATTAGTGTTACAATGTTTCAGTTCTATCTCGAAACAGAGTATGGTTCGCAACTGCGTAGAATGTTGACAATGGAACAGTATAGAGCTTCAGAGGCAAGCAAGTTTTTTAGGGAATTGATAATAGACAGGGGCTTAGACTATATATCAGGCGTGTTCACTAATTTAATAAATGATGGAGTTTATGTTGATGCTGACCCAATGGTAATGGCCTTGCAGTTTTATTCACCTTTGTATTTACTGTTATCAAAATACGACACTCAGCCCGAAAAACATGAAGAAGCTTTATCTTTCTTAGAAAGACATATTACGATATTTAATAAAATCTATTTAAGGAGCGATAAATAATGAAAGGAATTGGAATATTGATAGCAGAGTGGTTTATAACCAGCCTTATTGTTTATGCAGGACTATCCGGCAAGCAGATACTATTCATTAATGGGCCAAGATCGGCTGTTATTACTTTGGGCGCAATCGGATTTGCAATGTGCATGATTATGCCAACAATCGGCAAATTTATCAGCAATGCACCTGCTCACCCGCTCACCATCATGGGGTACATCTTTGGGACGATCGCATTACTTACAACAGCAGCACAACTATTCAAATGGAAAATCCCCATCCTTTATGACCCCCAAATTGCACTTTTTGTAGTTGCCGGCTGCATTGCCATAAAGTCGATTATTGGTAGGTTTGCCTCATTGATAGTTAAATAAATAGCTGAAAAGAGGCCGCCCCAGTTCTGATGATACAAAAGGAGCCCAGCAGTTTGCAAAATCAATAATGCGGAAAAAAACCGCTGTTCTCTGCTTTTGGAGGGCTTGGCAGTGTATGCCGTTTCCCAGATAGAGCAGCGATCCTATTTCCGCTCGATTTAAAAAAACCACATATTTTCGGCCAACCAGTGCGGCCATTTCTCATATGACACCGTTCGAGTTTTTTCTCGGGAAGGCGTTTTTTTTATGCAACATTTTTAAGGGAATAGGACAATTAATATTTCTTAAACAATTCATAAACAATTTTCAAATGCTATGTAAATAAAATACATTCAAACAACTAAAAAGAATATTGCCGACTGTGCCTGTTAGTGATTGCATAGAGAGAGCGCAGTAAGATGGAAGGAGGAGAAAATGAAAAAAAGAAATATCATTTGGCTCGGTTTGATATTGGCAGTTTTCTGCTTTATGGCCAAAGCAATTTATTCTATGTTGGATTGGGAAATAAGGCATATGAGTTTTGAAAATTTGAGTTAGGTAAGAATGATAATTACTTATTAACATCTGGAGAGGTGGTTTTATGACAGAGAAGATTAAATATGAGAAGCGGCCCAGAAGGGTTAAAAAAAGCATCAGAAATCAAATTATTGCGACTGCGTTATGTCCCTTGCTTGCGATGTCAACATCTGTTTCCATTTTATCGATGAATGGATTTAATGAAATGCTGATTGCTAATATAATTGCTTTTATATTGTTTGTAGGTGTTATTCAGCTGGCATTGGTTACAAGAAATATTGTAGGCCCTTTGCGGAAAATTGAAGAGTATATGCTGCAGTTATCTGACGGAGATTTGAATATTGAAGTGGACAGGAAGATAAGCAAGCGAGAAGATGAAATCGGCGTTATGTTTGAATCGATGATGGCACTGAGCCAAAAACTAAATAATTCTATGACAGATATTCAACTGATTTCGGAAAAGCTGATTAATTCAGAAGAAGTATTAGGAAAGACAGTGGAGGAAACGAATATAGCTACAGAACAGATAGGCTCTGCTATGAAAAGAATTACCAATGATACCAAAAAACAAAGCGATAACATGAATAAGGCATCCATACATATTGATGAAATAGGCAGCATGATCGGTAATATTCTGAGAAGTATACAACACTTGGAAGAGACATCAGGAGGAATGAAAGAAGATGGAAGGCAATCCGTGAAAAATATGAATGACCTTGATGAATCAAATAAGAGGACGAACTATGCGATTGAACGGATCAGTCAACAGGTTAATCTAACATATGAAGCTGCCGCTCAGATTAATTCTGTGCTTCAAATGATCGCAGGAATTTCCAAGCAGACGGGATTATTGGCGCTAAATGCCAGTATAGAGGCAGCGAGAGCAGGAGAACACGGTGCGGGCTTTTCGGTTGTTGCGGAAGAAATTAGTAAGTTGGCAAGTCAATCCAGCGAATCGACAAAACAGATTGATGAAATTGTCGGAAATCTTTCAACAGAATCAGGAAAAATGCTCGTGATAATGAATGAAGTGCTAACTGATGTTGAAAAACAAAAAACAAAGCTTTGGGAGACACAAAAGCATTTTGAAAAAGTAAACGATGGAATTGAAGATTCTTTGCAAGAAATATCTGAAATACGGGAACGCACGCAAGTATGCAATGTCGAAAAAGATAAGATTATAGAAAATATTGAAAGTCTTAAAAATGTATCGGAGGAAAGTGTTGAATCTACGCTGCATACACAAAAAGCGGTTATTGAATTAAGCAAGAATATTGATGAAGTAGAATCTATGGCCATAAAGCTAAGCAATTATGCGGAAAGACTCGATAATCATTTGCAGTATTTTCAATCAAGTAAATCTTGATAATGGATGTTTACAAATTCTAAGATAACTATCAGAGAATAGGCGCCTGACTTTATAAGAGCAGGGCGGCTATTCTCTGTCTTTGTCTTTACTATCCGATGTAACAATCCGAGAAGCATTCCAATAATAAATAATAGCAATAGTATATTTCAACAAAATATGATATTATATTACCAAATATAAAAGGGGGAATTTCATAATGAAAAAATTTCTAGTGCTATTGTCAGCGCTTTTAATATCAATATCTTTGTATGGCAGTACATCTGAAGCAAAAACCCAAACAAATAATAAAGTGACCAAAATTGATAAACTGGAAGTCCATTATATTGATGTCGGGCAAGGGGATGCTACATTAATTAAATGTGGTGATTCGTCCATGCTCATAGATGCCGGAGGAGATGATAAAGGTACTCTGGTACAAAATTATATTAAGAAGCAGGGAGTAAAAAGTCTCGATTATTTGATCGTCACACATCCTGATTCAGACCATTGCGGCGGGGCTGATGTTATCATAAGCAAATATGACATCAATACGGTCATTATGCCCAATTATGCAAAAGATACAGCCGCCTATCGCGATGTAATAAAGGCAATGGATAATAAACAGTATAAAGTGACTGCTCCGGTTGTCGGTGATACCTATGAGCTGGGGGATTCAGAATTTACGATAATTGCTCCAAATAAAGAAGATTATGGGGATACATCCAATAATTATTCCGTCGGTATCTTGCTTTCCCATGGAGATAAAAAGTTTCTATTTACCGGGGATGCGGAGGAAGAGGCCGAAGGGGATATCCTCGATAATGGAATCGATATATCGGCGGATGTGTATAAAGCAGGGCATCATGGCAGTAAAACATCTTCTACACAAGATTTTGTAGAGGCCATTGATCCGGAATATGCAGTGATAAGCTGCGGAGAAAATAATGAATATGGAAATCCCGATGCAGCAACGCTGAACACCTTAAGAGCTTTAAATGTAAAAGTATTCCGTACGGATGAACAAGGCTCATTAATTGCTACTTCCGATGGGAAAAAGATCACCTGGAATGCGGCACCTTCCGAAACATGGAAAGCAGGAGAGCCGACGAAAGCGAGTAATGTAAAATCCAATAATAATAAATCCAGTGCGGCCGCAGTACCAAAGGCTGAAACGAAACAACAGGAATCCACACCTGCTGTTGAAGAACCAAAGAAGGAAGTGCAGCAGGATACCAATTCACTTACCTATGTGCTAAACGTAAAAACAATGAAATTTCATTTGCCGAGCTGCAGTTATTTGCCAACTACAAATAGAAGCGATTCAACACTAAGTCGGGATGATATTATTGGACAAGGCTATGTTCCTTGTAAGAAATGTAATCCATGATAGTTGCATTGTAGGAATAACGGGATATTAGAACATTCAAGTTATATATTATAGTATGCTGGCTTTATAACGTGATCTTTAATTTCGAGATTTCCAATGATTGTTTGGAGGAATAATAAATGTTGAAAATAACAAAAATCAAAATACAGAGATTTTGTTTGATAATGGATTTCACATTGTAAAAAAATACCCCAACTCAAGCAGAACCGAGATCGTAAGCAATCAAAAGATGAATAAGCATTAACTGGGCAAGAGTTAACGCTACCAGCCATGGGGTGTGGAATTTTAAATTTTATTTATCGTCTTATATAGACAAGTCTTACAGATTTGCTTTTTTCTCAATGCTATGTTATACTAATAAAAGTTAAATATAAAAGAACCGTCTTTGAGAAGGGCTTTTGATATTGCGCTGATTTGCGTACTATGAAAAGCCCTTCTTTTTTTTATAAGACATCAATTTTCCAACAATAGGAGGAGTTAAGATGAATAATATTTTGGCGCAAAAGCGCGACATAACTGCAAACCCAAACAATTGAGACGTTCTGGAATTATACCGTGCATCATTTATGGTGCAGGATTAACGGTCAATCTTGAGAATATGCCGATTGGGACAATACTTACAATTGGCGATATCCCGGAATTCCAAAGCGATAAAATCGAACTACAAGCCGATGCGGGTAATATTGTTTTGCGCATCAGTGATAAAAACCGTTTTGAGAAAACAGAGCAATAATCTTTTATCTATCACATTAAAAAAAGGACTTCCATATCTGGTTTTCGAGTCGGGATTAGAAGTTCTTTTTCATACTAGGAGCATTCCTGTTAAGTAACAAATGACGGGTTTGCAAAAAATGAGTGTCACCCATAGAATAATGATTGTTAACTGGCTGGTTAAATAATCATCGTTCAAAGGAGACACCCACAAATGAATTGTA
>JAEYJO010000005.1 GCA_023408815.1 Bacillota bacterium | reverse complement strand
AAACATCCATATATCCATGATTTTAGGCCATGGGGAATGCCATAGACTATGAAAGCTTAGCTATGAAAAAAGAAAGAATAAGAAAAACCGAGTTAACAAGAGAAAAACAAAGATTAATATGGGAGGTAATAGCATATGAAACTGATTATCGTTAGGCATGGTGAAAGTGAGTGGAACAGGCTTAACTTATTTACGGGATGGACTGATGTAGAGCTATCGGAGCATGGAAAACAGGAAGCAAAAAGTGCAGGACAACTGTTAAAAGAAGAGGGGTATGATTTTGATGTGTGCTATACATCATATCTTAAGAGGGCAATACATACCTTGAACATTATATTGGAAGAGATGGATAGAGAGTGGCTGCCGGTTAAAAAATCATGGCTGCTTAACGAACGTCATTATGGAGCGCTCCAAGGACTTAATAAAGAAGAAACTACGAAAAGATTTGGACAACAACAGGTGCAAATCTGGCGTCGTTCCTATGATATTCTACCTCCGGCATTAGATGAAGATGATAGTAGAAGCCCAAAGCATCAGGAACAGTATAGAGAGATTACAAAGGAGAGACTTCCTTTAGTAGAGAGCTTAAAAGATACAATAGAAAGAGTAATTCCCTATTTTGAAGAGAACATCATAAATGATATGAAGCAGGGCAAAAGAGTCATTATTGCTGCACATGGAAACACAATCAGGGCGTTGATAAAACATCTGGATCAGCTGTCAGAGGAAGAAATCATATCAGTAAATATACCTACAGGCATCCCCCTTGTATACGAATTTGATGAAGATTTTCGAGTTATTAAGAATTACTACTTGGGAGATAAGGATCTTATTGAAGAAAAAACAAATAAAGTTGCTAACCAAGCTAATACAAACAAGGACAAAAATTAGCACCATAAAATCCAAAACAACTCATTACGTCTGCATACAGAGCCACTTTTGATAACGGCCTGAAAAACTTGCTCCCTTTATGCCAAGAATCGGTGATACCGACTGTGGCAAGGAAGGGAAGCAGAGTGATAACAAAATGATTTGGAGTGTGAATCCTCCGGACCCTGTGAAAATTACCAAAAACATGCGGCTGAATGGGGTATACAGAAGGTCCCCCTGCACCCACACAGGATACAGAGGTGACACCTTAGAGCGATTCGGATAAGTTAGACAATATTCCGCTCCGGCGGGGAATTACAGTTGTCAGAAAATGGCCAGCCGTTCAAACACCCCATTGATATTAACCTGCCCGTATCCCCAAATATTGTTGGGATAAGAGGTGGTGGGGCTGCGGGATGCGCCTCTGATCAGAAGATGGTTGATATCCACTCCGGTAATGGATGTATAATTTCCTCTGGACACAGCCCATTCAAAAAGGAGAGCAATAATGCCCGTAGTATGTGCAGTGGCCGCGCCTGTACCGGTTAGCGAGCCGTATTGATTATTGGGAAGAGCGCAAGTCAAATCAAAACCGGGAGCGGCCAGATTCGGCTGGGGCAAACCGGTACGACTGTAGCCTCTGCTGGAGTCTATCAATATGCTATCGTTATTCTGGTTGTATGCGGTTACTGTCATTGTATATACAGAATTGCCTGGTGAAAGTATAGTAGTGTCAGGATTCGCTTGAAGAAAGTATGTTTCTGGGGAAATTATATTTCCGGCAGGCAACCATGTGTGAAATGAGAAAGGCTCATTTTCGAGGTTATACAGCTGGAAACGCCAAATGCCTGAAATCGGATTTTCAAAGCGAAGCAATATTAGTTGTTCTCCTGTTTCTTCTTCAAAGCTGTAATTGTTTACCCAGATAGTGCCTTGGTTAAAAACAAAATTAAATCTCTCACAAGAGTTTATTCTGGGGTAAATTAAAGAAGTGGATTCTCCACTGGGTGAAGTTATTTCAATAGAAAGACGGCTGGGAGCGTAAGGCCAGATTTCCATTGAGAATAATCTGTCTTGATTTCCTACTCTTAGTTCAAACTCTGACTGATAGGGTGCCTGTGTCGTGTTGCCGTAGTAGTGCCTATTGCTGTTGCCTTCATTTCCGGCCGAAATTGCCACACAAATCTGGGAAAAACGGGTAATATAATCGAAATAGCTGCTTGCGGCCCCCTGTCCGTCATGGCTTCCGGAGCTGCTGCCCAGTGCGATGCAGAGGGCTACGGGACGGTTCAGCCTTTGCGCGACTGATAATATATAGCGGGCTGCCAGAATCATATCCGATTCCTGATAGCATAATATATCATCCGGGACAAAAGAAACTTCTCGTAAATTATATTTGGCCGGTTTGAGTTTTACAACGACGAGTTCGGCTTCTGGTGCCACGCCGCTGAAGCCTTGGGCTTCGTCGGGTTTACCGGCGGCTATGCTCGCTATTGCGGTGCCATGGCCATTTTCATCTATGGTAGGAACGATAGATAAAGGATCTGCGGAACGTAGAGCGAGGTTAATCAATTCCTTCGGGTAGTCGGACCCATAAACCATATCTTCAGGCGGCGTTCCTGACTGAATAGTCTGATCCCATATGGATAATATTCTGGTAGTGCCGTCATTGTGCTTAAAAGCCGGATGGCGGTAGTCGATACCGGTATCTATGATTCCGACAATAGCCCCGGTTCCATATAATCCCAGTGCAGGGTTGCGCTGAACCTCGATGACACCTGATTTTTCCAGACTGATCTGCGAGGTTAATATATATATGGAAGGGAAACGGTGATATGCATTTGCTCCGAGATCGCAGGGGTCTATTTGGCCTGCTAAAACGTGCAGAAGGGAATGACGGTCGTTCATGTATGTGATATTGTTGCCGATGTCGTAATAGGGAACCATTACATTATCTATAATCAAATCATAGTAGTTCTCATCGAGAATCTTTTCCATTATCCTTACCATGCCTTTCCAGTGTCCTGTAAGCAATTTGCCGCAGGCTCATATTGTTTTCTTATTTGATTGTGGCTTATAAGTTGGCGAGCCTCTCAAAGACACCATTGATATCGATTTGGCCATAACCCCATATATTGTTCGGATAAGTTGTGTTAGGCTGTCTATATGCGCCGCGGGTTATAAGACTGCTGATATCTGTCCCCGTAATTGAGGTATAGTTCCCGCGGACTACGGCCCATTCCAAAAGCATGGCAGTGATACCGGAAGCATAGGCAGTGGAGGCCCCGGTACCGGTTAAGGTGGCATAACGTCCTCCTGGAACCGCGCAAGGAATCTCAAAACCGGGTGCGGCCACATCGGGCTTGACTTGGTTGGTACGTGTATAACCCCTTCCGGAATCTATCCATATACTGTCGTTTGACTGGTTGTATGCGGTTACCGTCAGAGGGCGTATGGCGTTGCCGGGAGAAGTGATGGTAGTGCTTGGATTCGATTGCAGGAAATAAGTTTCTCTGGAAAGCAAATCCCCCGAGGGAAGCCATGAATGGAAAGAAAAACTCTCATTTTCTAAATTTTGCAGTTTAAAGCTCCATATACCGGCAAAAGGATTTTGGAAGCGCAGTAGTATGAGCTGTTCTCCGGTCTCCTCTTCAAAGGTAATATTATTTATCCATAACGTGCCTTGGTTGTATACGAAATTGAATCTCTCGCAGGTATTGATGCCCGGATAAACCAAAGGCGTGGATTCCCCGCTGGGCGAAGTGACTTCAATGGTAAGACGGCTGGGGGCATAAGGCCAGATTTCCATGGCAAATAATTTATCGGCACTGCCCACCTTCAACTCGAACAGAGTGTCATTTGTAGGAACGGCGATGTTGCCGTAATAATGTCTGCCGTTGTTCCCTTCATTTCCGGCAGAGACAGAAACGCAGATTTGAGGGCGGTGAGTGAGATAGTCCAAATAACCGGTAGTAGCGCCGTGTTCGTCGTGACCACCCTGGCTGGTGCCGAGGGCGACGCACATGGCAAGAGATCGGTTGAGCTTACGGGCTGCGGACAACAAATAGCGGGCGCCTAACATGACATCCGATTCCTGATAACAAACAGCGTTTTCGGGAACGAAGGAGATTTGGCGTAGATTCGATTTGGCTTCTTTTAACTTTACCACTACATATTCTGCTTCGGTAGCAACTCCGGTGAAACTCTGAGCGGAATCTCCTTTGCCTGCGACGATGCTTGCAATTGCTGTTCCATGTCCGTTAGTGTCCTCGGAAGGTACAATGGATAAAGGTTCCGCAGATATAAGGGCAAGATTGATCAATTCCCGGCTGTATTCGGAGCCGTAAGTAAATGTCTCCGGAGGAGTGCCGGTCTGTATTGTCTGGTCCCATATGGAAACGATGCGCGTACTGCCGTCGTTATGCCTGAAGGCGGGATGCTGATAATCGATGCCCGTATCTATGATTCCAACGATCACGCCGGTTCCATAGAGTGCGAGAGCCGGATTGCGCTGTATCTGATTAACCCCGGATACCTGAGGGCGGATAGATGCAGTCAAAGTGAAAAGGGAAGGAAAGCGATGATAAGGATTTGCTCCCAGGTCACAGATATTCACCTGCCTTGCAAGCACATGCAGCAGGGAATGTCTCTCATTTATATTAGTAACGTTATTGCCGGTATCATAACTGGGAAGGAGTATATTATCTATCATTAGGTCGTAATAATCTTCATCCAGAATTTTTTCCATGGAAAGCTCCTTGTATAGAATGAGGTTATCAGGTGCCGGAAATTGTCATATTGACCATAACGGCTTATTATATTCTATGCTTTAATACCCTTAATATGAAAAAATAAAGGCTTTCTCTACATGGTGAATTGTTTGCAATTACGAGATGGGCTGTGATATAATTGGAGCGTTGATATAAGGAGAAGAAAGGGTCTTTGACTTTGGAAGGAGTAGGGATAAATGTATAGATTCGCAGGACGTATACGATACAGTGAACTGGACAGAGAAGGAAAATTATCCTTAGAATCGCTGCTGGATTATTTTCAGGATTGTTCAACTTTTCATTCTGAAGATATAGGGGTAGGGCTTAAATTTCTTCAGGAAAGGCATCTGGCCTGGGTAATGTCGGCTTGGCAGATAGTAGTTGAAAGGTACCCTGCTCTTGGAGAAAGAGTGTTGATCGGAACGGCTCCGTATGATTTCAAAGGCTTTATCGGGTGGCGTAATTTTCTGATGGAGGAGGAGAACGGAGAACGCCTGGCCTATGCGAACACTGTCTGGACTTTAATGGATATGGAGCATATGCGGCCGGCGAGAGTTCCTGATGAGCTGAATGCGGCATATGTGCTGGAAGAAAAGCTTGAGATGGATTATGCGCCGCGTAAGATTGCTCTTCCTCAAACCAAAGGGGAGAAGCGGGAGAAGGTAGAGGTGAGACAGCATCACCTGGATACCAACCATCACGTGAATAATGGGCAATATATCCGCATTGCCATGGAATATTTGCCGGAAGGCTTCGCCATAAGGCAGATGCGGGCAGAATATAAAAAGCAGGCGCTTTTGGGAGACATTATCGTACCGGAGGTTTATCGGCTTGCGGATAATATTTGCTTAATTTTGCTTAATAACGAAGAGGGACAGGCTTACTGTGTTGCAGAGTTTGAAAGGAATATGGGTATTGTATGATAAGATTAGGAGAAGTGCAGAATTTAACTGTTGTAAAAAAAGTGGAATTTGGCGTATATCTGGCTGAGGATGCGGGCGGTGCCGATGAAAAGGTGCTTCTTCCCGAAAAGCAGGTTCCGGAAGGAACGCAGGTGGGAGATGCAATACGTGTATTCATATATAGAGATTCCAGTGACCGTTTGATTGCAACTACTAAGGAGGCGGCGCTCACCCTTGGAAGGACTGCTCTTCTTAAGGTTGCACAGGTTGCGAAAATCGGCGCCTTTTTGGATTGGGGGCTGGAAAAACAGTTGCTGCTTCCTTTCAAAGAGCAGACATGGCCGGTGAAGGAAGGGGAGGAGTGTCTGGCCGCACTATATACTGATAAGAGCAATAGATTATGTGCTACGATGAAGGTATATCCTTACTTGGACACTGACAGTCCTTATAAGAAGGATGACAGGGTGACCGGGCGCGTTTATGAAATCAGCAGAGAGTTTGGGGCTTTTGTAGCAGTAGACGATAAATATTCCGGCCTTATTTCAAAGAAGGAGATGTACGGAGATATCAGGGAAGGAGATATGGTTCAGGCCCGGGTGACAGGCGTCAAGGAGGATGGAAAACTGGATCTAAGCCTGAGGGAGAAGGCATATCTTCAAATTGGTACCGATGCGGATAAAATAATGGAAATTATAGAAAGCTATGGGGGAGTTCTTCCGTTTAATGATAAGGCAGATCCCGAAACCATCAGGCAGGAAGTGCAGATGAGTAAGAATGAATTCAAACGGGCAGTGGGACGTTTGCTGAAGGAAGGGAAAGTGCTTATAGACGGCGGCAGTATAAGAAAAGCCTGAATGTTTTTTATTCATTGATAATTGTCTTGCATATTCACACCGAAATCAGTATAATCATGGTGTAAATAAAAAAGGGATTAGTAATGGAAGCTAAGGCTTCGATTTGGAAAGGAGAATGAAATGAAAGTACAGAATATCAGAGATATCGATAAGTTTTTTAAAGTAATTGACAGCTGTGTAGGCAAGGTAGAATTAGTGACGGGCGAGGGAGACAGACTGAACCTTAAGTCCAAGCTTTCCCAGTACGTATCCATGGCGAATATTTTTTCCGACGGAACGATCGCAGAGCTTGAACTTATTGCCTATGAGCCGGAAGACATTACGAAATTAGTTAACTTTATGATGGAGAATTAGGATAGCGAATGAATAGTAAAAAGGTAAACCGGATTTTCCTGGCAGTTATCCTGCTTCATGTTGGGGCGGTGGTTCTGCTGGGAGTTTTAAGTCCGTTTTATACACTGACAATTGTACCTAATTTCATAATCAGTCAGTTGATCGTATTGGTGCCTGCTCTTATAGGACTCCTGATTTCCAGGGAGAATCTGATTAAATTTGCAGGCTTTCGGAGGATTAAAATATCCTCGGTGCTTATGATCATTCTTTTTACTTTTCTGGCTATGCCTTTAACTACCGTAATCAATGCGGTTTCCATGCTGTTCGTGGATAATACGGTGGTGGCAATTAGTGGGGATATCTTAGAGATCCCCTTTTTTGTTATGCTTCTTATTATAGGAATCATCGGACCGTTCAGCGAGGAGCTGGTATTCAGAGGGATTATATATCAGGGCTACAAGAAATCGGGAACCGTGTTACAGGCCCTTTTTTTATCTGCCAGCCTGTTCGCTCTCATGCATATGAACTTCAATCAGGCCGCGTATGCTTTGATAATCGGTATGATTCTCGTGGCATTGGTAGAAGCTACAGGAAGTTTGTGGAGCTCCGTTTTATTTCATGTCATATTCAACTCCCAGCAGGTATGTATCATGTACCTATACGATTCCTTTGGAATGGGCGGTCTGGATGAAGCTCAGTCGCAGATTACAACGGATATAATGTTGGCAGCCATCAGTGGCTATTTGATTATCGCTGCAATTACTACTACTTTAGCAGCTTGTGTTCTGGCCTGGATTGCCAAAAACGAACATCGGGAAGAGAACCTTAGGGATATCTGGAGAACCAGAAAAAATAAAACAGGCAATACCATGATAACTGTACCGCTTTTGATCGCTGTAGTATTGGCACTTTCCTACATGGCCCTCGATTTTATTCTTTATTGATTCTTAATTCACAATTGATTTTATATAAAAAACGCACACCTACGAAGATGTGCGTTTTATCATGCAATAGAAAAGTGCTCCTGCCACATGAAAAGTGGCTGCGTAGCTGCACGCTTATGTTTTATGCTATAAGCTTCTATATATATAAATCTATGTTGGAACCGATGGCAGGATTTACAGATAATTCCATGGAGGATTTCATCATATCTATCATTGCGTCGCCGCCAGTCTCCATGCTGTCCAGTGATTTCGAGAGCATAGTGATGCCTACGTCCGATATAGTCTGTGTCTGGGCAAGCGCCATTGATAATGCAGGAATATCCATATTTATTACCTCCCTTAAAATTGAATTTTTATAATTCGAATCATTATATTGCAAGTATACCATATTTTTGATATACTTGACAAGTCGGGGGAAGGTTTTTAAGATTGTTTAGGGGAATATTTAGTTCGACCATATGGGGAAATGATGGTGAAAGTATGCAAAAAATGGATATTTTAGGGGTTACGCTTACCGATTATTCTCTCAAGGAGTCGCTGCTTTTGCTGGACGGTTTTTTAGAAAACGGCGCTCTTAATACGATTTTATACGTTACGACACCGATGCTTATATTGGCGGGAAAAGATGAAAATGAAAAAGAGAGAATAGAATCCATGGATATGACCCTATGCGGGGAGTCCGATATTCTGCGGGTGGCGAAGATAGAATCCAAGAGCCGTTCGTATGAAGTGGAGAATCTCGTTTTTTTAAAGGAATTTTTGAGAAGAATCGTGCGCGGAGGGAAAACGATATATTTGCTATCCGATTCGGAAGAGGATGCGCAGAAGCTGAGAGATGAATTGAAAGATTTTCAGCGGGGCATCTCAGTCAGAGGCTATCAGATTATAAAAGAGGATGCGGAAAATGTGGAGGAGGTCGTTAACGATATTAACGATATTGCCCCTTCCGTAATTATTTCGCGAATGGCAGGAAGCAGGCAGGAGCAATGGATGCTGGAAGCGAAGCCGTATATCAATGCGGAGGTATGGCTGGGAATTTCCAAGGACATGAAGCTGGGCGAACGCCGTGAATCTTTTCAGAAGAAAGCAATGAGCCGAATCTACAAGAAGATGTTCCACGATCGGATGAACAGATATAATGGAGAGAATGAAAAGAATCAGTAAGCAGATTTGAAATGAGAACAAGTTTCAAATCTGCCTTTTTAGTGTTGCGGTCGGCATGAAAGCTGCCGCAGAAAAGAGTTGTGGAAGTTGTACATTGAATAAAATCTGTACGTTTTCTCAGAATACATAAAAAATACACAAAGTTTTGAAGAAATAGTGTAGATTTTTTTGTAGTTTTGAATTAAAATGAAAATTGGGTATAGGAAAAACAGATTTTTTTTCAAAATGTGCATTGTATAAATTGCATATAAGGTTAGAAAAGAGAAGGAGAAGGAGCGGGGAAATGATTTCAAATCAAATATTACAAAATACAATTGAGGGCCTTAAGGCAATCGCCAGAGTAGAGTTGTGCGTAATGGATGTAGACGGCAAGGAGGTAGCATCCACTGTGGCAGGGATGGAAAGCTGTTCTGCGGCGGCAGTAGAATTCGTGGGTTCCGCAGCAGATTCCCAGGAGATACAGGGATACCAATATTTCAAGATATTTGACGAACTGCAATTGGAGTATATTTTGATTGCCGGCGGAGCAGGTGAGGATGTGTACATGGTCGGAAAGATGGTGGCCTTTCAGATTCAGGGTCTTTTGATTGCGTATAAGGAACGCTTCGATAAGGACAACTTTATCAAGAATCTGCTGCTCGATAATCTGCTTTTGGTAGATATTTACAGCCGCGCGAAAAAGCTGCATATACAGACGGACGGAAAAAGGGTCGTCATGATCATAGAGACGGAAAATGGGAAAGACAGCAACGTTCTAGAGCTCATGCGGACATATTATGGAAATAATAGCAAAGATTTCATTACCGCAGTGGATGAAAATAATGTTATAGTAGTAAAGGACCTGTCGGAAGGAGACAGCAGCAAGGAAATTGATAAGACTGCCCGGAGCGCAGAGGCCTATCTTTTAAAAGAGGGCATGAAGAACATTCGTATTTCTTACGGAACCACGGTTAATGAGATCAAAGAGGTAAGCCGTTCCTATAAGGAAGCGAAGATGGCGCTGGATGTCGGAAAGATATTTTTCGATGAAAGGGACATCGTCGCTTACAGTGAGCTGGGAATAGGCCGTTTAATCTATCAGCTTCCCATTCCGCTCTGCAAGATGTTCATAAAGGAAATTTTCGGAGGAAAGAGCCCGGATGATTTTGACGAAGAGACGCTTACGACGATCAACAAGTTTTTCGAGAACAGCTTGAACGTATCGGAGACTTCCAGACAGCTTTTCATTCATAGAAATACACTCGTATACAGACTGGATAAATTGCAGAAGAGCACCGGTCTTGATCTTAGAGTGTTTGAAGACGCCATTACTTTTAAGATTGCGCTTATGGTTGTAAAGTATATGAAGTATATGGAAACTTTTGAATATTGATAAAAACGGCTAAGCTATTATCGGAAAGAGACAAAAAAGGATAAAACAATTAGGGGTGAATAACTTTGGCTGAGAAAGAAAGAAAGAGACGAAGAGGGAAAAAACAGGCTGATCTGGGGAATGAAATTATTACTCTCGAAAATGTCAGCAAAGCATATGCTACTGGAGCGCCGGCATTAAACGGCGTCAGCTTACATATTAATAAAGGAGAGTTCGTATTTATCGTAGGCGACAGCGGTTCCGGCAAATCGACCTTAATCAAGCTTCTTCTTCGGGAATTGACGCCGACTTCAGGGAATATCAGCGTCATGGGATATGATCTGGTGAAAATCAGACACCGTAAGATTCCGAAGTTCAGAAGAAATCTTGGAATCGTGTTTCAGGATTTCCGGCTTTTGAAGGATAGGAATGTATATGAGAACGTAGCCTTCGCACAGCGCATCATTCAAGTGTCCAATAAAGATATAAAACGAAATGTACCGAGCGTTCTGTCTATGGTAGGACTCGCGGGAAAGTATAAGGCGAAGCCGAGGCAGCTATCCGGAGGTGAACAGCAAAGGGTTGCTCTCGCCAGAGCGTTGGTCAATAGACCCACCATATTGCTTGCCGATGAGCCTACCGGTAATCTGGATCCGAAGAATTCATGGGAGATCATGAAGCTCTTGGAGCAGATCAATGAAAACGGCACAACGGTTCTGGTGGTAACACACAATAGAGAAATTGTGAATTCCATGCAGAGAAGAGTCGTTACAATGAAACGTGGTATCGTTGTAAGCGATGAGGAAAAAGGTGGTTATATCGATGAGAATTAGTACATTTTTTTATACTATCGGACAGGGATTCCGCAATATTATAAGAAATAAGTGGTTTTCCCTCGCTTCTATCGCCACAATAGGCGCATGCTTGTTTCTGTTCGGTTTGTTCTATGCGATTATTACGAATTTCCAACATATTGTAAAGACGGCGGAGGAAGGCGTGTCTGTAACCGTTTTCTTCGACGAAGGAGTAAATGATACGAGAATCAGCGAAATCGGCGATATGATCTCGAAAAGGGTGGAGGTTTCAGAGGTAAAGTTCGTTTCTGCGCAGGAGGCTTGGGAAAGCTTTAAAGAGGATTACTTAGGAGAATATGCAGACGGTTTTACGGAAAACCCGCTGGCAGATTCCTCGCACTACGAGATATACTTAAATGATGTTTCCCTGCAGCCGGCTCTTGTCACTTATCTGGAATCCATTGATGATATAAGAAGAATCAATAAGTCGGAAATCACAGCGACTACCTTAAGTGGTGTAAATGCCTTGATTGCCTATGTTTCTATCGGTATTATCGGTATTCTTTTCGCAGTATCCATATTCCTCATAAGCAATACGGTAACGATAGGAATTTCCGTGCGCAAGGAAGAGATCAATATTATGAAATATATAGGGGCGACGGACTTTTTTGTCAGATCTCCGTTCGTTATTGAGGGAATACTAATAGGGGTAATAGGATCGCTGGTGCCATTGGGGCTGATTTACTTCATATATAACAATGTCATCCTTTATGTATCAGAGAGATTTTCCATGTTAGCACAGCTTTTGAGCTTTTTACCTGTAGAGACGATTTTCAATACATTAGCACCTGTATCCATCGCTATGGGAGTTGGAATCGGTTTCCTTGGAAGTATCGTAACTGTTAGAAAGCACTTAAGAGTATAGGGAATATTGCATATGAAACAATGGAGGAAGATTCTGTGCGCTGTGCTTTGCGTTCCTGTCATCGTTCAGGCGGCGTTTCTCTTTATTCCGGCTTCTATTGACGCTCAGGCTTCCGGTCTTACGAATGACAGCATCAAGCAGAAGGAAGAAGAAATAGAAAATGCGCGGGAATTGAAAAATAAGCTGCAGTCGGATCTTACAGATGTTAAGAAGATAAAAGAGGAGCTTGAAGCCTCGAAAAATGATTTGACTGCTTATGTGACCCAGCTCGACGGACAGCTTACAACTATTCAGGAAAAGATTGCCGATTTAAAGGATAAGATAGCAGAAAAGGAAGAAGAAATTTCAGTAACGGAGCAGGAACTGGAAGCGGCGGTGGAGGATCAGGAAAGTCAATACGACGCGATGAAAAAGAGAATTAAGTTCATGTATGAAAAGGGCGATAACCTATACATGGAGCTGATTTTTTCTTCTTCCAGCTTCGGTGAAATGCTGAACAAGGCGGAGTATATAGAGATGCTCTCCTCTTATGACAGAAAGATGCTGGATGAATATGTAGCGACGCGAAAGATGATCGAGTTATATAAGGAGCAGCTTGAAGAAGACAGAGCCTATCTTGATGAAGCCAAGTCGGGAGTGGAGCAGGAAGAAGCTTCCTTAGGCGAGCTGATAGACGAAAAGGAAAGGACGATTACCGAGGTTTCTACCGATATAACGAATAAAGAGGCTGCAATCGCAGAATATGAAGCCGATATTGTGGAACAGAACGAGACTATATCAGCGCTGGAGAAGGCGGTTGCCGAAGAAAAGGCGAAGCTGGCGGAAGAAAATAACCTGAGGTATGACGGAGGTATTTTTAGCTGGCCTGCGCCGTCCTATACGAGAATCAGTGACGATTACGGCACTCGTATACATCCAATCCTGGGAGTGGAGCAATTTCATAACGGTGTGGATATGGCGGCTCCCGGAGGCTCGCCGATTGTAGCCGCATACGATGGAAATGTGGTGGCTTCGGATTACAGCGGATCCATGGGTAATTATATTATGATCGATCATGGTGACGGGCTGTATACGATTTATATGCACGCATCCGCGCTTTACGTTTCAAAAGGCGATTTTGTAACAAAGGGACAAAATATTGCTGCGGTGGGTTCGACAGGCCGTTCGACAGGCAACCATCTCCATTTCAGCGTACGTTTAAACGGAAGTTATGTTTCACCTTGGAACTACTTGAGTAAATAATTGGAGATGATAGTAATGAAATATGATTTAAACAATAATTCTGAGGATTATAAGAATAGCTCGGAGAACGATAAGAAAAATAACAATAATCTTCAGGACAAAACTGGAAGAGGCGGTTTTGTCGGCGGAATCTTTACCGGAGTGCTTCTCAGCCTCTTAATTGCGAGCTGTATATTCACGGTGAGGCAGATTTATACGACATATCAATTAAAGGAGGCCAGCGAGGTTGCCAGTGCGGAAATGGCAGCACCTGAGGACATCGTAAGCGACCTCACGATGTCGAAGCTGCGCGCCATTGAGGATGCCATCGGTACTTATTATTACAAAGAAGATGTCGATGTACAGAAGATGATTGACGGGATGTACGAAGGCGTGGTGGGATCTTTGGGCGATCCGTATTCCACTTACTATACACAAGAGGATGTTCAGCGGTTGATGGAGGAGACGGAGGGCATCTATTACGGTATAGGCGCCTATGTAGGAATAAATACTGACACCGGGCTGGCGCAGATCAGCGGAGTGATAGACAGCACGCCGGCACAGGAAGCAGGGCTTCGTGACGGAGATATCATATATAAGGTAGATGATGTAGATGTGCAGGGATTGGAGCTTTCGGAGGTAGTGAGCAAAATCAAGGGACTCGAAGGGACGACGGTACATCTTACCTTATACAGAGAAGGCGAAAACGATTATCTTGAGTTCGATATAGAGCGCAGAAAGATAGAGAGTCCTACGGTCAACTATGAAATGTTTACGGGTAACATCGGCTATCTTCAGATTACGGAATTCGATGATATTACCTTAGACCAGTTCACGGAGGCCATGGCGGTTCTGAGGGGGCAGGGTATGCAGGGCCTGGTGTTGGATCTGCGCTCGAATCCAGGCGGCAACTTAAGTACGGTTACGGAGATCGCCAGACAAATGCTTCCCAAAGGCTTAATCGTATATACGGAGGACAGGGAAGGAAACCGGACAGAATATTCCAGCGATGGAACGAAGGTGTTCGATTTGCCCCTGGTCGTTCTCGTTAACGGATATTCGGCCAGCGCATCGGAAATATTGGCGGGAGCGATTAAGGACTATGGTATAGGAGAGCTGGTGGGAACTACCACATTTGGAAAGGGAATCGTGCAGAGAGTACTTTCGCTGTCGGATGGAACGGCTCTTAAGCTCACAGTAAGCAGCTATTTTACACCGAAAGGGAACAATATTCACGGAATCGGCATCGAACCGGATGAGGTCTGCGAGTTCGATAGCGACCAGTATTACGTCAATGGCTACGATAACCAGTTGGAGCGCGCGAAGGAAATCATCGCAGAGAAAATCACTGCTGTGACTAATTAAATTTTATGGAATATAGTGGTGTAAGAACGTGATTCAGGAGATGATTTCTGCTTCGCGAAGCGAATTTAAATGCAGAAACATAATGATAGAAAGTACAGAACAAATGTTCTAATTTGTTCTGTACTTTTATTATTCTTTGTGGTAGAATAGATTTCGTATAATACGGAAACGCTCATTGCAGCATAAAATTTATGAAAAATATGATAGTTATCATAATATGATAAGGAGAATTCTATGGATCACTTTCACTTAGTATCAGAATATGCTCCTACCGGCGATCAGCCTCAGGCGATTGCTGAACTTGTAGAAGGATTTAAGAACGGAAATCAATTTCAGACCTTACTTGGAGTTACCGGTTCGGGCAAGACATTTACAATGGCGAATATTATAACGGCTTTGAATAAACCGACGCTGATTATCGCACATAATAAGACGCTGGCGGGGCAGTTGTACGGGGAATTCAAAGAGTTCTTTCCGGACAATGCGGTGGAATATTTCGTCTCTTATTACGATTATTATCAGCCGGAGGCTTATGTCCCCTCTTCCGATACGTATATAGCGAAGGATTCTTCTATAAATGATGAGATCGATAAGCTGCGCCTTTCCGCGACAGCTTCTTTGACGGAGCGAAAGGATGTAGTGGTGGTGGCCAGCGTTTCCTGTATTTATGGTTTGGGAAGCCCTGACGATTATCAGGAGATGATCGTATCGCTCAGGCCTGGAATGATAAAGGACAGAGACCGGGTCATCAGAGAATTAATCGATATACAGTACGACAGGAACGATATGGATGTGGACAGAGGATGCTTTCGCGTGCGGGGGGACAGTGTGGAGATTTATCCGGCGCAGGGTGGTGACTACCTGATTCGGGTGGAGTTTTTTGGCGATGAAATCGAACGTATTGCGGAGACGGACCCGCTTACCGGACAGGTACATGCGGCTTTGGAGCATGTGGCCATTTTTCCGGCGTCTCATTATGTGGTATCTCAGGAAAAGATAGGAGCAGCCTGCAAGAATATCGAAGTGGAGCTGGAGGAAAGAGTTCGTTACTTCAAGAGCGAGGACAAGCTGTTGGAGGCCCAGCGAATTTCGGAGCGCACCAACTTCGATATCGAAATGCTCAGAGAGACGGGCTTCTGCTCCGGCATCGAGAACTACTCCAGACATTTGAACGGAATGGAGCCGGGCGCTACACCGCTTACGCTTATGGATTATTTTAAAGATGATTATCTGATTATTATAGACGAATCCCATATGACGGTTCCTCAGATACGGGGAATGTTTGCCGGCGACCGTTCCAGAAAGAATACCTTGGTGGATTTCGGATTTCGTCTGCCCTCTGCTTTGGACAACCGTCCGCTCAATTTTGAAGAATTTGAAGATCATATCGACCAGCTTTTGTTTGTTTCGGCAACCCCTTCTAATTACGAGAGCGAGCATGAACTGCTGCGTTCGGAGCAGATTATCCGGCCTACGGGCCTGCTGGACCCCGAAGTGGACGTGCGACCGGTGGAAGGACAGATTGACGACCTCGTTTCGGAAGTGAACAAAGAGGTGGAGATGAAGCACAAAGTATTAGTCACTACGCTCACTAAGCGTATGGCGGAAGATTTGACGGATTACATGAAGGAAGTGGGCATCCGCGTGAAATATCTTCATTCCGATATCGATACGCTGGAACGGGCAGAGATTATCCGTGATATGCGTTTGGATGTTTTCGATGTACTGGTGGGCATCAACTTGCTGAGAGAGGGATTGGATATCCCTGAGATTTCGCTGGTAGCCATACTGGATGCGGATAAAGAGGGTTTTCTGCGCTCTGAGACATCGCTGATACAGACGATAGGGCGTGCGGCACGAAATGCCGAAGGTCATGTAATCATGTATGCGGATAAGATTACGGATTCTATGCGTGCAGCACTTTCGGAGACGGAGCGCCGGCGTGCGATACAGAGGAAATACAATGATGAGCACGGAATAACTCCTCAGACGATCAAGAAGGCGGTAAGGGATTTAATCAGCGTATCCAAGGTAATAAAAAAAGAAGAACTGCGTTTCGAGAAGGATCCGGAATCCATGGACCGTAAGGAATTGGAGAAGCTGATAGGAGACGTTCAGAAGAAAATGAAGCAGGCGGCAGCAGACTTGAACTTCGAGGATGCGGCAGAGCTGCGTGACAAGATGGTAGAGCTGAAAAAGCAGCTTGCATCGTTAGAAGAATGACATTTGAAAAAGTCATGGAAAACGAAGGAAAGGATATGGTTACTGAGAACGGAGTGAACAGTAACACGATATGGAGGCTATTATGGAAAGCGGTATCGAAAAAGAAAGCAAGAAAATGCTTCCCCGAAGAGAGTACATTAAAATACGGGGGGCGAACGAACATAACTTGAAAAATATCGATGTGGATATTCCGAGGAATGAATTGGTGGTATTGACCGGACTATCCGGCTCGGGAAAGTCTTCTCTGGCGTTCGACACGATTTATGCGGAGGGTCAGAGGCGCTATATGGAGTCCTTATCATCCTATGCCAGACAGTTTCTCGGACAGATGGAGAAGCCTAATGTGGAGAAGATAGAAGGTTTGTCGCCTGCAATTTCTATCGATCAGAAATCTACCAACCGTAATCCCCGTTCCACGGTTGGAACGGTAACGGAGATTTATGACTATTTCCGTCTTTTGTATGCGAGGATTGGTATTCCCCACTGTCCTTCCTGCGGAAAAGAAATTAAAAAACAGACTGTAGATCAAATGACAGACCAGATTATGGGACTTCCGGAGGGAACGAGAATTCAATTGCTGGCTCCGGTAGTAAGAGGCCGTAAAGGCGAGCATACCAAGGTATTCGAGCGGGCGAAGAGGAGCGGATACGTCCGCGTCCGCGTAGACGGTAATATGTACGAGCTGTCGGAAGAAATTAAGCTGGATAAAAATATAAAACATAATATAGAAGTGGTAGTAGACAGACTGGTAGTAAAGACCGGAATTGAAAGAAGATTGACGGATTCCATTGAAAATGTATTGGAGCTTGCGGAGGGGCTGCTATTTGTGGATGTACTTGAGGGGGAAATGATGACTTTCAGTCAGAGCTTTTCCTGCCCGGACTGTGGCGTCAGCGTCAGCGAGATAGAGCCCAGAAGCTTTTCTTTTAACAATCCTTTCGGGGCTTGCCCGGAATGCTTTGGACTGGGATACAAGATGGAATTCGATATGGATTTGATGATCCCGGATAAGCGGCTGAGCATTAACCAAGGTGCGATTGCGGTAATGGGCTGGCAGTCCTGCAGCGATCCGGGCAGCTTTAGCAATGCGATCCTTCAGGCGCTTTGCAGAGAGTATGGTTTTGATTTGGATACTCCCTTTGAGGAATACTCCGATAAGGTGAAACAGATATTGATTCATGGCACCGGCGGCAAAGAGGTAAAGGTTTATTATAAAGGACAGAGAGGGCAGGGAGTATATCCGGTGGCCTTTGAAGGACTGGTTAGAAATGTGGAGAGGCGTTACCGGGAAACGGGATCCGAGAGCTCCAAACAGGAGTATGAAACCTTCATGAACATCATTCCATGTAAGAAATGTAAGGGGATGCGGCTGAAGGAGGAGGCTTTGGCTGTTACCGTCAATGATAAGAATATATATGAAATTACGTCTTTTTCCATAAGGAAGCTTTATAAATTCCTAAGTCAAATGGAGCTTACCAAACAACAGCAATTGATTGGTAAGCAGGTTTTGAAAGAGATTAATGCCAGAGTCGGCTTTTTGATCGATGTAGGGCTGGATTATCTGTCGCTGTCCAGAGCTACGGGAACTCTTTCCGGCGGTGAGGCGCAGAGAATCCGTCTTGCGACTCAGATTGGCTCCGGGCTGGTGGGAGTATGCTATATTTTGGATGAACCCAGCATCGGCCTGCATCAAAGGGACAACGATAAGCTTTTGAATACGCTGCGCAATCTGAAAGATATGGGAAACACTTTGCTGGTGGTTGAGCACGATGAGGATACGATGCTGGCGGCAGATTATATTGTGGATATCGGACCGGGAGCCGGTTCCCATGGCGGAGAGGTGATTGCGCAGGGAACTGCAGAGGAGATTATGAACACTCCGGATTCCGTAACCGGACAGTATTTGAGCGGCAGGTTACAGATACCGGTACCGGAGAAACGCCGTGTTCCTTCCGGGCAGTTAATCGTACGCAAGGTTCAGGAAAATAATTTGAAGGGGATGGATGTTAAATTCCCCCTCGGTGTTATGACCTGTGTGACTGGAGTGTCCGGTTCCGGCAAAAGCTCCCTTGTTAACGAAATTCTCTATAAGCATCTGGCCAGGGATTTAAACCGTGCGCGGACTATTCCGGGCAAGCACGCGGGTATCGACGGAATCGACCAGCTGGATAAGGTCATCGATATAGACCAGTCTCCGATCGGAAGGACACCGAGGTCCAATCCGGCCACGTATACGGGAGTATTCGATCAGATTCGCGATTTATTCGCGACGACTGCCGACGCCAAGGCGAAGGGGTATAAAAAAGGCCGTTTCAGCTTCAATGTAAAGGGCGGAAGATGTGAAGCATGCAGCGGAGACGGGATTATTAAGATCGAGATGCACTTTTTACCGGATGTTTATGTTCCCTGCGAGGTGTGCGGCGGGAAACGTTATAACAGGGAAACTCTCGATGTGAAGTACAAGGGAAAGAACATTTACGATGTGCTGGATATGACAGTGGAGGAAGCTGTAGGATTCTTTGAGAATGTGCCTTCTATTAGAAGGAAGATAGAAACCTTAAACGACGTAGGCCTATCCTATGTGAAACTGGGGCAGCCCTCCACCACTCTTTCAGGGGGAGAGGCGCAGAGAATTAAACTGGCTACGGAGCTTAGCAAAAGAAGCACCGGAAAGACGATTTATATATTGGATGAACCTACTACGGGACTCCACTTCGCGGATGTCCACAAGCTGACAGAGATATTGCACAAGCTGGCGGACGGCGGGAACACGGTGGTTGTCATTGAGCATAATCTGGATGTCATAAAAACGGCGGATTACATCATCGACATCGGACCGGAGGGAGGAGACAAAGGAGGAACTGTTATTGCAGAAGGAACGCCGGAGGAAGTGGCAGAAAATTCCAGGTCCTATACCGGATTTTATATCAAGAAAATGCTGGAACGATATAAAAAAGATAAAAAATCCCTTAAGTAATCGGTAAAATCAGCCGATAACATAAGAAATAAGGAAAAGCATGGAGGCGGCAAGTGAGGCGGAAGGAATCGCTTTCATTTGCTGTGTCTGATTTTTTTATAAAATTTTGTGAAACCCCTTTGAAAAACCGAATCTTTAAGGTATAATAGCTGTGTGCGTTTGGCTTAAAGATATTTTGGAAAATATAAAGATAGATTTTGCATGAGATAGGATACTAAGAAAGGGGTTTAACATATGCAGTATACAGACATAGGAATTGATTTGGGAACAGCGAGCATTTTAGTATATATCAGAGGGAAGGGCGTGGTGCTTAAGGAACCTTCCGTGGTAGCCTTTGATAGGGATACCGACAAAATAAGGGCAATTGGCGAAGATGCCAGACTGATGCTCGGCAGGACCCCCGGAAATATCATAGCGGTAAGGCCGCTTAGACAAGGCGTTATTTCGGATTACAGAGTAACAGAGAAGATGATGAAATATTTTATCCAGAAAGCGCTAGGCAAAAAAACGTTCCGTAAGCCCCGTATTGCGGTGTGCGTGCCGAGCGGAGTGACCGAGGTAGAGAAGAAGGCGGTAGAGGATGCGACCTATCAGGCGGGAGCAAGAGAGGTGTCCATTATTGAAGAGCCGATTGCTGCAGCGATTGGAGCGGGAATAGACATTTCCAAGCCTTGCGGAAATATGATAGTCGATATCGGAGGAGGAACCTCGGACATTGCTGTTATTTCTTTGGGAGGCACTGTAGTAAGCGCTTCCATTAAGATAGCCGGAGATGATTTCGATGAAGCTATCGTTCGCTATATGAGAAAGAAACATAATCTGCTGATTGGTGAACGGACAGCGGAGGATTTGAAGATAAAAATCGGTTCTGCTTATAAGCGTCCCGAGGT
Source organism: Bacillota bacterium (assembly GCA_023408815.1). Lineage (GTDB taxonomy): Bacteria > Bacillota > Clostridia > Lachnospirales > Lachnospiraceae > Kineothrix. The sequence continues at coordinate 21,823 of JAEYJO010000005.1, read as the reverse complement.
GGATTATATGGACGTCAGAGGCCGTAACCTCGTAACCGGATTGCCGAGAACGGTAAAGGTTTCTTCTGAGGAGACGGAGGAGGCACTTCGGGAGACGACGGCGCAGATCGTAGAGACGATACACAGTGTGCTGGAGAAGACGCCGCCGGAGCTGGCAGCGGATATTGCGGACAGAGGCATTGTTCTTACCGGAGGCGGAAGCCTGCTTCGTGGATTGGAGGATTTAATAGCCTCTAAGACGGGAATCAACACGATGACGGCAGAGGATCCTATGACAGCCGTTGCAATCGGGACAGGTAAATATGTGGAATTTTTAGCGGGATATAAAGAGGACTAATCCATTGGGAGATGGGAATCTGCCATCCGATACAAATCTATCTTTCGATAGCAATCTATCTTTAGATAGAGTGATAAAAGGGAAAAGGGAATAAATAATATACTGAGGGTAAAAGGAGTAATCATATGGTTAAGGGTTTATACACTGCCTATACAGGAATGGTAAATGAGCAACATAGGATGGACGTCCTTACCAATAACCTGGCAAATGCGAATACCAACGGATATAAGAAAGAAGGAGCTACAAGTCAAGCCTTTGACGATGTGCTCGCTTACAAGATCAAAGATATGTCCGAGGGGCGCGGAACAGCAAAGGGATTGGGCGTAAATAATCTGGGAGTTAAGATAGGAGAGGGCTATACGGATTATTCGCAGGGACCGGTGAAGGGAACGGAAAATGCATTCGATTTGGCATTGTCGGGAGAAGGATTTTTCGCGGTGCAGTATACCGATAAGGAAGGCGATACCTCAACAAAGTATACTCGTGACGGAAGCTTTGCTATGGATTCACAAGGCTATCTGGTAACCCATGACGGCGATTATGTCTTGGGCATGACGGGCGGTCGAATCAAGCTGGATCCTCTTCTCGATTTCAGAGTAGATACTTCGGGCAATATCATGCAGGGCGAAGATAATTCCCCTGTTGCAACTTTAAGAATACGTGACTTTGTTGACTATGATTATTTGGAGAAGTTCGGCGATAATTATTTCCAGACGGTAGACGGCTACAGATTTCAAGACGCTACGGCGAAGGTGAATCAGGGCTATCTGGAGTCCTCCAATATTTCAGTGGTAACAGAGATGACGAATATGATAAATGTATCGAGAGCTTATGAAACGAATCAGAAGGTGATTCAGACTTACGACAGCAGCTTGGAAATTGCTGTAAATCAGCTCGGAAAGCTGTAGGAGGGTGAAGAATGGTTAGAAGTTTATGGTCAGCGGCAACCGGAATGAATGCACAGCAGACAAACGTAGATACGATTGCGAACAATCTTGCCAACGTAAATACGGTGGGTTACAAGGCACAGGTATCTCAGTTTAAAAGTCTATTATATCAAACCTTGCAGACGAAGACGACTACGGCAGACGGAGATCCGAAGCCGGTTACTTCGCAGGTGGGTTTGGGCGTGCGTAATTCTTCTATCAATCAGATATTTACGCAGGGAAGTCTTATCGCTTCCGAAAGCGGAACCTCGTTTGCCATTGAAGGCGACGGATTTTTTGCAGTCAGAAATGGAAATGATGAGATTAATTATACAAGAAATGGGGATTTTACATGGGGCTTATCTTCCAGCGGCGGAATCATGCTGACAACTACGGATGGAAATCCGGTTCTGGATTCACAAGGCAGGACCATAGCGCTGGCGAGCTCATTCATGACGAACTTGATTACGATTTCTTCTGACGGAACGCTTATGTATCCTGATGAAGATAACAACGCGCAGTCATTGGGTATAAAGATTGGAACCTTTCAGTTCCGCAATCCCGAAGGCTTGGAAAGACAAGGAGATTCCCTCTGGGCTGTTACCGGTGCCAGCGGGGCTGCGGTTAACGAAGCGACCAGCACGGGTATTACTATGAGCAAGGTCATTCAGGGCTACTTAGAAGGCTCTAATGTCAAAGTGGCGGATGAGATGGTAAACCTTATCGTTGCGCAGAGAGCTTACGAGATGAATTCCAAAGCGATTACTACCTCGGATGAAATGCTTCAGCAGGCGAACAACTTGAAGCGCTAAGAGGATGAAAGGAGTACTATATAATGGATATTGGAAGCGGTATTTCTTCTGCATATACGAGTTATTTATCTTCTCAGGCCTCCAGTAAGCTGGATACTCATATTAAGACAAAGGATTATTCCCAGTCTTCCGATGAAGAGCTTTTGGCGGCATGTAAAGAATTTGAGTCTTACTTTTTGGAGCAGATTTTTAAAGAGATGCAGAAAACAGTGGACGTATTTAAGGATGAGGATTCGACACCTAACGATTCGCTGGTAGACTATTTCAAAGATAGCACCTTGCAGGAATTGGCGAGCACATCTACGGAAAAGGAAGGACTCGGTCTTGCGCAGATGCTCTTTGAACAGATGAAGCGAAATTATGATTTGTAAGGTTATATGATTATTGAATGATGAGGCTGCTTATTTAAGCGGCCTTTTTGTGTTTTTTATCCTATATTTAGACAACAATCAAATGCTTTTTCGAGTCAAAGGAGAGAGATTGATATATGGAAAATGTAAAGGGGTATGTGGAGCACATCATATACCGGAACAATGAAAATGGCTACACGGTCATGAATATGGTGAGCGGGCAGGCGGAAATTATCTGCGTAGGCATGTTCAGAACCATAGACCAGGGCGAAACTCTTCAGGTTGATGGAAACTATGTGGAGCATCCCGTCTACGGCAGACAGCTCAAAGTAGAAAGTTATCAGATTGCGGCCCCGGATGATGTTATCAGCATGGAGAGATACCTTGGCTCAGGTGCAATTAAAGGAATCGGTGAAGCATTGGCAGCCAGAATTGTAAAAAAGTTTGGTGAGGATACCTTTCAGATTATCGAAGAGGAGCCGGAGCGTCTGGCGGAAATTAAGGGCATCAGCGAGAGAAAAGCGCGGGAAATCGCAGTTCAGATGGAAGAAAAAAAGGATATGCGGGAGGCTATGGTATTTCTGCAAAAGTATGGAATTTCAGGCGCACTTGCCATGAAGATATATAATACCTATGGAATGAGCGTTTACGGTGTACTCAGGGAAAATCCATATAAGCTGGCGGAAGATATTTCGGGGGTAGGATTTAAAATTGCAGATGATATTGCAAATAAAATAGGCATACACACGGATTCCGACTACCGCATAAGGAGTGCGGTCCTCTATGTGCTGCTCCAGTCGTCGGCGGATGGGCATGTATACTTGCCAGAAAATATATTATTAAGACGGGCCAGCGAGCTGTTGGAGGTGGAGGAGCCTGCCATAGAGCCTCAGATAGCCAATCTGGCAATGGATAAAAAAATTGTGATAAAAATGCCGCTGCCGGAGGAGGAAGAAAAAGGCAGAAAAGTATATGCTGCTTCCTACTATTATGAAGAATTGAATTGTGCTAAGATGATTCATGATTTGAACGTATCCATTTCGCCGGAGGACGGGCTTCTTCCATCGGAAGAGAGCAATATCAATGATCGCATTAGTTCAATAGAGAAGGAACAGGGAATTGAACTGGATGAGCTGCAAAGAAAGGCAGTGCTGGAAAGCGTGAAAAATGGCTTGCTCATTTTGACAGGAGGTCCCGGAACAGGGAAAACGACAACGATCAATACTATCATAAGATATTACGCAGGGGAGAACATGGATATTTTCCTTGCGGCGCCGACAGGAAGAGCGGCGAAGCGTATGACAGAAACCACAGGATATGAAGCGAGGACCATACATCGGCTTCTGGAACTTAGCGGAGCGGTTTTAGAAGAAAACAAAAGAGCAAAATTTGAAAGAAATGAAGAAAATCCTTTGGGGGCGGATGTTATTATTGTAGACGAGATGTCGATGGTGGATATTCATTTGTTTCAGTCGCTGCTTAAGGCGATTATGCCGGGCACCCGGCTGATTATGGCGGGCGATATCAACCAGCTTCCGTCGGTGGGACCGGGACAGATATTGAAGGACCTGATCGACAGCCGCTGTATACCGGTAGTCATGCTGCAGAAGATATTCAGACAGGCGGAGGAAAGCGATATCGTTGTAAATGCCCATGCTATCAACAAGGGGAAGCAGATAGAACTAAATAATAAGAGCAAGGATTTTTTCTTTCTGGAAAGAAACGATGTAGGAGTGATTTACAAACATATGATTCAGCTAATATGCGAAAAGCTGCCGCCCTATGTAGGAGCCAGCGCTTACGATATACAAGTGTTAACGCCCATGAGAAAGGGCAGTCTCGGCGTAGAGGTTCTGAACGGCATCCTTCAGGAGTATTTAAATCCTCCGGATAAATCAAAAGAGGAATATGAAGCCGGAGAAGGGGTATACCGGGAAGGAGACAAGGTGATGCAGATTAAAAACAATTACCAGCTGGAATGGGAGGTTGTAAGCAAATACAAAATTCCCATAGATAGAGGTATGGGTGTTTTTAACGGGGATATAGGCATCATAAAGGAAATCAACGATTATGCACAAGAGATAATTGTGGAGTACGACGAGCATAAAAGAGTGACCTACTCTTTTCATCAGTTGGATGAAATTGAGCTGGCTTATGCGGTGACGATACACAAGTCGCAGGGAAGCGAATATCCGGCCGTAATTATGCCCTTACTTACAGGCCCCAAGATGCTCTTTAATCGAAATCTGCTGTACACTGGGGTTACCCGTGCCAAGAACTGTGTGACGATTTTGGGGAGCAGACAGACGATAAACGAAATGATTGCAAATGAGAATCAGAACAAAAGATATACGGGCCTATGCGAGAGAATTGAAGAATTATTCTCACTGTAATACAGAAATGATCCCTTGCCCGGAGAATGCGAAGGGAGCATGTATGAATGGAAGCAAAAATAGTTTTGCCCGCAAAAGCGAATTTGTCCGGATGAATTATTTTATGGGCAGATTGACAGATTTTATCTATCCAAGGCATTGTCCGGTCTGCGACGGTTTAATCGCATATTCCGATGCGCTTATTTGTGAAAGATGCCGGGGAAGGGTCAGGTATATCGAGGGAGCCGTCTGTGCCAAATGCGGCAAACCATTGCAGGAGGAAGATGCAGAATACTGCTATGACTGTGCGCGAAAGAGGCATTATTATAAGAGCGGTACGGCGCTGTTCGAATACAAGAGCATGGCAGCCTCCATTTACCGCTTTAAATACAAAGGGCGACAGGAATATGCGGACTTTTTCGGGAAGAAGCTGGCAGAGCATTTGGAGGACTACCTTCGGATATGGAAGCCGGAGGCCTTTATCCCGGTACCAATCCATTCTTCAAGAATGCGAGTGCGGGGATATAATCAGGCGGAAGTGCTGGCAAAGAAGCTTAGCAGAGAAACCGGTATTCCTACCAGAGCCGATTTGATAAAGAGGTGCAAAAAAACGGTGCCCCAAAAGAATCTGAGCGATGGTGAACGGCAAAATAATTTGAAAAAGGCTTTTAAAATCTGTAGAAATGATGTAAAATTAGATACGATTGTAATTATTGATGATATTTATACAACCGGAAGTACAATCGATGCAGTCGCATATGAATTGCAAAAAAAAGGGATTGTCAATATTTACTATGCGTCGTTGTCCATCGGTAAGGGGTTATGATTGGGAGGAAGAATAAATGGATGTACGCAATTGCAGAAGATGCGGGCGGCTTTTTAACTATGCCATGGGGCCGATTATCTGTCCGCAGTGTAGAGAAGCACTGGAAGTAAAGTTTCAGGAAGTGAAAAAATATATATCCGAGCATAAGGGATGCGGGATTGCGGAGGTTTCGGAAGAGTGCGACGTAACCCCCCAACAGATCAGACAATGGCTGAGAGAAGAGAGGCTGGAATTCTCGGCGGATTCTCCGACAGGTCTGGAATGTGAGAATTGTGGAGCGATAATCCGCAGCGGACGTTTCTGTGAGAAATGCAAGGCCGGTATGGTAAATCATTTGCAGACCGCATATAAGAAGGAGCCTGAGCCGAAGCCTGAGAAGAAGGAAAAAGATGAAAAGGCCGGAATGAGATATTTGGATCGCTAGGAGAAAATTATGTTGAATAAAGAAAGGGTCATCCTGATGACGAAGATGGCGTCCTACGAAGAGCATGAGGGGAAGAAGAATACTTCCGTCATGAATTATTTTCGTGGGGACTATGTTTGGTTTCAAGTGCTGAAGTCCGTAATTTACGGAACGTTAGCCTTTGGAATCTTGTTCGGGATGTATGTTTTTTATGATTTTGAAATTTTTATGACGGATGTTTACAAGATGGATCTGTTCCAGTTCGGCAAATCTGTTTTGGTTAAATATCTATTTGTGATAGGAATATACGCTATTATATCCTACGCAGTATATTCTTATCGGTATGCAAAAGCCCAAAAGAAAATGAAGCTGTATATGAGCAACCTTAACAGGCTGACCGGTATGTATGATAAGACGTAGTACGGGCTTATGCGGCCTTGAAAGGAAATTATTATGACATCTTTACTTGTAGCAAAGCAATATTTAAAAAGAATATATGGAAAATACGAAGTATACTTGATACCCCTGTTTAAGTTTTTGGTTTCTTTTGTTTGTTTTTTGTTAGTAAACGCCAACCTCGGTTACATGAATAAAATAAATAATATCGCAATAGTATTGGTATTGGCACTTATGTGTTCTTTTATGCCGGCTAATTTCGTGATTATTGTGGCGGCGGCGCTGGTAATCGGACATTTGTATGCGCTTTCCCTGGAGTGTGCGGTAGTGGCTCTGGCGATTTTTCTACTTATGTTTTTATTGTATTTCAGGTTTTCACCTAAAGATATGCTGGTAGTGGTTCTTACGCCTATCTGTTTTTGGCTGAAGATACCTTATGTGATTCCCATAGCCATGGGGCTCCTTAGCACACCGACGTCCGCAGTGTCAGCAGCATGCGGGGTGGTCGTATATTATTTGATTGCATACATAAAGCAAAGCGATACCGCACTGGCATCTATGGAAACGGAAGAAATCACTGCGAAATTTCGTTACTTGATTGATGGTATTCTGAACAATAAAGGGATGATTGTAACCCTTGCGGCCTTTACTGCAACGATTATTCTCGTATATCTAATTCGAAGGCTTTCCATGGATCACTCGTGGATGATAGCTATAATTGCAGGCGCTTTGGTGAATGTGATGATTTTATTAGTAGGAGATTTGATGTTTGAGACCAATGTGTCGATTGGTGGAATCATTGTTGGAACGATTGTTTCGGCTCTCATTGCGGTGGTGATCCAGTTTTTTGAGTTCAATGTGGACTACAGCCGGACGGAGAAGGTACAGTTTGAGGACGACGAATATTATTATTATGTAAAAGCGGTACCTAAGGTTACCGTAGCAACGCCTGAGCGGAAGGTGAAACAAATCAATTCGCAGAAGAGAACGAGACCGTCACAAGGAGCGAAAGCGATGGAGGGAAGAAGTTCTTCCAAAAAATAGTGAATGGAAGAAGCGGATTGTGGATATTATAAAAGACTGGAATGATTAAGATGCAGCAGATTACACAAATTGTAGATACCTATTTCAAGCGCATGCCCAGTATCAGGTGGACTGATATCGTGGAGATAATAATTATCTCCTTTTTGGTGTACCATATTTTGGTTTGGATAAAAAATACGAAAGCTTGGTCTCTTTTAAAGGGTGTTGTGGTAATTGCTGTATTTTTGTTTTTAGCTGCAGTATTCAACATGAATACGATTTTGTGGATTGCGCAAAATGTAGTGGGAATAGCGGCAACGGCAATTATCGTCATATTGCAGCCCGAGCTTCGAAAAGCGCTGGAGGAATTAGGACGCAAGAACATCATTTCTTCTATTTTTCCCTTTGAACCCAGCAAACCGGAGGAGGGATTGTTTTCTGACCGCACGGTCAATGAAATTGTCAGGGCGTGTGTAGAGATGGCGAAGGTAAAGACAGGAGCACTCATTGTAATGGAACAGACTCAGTCTCTTGCAGAATATGAGAGAACGGGTATAGCAGTGGATGGTATCGTTTCGAGCCAATTATTAGTGAATATATTCGAGCATAATACACCGCTTCACGACGGTGCTGTTATTGTACGCGGAAATCGTGTGGTTTCGGCTACATGTTATCTTCCCTTGTCCGATAATATGGAGCTTAGCAAAGAACTCGGAACAAGGCATAGGGCGGCAATAGGAATTTCCGAGGCTACGGATTCCATGACGGTTATCGTTTCCGAGGAAACCGGAAAAATCAGTGTGGCGTATGAAGGAAGCCTATACGTTAGCCTGGATGGAGACTCGCTGAAGGAAAAACTGCGTATTATCCAGAATAAGCCATTAGATGAAAAGAAGCGAAAGCTTTGGAAGGGAAGGGCAAGAAATGAAAAATAAATTGACGGGCAATCTTGTTCTGAAAATCGGTTCGGTCCTTTTCGCAGCTATTTTGTGGCTTTTGGTAACTAATATAAATGATCCGGCTACGTCGTCGAAGTTTACGAATATTCCTGTAGTGATTCAGAATGCGGATGCGATTACCAGTCAGGGGAAGGTATATGAAATTTTGGACGATACCGATGTCATAGATTCGGTGACAGTAGTGGCTCCCAGATCGATTATTGATACGATCAGCAAGGATAATGTTGTTGCTGTGGCTGATATGAACGACTTAACAAGTCTCAATACTATCAGCATCAAGCTTTCCACCAATAAATATAATGAAAGATTAGACAGTATAACGGGAAATATCGATAGTGTAAAATTGAACATCGAAAATAAGCAAAGCATTAGTCTGGCATTGAGAGCGACTTATTCGGGGAGCGTGGGAGACGGATATATGATCGGCGACGTTACGACGGAGCAGAACCTCGTGAGGGTGTCGGGAGCGGAATCCATCGTATCCAGAATCAATAAGGCGGAGGTAAGTGTAGCGGTAACCGGCTTTACCAGTGATATCGGTACGGTGGAGGAAATCAAGCTGTATGATGCAGACGGTGTGGAAATACCTAAGACTAATCTCACTCTTAATATAAATACGGTGCGTGTCAATGTGGAAATACTGGCAACCAAGGAGATTCCTTTGAATTTCTCCGTAATGGGAACACCTGCTGACGGATACCGTGCGACAGGCGTAGTGAGCAGCACTCCTGCTTCTGTTGTTTTGGCGGGAAAAGCCAATGTGCTGAAAAACATTTCTTCACTGGATATTCCGGATACCGTGTTGGATATTACAGGACTTACTGAAGATCTGGTAACCGTCATAGATGTAAGAGAATATTTGCCGGGCAGTGTAGAGCTGGGGGATAAGAAATTTGACGGAAATGCGGTGGTAACTGTCTATATTGAGCCGGTGATTGCCAGAAACTTCACTGTTTCCAAAAATGACATTTCGATTTTGAACATGCCGGAGAGTTTTGAGGGTGAAGTATCGACCTTTGAAGATGAATTTTCCATTCAGGTCATTGGACTTTCGGCGGACGTGAACAGCATAAATGGTGATGAAATAAGAGGAACTGTAGATATCGCTGACTTGCGGGAAAGAGGAATTATCGAGGAAGTGGAAGAGGGTTACTGGGATGTACCGCTATCCTTCAATCTTCCTGAAAGTGTAAGTCTGAGGGAAAACGTTACGGTAAGATTAAATATAAGAGAAAAAGAATAAGTATTCGACAGGAGGCTTTACATGGGAAGATTATTTGGTACGGATGGTGTAAGAGGAGTTGCCAACGAAGAACTAACGCCGCTTTTGGCGATGCAGCTCGGGCAGGCCGGCGCATATGTTCTTACGAAAGAAAATGAACATAAACCGACGATAATGGTAGGCTGCGATACGCGTATGTCCGGAGACATGCTGGCGAATGCGCTGATGGCAGGGGCTTGCTCCGTAGGGGCGAATTGTGTGTATGTGGGAATACTTCCTACGCCGGCAATAGCATACCTTACGAGGAAATACAAGGTTGATGCAGGCGTAGTGATATCCGCTTCCCATAATCCTGTAGAATTTAACGGAATTAAATTTTTTGACGGCAATGGCTATAAGCTTCCCGATTCTCTTGAGGATGAAATAGAGACTATGATAGGAAGCGGAATGAAGGATGTGAAATTCCCTACAGGCAGCAGTGTGGGAAAGATTAAATATCGTACAGATGCCAGGGAGGAATATATTAATCATTCCATGAAGGCGGTAAATGTAGATTTTCGTAGACTTAAGATCGTGGCGGACTGTGCGGAAGGCGCGGCCTATTATACTTCAATTGAAGCGCTTAAGGAACTGGGCGGCGAGGTCGTAGCTATTCACAATAATCCTGACGGAACGAATATCAATGCTAACTGCGGTTCCACGCATATGGAAGAGCTTCAGGCGCGTGTCGTATATGAAAAAGCTAACGTGGGCCTCGCTTTTGATGGGGATGCGGACAGACTGATGGCTGTGGATGAGCTGGGAAATATGATCGATGGAGACCAGATTATGGCGATTATCGGCAGCCATATGAAAAATAAAGGTAAGCTGAAGAAAAACATTATTGTAGCTACCATTATGAGCAACTTAGGATTTTTCCTTATGGGTGAGGCGAATAAAATAAAGATAGAACAGACTAAGGTTGGCGACCGCTATGTGTTGGAGCGCATGAAGGAAATCGATGCCAGTCTCGGAGGAGAACAGTCGGGGCATATCATCTTTCTGGATGAAAATACGACGGGAGACGGGCTTTTGAGCGCTCTTCATCTGCTGGAGGTTATGGTGGAAACGGGAAAGCCGCTGTCCGAGCTTTCGAAAGTAATGGAGGTTATGCCTCAGGCGCTTGTTAATGCAAAGGTGCCGAATCACAAAAAAGAAAATTATATGGATTATCCTGAGATAGCCGATGCCATCGATGAGTTGAATAAGAAGTTCGCCGGCGAAGGGCGGGTACTTATCAGGCCTTCCGGTACAGAGCCTATGGTGCGTGTTATGATTGAAGGGAAGGATAAGGAACAGATCGATAAAGAGGCGAAAAAGCTTGCTGAATTGATTCAGAATATCATGCTGTAATAATGGCAAAGAAGGCACTTGAGAAGTATAGGAAAAGATGATATAGTATGTATGTGGAACGTATGCCATTCGTTAAATAGCATATGAAATTGGAGGAAAAAGAGGTATGGTAAGCCAAAAGGTAGTTATTAAAAACCCCACAGGGCTACATCTAAGACCGGCAGGCATCCTATGTAAAGAGGCAATGCAGTTTAAATCATTAATTACATTCACATTCAGAGAGAATACGGCAAATGCAAAGAGCGTACTCAGCGTACTTGGAGCATGCGTAAAATGTGGTGATGAGATAGAGTTTGTTTGCGAAGGCGAAGATGAGGAAGTGGCACTTAAGTCTTTGGTTCATGCTATTGAAAGCGGTCTTGGGGAATAAATCTACATAGCTGAAAAATAGCCGGCTCTTCGAGCCGGTTTTTTGTGCAATAGGAAAGTACTCTATGAACAAAAATGAATGCGCATTTAGGATGCGTTATAAATATAGACGGAGGTATAGGTATGTTAAATTATAAAAGATATCAGCGCAATCCGGTCATGGTCTATCCGGAAAGAATATGGCCTGGTAATGAAATTCAGAAAGCGCCTCTCTGGTGCAGCGTTGACTTGCGGGACGGCAATCAGGCACTGATTGACCCGATGGTAGTGGAAGAAAAAATCGAGATGTTTCAATATTTGATTAAGCTTGGTTTTCGCGATATTGAAATCGGATTTCCAGCCGCCAGCCAGATAGAATTTGATTTTCTGCGTCAGCTTGTGGATAGGAAGATGATTCCCGACGACGTGAGGGTTCAGGTGCTCACCCAGTGTAGGGAGGAGCAGATTGAGAGGACCTTCGAAGCCATTGCAGGCTGCAAGCAGGTGATCGTACACATTTACAATTCTACTTCTACACTGCAAAGAGACGTAGTATTTGAAATGAGCAGAGAAGAAATTATAGAGATTGCGGTTCGGGGGACGAAGTGGGTAAAGGAAAGGGCGAAGAATTTCCCGGGAAAGATTATTTTGGAGTATTCGCCGGAAAGCTTTACCGGTACGGAGTTAGATTTCGCATTGGATATATGCACGGCCGTTCAGGAGACATGGGGAGCGACCGAGGAGGAACCGATTATTATCAATCTGCCATCTACCGTGGAGATGACTACTCCCAATGTATATGCCGACCGCATCGAATGGATGAACAGTCATTTTAAGAATAGGAAAAGTATTATTTTGAGCGTTCATCCACATAACGACAGAGGAACCGGAGTGGCAAGTACGGAACTGGCACTGTTAGCGGGTGCGGAGCGTGTAGAAGGAACGCTGTTCGGCAATGGCGAACGGACGGGTAATGTGGATGTATTGAATATAGCCTATAACATGTTTTCCCAGGGGATCGATCCTGAGCTGCACGTGGATAAAATAGGCGAGACGATAGAATTATACGAAAGGTGTTGTAAGATTCCGGTTCATCCCAGACATCCATACGCCGGAAAACTCGTGTTTACGGCATTCTCCGGCTCACATCAGGATGCCATCAACAAAGGTGTAAAAGCGATGAAGGAAAGAAACAGCCAAATATGGCAGGTTCCTTATCTGCCTATCGATCCTGCTGATATTGGCAGAGAATATGAGCCGATTGTAAGAATTAATTCCCAGTCGGGCAAGGGCGGTGTGGCCTTCGTTATGGATACGTATTTCGGATTCAAGCTGCCTAAGGGAATGCACAAGGAGTTTGCCAAGACTATTCAAGCGATTTCGGAGAAGCAGGGAGAAGTATCTCCGGACCAGATTATGGAGCAGTTCAGACAGGAATATCTGGAGAAGAAGGAGCCGATTCATTTCAGAAAGCTGAAGGTGGACGATTTGAGCGGAGAAACTACTTCTGAATTCGATACGAGAGTTACGGTCATCTATACGGATCATGGCGTGGAGAAATCTTTTGAAGCGATAGGGAATGGGCCTATCGATGCAGTAAAGCGCGGCCTTCAGGAGGTCATCGGAGAAGAAATGAAGATATTGGATTACGAAGAGCACGCGCTGCAAAGTGGTTCCAATTCTCAGGCGGCAGCCTACATTCATCTGCTGGATTCTGATACCGGGACAGTTACCTATGGTGTCGGCGTAAGCTCCAATATTACGAGAGCGTCCGTAAGAGCTATTTTCTCTGCGGTAAACCGCCTTGGATTAGGCACGAAAAAATAGAGGCAAATTTAAAATATAAATCAGGAATGGATTGGAATGTAAAAGAGGCTTGCGCAATATTGGCAAGCCTCTTTATATGGAATAAAACAAGTATTTTATTTTGCGTCGGACTGTAGAGAAACTCCATCAGCATCGAAAGAATCGCCTTCCTCTACAATACAAATCATTGTTTTACCGGTATTTATTTCGATTTCATTTCCATTATCGTCAAAATATTTGGTAGGTTCGTAGTCAGCAGTCTTTTTCCACGTCACATGGATACCCTTTCCATTAGTAAAGTAGTAGCCGTCTCTTGTGGTATCGTGTACCTGAAATGCCAGATAGCCCTTTTCGTCCCTGACTTCATGATATGTGAACTGAACCAGTACATTTTTAAAGGAAAGCTGCACTTCGTTATTGGCAGCATCTACATCAGGCTTGCCGTACATGTAACGGTAATACAAACCATCCTCAGCATTATAGGTAAAGGAAGTCTTGGTTACCGGATAAGCGGGCTTCATACTGATTTCCTTTGCCGTAACAGCATCGCTGTACGCGTCTAAGGTATTCGGTGTCTTTGAAGAAGCGAACTTGAAGTGATCTGCATCGTAGTAACCGTCGCGGTATGTCTTGGAATAACCGAATTTACTGATACCCTTGTTGATTCCTTCTGCACTGGCGTATGCGTTCTGAGGAGCCTTCTTATCGGTAGAACGGTAAAAAGCGCCTTCGAACATTGCGTCGGTTCTCTTGTCACCGTATGAGGTTCCCGTAATGTGATCCGTATCAGCTTTCTCTACAATATCATTGATGTAGAAGGGACCGCCGAAATGAAGGTAAATGGAATCCCATTCAAAAGACCAATATACGAAATAATCACGGCAGCTTCTAACATTACCGATACGGTCCAATCCTTCCCAGTCCTTAATGACAGCCATGCTTCTCGTTATGCTTCCTTCTACCGGGCACTCATAAAGGATGTCCGCTTTGGAAAGGTTATAATGCGGAAGTGCTGACGAATCATTGGGAATCATAATGGAAATAGGACGTGCATCCTCTAAATCTCCGTCTATCCATTCGTTGGTAAGCGTACTTCTAACCATGCCTTCTTCCGGAGGCACATCATCATCGGTAGCCGTTTCTTCCTTGGCGTTTGTCTCATCCGTCTCTAATTCAGGCTGAGGTTCAATGACCTGCGCAACGACAGGTTCTTCAACTTCTTCTGTCTTACCACAACCGGTTAAAAAAAGAGCGGAGGATAAAGCGACAAGAAGAAGTACTTGTAATCGTTTCATGTATAATCCTCACTTTCATAAATAAAATGGGGCTTAGAATCGGAAAATAATGCGTACGAATCCCGCTAAAAGCACCACAAGGCAAATTATAGCATATTATATCGGCGGAGTCACTAGGAAGAAATGAAAAATATATACAAAAATCTTAAGAATTTATTACAAGAATGTAACATATACTTATTATTCACCGCTTTGCTGTTTATAGTAACAACATATGCTTATATCGTCCCTGGACGAAGAAACTTTACTTGCATATTCTAAGTGCGGGTTGTATTATGATAATAGTCCGGACTAGCGCAAAGCCGCCGGATTTGAAAGGAGAATTGTTCCATATATGAAAAAAATAATAGTAACCGGCTGCAACGGGCAATTAGGAATTGCCATCAATAAGCAATATGAAGGAAATACAGGAATAGAACTTATCAATACAGACGTTGCACAGCTCGATATAACGAATATAGATGAAGTGATGAAACTGGTAAAAGAGGTTAAGCCTTATGCGATTATCAATTGTGCAGCGTATACTAACGTAAATTCCTGTGAGACAGACGCAGATAACGCATATCGCATTAATGCTATCGGTCCCCGCAACCTGAGCGTTGCAGCTACGGAATCAGGAGCGAAGCTTGTTCAGGTATCCACGGATTATGTTTTTTCAGGAAAAGCAGACAAGCCCTACACTGAGTTTGACCTTACGGGACCACAGGGAGTGTATGGTGCGTCTAAGCTGGCGGGAGAGAATTTCGTGAAGGAATTTGCAAAGGATTACTTCATCATCCGTACTGCGTGGCTATATGGCGAAGGAAAGAATTTTGTGAAGACTATGCTGCAATTATCGGAGAAGACCGATAAGGTTACGGTAGTGGGCGATCAGTTCGGTACTCCCACAAGCGCGGAGGAATTGGCAAAAGCGATTTGTTATCTGGTTCCCGGTGAAAATTACGGTCTGTTCCACGGCACCTGTGAGGGTTATTGCCATTGGGCTGATTTCGCAAAGGAAATATTCAGGCTTGCGGGCAAGAAAACTGTGGTGGAGGAAATTACAACAGAGGAATATCAGACGGCGAATCCGGCTTCTGCGCCGAGACCGGCATATTCTATTCTGGAGAATTATATGCTCAGGCTTACGTCTGATTTTCAGTTTGCGGACTGGCATGATGCGATTGGAAGGTATATAAAAAGCCTTTAAATAAAAATTTCGGTCGAAGCCTCGGGCTTGTGCCCGAAGTCTTTGGACTTTGAAAGGATTATGGTTACAAAAATGGAATTTTTAAAAGATTTATTTTATAACCGCATTTTTATGGCATCGGTAACCGGCTGGCTGGTGGCGCAAGTGCTGAAAACGGTCATACATATGTGGTTTAATCGTAAGTT
Organism: Bacillota bacterium; assembly: GCA_023408815.1. Lineage (GTDB taxonomy): Bacteria > Bacillota > Clostridia > Lachnospirales > Lachnospiraceae > Kineothrix. Next base: position 5,982 of record JAEYJO010000005.1, on the reverse strand, counting down.
CGTGGCAGAACGCCTGATAGGAAGCGGCGGCATGCCCAGTTCCCATTCTGCGACGGTGTGTGCCCTCGTAACGGCATCGGGTTTCGAATATGGGGGAGGAAGCTTTCAGTTCGCTATTGCCGCAATCTTTGCTATCATTGTCATGTACGACGCAATGGGTGTCAGAAGAGAAACCGGTATACAGGCTAAGGTACTTAACGAAATGATGGAAATGTTCGTACATATGGGAAAAGAAATGAGTGTGGAGGACAAGCTCAAGGAGTTCGTGGGCCATACCCCCTTGCAGGTATTAATGGGCGCGCTGCTTGGCATAGGAATTGCCGTATTGATGTATTTGTAAGGAAGAATAATGGTAATCGCCGAGGTTTCTTTGGCCGATTACCATTTTTTGCGGTATTCCAGCGGCGTCATGTTTTCCGATTGACGGAATACCTTTATAAAATACCCTGCGTCCTGAAAGCCGGTGGCTGCGGCAATGGATTCTACGGAATCATCGCTGAAGCGCAGCATGGATTTCGCATGGGAGATGCGTTTGGCGGTAAGGTCATGGAACAGTGTGATACCGTATGTTTTTTTGTACTCTCTGGAGAGATGGAATTTACTGATGAAAAAATGTTCGGATAGTTTTTCCAAGGTGATTTTTTCGTTATAATGCTGTTCCAAATAAGAATGTATCTGCACAAGCTTTTCCGGAATGGAATATTCTCCTTCGTGCTCCTGCCTGCTTTCCGTAAAGCAGAGGGTGATAATATCGGTAAGGTATTTGTTGGAAATGAGCTCCATAAACACGGACTTTGTCTGCTGTGTGCGATAAAGCAGCGTAAGAGCGTCGGTAAAAGCGACGAGGTTTCTGGGACGAAACAAAAAGGAATTGCTATGACGGATAAAATTATCGTAATGGGCTCTCGCCTCCGCACCGTTAAAATGTACCCACATCAGGCTCCAAGGGTCATTAGCGCTGCTTTCGTGTGAATAGGGACGGGTGCAGTCGATCCAGACGCAGTCGCCGGCGGAAATAGAATACTTTTTATTTTCATAGGAAACCTCTCCGCATCCGTCCAGCACTACAAAGAACAGGTAGGAGTTAAGGTTCTGCCTCTTGCTGATATGAGGCTCCAGACTTTGCAGTGTGCCCACCTCCTGAACGTGAAGATAATGCTCTTTGGCGTAAGAAGTCGGGGTTAAAATGATGCGGTTAGAAGTAGATTTTGCCATAAGTTGCTTTCCTTTCCCGATTTCGGATGTTTTTCAAGGCTTGGATGAAGCTATCATCAATTGACAAGGTCTTACGCGTCCTGTACTGATGACTATGGATATGGCGACAGCAATATTTTACTATTTTGACGCAATATTGTAGGTTGCCACTTGCATTATACAATAGTATACTCGCTAATGGAATAGCAAAATAACACAATGTGAGGTATGATATATGCTTTCGGTTTGTCTGATTTTCCTGTATGTACTTCTGACGGCGTATTTGACGGGTTTTTTGGTACTAAAGGGTATCGGGAAGTTTTGTACGGGCAGAAATAGAAAGGAAGTGCCGGAGACATTTTGGCAAACTTTGAAAATAGACAGCTATTGTATGGCAGGACTTGTGGCGCTTACGGTGTACGCGCAGTTTTTCAGCTTGTTTTACAAGGTGGGATTTGCGGCGAACATCCTTCTACTCTTTTTGTGTGCCGTTACTATCGCAGTTTTTCGAAGGGATCTTTTTAAAGAGCTTCTTAAGGTTAAGGAGAACGTTACGTGGAAAAAGGCGGCAGGCTATCTGTTTTTGTTTCTGCTGTTCGCCTATGGGACCTCGAGAGGTATTATCCATTATGATACAGGGCTTTACCATGCCCAAAGCATTCGGTGGATAGAGGAATACGGTATAGTAAAGGGCTTGGGAAATCTTCACTGCAGACTGGCTTATAACAGCTCGGCGTTCAGCCTGTCGGCACTCTTTAGCTTTTCCTTTTTGGGGATACAATCCTACCACTGCATGGCAGGATTTTTTGGACTTATATTAGCAAAGGTATGCGGTGAAATCGCAGAAGCCTTGCGGCGAAAACGGCTGATTCTTTCTGATTTTGCACGGATAGCTTGTATTTATTATCTGCTCATTATTTTCGATGAAATGGTATCTCCGGCCTCAGATTATTTCATGGTGCTTACCATTTTCTATATTGTCATCCGCTTTTTGGATTTGGCAGATAAAAAAGAGGAATCATGGATTCCATATGGACTTTTGAGTCTTGCGGCGGTATATGCCATGAGTCTGAAGCTTTCGGCGGCGCTCATTTTGCTGCTCGTGGTAAAGCCTGCGGCAATGCTCATAAAAAGCAGAAATTTTAGGGGTATCTTTTCCTTTATAGGACTTGGAGCCATTGTCATTGCGCCTTATCTGATTCGGAATGTAATAATATCAGGCTGGCTGATCTATCCTTTTACTGCAATGGATTTATTCTCTGCCGATTGGAAGATACCGAAAGGAATTGCCGATTATGACGCGAAAGAAATACAAGCGTGGGGACGTGGGATTCATGATGCGGCCAGATATTGGGCACCGATAAGCGCATGGTTTCCGGAGTGGCTAAGGGGGCTTGGAGCAGTGGATAAACTGTCGGTTCTCGGGGCCGCGTTATCGATTCCTGTTTCTGTGGCAGCGGCATTTGCCATATGGATAAAAAGAAAAAAAGAAATGTACGACATCTTGCTTGCGGCGGTTACGGTGAATCTTTCCTTTTTGTTTTGGCTCTTTTCTGCGCCGCTCATTCGCTATGGCTGTGTTTATGTATGGCTTGCTTCCGCTCTGACTTTTGGCGGGTTGATGCTGTATGTTGTAAAGGGAAAATACGCTTGGCGGGCGATTTATATAGCCTTGGGGTTTTTTGCGTGTTATAAGGTGTATGCCTTTGGCAGAGAGGCTGCCTCGGCTTATGACGGCAATTATATGATAAATCAGAAGGACTATGAAAATTTTGAAATGAACGTTTATGAAATAGACGGATTGACTTTTTTTTATCCGGTTACGGGCGACAGGGCAGGATATGATGCGTTCCCTTCTTCCCCTGCAAAGGCTGAGATGACATTACGGGGAACGAATATAAGAGAAGGCTTTCGTTATAAAAAATAAACGTTTGATTATAATTTAATAATTAATAGTATAGGAAAGAGATGGAGAAAACAATGAATAAGACAGACAAAATTTATGTGGCAGGACATAGAGGGCTGGTAGGCAGCGCAATCGTAAGGAACCTGCAATCCAAGGGCTACACAAATATCGTAGGAAGAACGCATAAGGAGTTGGATTTGACGGTTCAGGCGGATGTAATCGCTTTTTTTGAAGAGGAAAGACCGGATGTAGTCGTGCTGGCGGCGGCCAAGGTAGGAGGAATCCATGCCAACAACACGAAGCCCGCGGAATTTGCATATGAGAATATGCAGGTACAGTGCAACGTCATCAAATGCTGTCATGATTATAAAGTAAAAAAACTGTTATTTTTGGGAAGCACTTGCATTTATCCCAAGCTTGCGCCTCAGCCCATACCGGAAGACGCGCTTTTGACCGGACTCCTTGAGGAGACAAATGAAGCATATGCGATTGCAAAGATAGCGGGACTGGAGATGTGCAAGTATTTTAAAATCCAGTACGGAGATGATTTTATCAGCTGCATGCCGACAAACCTTTATGGTCCGCATGACAATTATGATTTGAAGAACTCCCATGTATTGCCGGCCATGATCCGCAAGTTCCATGAGGCTAAGGTAAATGGCACGTCTATCGTGGAACTGTGGGGAACGGGAAGTCCGCTGAGAGAGTTCTTATATGTGGACGATATGGCGGATGCCTGCGTATTTTTATTAGAAAATTACAGCGGCGAGCAGCATGTGAATATAGGAACAGGAAAGGAAGTCAGCATCAGGGAGCTGGCGGAAACGGTTTGCCGTACGGTAGGCTTCGAAGGCGATATCGTGTGGAACAAGGACATGCCGGACGGCACACCAAGAAAGCTCACTAACGTAGATAAGCTCCATGCTATGGGCTGGAAGCACAAAGTGGACCTGGAAGAAGGCGTAGGGCTGGCTTACGAATGGTTTAAGGAAAATATAGACAGCGCAAGAATGGATGGAAGGTAAATGACGGAAGGAAACGGCAAAATGGAAAGATACGGCATAATTATGGCGGGCGGAGGCGGAACGAGATTCTGGCCCTTGAGCCGCAGGGAAGTACCGAAGCAATTGTTGAATCTCACGGGCAGGGATACGATGGTGAATGAGACCATCGACAGAATCAAAAAAAGCGTTCGGGGAGAGAATATCTATATCGTTACGAACGCTGTGCAGGCGGAACTGATGGAGAAGGTGACCGAAGGAAGGCTCGAGGCAAAGCATATTCTGTCCGAGCCTGCTGCAAGAAATACGGCGGCGTGCATCGGCTATGCCGCGGTGGAGATCCGCAAAAAGTACGGAGACGGCGTAATGTGCGTGCTGGCATCGGACCACTACATCAAAAACGGCGCCGCATATGCGGAGGTAATGGACTATGCGATGGAGCTGGCTGAAAAGACGGACAGGCTGGTGACGATAGGAATCAAGCCCACGAATCCTGCTACCGGCTACGGCTATATTAAGTACAATAAAAAAGTAAAAGAAGTAGGTCATACGATAAGCAAGGAGAGCGGAAAGCGCATAGCCGCATATCCGGTAGCCGATTTCGTGGAGAAACCCAGCCTTTCTACGGCTAAGTCCTATGTGGAGCAGGGCTGTTATCTCTGGAACAGCGGAATGTTCGTATGGAAAACCTCCGTTATATTAAAATATTTCGAAGAACTTCTGCCGGATGTATATGAGTGTCTTTTAGAAATCGAAGAAGCCATCGGTACGGATAAGGAGAAGGAGACTATCGAAAGAGTATACCCGACCATTCCGAAGATTTCCGTGGATTATGGAATTATGGAGAGGGCGGATAACGTAATTATGCTGGAAGGCGATTTCGGCTGGAGCGACGTTGGAAGCTGGGATGCGCTCGATACGCTGTATGATGCGGACGGAAATAATAACGTAACCTACGGAGAACAGATTCATATCGGTTCTAAAAATTGCATTGCCTATGGCAAAAGTAAGTTAATTGCCACTATCGGACTGGATAATGTCATCATTGTGGAGACAGAGGATGCGATATTGGTCTGCGACAAAAACAAGGCGCAGGATGTTAAAAAAATCGTAGAGATTTTGGAAGAACAGGGCAAGACTGAATACTTGTAAACAGAGCGGTACAGAGTACTCTTCACCATCCGCGCGACGCTTTAAGGTTTACAGAAAAACCGGCATATGGTATGATGAATTTTGCAGTAAAATGCCGGAATAAGCGGGCTTAGGTAACAATATAAGAAATCGTATATACAATATGTGGGGAATTTTATCGTGGATATTGACGGATTAAGAGATGCGGAATTGATAAAACACGTAACTAAAATAATGCTCGATATGGGAGTGCCTGCACATTTAAAGGGATACCATTACCTGCGTGCGGCAATCATCATAGCGAAAAAGGATATGGAAGTGGTCGGAAGCGTAACGAAACTTTTATATCCTGAGATTGCAAAGCAGTTCAAGACGACGGACCAGAAGGTGGAACGGGCTATTCGCAATGCAATTGAGGTATCCTGGATGAGGGGAAATCCCGAAACCTTTGAAGAATTATTCGGTTATTCCATACTGACAGGTCAGACAAGACCTACTAACAGCGAATACATTGCGCAGATTGCAGATAAAATAAATCTGGATATGGAAAATGGTAAACTATAAAACAAAAAGCAAAAGGATGGCCTCGGTCATCCTTTTAGTAATAGGAAAGCATACTTTTGTTGCTAGTGTAAAATTTTATTCGGATTAAATGGAAAATAAAAAACAAGAGAACACCACTTTGTGATAAAGTATTTAGCGACTAAACCAATACAAACAAAGGATAGGTGTTCTCTATGATTAATAGTA
>JAEYJO010000001.1 GCA_023408815.1 Bacillota bacterium | reverse complement strand
TGGTATGTTTGGTGCGAATAGACTGAGAATTAGAACTTCTTATATATTGGAATTCGGAGCAGGAGTCTTTTTGTTTTGAGCATATTGCCTAGAGACGTTCGCAAAAGGACCTTTTGACACCCTAATCGTAATAGGCGCACACTTTTGTTCAATTTATTGATTGAAAATACGGTTTCTGTATTTCTCCAGGGCAAGGAGCAGAAGCATCCCTAATATTCCGCAGGAAATGATTTCCCCGGCGGTAACGGTAATTACGGAAAACCACAACGGGCGTATGCCGTAAGCGTAAAGCAGCACGGGAGGGATCACGATCATGTTAGCAATGATAGGCGGAACAGGCGCCAGCCATTTATACCGGCGAAGTTTATAAGTGAAGAACGCGCCGGCCAAGGTTGCGAGACTTCCGAATATAATATCGGGCAGAGCGCACCCTGTCAGTATGTTGCTGAGCAGACAGCCGATAAACAATCCGGGTATTGCTGCGGGAGTGAAAAAGGGAAGAATTGTAAGAGCTTCCGAGAAACGGACCTGCACCGCGTAGTTGGCGAGGCCAAAGGCGTTGGCTACAAAAGTGAGCACAACATAAATAGCGGCAATCATCGCCGCCTGGACCATTAGTAATACTTTCTTGTTCATATGAATTTGTCTCCTTTAGTTTTGTTTTTTTGCCGTTTTATGAACGGGTCGGTCAGGAAGGTCTCGAACTGACCGGGTGTTTGCAACTTGATAAGTGTATCATAGGTATGGGTGAAATTCAAGGCTTAGTCTATGGTATTCTTTGTCAGCCACATTCCTGAACGGTAGCGAAGATAATAAATAACTGTTCTTACGGCCCACTCGATTCCCATGCAGATCCATACGCCCTGTACGCCGAATCCCAGAGGAAGGGCGAAGAGATAGCCCAGTCCGACCCTGATGACCCACATAGTGATGAGAGAGGAGATGGAGCTGTAATTGGCATCGCCTGCCGAACGAAGGACGCAGGGCAGGATATTGGATGCCGACCAGAAGAAGGGCATTGGAATGGCCGCGATCCAAAGCAGGCTATATATTAAGGATAACGTCGCTTCCGGCGCCTGATACAGCTTCAATATTAAGGGCATGAGGGGCATGAATACCACTAAGGATAAGATGACGATAACAGTCCCTAACCACATGAGCTTGGCTCCGTAACGCTTTGCCAGCGCCTTATCTCCGGCGCCGATGCACTGGCCTACCACAGTAATGGCAAGAGTGCCTACCGCCATTCCACTGGAATACAGGATAGAAAAGGCAGAGCTTGCGATGGCGTTGGCTGCAACGCTGATGGTACCGAGGAAGACGATATAAGTTTGAACAAGCATGCCGCCTCCGTTAAAGAATACTTGCTCCAAGGCGAAGGGGACACCTATTTTAAAGACAGATTTTAATATAGAAGGATTAATATGGAAAATATCCTTTGTACAAATCCTGAATATACTTTTGGGCCGCACCAATAAAAAGACCGCGAAGCCGCCGCCGATAAGTCTGGCAATGTTTAAGGAAAGGACTGTTCCCATGATATCCATATGAAAGCCGTTGATAAAGAGCAGGCTGGCGAACAGGTGGATCAGATTGATGAGCATCGTAAGGCGCAGGCAGATTTTCGTCGCTCCAAGTCCTCGAAGTACCGCAAAGGAACCTACATAAAAGGAATGAAAGATCATGGAAAGGGATACACCAATGAGATAGCTGCAAGCCTTTTCTTTGACGACGGGGTCCGCCGCTCCAAATAAGGTATATACCAACGGGTTTGAAAAAACGATTAAAAGAGTGCATAAAACCCCGGCCGCCAGCGAGGTGGCGAACATTACCTGCCCTGCGGCAGCACGTATCTTCTCCGTTTCACCCCGCCCCTTATACTGTGCAACGACTACGGTGCCTCCGGCAGCGATGGCATTGAAGATGGAATAAGTCATCATATTCAAGGGAGATACGAGGCTGACTGCGGATACGGATTCCTGACTGGAGGAGCTTATCATAGCCGTTGTAAGCAGTCCGATGATGTTGATAAAAAACTGATCCAGAATAAGCGGAAGCAGCATAGAAAATATTTCTCCATAGGAAAATTGATTGCTTCCAAACTGTTTGTTCAAAAATAAATCGGCCCTTGAACCGGACCGGATTAGTGTAATTTTATGTGCGGAGTGCAATTTCATAGAATCTTTATGCCTTTCTCATATCCCGCGGACTTCCCGCCGCAAGCGCAAATTTTTATCCATATAGTTTAAACGGATGGCCGCTCAAACTATATGGATAATAAAATACTTTATCTTTAAGCCAGAACACTAATCCTCCAGCTCTCCGTTCTTATATTTTGCCACAACGTTCTGGATACGTTCGTTAGGATCTAACAAGTCACTGATGGAAGCGTCGTGGTTCAAGGTATCGATAAGGTATGCGATATACTTGCTCATGTCACAGGTAATGTACCATTCCCTGGAAAGCAGCTCCGGAGTCTGGTAGATTAAGTTGGTGGTGAGCACTCTGTCGATGTTCTTGTCCTCAAAGGCCTTGTCAAAACCGGAGAGGCCGTTGGTAAAGAGACCGAAGGTAGAACAGATAAATACCCGTCCTGCCTTTCTTTTCTTGAGCTCAGCTGCTACTTCGAGAGCACTTTCGCCGGAGGAAATCATATCGTCGATGATAATCATATCTTTGCCCTCTACGCTGGTTCCAAGGAATTCGTGAGCCACAATAGGGTTCCTGCCGTCTACGACCTTCGTATAATCGCGTCTCTTATAGAACATACCCATATCCAGACCGAGCACGTTGGCCATGTAAATCGCCCGTCCCATGCCGCCCTCGTCGGGGCTGATAACCATCATATGATCTGAATCCAAGGTCAGACCCTGCACATGATGGAGAAGTCCTTTGATGAATTGATAAGTGGGTTGTATCGTCTCGAAACCATGAAGAGGTATCGCATTCTGCACTCGCGGGTCGTGTGCATCGAAGGTAATGATATTGTCTACGCCCATGGCAACCATTTCCTGAAGCGCCAGCGCACAATCCAAAGATTCTCTCGTGCTTCTCTTGTGCTGTCTGCTTTCATATAGAAAAGGCATGATAACTGTAATTCTTCTTGCTTTACCGCCTACCGCAGCAATAATTCGCTTCAAATCCTGATAGTGGTCGTCGGGAGACATGTGATTTTTATGTCCGCATAAAGAGTACGTGAGGCTGTAGTTTGCCACATCAACAAGGATATAGAGGTCAGTTCCCCTGACCGATTCCATAATAATTCCCTTTGCCTCACCGGTGCCGAAGCGGGGAACCTTCGCGCCAAGAATATAAGATTTACGTTGATAACCTGCAAATGCGAGAGAGTCTTTGTGTTCGCTTTCTCTCTCCGTCCTCCAATTTACAAGATAGTAATCAACTTTCTCCCCCAAAGATTTACATCCTTCCAAAGGAATGATGCCTAGAGAACCGACGGGAATGGTCTCTAGATTTCTTTTTTCTTCACGCTTTGCCATGAAAAAATCCTCACTTTCTGCTGCGCAGGTATTTAATTTGCTCTGTTTAGTTTTTTATATATTCGGATATCCGGTCCGGATAATTTACATAATGTATAGTTGCTGGTAATCCTCGAAAATATTCTGTCAGAATAACGCACTCGCAGTTCTTCCAGCGAAAGGTTCGTAGAGATAACCGTAGACTTGTGCCGGATGTGGCGCTCGTTCAGACAAGAAAAGAGCTGGGAAGAAGTATAATTGCCCGTAACCTCCGCACCCAGATCGTCGATGATTAACAAATCGCAGTTATAAATATCGTCGCAGGCTTCACCTACCCCGTTTTTATTCCTAAACCCATAGGTAAGCTGGGATAAGGTCTCGAAAAAGGAGGAGGAACTGAAATAAAGGACGGAACGGCCCTTTTCGATCAATTCTTTTGCGACGCAGCCGGACAAAAATGACTTGCCAGACCCTACTGTACCATAAAAGAATAAATTTTGATAGATAGAATCAAAATTTTCTATAAATTTCTTGCAAGTGTTTACGGCATCCATAAAAAGCACGAGATCATCATCCTTATAATATTCATAAGAAAGATTGGAGAAATTCTCATGCTGTAACATCTTGCTGATGTGGGATTGCTCGTAAAGCATGGAAATTTCGAATTGGCGGAAGCAATGACATTTCTGTCCGTCTATGTATCCGGTATCCTTGCAGTCGGGGCAATCGTAAACCGGCTCCAGATAATCGGAAGGATAGCCGTAGGAGACCAGAAGGTTCGTCTTGCTTTCAGAAAAATTTTTAATGATTGTTTTTAAATCATCGAGAGCGGAATCGTCCCCGCTCAAAAGCTTTTTCCCATGTTCTACGGAAATGGAGGCTATAGAGTCGTCGAGTTCCTTGTAGCCATCTACATGCTCATAAATATAGGCGCGACGCTTCTCCAACAAATGCCGGTTCTTGTCCTGCTTTTCCTCATATGTGCGAATAATGAAATTATATTGAACATTATTTAACGTCACAGCGAAGTCTCCTTAAGTTATCGGATTTTTAAGAGTTCCTTTTCCAGTGTCTCGAAGTCATAATCATGCTGCTTGAATTGATTAAAGGCATTGTTCGAAACGGATTTGGGCAGTGTGCGGGAGGTTTTACCGCGCAGGAATTTCTCATCCTCCTTTGCGATATCGGAAAGATGGTGTACACCCGCATTGTGCCAGCTCTTTAGAATGGTATCGGCATATTCGAAACGGTGCTTATCCGTTCCCATGACGGTGCGCTCACAGGCAACGCGGATCACGTCCATGTCAAAGTCAAGCTCCTTCGTCCAGTGGCGGATATAATCAGCCTCCTTGGAGGTGGGAGAAGTATTCTTGCCCAGAGCGTTCATAATGTCGTAAACGGATTTATCATATTTGTAGGCATACTTTTCCGCATCTTTTGGATTGGTGATACCCGACTGTGCCCAGCTGACAGCCACTTTTTCTATGTAACGGAAGTCCTTCTTGCCGCGCTCTACGCAGTACTGGACTAAGTAATCAATTAAGTCCACGGAAAAAGCGAGCTTATCCGAAATGAAGAATATGGTTCTTACTTCGGAAGGAGATAAGGTCTTTCCTATGTATTGTTCCACAATAAATAATAACTGTGAGGTTTCTTCTTTTGATTTAAATTCTTTTAACTGGTCTAAGGAATAGGACGGCCTTTCATAAGACTCTTCGCTTAACTGTTTATCCTCTGAAGCGGAGGTCAATTCTGCCACAGCCTCAATGTCCTGAGAAGCGGCCTCCTTAGCGATTCGTGCCGCTGCCGGAGCGGCAGGCATAGGGTCGCCGATTATCTGACGGTTTAAATCGAGAAGATGAATGCCGATCAAATTTCTGGATTCGTCGTATTCTAATGAAAGAAGACGGTTCTTTTCCCAGTATTTGAGCGCACGCATCACGTCTTTTTCCGTATGGTTAAATTTGTCCGCAATATCGGACAAACTGCATGATAGATTGGCATTCATCATGCGGATAAGATAAATATATATTTTAAGCTGTGCATCGTTAGCATCCTTCATATATTCGTCAATAAAAATATTGGATACAGCCGTTGCATCCACGTAGTTGTCCTTATAAATTGTTAAACGCCCCATTTATCTCACCCGTCTTCATTATATGTTACTGCTCACTCCATTCTTATATGAACAGCAACCATTATATTACTATACTCATTTCAAAGCAAATTGAATTATAACATAACCCCTCTTAAAAAGAAATAGTCAATTTGCCGGAAAACGCCGTAAATACGCCATTTTCCAAAAATGTGGACGATGTGGATAATGTGGATAATTATAGCAACAGCAAGGATACGCGGTAGGTAAAAATATGTAAAATTCATGTAAAAACCAAGAGTTACGGGAGGGATTTCCTAAATAACAAAAAAGCTAAAATATCCACAAATTTTAAAAGGTATAGGGCTTTTAAAATTGTGGATATTGTGGATAGCTATTTATTTAGTAGATTTTCCCCCACTTTTACAATGTCTCCGGCCCCCATAGTTATCAACAAGTCATTTTTAACACAGCTCTCTGATAAAAAATTCTCGATTTCTTCAAAAGAAGATAGATAGAAGCATTCAGCTCCCAGCTTATTTATTTCCGCTTGAAGATTGGCAGAGCTGATGCCCAGATTATCAGTCTCCCTGGCCGCATATATATCGGAAAGGACCACCTTATCTGCAAGTGAGAGCGCTGCCGCGAATTCCTTTAAGAAGGATTTCGTCCTTGTATATGTGTGAGGCTGAAAAACGCACCACAATGTGTTGTGAGGATAGTTTTGAGCGGCCTTCAAGGTCGCGGTAATTTCCGTAGGATGATGGGCATAATCATCGATAATGGTAATCCCGTCTTTTTTACCCTTATATTCGAAACGCCTGTCGGTGCCTGAAAAGTGCAGAAGAGCTTTTTTCACCGTATCGCTGTCGATGCAAAGGACGTCGGCGAGAGCGATGGCAGCCATGGAGTTGTGCACGTTATGTTCTCCGGGAACCATAAGGGAAAAGTCTTCGGATAAACCGTTTCTCCGGTTCAGCGTAAAGGATGCATGAGCCAGCCCGTCAAAATGCAGATTGGAATAACTGTAATCGCAGGAGGGGGTGGAGCCGCAGGTAATGACCTGACAAGTCAGTCCCTCCGTGATTTCTTCGTAATTATCGATGTCTCCGTTGATGATGAGGGTTCCGTCCTCCGGCAGCAGCTTGGCAAATTTATGGAATGAAGTGCGGATATCTTGAATATCTTTAAAGAAGTCGAGATGATCCTCTTCTATGTTAAGTATAATTCCGATCTTCGGAAAAAAGCTTAAGAAGCTATTGGTGTATTCACAGGCCTCCGTCACGAAATATTCGGACTTGCCTACCCGGATATTGCCTCCGATGGTCTTGAAGATGCCGCCGATGGAAAGTGTGGGATCGCAGTCGTTCTCGAGGAGAATCTCCGATATCATAGAGGTGGTAGTAGTCTTGCCGTGTGTGCCGCTGACAGCGATGGGGAGCTTGTAATTTTTCATCATCTGCCCGAGAAGCTCGGCTCTCGACAGATGGGGAATGCCCATTTCCTCCATGGCCATGAACTCGGGATTATCGGGATGGATGGCGCTGGTGTATACGATGAGGTCGATATCATAGGTCAGATTCTCTGCTCTTTGTCCGTAGTGGACAACCGCTCCCTTCTCCTTTAAGGCTTCGGTCAGAGGCGATTGTCTCATATCCGAGCCGGATACTCTGAAGTCCTCCGTCAGAAGAATCTCGGCGAGACCGCTCATGCTGATGCCGCCGATGCCGATGAAGTATATGTGAATAGGGTGTTGAAAATCAATGTTGTACATAAACGCACTTCCTGTTCTTTTTATGCTTATACTGTATTGCCCGGGGTGGACGATATGTCTTTTCCTTTGGACGATACGCATACTATATTATACTCACATAGCCGGAAAAAACCAATAGCAATTTGAGTCGGAAATTGTCGGAGAAGGAAACAAGCCCCGTAAAATGGCACGTTTTGACTAAAAGTGACCGTATGGTACGCAAGAAACTCCAAAAAAATATAAAAAATATACAAATAAATTTCTTTAAATGTAAAAATATTGTAAAAAACTTACATAAAAAATGCCGTAAATTGAAAAGTATTTTGTAAAAAATATTCACTTTCTTAGTATAATATGGTATAATCTAAAACACAATATAGTAATTACTTAAGTGTGACTAACAGGTAAGACTGATAAGAGGTGATGACATGATTAAAAAAGAAATGATTGCCATGTTGTTAGCTGGGGGACAAGGAAGCCGTCTGGGCGTTTTGACATCGAAGGTGGCAAAGCCGGCGGTAGCCTTCGGGGGAAAATACAGGATTATCGATTTCCCTCTCAGCAATTGTATTAACTCCGGTGTGGATACGGTGGGAGTATTGACCCAGTATCAGCCTCTTAGGCTGAATACACACATAGGAATAGGTATTCCGTGGGACCTTGACCGGAACATAGGAGGTGTAACGGTGCTTCCGCCTTATGAGAGGAGCACCAACAGCGAATGGTATACGGGAACGGCTAACGCTATTTATCAGAACATTGATTATATCGAAAGCTTCAATCCGGACTACGTGCTGATACTTTCCGGAGATCACATCTATAAAATGGATTACGAGGTAATGTTGGACTTTCACAAGGAGAACAACGCCGAGGTAACGATTGCGGTCATGCCGGTACCGATGGAGGAGGCGAAGCGGTTCGGCATCATGATCACCGATGACAAGAAGCAGATAACGGATTTTGAGGAGAAACCCGAGAACCCGCGAAGTAATCTGGCTTCCATGGGGATTTACATATTTAGCTGGAAGGCTCTGAAGAATTCCCTGATCATGAATTCGGAACAGCCGGCGCTGGATTTCGGCAAACATATCATTCCATATTGCCATAAGCAGGGCTCGCCGCTGTACGCATATGAATTTAACGGCTACTGGAAGGACGTAGGAACACTCAGCTCTTACTGGGAGGCCAACATGGAACTTATAAACATCGTTCCTGAATTCAACCTGTATGAAGAATATTGGAAAATATATACGAGAAGCACCATACTGCCTCCCCAGTACATATCCTCCGAGAGTGTGATTGAAAAGAGCATCATCGGAGAAGGCTCCGATATCCACGGCGAGATCTACAATTCCGTAATCGGCTGCGGCGTTGTCATTGATAAAGGCACTGTGGTAAGGGATTCCATCATCATGAACGAGACTCATATCGGTTCGGGCTGTGAGTTGAACAAGGTAATTATCGCGGAGAATACGGACATCGGGAACAATGTAAGGATGGGGATTGGCGATGAGGTTCCTAATGAGACGGATCCGCACATCTACAATGAAGGAATGGTTACGGTGGGAGAGAAGAGTGTGATTCCTGAAGGAGTGACCATAGGAAAGAATACCGTAATCTTTGGAGTTACAGCGCTGGAGGACTACGAACAGGCAAATCTTTTAAGCGGTAGAACATTGATAAAGGCGGGTGAAGAACATTGAGAGCGATTGGTATTATTTTAGCAGGCGGCAACAATCACAGAATGAAAGAATTATCCCAAAAGCGCGCGGTATGTGCGATGCCTATTGCAGGAAGCTACCGAAGCATCGACTTTGCTCTCAGCAATATGTCTAACTCGCATATTCAGAAGGTGGCGGTATTTACACAGTATAATGCCAGAAGCCTGAACGAGCACTTAAGCTCTTCCAAATGGTGGGACTTCGGCCGTAAACAGGGTGGATTATTCGTCTTCACGCCGGCGGTTACGGCGGAGAGCAGTTTCTGGTACAGAGGAACGGCGGATGCTATCGCCCAGAACCTTACTTTCCTAAAAAACAGCCATGAGCCGTATGTAGTAATCGTTTCCGGTGACGGCATCTATAAGATGGATTACAACAAGGTGCTGGAATATCATATCGATAAGAAGGCGGATATTACGGTTGTATGCAAGGACATGCCGGAGGATATGGATGCGGGAAGGTATGGCATCATCAAGATGAATGAGGAGAGCCGCATCGAAGAATTTGAAGAGAAGCCTATAATGGCCAGATCCAGCACCGTTTCCTGCGGTATTTACATAGTAAGAAGGCGCCAGCTCATAGAGATGATAGAGAAGGGCATGGAAGAGGACCGTTATGACTTTGTAAAGGATATTCTTATCCGTTACAAGAATATGAAGAGGATATACGGCTTCAAAATCAAGTCTTACTGGAGCAATATAGCGACGGTTGAGGACTACTTCCATACGAATATGGATTTTTTGAAGCCGGAGATCAGGGACTATTTCTTCAAACAGTATCCCGACGTATATTCCAAGGTGGATGATTTGCCTCCTGCGAAATACAATGTGGGAGCAAATGTGAAAAATAGCCTGATTTCCAGCGGAAGCATTGTAAACGGCACGGTAGAGGACTCCGTTATCTTTAAAAAGACATACATCGGAAATAATTGCTACATAAAGAATTCCATTATTCTGAACGATGTCTACATCGGGGACAATACACATATTGAAAACTGCATAGTGGAGAGTAGGAATACCATCAGGGCCAATTCCTACCATAAAGGCGAGGAAGGTATTAAAGTTGTGATAGAGCATAATGACAGATATGTCATATAGCGACAAACCTATGATTAGCCAAGGGGGATAAACGACATGGATATTACAGACGTAAGAGTGCGTAAGATCACGAAGGAAGGAAAGATGAAAGCAATTGTATCGATTACCTTGGACGAAGAGTTCGTAGTTCATGATATCAAGGTGATTGAAGGAGAGAAGGGGCTTTTCATTGCAATGCCGAGCAAAAAAGCGACAGATGGAGAATACAGGGATATCGCCCATCCGATCAATTCCAGCACAAGGGAGCGGATTCAGGCGACCATACTGGAGAGCTATGAAAAAGCGCTTTTGGAGCCGGACGAAGAAGAATAGGATAAGAATAAAAAAGAACAAAGAAAAATATGCGATAAAAACGGGAATGCTCTAAATGGGCATTCCCGTTTTTACGTAATAGATAGATATCAGCACTCTTTTGATTCCTCCTGAATAATAGCTTGTTGAAATGTAGAAGGTTTAAGGTTAAAATGATGTGTAAGCGTTAACGGATGATAGGAGAAATAAGGTTGAATAAAAATGCGTATTCAACTATTGATTTGAGTGCGCGTCGCAACGTGCAGATGGGTATAAAGATGTTTATTATTGCAGGCCTGGGAAATCCGGGAAAAGAATATGAAAATACAAGACATAATGTAGGTTTTAAGGTGATAGATTCCCTTGCGGATAAATATAATATTAGTGTAGCCGAATTGAAGCATAGAGCGATGATAGGAAAGGGCTATGTGGGCGGTCAGAAGGTAGTTCTGGTGAAACCGCTCACGTTCATGAACCTAAGCGGAGAAAGTATCCGCCCGGTTATCGATTATTATAAGGTGGAAGCAGAGAGCGATCTGATCGTCATTTCGGATGACATCAGTCTGGAACCGGGGCAGATCCGTATCAGGAAAAAAGGGAGTGCAGGAGGACATAACGGGCTGAAGAACATTATAAAGCAGCTTGGACACGACAACTTTCCGCGAGTGCGCATAGGCGTGGGTGAGAAGCCGAAGAATTATGATCTCGCTGACTGGGTGTTGGGACACTTCAATAAAGAGGAAAAAGCGGCGGTGGATGAAGCGTTGGACAAGGCAGTAAAAGCGCTGGAAATCATGCTGGCAGACGGGGCGGATACCGCCATGAATGAATTCAACCGCAAGGTATCGTTATAAATATAATAGATGGACGATGGCCGCAAGGAACAAAAAATAACCAGGAGAGGAATACTTAGATGAGGACATTTACCGCACCCTTGTACGAGCTGGGTGAATTCGAAGAAATTACAAAGCTCCTTAGTAAGCCACAGGCGGCAGTGTCGCTGATGGGATGTGTGGATTCGCAGAAGCTTCATATGGCGTATGGGCTCAGCGAGGGCTTCAAATATAAAATCATTGTTACTTATAACGACCTGAGGGCGAAGGCGATATTTGAAGATTGCAAATTATATGACAGGAATGTCACAATGTATCCGGCAAAGGATCTGATCTTTTATCAGGCGGACATTCACGGCAACCAAATCGTTACGGAAAGAATAAAGGCGTTAAGAAGAGTAATCGAAGGCAGACCGCTTACGGTGGTGACTACCTTCGATAGCTTTATGACGCCTCAAGTGCCTCTGTCCGTTTTGGAAAAGAATGTGATTCGCATAGACTGCCAGGCTTCTGTTAACGAAAGAAAGCTTGCCCAGAAGCTTGTGGAAATGGGATATGAGAAGAACTATCAGGTGGAGGCACCGGGACAGTTCTCCATTCGCGGCGGCATTGTAGATATTTTTGATTTGACGGAAGAGAATCCTTATCGAATCGAACTGTGGGGAGAAGAAGTAGAATCTATCCGGAGCTTCGACATCTTAAGCCAGCGTTCCATCGAAAGGCTGCAGTCCATCCGCATTTATCCGGCTACGGAAATGGTCCTTACCGCTGAGGAAATGAAAAAGGGCATGGAGCGGGTAGAAGCGGAGTCCCGAAAATGCGGGGACAGATTCCGAAAGGAGTTTAAAACCGAGGAAGCGCACCGCATTACCTCGCAGATTAAAGAGCTGAAGGAGCAGATTTTCGAGTTCAAGGAGGCGGCAAATCTGGAAAGTTACATACGCTATTTTTATCCGGAAACGGTTTCCTTTATGGAGCTCTTCGATAAGGACAAGAGCTGTATCTTTATCGATGAACCGGCACGGGTGAAGGAACATGCGGATGCGGTGGAACTGGAATTCAGGGAAAGCATGATGCACCGGATGGAAAAGGGTTACGCTTTGCCCGGGCAGGCGGATCTCCTGTTCGGCTCGGAAGAGGTGGCTGCCAGGATGGCGAAGAACAGAGTGGTGACCCTGGCGGCGATAGACTTGAAGAACTCGCTTTTCAAAGCGGATAAGAAGTTCGATATCGGAGCGAAGAGCGTCGCTTCCTATAACAACAGCTTCGAGGCTTTGCTTAAGGACTTGAAGCGGTATAAGAAAGGCGGGTACCGGGTTCTTCTTTTATCCGGTTCAAGAACGAGGGCGAAGCGGCTGGCGGAGGATTTAAGAAATGAGGAGCTGACCGGATTTTACAGCGAGGATCCCTTTCGGGAAATACAGCCGGGAGAGATAATGACCTTCTACGGCCGGGCGCAGAAGGGTTTCGAATACCCGCTGATAAAGTTCGTCGTTATTTCGGAGAGCGATATTTTCGGCGCGGAAAAGAAGAAAAAGCGGAAGGTCAAGAAATATGATGGCCAGAAGATCAACGGTTTCAACGACCTTAAAGTAGGAGATTTCGTAGTCCATGAAAATCATGGACTTGGCATCTATAAAGGGATTGAAAAAGTCGAAGTAGAAAAAGTGGTCAAGGACTATATCAAAATCGAATACCGGGACGGAGGGAATCTCTATATACTCGCTACAGGCCTGGATGTGATTCAGAAATATGCATCGGCCGATGCCAGAAAGCCGAAGCTCAATAAGCTGGGCACGCAGGAATGGAGCCGGACGAAGAGCAAGGTAAAAGGTGCGGTAAACGAGGTGGCAGGAGACCTTGTGGAGCTGTATGCGGTAAGACAGCAGAAAGAAGGTTTTGTTTACGGAAAAGATACAGTATGGCAGCAGGAGTTTGAAGAGATGTTTCCCTACGAGGAGACGGAGGATCAGATGACAGCCATCGCGGCGACGAAGAAGGATATGGAAAGCGCGAAGATCATGGACCGCCTCATTTGCGGCGACGTAGGTTACGGCAAGACAGAAATCGCCATCCGTGCAGCGTTTAAAGCAGTTCAGGAGGGCAAGCAGGTGGTGTACCTCGTTCCTACTACCATCTTAGCGCAGCAGCATTACAACACGTTCGTACAGAGAATGAAGGACTTTCCGGTGCGCGTGGATCTGCTTTCCCGTTTCCGGACGCCGGCAGAACAGAAAAAGACTGCAGAGGACCTGAGAAAAGGCTTTGTGGACATCGTCATCGGCACCCACCGGGTGCTTTCCAAGGATATTGTTTTCAAGGATCTTGGACTTCTTATTATCGATGAGGAGCAGCGCTTCGGAGTGGCCCATAAGGAAAAGATAAAGAAGATGAAGGAAAATGTGGATGTACTGACGCTCACGGCTACGCCCATACCGAGGACACTTCATATGAGCCTTATCGGTATCCGTGATATGAGCGTACTGGAGGAGGCGCCGGAGGACCGTCTTCCGATTCAGACCTATGTACTGGAATATAATGAGGAAATGGTAAGAGAGGCTATCGTCAGGGAACTTTCCAGAGATGGCCAGGTTTACTATGTCTATAATAGGGTAAATAATATCGCGGATATTGCGTCGGGAATCGCCGAGCTCGTGCCGGAGGCGAACGTTGCGTTCGCCCATGGCCAGATGAAGGAACATGAGCTGGAAAAGATTATGTATGACTTTATCGGAGGAGAGATAGACGTACTGGTTTCGACGACGATTATAGAGACCGGTCTGGACATCTCTAATGTGAATACGATGATCATCCATGACTCAGACAATATGGGGCTTTCCCAGCTTTATCAGCTCAGAGGGCGAGTAGGACGTTCCAACCGTACCGCCTATGCGTTTTTGATGTATAAGCGGGATAAGATGCTGAAAGAAGTTGCAGAAAAACGTCTTGCTGCTATCAAGGAATTTACCGATTTGGGAAGCGGCTTTAAAATTGCCATGAGAGATTTGGAGATACGCGGTGCGGGCAATCTGCTGGGTTCGAAGCAGCATGGACATATGCAGGCAGTAGGATACGATTTGTATTGCAAGATGCTGAACGAGGCGGTAAAGAACCTCAAGGGGCTGAAAACGGAGGAGGATTTCAATACCTCTGTGGATGTGGATGTGGATGCATTTATTCCGCCGTCCTATATCGTGAACGAATTTCAAAAGCTGGATATTTATAAGCGTATCGCAGGCATCGACAATAGTGCAGAAAGCGATGATATGAAGGAGGAATTGTTAGATCGTTTCGGAGAAATCCCTAAATCGGTGGATAACCTCCTTAGAATCGCCCTCGTGCGTGTAAACGCCCACAAGCTCTATATGCCTGAGGTACGTGGACAAAATGGCGAAATACGCTTCCTGCTGAATCCGGATGCAAAAATAAAGGTAGAAAATATCCCCTTCCTTTTGAAAAAATATCCCAAGCTTACATTTAACGCCAAGGGAACTCCCTTTTTCCTCTTCCGCTACAAAAAATGTGCAGTGGTTGAGAAGGATGCGGAAAATCTGCTTATGCTGACTGAAGAGCTGCTCTCGGATATGAAGAAAATACTGCTTGAAGAAAGAGCTGTTTTGGGTTAAGGAATGCCGTTCTGCTCTAAGGGGTATTGAAAAAATCAGGACTTTTCTACTACAATATAGGTGGCATACGCCTCACCCAGATGATACCCAAGCCTCTCTGCCAGCATTACAGACTCCTTATTCATGGCGTCCCAGCTGGGATAAAGCCCCCGCTCCAGGCATTCCAAAATCAAGCGGGAGGCGCAGATGAGAGCGAGGCCTTTTCTGCGGTATTCGGGAAGAGTGTCCACTTCGATTTCGATACCCTTATCATAGACGGTGTAGGAAGAGGCCCCGGAAACGACGGCGTCTTCGCACATAATGACAAATCCCAGCCCATGTCTTTCATAGGCTTCATAGCTGCCGAATACGGAACATAAGTCTCGAAGCTGCTCCATCTTCAAAAGACGGCTGTAGATAGCTTCATCTATCTTATGGAGAGAATATCCGCTGGGAAGTTTTGCAATATTGCCGGAAAGCATTTCTTTATGGAATGCTTCCGGTTCTTTTTTTATGGTATAACGCATAAAGCGTTCAAAGCTTTCGGGATAAGTTTCTTCGATGAGATCATCCCAGCCAGAGCTTTCGGGAATGAGAAGCAGAAGGCCGGAGGGCGAATCCACATGGATATTGTCTGCCAGCTCACGGTTGGGAACACCTGTAAAAAAGCAGAAATCTCCCACGATGATCTGGGCACTGGAAGGATGCTCCAGGTCATCGGTCCATGCCCTTCCCATATATCCTTGAAGGCAGGACCAGATAATAGTGTGGGCGACGTTTTGAAAAAGCGGCACGATTTTAGACATATCCTTTCTCGACAGTTCGTATATGTACATCCTCCTTTTATTCCCGCGAGCAATGAGCCGGGTGCAAGCTTGCCTGCATTTGGCGAATGCCGCAAGGGTCTAATATTCCGCAGCATGCCGGGGGTATTGACTTACATTGCGATTTTCTGCCTCGGCATGAATGATTTGGTAATAAGTGTAACAAAGGACGAAGCTCAGGGCAAGTGTAATTACCAACGACTGACAAGGTCTTACACGCCCGTATGAGACCTTGTCAATTGATGGTATGCTAAAATAAAAATAGATTGATCAGAAAATGAACCTTTTTCATAAAGGAATGCTCTTATAGTCAGATACGTATCGGAAGGAAGAGGAAGGAGTCCAAGGTCGTGGAAGAATTAAGACTGGTGCAGCAGCTAAAAGGCGGAGATAAGGCGGCCTTTGACGCTCTGTATGAAAAATATAAAAATATACTTTTGCGCATGGCATATCTGGTGAGCGGCAATAGGAACGATGCCGAGGACATCGTGCAGGAGACGTTTGTAAAATGTTATCTGCATATCGGAGAACTGAAAAAGGACGAGGGCTTTCGGCCTTGGCTTTTTCAAATATTGTACCGTACGGCATATAGACAGACCAAGAAGCGCGGCAGGGAAATTCCTGACGAGGATATTGACATGCAGGCGGAGGCCACGGACGGAGTCACCTCTCTGGATAAGCTTGTGAGAAACGAGACGGAAAAAATGATAAGCGATGCGGTACAGGGCTTAGACATCAAGCATCGGACAGTAATCGTTCTGTATTATTACAATGAGCTGTCCGCAGGAGAGATTGCGAAGGTAATTGGATGTACGCAGGGAACCGTAAAATCCAGACTGCATAATGCGAGAAAAAAACTAAAAGGAATATTGAAAGCGCAGGAGGAAGGAGGCAAAGAGTATGAAAAGCAAAAAGGATTGCATTATTCATAGGGAGTGGGATGAGAAGGATGAAATATTGAAGAAAACCCTTTATGAAATGAGCGGGCGGATCAGTGCCTCCGAAAGCTTGAAGCGGCAAATCGACAGCCGGATTTTTAAAGAAGAGAAAGGAAGGACTATTTCTATGAAGAGATTCAGTGTGAAGAAAGTAGCGATCGGTGTGGCGGCAGCATGTCTTGTGCTGGGAACGGCATCGATCGCAGGAAGCGGGATAAAAAATTATGTGAGTCACGGCTCCATAATACCGGATTATACGAAGTTTGAGGATTTGGAAAAGGCGGAAGAAGAGGCAGGGTATCGGATAGATGCAGTAGAAGCCTTCTCTAACGGCTATAAAATGAACGGTATTTATATATCAGAAACTGCGATACAAAATGAGGCAGGGCAAAATGAGGAAGAGCAGAAAGAAATCGATATCTATTACAAGAAAACAGGAGCTAAAGAAATTTCCTCTTCCGCGTGTAAACTGTTTGCCGGCGAGACCCCGGAAACGGTTTTAAATATTTCTGCCGCTGATAGAACGATGCAGTGCGGCGATGTTACCCTGGTTTTCAATAAGACCACATTCAAATTCGTTCCGCCCGATTACAAACTGACCGAGGAGGATGAGAAGGCGCAGGACAGCGGTGCCGTGGAGATTTCCTACGGTACCTCTGAGGTGGAAATTAAGGAGTTTTTTTATGTGGGATGGGTGAAGGACGGAATTGTATATAATCTGGGTGGTTTCGACCTTGCGCTTACCGCGGACGATATGCTTGGCATGGCGAGAGAGATAATTGAAAGCGGAGCAAAATAATAACCGGAAGAAGTTTTTTACAGAAGGCAGATGAGAGTTTATGCAGCTCATCTGCCTTTTTTTGCGTGTTACTTTAAAATGACTGACAAAGAAGAAAAAAACGGTTATTCTAATATCGAACCGGTTTATGAATATAATGGGAGGCGGGATTGTGAAGGTCGAAATAAAACTATCTGCGGAAATAAAAGAACCTTATGCTGTAATTTATGCAAATGCAGTAACGGAAGAGGTACAGCGCGCTGCGGAAGCCTTTGAAATGAAGGGAAGCGTAATCACCGCAAAAGAAAATGAGAAAATAGTTATCTTGGAAGGGTCGGAAATCTATATGGCGCGTGCGGAAAACAAGGAGGTTTTCATTTACGGCAGAGATAAGAAATATTTGTCCAGAAAGAGGCTTTACGAGCTGGAATATATGCTGGGAGAGAATTTCATGAGGATTTCCAAGACCACCATTGTGAATCTGAAGAAAATTGACAGTGTGGAGCCGGCCTTTAACGCCATGATGTACCTCGTGATGAAGAACGGCTGCAAAGATTATATTACAAGAACTTATCTCATGGAATTCAAGAAGTACCTTGGACTATGAAGCGCTCATGGAAATATAAGCGAATTGTATGAATGACAGCGATCCTATATGAAATTAATGGAAATTTAATTTAGAAAGTGAGGAAAAATTATGCTTAGAAAAATAGTTAGATTAGTATGCATCGGCATCTCCTGGGGATGTACCATTTCTTGCCTGATTTCAATGGCAGGATATACCATTATGGGAAATGAGTGGTTTCTATCTTCTCCCAGAGGCTTCAACACTCAGATTGTGGCTTCGATGATCGTGGGGCTGGGATGGAGTCTTCCAACTGTGGTATACGATAATGAAAGGCTCTCCAGAGTACAGCAGCTCTTGATCCATGGGGCGATAGGTTTTATCGTGTATATTCCGGTGGCCTTTTATATGCAGTGGATACCCTTGGGAAATATTTCCCTTATGCTTGCAAGCATCCTGATAGCGATAGTCAGCGCGTTTATTGTTTGGCTTTGCTTCTATTTCTATTACAGGGGCGAAGCAAGGGAAATCAATCGGGAAATTAAGGAAAAGGGTTTATAGGAGCTGGTATAACATGCAGGAGAGACGAGAAAAGTCTCTCCTGTATTTGCATGAAAATAGCTACTCGCTTCTTGTACTTTACACCGCCTGTATGCTATACTACTAAAGTAAATTTCTATAGATTGATTTTAGTATAATAAGAACGGCGGAGAATGGTAAAATGAACGATATGGATTTTTCCAATTGGGGGCGGGATATTGGAGAAAAAATTGATAAATTCGTAAAATCCAAGGAAGTTACGGAATTGCAGGAAAATATTAGAGCGACGGTGGAGAACACCATGCAGGAAGTGAGCCGTTCTGTAAAGGAAGCTACTGATAACGTGAACAAGAATGCAGGTCAGAACAGTAGTAAACCGTATCAGAGCGTGCCCCCGAAAAAAAACTATCAGGATACCTACCGCACGGGCCAGTACGCGAAAACCGCGCAGTCTATGAAGGAATATCGAAATAAACGTCAGCTCCCGGTAATGAGAAGTCCTCAGGGAAGCGTATCCGGCGTGCTGCTTACCGTATTCGGAAGTCTCGGTGCGGTGCTTTCGTGGAGCTATGCGCTGGCGGCATATTCACTATCCTTTGTCGCGGTCAATCTGTTCGGAATAGGAGCCATATCCATAGAAATACCGTTGGTGTTAGGCTGCATCTGTACGGCAGCCGCCGCAGGGGGCGGATTTTTGAGGCGCCGGGTAAAGAGATTTAAAAAATATGTAAAGGCTATGGGAGCGAAGGATTTTCATTCTATAGAGAACCTTGCTGAGATAGTAGGAAAAAAGGACAAGTTTGTCATTAAGGACTTAAAGCGCATGATAAGGCGCCGTTGGTTTCGCGAGGGACATCTGGACCGGCAGGAGACTTGCTTCATGCTGACGGACGAATCCTATCAGATGTATCAGGATGCACAGAAGGAGCTGGAACGCCGTAAGAAGGAAGAAGAGCGCCTCTCCAGGGAGAAGGAACTGTTAGAGCAGGACCCGGTGAGAAAGCAGCTTATAATAACTGTGGAAGAAGGGAAGGAATATATCAGGCGTATCAAGGCTGCTAATGACAGCATGCCGGAGGAGGAAATTTCCGGCAAGCTTTTCCGTCTGGAGCGGATTTGTACCCGTATATTTGAGCATATAGAGCAGAACCCGGAGAAGCTGTCCGATATACGCAGGTTCATGAGCTATTATATGCCTACTACGCTTAAGCTGGTGGAGGCATATCAGGAATTCAGCGAGCAGCCCGTCCAGGGAGAAAATATCACCACGGCGAAAAAAGAAATCGAAGAAATGCTGGACGATATAAACGGAGCCTTTGAAAAGATGTTCGACAAGCTTTTTGAGGATGATGCGATGGATATTTCGACGGATATTTCCGTGTTAGCTACTATGCTGGCACAAGAAGGGCTTTTAAAGGATGAATTCAGAAAAGAGAATGAGGGAGAATAAAGGAGCGGATTATGGCAATGGAAGAGAACAGAAATGATGTACCGGTTTTAACATTAAGTCCATTTGAAGAATTGGCGAAAGAACCGGAAGCGCCGGCGGTGGTTCTATCCTCCGGCCCGGAGAAGCAGGAACAGATCGAGGTTTTTGATGAGAGTACATTTACCCCTGAGGAACGCAGGATGGTGGATGATTTCGCTTCCAAGATCGATTTGAATAATTCTACTGTAATTTTGCAGTATGGAGCGGGATCCCAGAAGAAAATCGCAGATTTTTCCGAGACCGCGCTTTCCAACGTACGGAGCAAGGATCTGGGAGAAATCGGAGAACTTTTAT
This sequence comes from Bacillota bacterium, assembly GCA_023408815.1. Lineage (GTDB taxonomy): Bacteria > Bacillota > Clostridia > Lachnospirales > Lachnospiraceae > Kineothrix. Next base: position 53,153 of record JAEYJO010000001.1, on the reverse strand, counting down.
CCAGCGTGGTATATGAGCTGAAAAAGTTCGACGAGGAGGAAGAAAAAGGCTTTCTCGGAGTGTTCAAAAAAGGCAGCAATAAAATTGCTTCTATGAAGAGCAAATACGACAAGGCAGAAGTCAATATAGGCAAAATCTGCGGTGTATTAGAGGATCATCAGATCCAGCTTTTAAAAGATACGGCGATGCTTGATAAGATGTATGACCTGAACAAGAATTACTTTAAGGAGCTTTCGATGTACATTCTGGCGGGCAAGAAAAAGCTTGGCAAGGTAAGACAGGAGGAGCTTCCCGTTCTCATGGAGAGAGCTCAGGCGAGCAATCTGCCTGAGGATGCGCAGGCAGTGAACGATTTTGTGGCACAGTGCGACCGTTTCGAGAAGAAGATTCACGATCTGGAGCTGACCAGAATGGTATCCATCCAGATGGCTCCGCAGATCCGGCTGGTACAGAGCAACGATACGATCATGTCGGAAAAGATTCAGTCTACCCTCGTGAACACGATTCCCCTCTGGAAGAGTCAGATGGTGTTAGCGCTTGGCATTACCCATTCTTCTCAGGCGGCTCAGGCGCAGCGTGAAGTTACGGATATGACCAATGAGCTGCTTAAGAAAAATGCAGCGGTGCTGAAGGTGGCTACGGTAGAAACTGCCAAGGAAGCGGAGAGAAGTATCGTGGATATCGAGACGCTGAAGCAGACCAACGAGTCTTTGATCTCCACATTGGATGAGGTGGTAAGGATTCAGGCGGAGGGACGCCAGAAGAGAAGAGAGGCGGAAGTGGAGCTTTCCCGCATCGAAGGCGAACTGAAGAACAGGCTGCTGCAGATGCAAGTGTAAAGGTCCATGGATGAGGCATAGTGCATGATAGAATATATTCCGGCAAAAACGATCATAACCAAGACGAAGAACGGTGAATGGTTTGGTACGGATTATAATATGAATATATATAAGGGCTGCTGTCATGGCTGTATTTATTGTGACAGCAGATCGGAATGCTACCATATTGAAGAATTTGACAAGGTGCGCGCCAAGGAAAATGCGCTGCAAATAATCCGTGACGATTTGCGCCGCAAGGTGAAAAAGGGAGTGATAGGCACCGGAGCTATGAGCGACCCTTACAATCCCTTTGAAAAAGAACTGTGTCTGACCAGACATGCTCTGGAGCTCATTCACGCCTTCGAATTCGGGGTGGCTATCGCTACAAAGAGCCCTCTGCTCACTCGGGATATCGATATTTTAACGGATATAAAAGAGCATTCTCCGGTGCTTTGCAAGGTGACGATAACTACTGCGGACGATGAGCTGGCGGCGAAGCTGGAGCCGGGAGCAGCTGTTTCCTCCAAGCGGTTTGAGGCACTTTCGAGCTTGCGGGAGAACGGAATATTTGCCGGCATATTACTTATGCCGGTTTTGCCTTTTCTGGAGGATAATGAAGAAAATATTTTAAGTATCGTTCATAGGGCAGCGCAGTGTTCTGTTAACTTTATCTATCCGGCCTTCGGGGTAACGCTCAGACAGAATCAGAGAGACTATTATTTCCAAAAGCTAAATGCGCTGTTTCCCGAAGATAATCTCGTAGGAAAGTACAGAAAGCAGTACGGGGAATACTACGAGTGCCGGTCACCCAGGTCATCTCGGCTTTATTCGTTATTCGCAGAGGAATGTGAGAAATATGGAATTTTATATAAAATGAAGGATATCGTACACGTGTATAAGCGGAATTACGGAGAAAATCAACTTAATTTTTTGGATATGATATAGCGCTTCTTAAATCTTAATAATTTATAAATATGTGAACCATTTTTATTCTCGCGGCGACTAATTATGTATAATGGATACATATCATCGATTGACAAGGCCGGAGAGGGCTGCCCGAGGGGCAGAGTTGTGTTAAAAATGGAAATACATAAGATGCAGATTGAGGATGTGGTCAGGCCGGAGAAGAGAAGACGTGCTCTGACGCAGGAAGAAAGAGTCCGCAGAAAAAGACGTAAGAGAAAAAGAAAATTAATCAGAATGGCGGCCATAGGCATGACTTGCGCATTATCCTTCGCTTTGATCGCAGGAGTTATCGCTCTTGTGTTCTTCATATCCGGCGGAATCGGAAGACAGGAGAGCATACAGGCGGTGCTGAGCGAAGAAATACAGACCTTGAAAGATGGAAAGAAGGGCAAGTGGCAGGATTTCTACGCCGCCGAACTGGCTGTGCCGGCGATGGATGTAGAACTGCTTACTGTCAACGAGTTTTCCAGGCCCGGAATCGCTTTGCCGGAGGTTAAGAATATTTTCATTCATTATACGGCGAATGCGGGAACAACGGCATTGCAGAATCGAAGCTATTTCGAATCCCTCGCAGAGACACATGAGCGTTCAGCGAGCGCTCATTTTATCATAAGCTGTGACGGAGAAGTGGTGCAGTGCATTCCCACCAAGGAGATTGCCTATGCGGTAATGAAGCGCAATTACGATTCCATTTCCATCGAGTGCTGCTATGAAAGGGAGGACGGACAGTTTACGGACCGGACCTATCAGTCATTGATTGAGCTGACGGCATGGCTTTTGCATAAGTACGAGCTTGCGCCCGAGGATGTCCTTCGCCATTACGATGAAGGCGGTAAGTTATGTCCTAAATATTATGTGGAAAACGAAGACGCGTGGGAGCAATTTCTTGTGGATTTGGGCCAATATATGGAACAGGCTGCTGAATGAGGCGATGCGGTGGCATCGTAGTAGGAGGATATGGATATGAAATCTTTTAGGAAAGAGCTGCATTTTAATTTTCCTTCGAGGAGAGGACTTCAGAATATTACGGGAGAGGTGCAGCGGGCAATCGATGAAAGCGGTATTAAGGAAGGGCTTGTTCTGGTAAATGCCATGAATATTACTGCAAGTGTGTTCATCAATGACGACGAAAGCGGACTGCATCACGACTATGAGGTTTGGCTTGAGAAGCTTGCACCGGAGAAGCCTTACGGCCAATATAATCACAATGGCTATGAGGATAATGCGGATGCCCATTTGAAGCGCACGATCATGGGACGCGAGACAGTATGCGCCATTACTGGCGGGAAACTCGATTTCGGTACGTGGGAACAGATTTTTTATTTTGAATTCGATGGAAAAAGGAACAAACGGGTGCTCATTAAGGTGATTGGAGAATAGCGATAGCAGGAGGCGTGTATGGGAATAATGGGAAAGATATATGAGATTCCGGTGCGGACAAGTGCACATACGCAGATGATAGATATCACCGGAGAAGTGAAGAAACTTGTGGCCGGGAGCGGGATAACCAACGGCATATGCATGATCTATGTACCCCACACTACAGCAGCGGTCACCATTAATGAAAATGCCGACCCGGACGTGGTGCGGGACTTTACTATGGAAATTGATAAAATCGTTCCATGGGAGGATGGATATCATCATATGGAAGGGAATTCGGCAGCTCATTTGAAGGCCAGCATGATGGGATTTTCTGAGTTAGTGATCATAGAGAGCGGAAAACTCCTTCTGGGAACGTGGCAGGGAATTTATTTTCTGGAATATGACGGGGCAAGAAACAGAAAAGTGTATGTGAAATTAATGGAAGGATAGTATAGCACAAATGATAGATAAGTTTACTTTCGGCAAGCCATTGGACACGGAGGCGGTAATACTTGGCGGCCTGGAACCGGCCGATTCCGCCTTTTTAGAAAAGTTTTTTCGCATGAACGAAAAGGAAATTGAAGGCAGAGAAGGCCTTCTTTTTACTTGCGAAATGGAGAGAGAGGATATCGTCTACGGCCTGGGAGAAAATGTCAGGGGAATCAATAAGCGGGGATGGATATATGAAAGCAAATGCAGCGATGATCCGTTCCACAGGGAGGATACGCGTTCGCTTTATGGGGCCCACAACTTTCTTATTGTGGACGGAGAGCGAAAAAGCTTCGGGGTATTTGTAGACCATCCGGGTAAGGTAGTTTTTGATGTGGGCTATACGAAGCTGGAGGAGTTTGTAATTTCCATTCCCGATAAGAATGTTTGTTTTTATATCATAGAAGCGGGCTCGCCGGAGGAAATCGTAAAGGAATTCCGAGAGCTGGTGGGAAGCAGCTATATCCCTCCCAAGTGGGCGTTTGGCTATGGACAGAGCCGCTGGAGCTATATGACGGAGGATGAGGTGCGCGAGGTTGCCGCCCGGCATAGAGAAAACGGTATTCCGCTGGACAGCATTTACCTGGACATAGACTACATGGAGCGTTATAAGGATTTCACGGTAAATGAGGAAAGCTTCCCGGATCTTCAGGGTTTGGTGGAGGAGATGAAGGCGCAGGGCATCCATCTCGTTCCGATTATCGATGCAGGAGTGAAGGTCGAGGATGGTTACGAGGTATATGAGGAAGGTGTGGAGAAGGGATATTTCTGCAAGACGCAGGACGGCAGAAACTTTGTGGCAGGGGTATGGCCGGGAAGGGTGCATTTTCCGGATATGTTAAACGAAGATGCGCGCAGATGGTTCGGCGGAAAGTACAAGTTCCTTCTGGATAAGGGCATCGACGGCTTTTGGAACGACATGAACGAACCGGCAATTTTTTATTCGGAGGAGCGTTTACAGGAAGTATTTGAAGAAATTGAGGAGTATAAGGATAAGAATTTGGATATTCAATCCTTTTTCGCGTTTAAAGATATTGTTGCCGGACTTAACAACAATGAGAATGACTACACGCGTTTTTACCACGAATATCACGGTGAAAAGATTCGTCACGACAGGGTGCACAATCTATATGGCTTCAATATGACAAAGGCGGCGGGGGAAGCCTTCGAAGAGCTGTGTCCTGATAAAAGGATTCTGATGTATTCCCGTTCTTCCTATATCGGCATGCACCGCTACGGAGGAATATGGATGGGCGACAACCTTTCCTGGTGGTCTCACCTGCTTCTGAACATTCGTATGCTTCCTTCCTTAAATATGTGCGGATTCCTCTATACCGGCGCGGATATTGGAGGCTTCGGCGCTGATACCACAGAGGATTTGATGCTTAGATGGCTGGAGTTCGGTATTTTTACACCTTTGATGCGGAATCATTCCGCGATGGGAACGAGACGGCAGGAAATATATCGTTTTGAAAATATGGAAGCGTTTCGAAATATTATCGGGCTTCGTTATGGATTGTTTCCCTATATTTACAGCGAATTTATGAAAGCGTCTCTGTCCGGCGGCATGTACTGCAAGCCGTTATCCTTTGTTTATCCTCAGGATGAACGGGCGAAACGGGTGGAGGATCAGCTGATGATCGGAGAGAGCGTGATGATCGCTCCGGTTTATGAACAGAATGCTGACGGCAGATATGTGTATTTGCCCGAGAGCATGAAGATGGTTCGGTTCAGGTCGCTGAGGGACAGAGAGGAAATTGTCCTTGAAAAGGGGCATCATTATATAGATGTGGCTTTGGAGGAAGTCGTACTGTTTATCCGCAGGAATCATATCCTTCCGATCGCGGAAGAAGGCGGTCAATGTGTGGATGAGATCGACTTTAAGAATTTGACACTGCTCAGCTTTGCGGATGAGGAGACGCAATATATTTATTATGATGACGACGGCTACGGGAAGGACTATAACAATTCCGGAAATTACACGGTTCTTAAGGTGAAGCCGGAGAAATAGAAGTAAGCTGCGGTACTTGCATATGATAAGTACCGCAGCTTTTTTATATGTAATGGGATTAGGGTGTCAAAAGGTCCTTTAAAAAAAATCGGGTCAATATGCCCAAAACAAAAAGAACGACTGCGCCTATGAAAATATTTAGAAGTTCTTTCTCTGAATATTTGTGCCATAAAAGAAAACAAAACTGTTTGAGCGCAGCGAGTTTTTTGTTTTCTTTTATGCTTGGCTCAAATAGACTGAGAATTAGAACTTCTTATGTATTGGAATTCGGCGCAGGAGTCTTTTTGTTTTGAGTATATTGCCTAGAGACGTTCGCAAAAAGGATCTTTTGACACCCTAATCGTAATGGAAAAGTACTTCTATTACATAAAAATGGATGCTCCGCTACGTGTGCAAAGCACGCTTTTGTTCTACGATTAACTGTTGGAGCTATAAGCTTGAGAGTCTGCAGATCATAAGCCGCTTATGTCGATATTACCGGACTCGCAGGAGACATTGATATTCTTTTGCAAGTCTGGAGAGGAAAGCGGTTTGTACTTTGCGCCCATATCTTGTCCTTCGATTTTAACGGTGCCGTATTCTGTAAATAGATCATAGGAATAATCGGTGGCAGGGGAGGAGAATTGCAGGGAAACGTCTCCATATTCATTATCTGCTGTTAAGGTATGGAAGGCGGCATCCTTCATGTACAAAGACCCGGATCCCATCGTAATATCCGTGTTTCCGGTTATGGTGATCCGCTCTGCGTTGTTTTCACCGTATTCGATATCTGCGATGAAAGCATTTGCTGTTATATCCGTCAGGGTAAGGTCACCCGTGTTTATTTTTACGGAGAGGGAATCGGTATCTATGGAGCTTAACTGCAGGTTGCCGTAATCGATTACTGCCTCAAAGATACCGGAAGCGATGTCCTTTATATTCAAGCTGCCGGTATTTACTTTCATGGTAATGGCAGAAGCAGCGATGGCGCTTAGCGCTGCGTCTCCGTAATCAGTGGTTAATGTCAGGGTATCTGTAGTTATATTGTCCATATTCAAATCGCCGGTGTTTATGTTCAGCGCGATGACAGGAGCGCTGACATCGGTCAGACTTACATCGCCGTAATCCATATATAAGGAGACGGAAGAAGCATCTAAGGCCGAAAGATTAGTGTTTCCACAGTCATTACTGACCGAAATATTGCTTAATTCGGTGTTCTTTGGAATATAAACGGTAATGAATTCGTTCTCGCGTATGTTGCTGCTTTGAATACCTGAGGAGCCGATGAACATGTAGTTGGAGGAAGAGGCTGTATTACTCGCTTGATTTACATACAGCGTACCGTCTTTTATTTCATAGGACAAAGGATGATTTGCGGCCGTTTTATAAGAAATCTTGAAACGGTCGGATTCTTTGATTTCCACATTAGCATAGGAAGCGCTCATATCAATACTTTGAAAAGCGTCCGGTTCGATATCTATTGTCTCTAAAATGTCAGTTTCGTTCAGCTTTGTCTGGTTCCAGGTATATACCTGAAAGCCATCCCGGTTTATGCCGATACCGATAACGCTTTCGCCGAGAAAAAAGCCTGTGAAATATAAAAGGATGCCCAGGCCGATAAAAGCAGCACACACAGCAAGAAATTTATTTGTTTTGCTCATTTGTTTTTCCTCCTTTTTCTATGATATGTCCGAAGAAACGTACCATGCCGGTAAGAAACCATTGGCAGAAGCGTATCATGCCGAAAGTCAGCAGCATGCCGATTCCCACAGAGACAAGGCCTGCGCCCAGACAGCTGAGAAAGGCAGGGAAATTCGCGGTGATCACAGTGAATCCGGCAACGATGCAAAAGGGGCCGGAAATGGTAAGCACGATGCCTGCAAAGATAAAGCACATTATGATTGCCAGTATGCATAAAACAAAGGCGATGATCACCACGGCGAAGGCCAGAGCCAGAGGAAGAGCAAGCGGTGCCGCACATACGGCGAGGACACCCACCCAAACAGCGTTTAAGCCTCTTTTTACATCCTTGACCGGGACAGCTGCGTTCTTGCGAACGATGTCGGCTATGATTTGTTCTGCTGCGAATTCAGGTGTGCCCAGATTCTCAATTACCTGAGCTTCTTCCTCGGTACCTGCATCGGAAAAATATTCTTCAAAATAATCCACGGCCCTTTCGAAGTCCTCTTTTGGAAGACGCCGCAATTGTTTCCTTAAGGACTGCATGTATTCCACTTTATTCATTTTTATACCCATCTGCGCGTTGCGACGCGCTCTTAAATCAATAGTTGAATACGCATTTTTATTCAACGTTATTTCCTCCCTCTTGGAGGGTATTTTTCTCATTTATGATTTCTTCTATGGCGGCGATATGTAGCTGCCATTCGCTTTTCAGATATTGCCATTGGTTTTCCCCTGCCTCGGTTATACGGTAATATTTGCGATTGCGGCCTTGGAAAGGCTGATCATAGGTAATGACGAAATCGTTGTCGGAAAGGCGGCGGAGTATAGGGTAAAGCGTAGAATCCTTCATATTGGATACGCTTTTTAATTGCTGGCTGATCTGGTAACCGTAGCTGTCTTGCTGCCGGACGATAGAGAGGAGGAGAAAGTCCAGCAAGGGGGCACTGATTGGATATATCATGTGAACTCCTTTCTTCGGTATGGATTTTAAATATGCACTTGAAATCACGAAGGTGCTGAAAAAGCCAAGGCCGATAACTCTATTTTTTATATATATAATTATTATGTATATTATATATTGTATAATATATATTGTCAATATATATGTTTATAAATGAAAACCATTGGAAAATATAATTATAAAATTTATATTTGGAAGATGCTAAATTTGAAAAGCAATGTAAAATGAGATATTGTATGAAGGCTGCAATCGTGTGATAATATTATAGAAGAAAACGGTACCATTGTTTGACAAGGTCACACACGGTCGGATAAGATCTTGTCAAACGATGGTAGTAAATTTATAAACTAAAATTTAGAAAAGAGGTATGTTATGAAGGTCCTATTTGTAGAATATCCGAAATGCAGTACTTGCAAAAAGGCGGGAGAGTGGCTGAAGGCTCATGAAATTGCTTACATAGACAGGCATATTAAGGAGGATAATCCTACTGCGGCGGAGTTGAAGGAGTGGCATGAGAGAAGCGGAAAGGATATAAAGAGCTTTTTTAATACGAGCGGGAATTTGTATAAGGAATTGCAGTTGAAGGATAAGCTTCCGGGTATGACCCTGGAAGAGAAATATGCTCTTCTTTCTACAGACGGAATGCTCGTGAAGAGGCCGGTTGTGGTTGGTGAAGACTTTGTTTTGGTGGGCTTTAAGGAAGCGGAGTGGATGGATAAGCTGGGATAGAAACGGGTATAAGAATAATCGGGGATAACGGATACTTTTTCACAAACCTTTCATGAAGGTATCATATTTCTTTCACAAAAAAGTGATTAAATAAGATACAAATTATAAGAAGGAGAACAATTCATGCGAAAGAGTATAGGCGTTAAAATTCTCGGTTTAGTAGCCATATTGCTGCTTACGGGTCTGGCGGGCAGCATTACCAGTACATTTTTAATTAGGAATATGAACGAAAAGGCGCAGATCATCGCCAATGATAATATGGACGCGGTTACACTGCTTTTCAATACGGCGAGGAGTGTGGAGAGGGTACAGAAGTTCGTTAACAGTTCGTCCGAGGACAGCAACAGCGAAGCGGAGGAGGCGGCGACGGCGTTTGAGGAGCTGGAGGAAGTACTGTCCGTATTTGATAATGAGGAGATCATGTCTGCTCTTCATATTTACCAGGAGGCGTATACGGCATATGTGCAGGCGGCCAGCCAGATGGGAAGGATGATGCCTGATACGGCGCAGCAGGAGGCGGGCGATGCATTAGGCGGTATGGAGGATATGGCGGCTCAGAATACGGAAATGGACGAAGCGGCAATACAGCTGGACAATGCCTATGGAGATTTGTATACATTGATTCGTACAGAGGTGGTGGCAGCTTCGGATATGCTCAATGCGCAATATCAGTTTTCCACTGTGCTCAATTATGGCATTATTGCTTTTATTCTTCTTCTGGGGGCAGTCATCGTAGTCGTTACACTGATAGCGATTATAAGGCCTATTAAGTCGGCAGACAGTCAATTAAATGAAATCATTTCAGAAATAGAGGAAGGAAAAGGCGATTTAACGAAGCGGCTGGTTACCCGCAATAGAGATGAAATCGGAAGCTTAGTATTTGGAATCAATACGTTTTTGGACAAACTGGAATCTATTATGCAGAAAATCCAGTTGAAATCCGTATCTATCGGTGAATCGGTGGAAATTGTTTTGGATCAGGTCTCGGAGTCCGAACAGAGCGTGAACGATTTTTCTGCAACGATGCAGCAGCTCGCGGCAGGAATGGAGGAGGTATCGGCCACCTCGGTACAGCTTAGCAGCGGTGTAAATCAAATTTTTGATGCCATTAAATATATGAATATCCAGGTAAAAGACGGGAAAAATTTGTCTCAGGATATAGAAATCCGTTCCAAAGAATTCAGTGAGAGCGCGGAGAATTCCAAGCAAAACACCAACGACATCGTAACCGAGCTGAAGGAGGGACTAAGCACTTCTATCGAGAAGAGCAAATCTGTCATAAAGATTCAGGAGCTGACGAATGAAATTCTCAATATTTCTTCTCAGACCAATTTGCTTGCATTAAATGCATCCATAGAGGCCGCGAGAGCCGGCGATGTGGGAAAAGGATTTGCGGTGGTTGCGGATGAAATCAGAAGTCTTGCGGAAAACAGCAGGAGTACGGCGAATAATATCCAGAACATCAGCAATCTGGTCACCGAAAGCGTAGAGAAGCTGGCCGACAATTCCAAGAGGATACTGGACTATGTAGATACGAGCATTCTTACGGATTACGATAATTTCGTAAGGATATTAGAGAAATACAGCGTGGATTCCAAGCGGCTGAACGAGATTATGGAGGAGTTTTTAAGCAGCGCCTCCGGTTTGGAAACGACTATGGGCGAGATGAACGATGGAATCAGCGAAATCACCAGTACCATTGACGAAAGTGCAAAGGGAATTACCGATACCGCAGCGCTGACCAGCGATTTGGTATCTTCTATTACATTGATAACGGATAAGACGAAAGAGAGTAAAATCGTTGGAGAAGAGTTACAGTCTGAAGTGCGTGTTTTTGAAAAAATTTAGGTATAATAATCCACCATTTACAAATACTAGCAACACATCGCTGTAGATTCTCTGGTTAGAGAAGGATGACAGCGAAAAGACTGAAATATTTCGAAAATGGAGGAAACAGAATATGAAAGCAACTGGGATAGTCCGCAGAATTGACGACTTAGGCCGTATTGTAATACCCAAGGAGATCAGGCGCACACTGCGCATAAGGGAGAGCGATCCGCTCGAAATATTTACGGACAGAGAAGGAGAAATTATTTTAAAGAAATATTCGCCCATAGGGGAAATGAGTACCTTTGCCAAACAATATGCAGAGAGTCTTGCTCAGGTTTCCGGGCATACCGCGTTAATCGCCGACAGAGATCAGATTATCGCAGTGTCCGGCGGGTATAAAAATCTGCTTGGAAAAACCTTGAGCAGAGAGCTGGAAGAAAAAATAAATAATCGGGAAACGGCGCTGGCGTCAAAGGGTGACCGCAATTTCATCCCGATATCCAGCGATAGCGGAGAAGAATTTTTTCACGAAGCAATCAGCCCCATTATATGCGAAGGAGACGTAATCGGAGCGGTAATTCTCGTAGAGAACGATGAAAAAGCGAAACTGGGAGAGGTTGAGCAGAAGCTCATACTGTCCGCATCGGGTTTTCTGGGAAGGCAGATGGAGCAATAAATTTTGCGGGAAACGAGGCGCTGCTTCACAAAAATGATACGGCCCATGTCCCGATAGAGCATGTGCTGTCGAATACACAAAAAGGCGCCCGGCTAAAAGCCGCGCGCCGCAGGTTCCTTATCAAGATAAGGTTTCCTGTTACAAATAGTCTTTGTATTTATCGTCCGAAGCGTCGAAAAAGCAAATGCCCACAATACCGCGCCCGGTATGTGCGCCAATGGCGCAGCCGACGATGGAAATCAGCTTGTCCTTTGGCTGTAATAACTCCTCGGACAGACCGAGAACAAAGGAAAGGGCCTCTTCATCCTCGCCATGGCAGAATGCTATGGTTTGGGTGGAAAGGTCATATGTATTATTCTTTACATATTCTACTAACGTTCTTAAAGATTTCTTATGGCCCCGGACCGTCTTAAGGACCTGCAGGCTTCCGGTCTTATCCACGATGAGAATAGGCTTCATGTCCAAAGTCTCCGCAATCGTACCTTTGAATTTGGAAAGGCGTCCTCCCTTAATGAGGTAGGCGAGAGTATGGACGGTAAAGACATGATGTATATGGGATATGAAGTAGTCGGCGGCTTCGATGAGAATTTCTTTTGGAGCATTATTTTCCAGCATGGTTACCAGCTTGGATACCAGCAGCCCGAAGCCGATAGAAGCGCATTTGGAATCGATAATTGTCAGATCGAAATCAGGATATTTCTCCAAAACACTCGTTTTTGCTATATTTGCGGCATTGAAGGTACCTGCGATACCGGTGGAAAAGCAAAGATAAATGACGCTGTCCCCGGCCTCCGCATAAGGAAGAAAGGCATCCTCGAACATGGCGGGGTTAATATGGTAGGTTCGTACATCCCGTTTCGTATCGTCCAGTATATTATAGAATTCGGCAGTCTGAATAGTCTTGCCATCCAGATAGTCCACCTCGTCGATAACGACAGGAGTAGGGATAACATGTAATTTATGCTCCTCCGCGTACCGCTTCGGTAAATCCGAAGCGGAGTCAGTAATTATTCTAAGCATATGAATTCCTCGCTTTCTGTTACATATTGATGTGCTATGATTGACTCATGCGGTCGAGCAAATCAATCTTAATATCGTATAACTTTTTGGATAAATCTACATATACCTTATGCGGATTAATAAGACGCCTTGTCTCATCCCATAAGGTATCTAATTCTGTCTGGCAGTACGCCCGAATATCCATAACCTTCGGAGATTCATAACGGCACTCACCATCCAGAAAAACAGGAACCATAATTTCCCGCAGCGTATAGCTTCCGCCGGATAATCTGGTCTTTTTCCAAGGTTCCAAAGGATCGAAAAGAAGAAGGGATTCTTCTTCGTCAAAGCTCTCCTCTACGAGACAGATTAAATCGGCCTTAATTTTCCCGGAATCCTTTTCGTAAACGCGGCAAATTTTTTTATTTCCCGGATTTGTCACCTTTTCGGTATTTTCGGACAGCTTGATTTTTGGAATGAAAGTTCCATCCTTTTCCTTGATAGCCGATAGTTTATATACGCCGCCGAAGGCAGGGCAGTCCTTGGATGTAATCAGACTGGTCCCTACGCCCCATGAGGTAATGGAAGCGCCCTGAACCTTAAGGCTGTCGATCAGGAACTCGTCCAAATCGTTGGAAGCGGAGATGACCGCATCGGGGAAACCGGCTTCATCCAGCATCTTGCGGGCCTTCTTGGAAAGGTATGCGAGATCCCCGCTGTCTAAGCGGATTCCGTAATAAGAAAGAGGAACCCCGGCCTTGCGCATCTCCTTGAACACACGGATGGCGTTGGGTACGCCGGATTTTAAAGTGTCATAAGTATCCACAAGCAGGATACAAGCGGAAGGATACATTTCAGCATAAGTCTTGAAAGCGGTGTATTCGTCGGGAAAACTCATGATCCAGCTATGAGCATGAGTTCCTTTTACGGGAACGTCGAAGAGCTGTCCGCAGAGAACGTTAGAAGTACCAATACAGCCGCCGATCATAGCGGCTCTCGCGCCGTAGACTCCGGCGTCAGGCCCCTGTGCACGACGAAGACCGAATTCCATGATTCCGTCGCCTCTGGCCGCATAGCATACTCTGGCCGCTTTGGTAGCGATAAGGCTTTGATGATTTATGATATTTAAGATAGCCGTCTCCACAAGCTGTGCCTGCATGATCGGTGCGATCACTTTTACCAAAGGCTCTCTTGGGAAAATAACGGTTCCCTCGGGAATCGCATAAATATCACCTGTGAATCTAAAATCCTTCAGATAATCGAGAAAGTCCTGCTGGAAAATGCCAAGTCCTGCCAGATAGCCGATGTCCTCCTGAGAAAAACGAAGTTCCTTAATATATTTAATTACCTGCTCCAAGCCAGCCATCACCGCGTAGCCGCCGTCGCTGGGATTGGAACGGTAAAAAACGTCAAAGATTACGGTTTCGTTTTGGCTTTTGTTTTTGAAATAGCCCTGCATCATAGTGAGTTCGTAAAGGTCTGTGAGCAAGGTCAGATTTTGTCTGTCCATTCTGCCTCCTATTTCGCCGGTACTGTCCGACAAGCTATTTTTGTAAATTATAAAGTATTCTAGCACATATTTTCCACATTTGCCATAGCTTTCATTCGGTTAACCCTTGACAATTTCATTCGGTTAACCCTTGACAATTCTTTGTTTCACGCTTTATAATCTCATTTATATCAATGGATTAAATTTTAATAAAAATAAAAAAGCATTGACGAAGACAGTAAGTATCTTAAGAAAGGCACAGCGAACCGGCGAAGGGTGTGAGGCCGGTGCGAGTAAGAGGATACGGAATATCACTTCCGAGCTGCAATGCCAAAACAGCATTCGGTGACGTATTTACAAAACGTGCCGGACGTTAGCGCTTTAGTAGGTATTGCCGGTTTTCTTCCGTTAAAAGGAATCATATATCCCATAATTTTGCGAAGATTGAATGCAGCAGTGGGCGTATGTCGTAACAGGTGGTAACGCAGGAGTTTGACCTCGTCCTTTTACAGGACGGGGTTTTTTTGATGAGTTTTTATTAACAAAGGAGCAATTCACGAAAAGCATTGCTCGTTGTTTCAGAAAGGATGAAGAGAATGTATCAGAAAGTATCTACCAATTTGAATTTCGTTGAGCGCGAGAAACAGACGGAAAAATTTTGGAAGGATGAGCGCATATTTGAAAAAAGTATGGAGAACCGCGAAGGCTGTCCGACCTACACCTTTTATGACGGTCCGCCCACGGCAAACGGCAAGCCTCATATCGGTCATGTGCTCACCCGTGTTATCAAGGATATGATTCCCAGATACCGCACGATGAAGGGGTATATGGTTCCGAGAAAAGCCGGATGGGATACCCACGGACTTCCGGTGGAGCTGGAGGTAGAAAAAGAATTAGGGCTGGACGGAAAAGAGCAGATTGAAGAATACGGCCTCGACCCTTTCATTACGAAATGTAAGGAAAGCGTATGGAAATATAAAGGCATGTGGGAGGATTTCTCCGGTACCGTAGGCTTCTGGGCGGATATGGACGATCCGTATGTCACCTATCACGACGATTATATCGAATCGGAATGGTGGGCGCTGAAACAGATCTGGGATAAACAGCTTTTATATAAGGGCTTTAAAATCGTGCCCTATTGCCCCCGCTGCGGAACGCCCCTTTCCTCTCATGAGGTGGCGCAGGGATATAAGGATGTGAAGGAAAAGTCCGCGGTGGCGCGTTTTAAGGTAAAGGGTGAAGACGCTTATATTCTGGCATGGACCACCACTCCCTGGACGCTTCCCTCCAACGTGGCGCTTTGCGTAAACCCGTCGGAGACGTATGTTAAGGTGAAGGCGGCAGACAACTATACCTATTATATGGCAGAAGCACTTTTGGACAGTGTGCTGGGTAAGCTGGGCGATAAAGAGAAGAACGTTGCGGCCTATGAAATATTGGAGACTTATACCGGCAAGGATCTGGAATACAAGGAATACGAACCCCTTTTCGACTATGCGCTGGAAATCTGTGAGAAGCAGAATAAAAAAGCGCACTATGTGACCTGCGACAATTATGTTACGCTGACCGACGGTACCGGCGTGGTTCATATCGCTCCCGCCTTCGGTGAAGACGACGCTAACGTAGGGCGGATATACGACCTTCCTTTCGTACAGCTGGTGGATTCCAAGGGTGAGATGACGGCGGAGACGGACTATGCGGGAGTGTTCTGCAAAAAAGCCGATTCGATGATTCTGGCGGATTTGGAGAAGAAGGGGCTGTTGTTCGACGCGCCTAAGTTCGAGCACAGTTATCCTCACTGTTGGCGCTGCGATACTCCGCTCATCTACTATGCCCGTGAGTCGTGGTTCATCAAGATGACTGCGGTAAAGGAGGATCTGATTCGCAATAACAATACGATCAACTGGATTCCCGAATCCATCGGCAAGGGCCGTTTCGGCGACTGGCTGGAAAACATCCAGGACTGGGGAATATCCAGAAACCGCTACTGGGGAACACCCTTAAACGTATGGGAATGTCAGGGCTGCGGTAAGATGCACGCCATCGGAAGCCGCGAAGAGCTGGAGCAGATGAGCGGAAACGAAGAGGCGAAGACCGTGGAGCTGCACAGACCTTACATCGATGAAATCACCATCCCGTGCCCGGAGTGCGGCGGTACGATGAAACGTGTGCCCGAAGTGATCGACTGCTGGTTCGATTCCGGCGCGATGCCCTTCGCACAGCATCATTATCCTTTTGAGAACAAAGAATTGTTTGAGAAACAATTTCCGGCTCAGTTTATCAGCGAGGCGGTGGATCAGACGAGAGGATGGTTCTATTCTCTCCTCGCAGAATCCACGCTGCTATTTAATAAATCGCCTTATGAAAATGTAATCGTGCTGGGACACGTTCAGGATGAAAATGGTCAGAAGATGAGCAAGTCCAAAGGCAATGCGGTAGATCCCTTCGATGCTCTGGCGACCTACGGGGCAGACGCTATCCGGTGGTACTTCTATATTAATTCCGCTCCATGGCTTCCCAACCGCTTCCACGGCAAGGCGGTGCAGGAGGGACAGCGCAAGTTCATGGGTACGCTCTGGAATACCTATGCGTTCTTCGTGCTGTATGCTAATATCGACAGCTTCGATGCCACGAAATACGCTCTGGAATACGATAAGCTCGCTGTAATGGATAAGTGGCTGCTTTCCAAGCTGAATACTTTGGTAAAAGACGTGAATTCTTATATGGATGCTTATAGGATTCCTGAGACTGCAAGAGCCCTGGACGACTTCGTGGACAATATGAGCAACTGGTATGTGAGAAGAAGCCGCGAGCGCTTCTGGGCCAAAGGAATGGAGCAGGATAAGATCAATGCGTATATGACGCTTTATACGGCGCTCGTTACCGTAAGTAAATGTGCGGCTCCCATGATTCCTTTCATGACCGAGGATATTTATAAGAACCTCGTTTGCAGCATTGATAAGAGTGCGCTGGAGAGCATTCATCTGTGTGATTTTCCGAAAGAAGATGAGAGCTTTATCGATAAGAAATTAGAAGAGGATATGGATGAGGTGCTGAAAATCGTCGTTATGGGACGCGCCTGCAGAAATACGGCAAATATCAAGAACCGTCAGCCTATCGGAAGGATGTTCGTAAAAGCGCCTCACGAGCTGGGAGCGTTTTACCAGGATATTATCGTGGAGGAACTCAACGTAAAAGAAGTAGTCTTTACGGAGGATGTGCGGGAGTTCACCAGCTACAGCTTCAAGCCCCAGCTTCGCACGGTGGGACCGAAATACGGCAAACAGCTGGGCGGCATCCAGAAGGAATTAGCGTCTCTCGACGGCAATGCGGCAATGGATGAGCTGAATGCACAGGGAGTGCTTAAGTTCGATATAGGCGGTACGGAAGTGGAGCTTTCCAAGGAGGACTTATTGATAGAGATGAGTCAGAAGGAAGGCTACGTATCGGAAGCGGACAATACGGTGACAGTAGTGCTTCATACGGAGCTGACGGAGGAGCTGATGGAAGAAGGCTTCGTATATGAAGTGATCAGTAAGATCCAGACGATGCGTAAGGACGCCGATTTTGAAGTTATGGACCACATCCGGGTATCGATTGACGGAAATGATAAAATCGCAGGTATTGTTAAGAAAAATGAGAGCATAATATCAGCAAAGGTGCTTGCAGATGAAATGGTAACGGGAGAAACGTTTGCAGTTTCCAGGGAATGGAATGTAAACGGAGAAAATGTTATAATAAGCATCAGCAGGAAATAGTGGTAATGGGCGGCGGATTCCATAGAAGAGGATTCAGCCGCCTATATACGTTTTTTTATATCATTGCATTTTGTTCCATATATTGTATAATTATGAGTACAAGGAAATCGGACGGGAGGTAGTACATGGCTAAAAAATCGAACTTTTCTTTTGACAAGGATTTATTTAAAAGAAGTGTAGTTTATAATGTAAAAACGTTATATAGAAAGAGCATGGAGGAGGCCGCTCCCCAGCAGATCTTTCAGGCGGTATCCTATGCTGTCAAGGATGCAATCGTCGATAAGTGGATGACGACGCAGGAAGAGTATGAGAAGCAGGACCCGAAAATGGTTTATTACCTTTCCATGGAATTCCTGATGGGAAGGGCGCTCGGCAACAATATTATCAATCTGCAGGCCTATGAGCCGGTAAAAGAAGCACTGGAAGAGCTTGGCGTGGACATCAACGCGATAGAAGATCAGGAGCCGGATGCTGCGCTTGGCAACGGCGGTCTGGGAAGGCTTGCCGCTTGTTTTCTCGATTCTCTCGCCACTCTGGGATATCCGGCATACGGCTGCGGCATCCGCTACCGTTACGGAATGTTCAAGCAGCAGATTCGCGACGGTTATCAGATAGAAGTGCCCGATAACTGGCTGGAGAACGGCAATCCCTTCGAGCTGAGAAGGCCGGAATATGCCAAGGAGGTAAAGTTCGGCGGCTATGTCAACGTATATGTGGACGAGAACGGCAGAAGTAATTTCAAGCAGGAGGGCTATCAGTCGGTGAACGCGGTCCCTTACGACCTGCCTGTCGTAGGATATGGAAACGGCATTGTAAATACGCTGCGTATATGGGACGCTCAGCCGGTGGAATGCTTCAGGCTTGAATCTTTCGATAAAGGCGACTATCAGAAAGCGGTGGAGCAAGAGAATCTGGCGAGAAATATCGTAGAGGTGCTGTACCCTAACGACAATCATTATGCGGGTAAAGAACTTCGTTTAAAACAGCAGTATTTCTTTATATCCGCATCGGTGCAGGAGGCGGTGGCAAAGTACATGCGCAAGCATGAGGATATCCGCAGATTCCATGAGAAGGTCACCTTCCAGCTGAACGATACCCATCCTACCGTAGCGATTGCCGAGCTGATGCGCATTCTTATGGATGAGTATTATCTTACGTGGGATGATGCGTGGACGGTCACTACCAAAACCTGTGCTTATACAAATCATACCATTATGGCTGAGGCACTGGAAAAGTGGCCCATCGAGCTGTTCTCGAGACTGCTGCCCAGAGTCTACCAGATCGTAGAGGAAATTAACCGGCGCTTCGTGAAACAAATCGAGCAGATATATCCGGGCAATCAGGAAAAAATCCGTAAAATGGCGATTATTTATGATGGTCAGGTTAAAATGGCACATCTTGCTATCGCTTCCGGTTATTCGGTAAACGGTGTGGCGAGACTGCATACGGAAATACTGAAAAAGCAGGAGCTTAGAGATTTCTATGAGATGATGCCGGAGAAGTTCAACAATAAGACGAACGGCATTACCCAGAGGCGTTTTCTCCTCCATGGGAACCCGCTTCTGGCGGACTGGATTACTTTCCATATAGGTCCTGAATGGGTTACCGATCTGACAAGACTGGCGAAGCTGAAGGTCTATGCGGATGATGAGAAGGCAAAACAGGAGTTCATGAATATTAAGTATAAGAATAAGATCCGCCTGGCGGAATATATTCTGGAGCATAACGGCATCGAGGTGGATCCGCGCTCGATTTTTGACGTTCAGGTAAAGCGGCTTCACGAATATAAGAGGCAGCTTTTGAATATTCTTCATATCATGCACCTTTACAATCAGCTAAAGGAGCATCCGGAGATGCCCTTCTACCCGAGAACCTTCATCTTCGGCGCGAAAGCGGCAGCAGGATATGTCAATGCGAAGCTGACCATCAAGCTTATCAATGCGGTAGGTGAGGTGATCAACAACGATACTTCCATCCGCGGTAAGATCAAGGTCGTATTCATCGAGGACTATAAGGTATCCAACGCAGAAATTATCTTTGCCGCATCGGATGTTTCCGAGCAGATATCCACGGCCAGCAAGGAAGCTTCCGGAACAGGAAATATGAAATTCATGCTTAACGGTGCGATCACTTTAGGAACCATGGATGGCGCCAATGTGGAAATCGTGGAAGAGGTAGGGGAAGAGAATGCGGTTATCTTCGGACTTAGCTCCGATGAAGTCATCCACTATGAGAACTTCGGCGGTTATGACCCGATGGAAATATTCAACAACGATTCCGACGTCAGAAAAGTATTGATGCAGCTGATCAACGGCACCTATTCAAGGAACGATCCGGATCTGTTCCGCCCGCTCTACAATTCGCTGTTAAATACTTTGAGCACAGCTAAGGCGGATACGTACTTTATTCTGAAGGACTTCGAGGCCTATGCGGAAGCACAGAAAAGAGTAGAGGAAGCATACCGGGATGAAAAGGGATGGGCCAGGAGCGCTATTTTAAACGTGGCCTGCTCGGGCAAGTTCTCCTCAGACAGAACCATTGAGGAATATGTGAAGGATATATGGCATTTGGATAAGGTGGTTTTGCCGTCTAAAAAAGATAAATAATGATAACTTAGTGCACCTTGATCTGACATAAAAGTCGTTTTCGAGGTGCACTTTTGTCATGTAACAGGAAAGTGCCCGTATTACGCAAAAAGCACACTGTGCAGGATGCGCTGCTACGCGTGCGGAGAGTATAATTTGGATAGCAACTCCAAATAATGGTATATATTAATAAAGATAGATAAGAAGAAAGGGAGTGGCGTCATGTTAAAGAATAGAAATATACTGGAGAAGCCTTCGCAGGAAGAATTAAAGATGAGGCTGGACGCGGCGAGGGAGAAGTTGTTTGCACAGCAGATGCTGATAAAGGAGCATAAGCTTCCGGTCTTCGTTTTGGCGGAGGGCTGGGGAACGGCAGGAAAGGGGAGTACCATCGGACAGATCATCCGGAACATAGATCCGCGTTTTTTCAAGGTGGTATCCATGAATACGCCAAGCGAAGAAGAGTTGAGAAGGCCTTTTTTATACCGTTATTTTTCCAAGATTCCGGAGGCCGGCAAATTCATGTTTCTGGAATCCGGCTGGATGGATGAGGTGACTAAACTGTGTCTTCATGAAAAAATAGAGGAAAAGAATTATGAAATGCGTATCGGGAGCATCCGGCGTTTTGAAAGGCAGCTTACCGACAACGGTTATCTGGTTGTGAAGTTCTTTCTGCATATCAGCGACAAAGAGCAGAAAAAACGAATTGACAATCTCCTTTCCTCCATAGATACGAGCTGGCGCGTAAGCGACAACGACAAATGGCAGAATAAAAATTACGTAAAATGTGTAAATGTATTTGACCGCTATTTGGAGGAGACGAATGCGCCTTCCGCACCGTGGTATATCATCGATGCTAAGTCTAAGAAATGGGCGGAGCTTCAAATGTTGGAGACTCTTACGGAAGGAATTGATATTGCTCTGCAGAACAGAGCGCTGGCGGTCCCTCTTCTCCAGAACGTGTTTCCTCTTGTAAATATGCCCAATCTTTCCGAGATTCCGCTAGATAAGGAAATCGAGGAAGGAGAATACAAGGAGGAGCTGAAAGGATTTCAGGAGCACCTCAGGGAACTGCATAACCGGTTGTATAGAAAGCAGGTGCCGGTAATTATCGTTTATGAAGGCTGGGATGCGGCGGGAAAAGGGGGCAACATCAAGCGGATAACGGAAGCTCTCGATCCCAGAGGCTTTGAGGTACATCCCATCGCCAGCCCGGAGCCTCACGAAAAGGCGAGGCATTACCTGTGGCGTTTCTGGACGAGACTGCCCAAGACGGGGCACATCGCTATTTATGACAGAAGCTGGTACGGGCGGGTCATGGTGGAACGACTGGAAGGTTTTTGCAGCGAAAACGACTGGAAGAGGGCGTATAATGAAATCAATGAGTTCGAGAAGGAGTTGGCTGATTGGGGTGCGGTCATTATTAAATTCTGGGTACAGATCGACAAGGATACTCAATTGGAACGTTTTGAGCTAAGGCAGAATACGCCTGAAAAGCAATGGAAAATTACGGAGGAGGACTGGAGGAACAGAGAAAAATGGGATGCCTACGAGCTTGCGGTCAATGAGATGATCAAGAAAACCAGCACTACTTACGCCCCGTGGCATATTCTGGAATCCAAGGATAAGAAATACGCGCGTATCAAAGCGCTTCAGATTATTGTGGAGGAGTTGGAGAAGGTACTTTAGTTATTGTTCACGCAGCAATATACTTTAAAAGTTTGATTGCATGTATTTTGGTTTTACTTTATAATTGTATAGATAATGAAAGAAAAGATAGGAGAATACGCATGGTACAATTATATGAAACCGGCGCATATCTGCTGAATGGAACGGAACTGATTCCCGATGATGGAAATGCGCAGGCAGCAATCAAGAGTAAGACAGGTAAAGACATAAACAAACAAGATGCAGCGAAGGAAACGATTGCCTATGGTATTTTAAAAGCGCATAATACCTCAGGCAACATGGACAAGCTGAAAATAAAATTCGATAAATTGACCTCTCACGATATTACATTTGTAGGTATTATACAGACAGCACGCGCGTCCGGACTGGAGAAATTCCCGGTTCCTTATGTGCTGACGAACTGCCACAATTCCCTTTGTGCGGTAGGCGGTACCATCAATGAGGATGACCACATGTTCGGCCTTTCCTGCGCGAAGAAATACGGCGGTGTGTATGTGCCTCCTCATCAGGCAGTCATCCACCAGTATGCGAGAGAGATGCTTGCAGGCGGCGGACGCATGATTCTTGGATCGGATTCCCACACCCGTTACGGCGCGCTGGGAACCATGGCGATGGGAGAAGGCGGACCGGAGCTGGTGAAGCAGCTGCTGGATCAGACCTACGACATCAATATGCCCGAGGTAGTCGGCGTTTATCTGACCGGTGAGCCGGTAAAGGGCGTGGGACCTCAGGACGTGGCGCTTGCCATTATCGGCAAGGTATTCGCTAACGGCTATGTGAAAAATAAAGTAATGGAATTCGTCGGACCGGGCGTCGCTTCCTTAAGTGCAGATTTCAGGATCGGTATCGATGTAATGACTACGGAGACCACTTGTCTTTCTTCCATCTGGAAAACGGATAAGGAAATCGAGGAGTTCTATGAGATACATGGCAGAAAAGAGGAGTATAAAGAGCTCGCGCCGGGTGAGGCGGCATACTATGACGGTATGATCGCGATAGACTTAAGTGCGGTCAGACCGATGATCGCGATGCCCTTCCATCCCAGCAACACCTATACGATTGAAGAGTTGAATGCCAATTTAGACGATATCCTCGACGATGTGGAGAAAAAGGCGATAGTCAGCCTGGACGGAGCAGTTAATTATACACTGAAAAATAAAGTGAAAAACGGCAGATTTTATGTGGATCAGGGTATCATCGCAGGCTGTGCCGGCGGTGGATTTGAGAACATCTGTGCGGCGGCGGACATCCTGAAAGGAGCATATATCGGCGCCGACGGATTTACCTTAAGCGTATACCCCGCTTCCACGCCGATTTATATGGAGCTTATCAGGAATGGCTGCGCGGCGTCTCTTATGGAGACGGGCGCGATACTTAAGACGGCTTTCTGCGGCCCTTGCTTCGGAGCAGGCGATACGCCGGCGAACAACGCATTCAGCATTCGCCATTCTACGAGAAACTTCCCTAACAGAGAAGGTTCTAAGCTGCAGAACGGACAGATTTCCTCCGTAGCGCTGATGGATGCCCGCTCTATCGCGGCAACAAGCGTGAACAAAGGAATCCTTACGGCAGCAACGGATTTCGAAGGTACTATCGGCAAGTATAAATACCATTTCGATTCCAACATTTATTCGAACCGCGTATTCGATTCGAAGGGAGTGGCGGATCCCGATGTAGAAATTCAATTCGGCCCTAATATTAAGGACTGGCCGAAGATGGGAGCGCTTCCTGAGAATTTGGTGCTTCGCGTAGTTTCTGAGATACACGATCCGATTACCACTACAGACGAGCTGATCCCTTCCGGGGAGACGTCTTCTTACCGCTCCAATCCGCTGGGCCTTGCGGAATTTACATTGTCCAGAAAGGATCCTGCTTACGTGGGACGTGCCAAGGATATGCAGACGGCGCAGACGGCAGTTATGGAAGGTAAGTGTCCGCTGGAAGCAAAGCCGGAATTAAAGCCGGTAATGGCGGTAATTCATAAGACTTACCCCAATGCAGGGGAAGGCAATATCGGCTTCGGCTCCACTATTTTCGCGGTAAAGCCGGGCGACGGTTCTGCCAGAGAGCAGGCGGCTTCCTGCCAGAAGGTTCTGGGAGGCTGGGCGAACATCGCTAACGAATATGCCACGAAGAGATATCGCTCCAATCTGATCAATTGGGGTATGCTACCTTTTATCATAAAGGAGGACGATAAGAAACTTCCGTTCAAGAACCTGGATTATATTTTCATACCTGATATTAAGAAAGCAGTAGAAGAAAAAGCGGACAGCATCGCAGCCTTTGCAGTAGGCGAAAGCGATATGGTGAAGTTCGAGTTGTCATTAGGGGAGCTTACCGATGAAGAACGTCAGATTATTCTGAGGGGCTGTCTGATCAATTACAATAGAGTGATGTAAAGTATTTCTGCGAATATCCGATATATTATATGCAGGGCAAAGTTCTTCGGCCGAGGACTTGCCCGGCAATATGATATTGTTAAGCCATGGATGGTATTTATTAAATGTAACTTCGTTACTTTGATAGATGCCATCTTTTATGTATTAGAAAGGAGCAGAAATTGATCATTAATTCCTCGAGCATAGGAATGGAATCCGAAAGAAGTTACAGTTCATTTACATCAAGAAAAACAAGCGCTTTACTCCTTGTCGGCACAGCCGGTCCTTTAAGGGATAACGGACAGTCCGGAGATATTTTCGGTATGGGAACAAACGGCGAAGCACAGGAGCAGACGGCGGAAGAGAAGAAGAACGCCCTGCAGGAAAAGCTGCGGGAAATGAGCTCTTATTCCAAAGTGAACCGTCAGTCCTACTTGTCGAATAAAAGAGATGCGCTGAGTACGGTCAGACAAAATTGTTTGCAATATCTGATAAAGATATTTTTTGGAGAGACTAAAAGATGGGATTATACGGAGATGCTGAGCGAGATAAGAGGTCTTCAGAATTCCGTTTCGCAGCCGGTTACGGAGGTTCTTTACTACCATCAGGAAATTTACTGCGAGGAAAAAGAGAATACCTCCTTTTCCACCACGGGTACCGTAAAATGTGCAGACGGCAGAGAAATTAAGTTTAATCTCGATGTGGAGATGAGCAGAAGTTTTTCCTCATATTACGAAGAAAATTATACACAGATACAGTCGCGGATGTGCGATCCTCTCGTAATCAATTTGGTGGGGAATACCGCAGAGCTTACCGATCAGACCTTCTTTTTTGACATTGACGCGGACGGCGTGAAGGATAAGATTTCCAAGCTGGGCAAAGGCAGCGGTTATTTAGCTCTGGATAAGAATGAGGACGGACTCATTAACGATGGGAACGAGCTTTTCGGTGCGAAGTCAGGAAACGGCTTTTCGGAACTGGCGGCGTATGATTCCGACGGTAACGGGTGGATTGACGAGGCCGATGAGATTTGGGACAAGCTTTGTATTTGGATAAAGGATGAAAACGGTGACAAATGCTATAAGTTGTCGGAGAAAAACGTAGGAGCTATCTGCCTTACGAACGTATCTACAGATTTTTCCCTTACCTCCGCAAGCAATGCGACTAACGGAATGATAAGGCGAACCGGCCTTTTCCTGTATGAAAACGGAGGTGCCGGAAGTATACAACATTTAGACGTGACGTGCCATGGGGACGATAGGACGCATCTGGATGTGATGAGCTGAAAAATATAAGTATAGAAAGTGGATATCCTCTCATACAATAGGTTAGAGGTGTCCCATGAAAAAATATAGAATTGCTGAGCGCATAATAGAAAATAAGAGAATCGTATCCACCCCCGATTACCGGGATATGGGTGCGGTTCTTTTGTTTGTTTTTTTGTTCCCCTATATCGTTGCCTTTTTCTTTGGAAATGTTAGTACGGAATATGAAGAGACGCAGGAGAGCACAAGCTTTATCGTGTGCAATACCACTCTGGCCGGAACGGAAAAAATGCCTCTGGAAACATATCTCGCCAGCCGTCTCCCGGCGACCATAGATACAAGCTGCGAACCGGAGACCTTAAAAGCGCAGGCGGTGATTCTGCGGACGGAGCTTATGAAGGCATACCGTGACGGCTTGGAACAGGAAGGAGAGACTCCGGCGAATAGTAAGGAGCAGGACGGTAAAAAATATATTTACGTGGAAAGCATTGTTGCCATGACAGATGGGGAAGAATATGAGAAATGCAGGGCAGCCGTAAACAGTACAAAGGGGATGTATATGACCTATAAGGAAAAGCCTATCAAGGCTCCTTATTTCGCCCTCAGCGCCGGAATGACGAGAAATGGGAACGAGGTTTTAAAAAGTACGGAGTATCCATATTTGAAATCGGTAATGTGTGAAAGGGATTTTACCGCGGATGAATATGTGCAGACCGTCAGAATAAATGAAACCGCGTTTTTCTTAAGGCTGCAGGAGGTATATCCCGATATAGTCTGGGAAGAAGGAAAAGAGCTTACGGATATACTGCGGATAGACAGAGACAGGGCCAATTATGTGACGAAGATAGAGGCGGGCAATTTCTCCATGTCAGGAGAGACGTTCCGTTCGATATTCTCCTTGAATTCCTCTTGTTTTACGGTAGAGCTTGAAAATAATGCGATTATTAACGACACGGTTGTCATAAAAGTGAAAGGTGTGGGACATGGGCTTGGCTTCTGTCAATATGCGGCTAATGAGGCGGCAAAAAAAGGAAGCGATTTCGTTGATATATTGAACTATTTTTTTACAGATATTGTGATAGAAAAAACTGAATAAAGAATGCGAAATAGGCAAGACTATCGATGAGGATAAAATCTTTAGGAGGAATCAATATGAGAAGAAGAAATAGATCCAGTGCGAAAAGGGAAAAAGCCATCATGCTGTTCTCATCGGTATTTGTGCTTACGGCGCTTACAGTGACAGGGCTGTTTGTAAGGGGCAGGAGCGAAGAAAAAAGCGACGGCTATGTAGTCGATTTCAGTTCGATAGAAAATGAGACAAATGAGTTGGCGGATAATAATACCGTTCAGGGAACGGATGATTCAGGAGACGTGGTGACATCCGACGATTTGGACTACGATCCCTATTATCAGGAGACCAATTCGGCAAACGTAGAAAATGCACAGACCACACAGACAGAAAATGATGCCCTTCAGGAGGGAACAAAGAAGAATACAGACGACAAAGACAGTAAGGATAAGGAAAAAAATGACAAGAACGAAGAAGGAATGTTCGACGAGACCATCGATACGGCACGTTTAGAGCAAATGGAAGATACCATGGCGATTGCTACTTCCATTCAGCCTGCGCTTACTTTTAACGATGGTGACAGTCTGGCATGGCCTATCGTAGGCAACATACTCATTAATTACAGTATGGACAAGACCGTATACTTTCCCACCTTGGAGCAGTACAAATATAATCCTGCCATCATCATCTCCGCAGTAGAAGGGGAGACGATTACCGCAGCGGCAGCCGGAAAGGTTATCAGCGTATTTACCGATCCCGAAATCGGCAATGGTGTAGTTGTTGAGCTGGGCGGAGGCTACGAGGTCACATACGGACAGCTTAAGGATATTACGGTATCGGAGGGCGGCTATGTGAATAAAGGCGATATCATCGGCAGCGTGGCAGCTCCTACGAAATACTTTGTGGTAGAAGGCTGCAATGTTTATTTCAAACTGACAAAGAATGGGGTTCCTGTAAATCCTATGACGAAATTAAGTTAACCGCAGGATGTGAAAATCATAACGATGCTATTTAAGCGGAGGTAACCTGAGCTGCATATGTGGATGCGGATTAGGAAGATTACCTCCGCTATGACGTGGATTGCTCTTTACCTTATGAAGGGTTCGGGTTATAATTTCTATAAGGCCGCGGGATTGGCGGCAGCAAAAGACGGGAAATGGATGATAAACATATCCTGAGAAGAAAGAGATTATATGAAAAGATACTTATGGCTGTGTGCCCTGGTAAGCGCGCTGTTACTGACAGGCTGCGCCTATACATATTCGGCGGGGGAAAAGGTGGTATCGCCGGGGAATCAGGAAGGAAATAAAGAGCAGGAAAGTCTGGGGTTAGATCCTGTTTTCGATTACGAGGTCCCTATAAGCCGTCCCGGGATATTGGTGAATCAGACCGGATACGTTCCGGAGGGGAAAAAGATTGCGGTATTTCGAGGCAGCAGGATGCCGGACAGCTTCGAGGTAGTGAACGAGGAAACCGGAGAGGTTGTTTTTGCCGGTAAGGTAGAGGACGAAAGATACAACGACACATTGGAAGAATATAACAGTTACGGTGTCTTCGACGAGTTGGAAGAGCCCGGAAGCTATTATATACAAGCACCCATTCTTGGGCGTTCTTATTCCTTCCGCATAGAAAAGAGCATATACGACGATGCATTTTATCTGGCGTGTAAAAAGTATTATTTCAGCCGCTGCGGTATCACACTTGTAGAGGAGCTGGCAGGAGACGCAGCACACACCGCCTGCCATACACAGGCAGCTCTTTTGCGCGAGGATAACAGTATATCGGTGGATGTAAGCGGCGGCTGGCATATGGATGAAAATTATTCCAAAAGCGTAGTGAAGGGAAGTCAGGTCATAGCGAACCTGTTATTGGCATACGAGCTGCATCCGGGAGCTTTTCCCGATAAGACGGGAATCCCGGAGAGCGGAAACGAGATCCCTGATATTTTGGACGAGGTAAAATACGAGGCCGACTGGATGCTCAAGATGCAGGATTCCGCTACGGGAGGGGTATATTCCGAGACCGTAGCAAAAGAAAAGAATACGGCACCTTATGCTGCCAAACAGGAATCCTATGTGGAACCGGTGACCTTAGAGGCAACGGCTTCTTTTGCGGCTGTGATGGCGAAGTTCAGCTATATTTATCAGGCATACGATACGGCTTATGCTACGGAATGCTTAAGAGCGGCGGACAGAGCGTGGCGTTTTATGGAGAACAGCCGCAGCGGCAAAGAGATAGAACAGCGATTCTTTGCTGCCACGGAGCTTTATCGTGCAACCGGCTACAGCTCCTATAGGCGGGCGGCGGAAAGCTATCTGAAAGAGGGTTCCTATGATATGGAGGACGATTATTTCTTCTGGGGCTGTACCACGTATATATCCACCAAACAGAACGTAGATATAAATATATGCAGCGATGTGATGAAGGCACTGATGTACGACGCGGAGAGTATTTCCGAGAGGGCGAGGGGGGCAGGCTATCTGACGTTCGGAAATAAGGAACAGGATAACAACGATGAGCTTCTTCACGAGATGATGAGGCTTACGGTAGCCGACCATATCATTGCAAACCACGAATATGAGACGATCATAGAGAATCATATCCATTATTTTATGGGACGCAATGGGAAGGCAATCAGCTACATAGACGGTGCAGGGGATAATAACTATGCAGATATCGATGCTAAGCTGGGAATCATGAACCGGTTCGATTTGAACGCAGAGCTTATCTTCATGATGAGTGAGGTGATAAGCTGGTATAACAATGTTGATGAATAAATGAGGAATCAATAAAAAGCACTTTTTGCATAGATATGGGCAATTTATATGTTTTATATGGAAGAAATGAGTGCTATGCTGTAAGGAATGGATGAAGGGATTGCAGTTCATAGGACGGAAAGGCGGAAGGGACAATATGAAAATAGTAGTATTGGCAGGAGGAATCAGTACGGAGAGGGATGTCTCCCTAAGCTCCGGAAGAATGATATATCAGGCGCTTAAGAATAACGGACACAAGACAGTGCTGTTAGACGTTTACTTAGGCTATGAAAAAGAGGACGCGGAAGCGATTTTTGAAAAGCGGGAGGACTGGGCAAAGGAGATCGGCGCAGTGGGTGAGGAAAACCCTGATATCGAGGCGGTGAAGGCCCTTCGCAGCGATGGAGACAAGAACTTTTTTGGTCCTAATGTCATTTCTATTTGTCAGGCTGCAGACGTGGTATTCATGGCGCTGCACGGACAAAACGGGGAGAATGGAAAGATTCAGGCTTGCTTCGATTTGATGGGCATCCGCTATACGGGGGCGGATTATGTGAGTTCTGCACTCTGTATGGATAAAGGCCTTACCAAGGAGCTGCTGGATTACCATGGCATTCCGGTACCCCGGGGAATCAGTTTGAAGCGGGGAGAAGCAGACCCTAAGTCCGTACCTTTTCCTTGTATCATTAAGGCCTGCTGCGGGGGATCCAGCGTAGGAGTATGTATCGCAAAGGACGAGAAAGAGTATGAGGCGGCTTTAGAAGAGGGCTTTCGCTATGATGAAGAGGTCATTATAGAGCAATATGTAAATGGAAGGGAATTTTCCATAGGGGTCATGGACGGAAAATCCCTTCCGGTAATCGAGATCGCGCCGCTTCAAGGCTTTTATGACTATAAGAATAAATATCAGGCAGGAAGCACTGTGGAGACTTGCCCTGCTCTCCTTTCAGAGAGAAAGACGAAGGAGATGCAGTTTTTGGCGGAGAAGGCATTCCAGGTACTGCGCCTTAAAAATTATGCCCGCATGGACTTTATGATGAACGAAGAGGAAGAGATATTCTGCCTGGAAGCGAATACTCTGCCCGGCATGACGCCCACTTCGCTGCTGCCGCAGGAGGCGCAGGCGCAGGGAATGAGTTTCGGTCAGTTATGTGAGAAAATCATAGAATCTGCACTTAAGTAGGCGATAATTTGGAAAGGAATTGGATGAAGAATGAAAAACCTTACTTTGCATAAGATAGCGGAAGCTTGCGGCGGGAAGCTATTTGGCTGCGACGGGGAAACGGATAAAGAAGTATCGGGTGTGGTATTGGATTCCCGGCTGGTAGAAGAGAATTTCTTATTTGTGGCGGCGAAGGGAGAACGGGTGGACGGTCATGATTTCATCTCTCAGGTCATGGATAATAAAGCGGCCGGCGTTGTGTGCGAGAGAGCGCCTAAGGCGGCGGCCGGCCCTTATATACTCGTGAAGGATTCCTTCCAGGCGCTGAAGGATATTGCAGAGTTCTATCGAAAGCAGTTAGATATTAAGGTGGTAGGCATAACGGGCAGCGTGGGCAAAACGAGCACGAAGGAATTCATCGCCTCGGTGCTGGCTGAAAAGTACCAGGTACTTAAAACAGAGGGAAATTACAATAATGAGATAGGACTTCCGCTGACCGTGCTGAAGATACGGGAACATCACCAGGCGGCGGTGCTTGAGATGGGAATCAGCGATTTCGGCGAGATGCACAGACTGAGCAAGATAGCGCGGCCGGACATTTGTGTGCTTACCAATATCGGGGAATGTCATTTGGAAAACCTGAAATCCAGAGAAGGGATATTGCAGGCCAAGACAGAGATCTTCGACTTCATGCAGGAAGACGGTGCGATATGCGCTAACGGCGACGACGATATGCTTCGCAGGATAGAAGAGATGACAGGGGGTAGGACACTTAAGGGAAGAAAGCCGATTTATTTCGGGCTGAATGAGTCTAATCCCATATATGCGGACGAGATAGAAAACAAAGGGCTTTTTGGCAGCAGCGCCAAAATTCATATGGAGAACGGCGAGTTTACGGCGAAGATTCCCCTGCCCGGCGGACATATGGTGTACAATGCGCTGGCGGCGGCCTGTGTAGGAAGTCTTCTGGGGCTTAGCGGAGCGCAGATCCGGGAAGGGATAGCCAGGGTAAAGCCCCTGGGAGGAAGAAGCAATATCATTCGCCTGCCGGAACGTGTAGTCATCGACGACTGCTATAATGCCAATCCGGTCTCCATGTGTGCAGCGCTGGATTTGTTGGAAGCGGCGCTTACCAGAAGGGTCGCGGTTATGGGTGATATGTTCGAACTTGGAGATAATAAGGAACGGATGCATGCAAAGGTGGGAGCCTATGCCGTAGAAAAGGGCATTGAGGTGATCGTCTGTATCGGAGAACTGTCAATAAATATGTACGACAGTGCCAAAGGAGCAATGCAGGAAGCCGGAAGAGAAAATACAGAACTTTACTATTTTCCGGGGAAAAAGGAATTCATGGAGGAGATATCAGGTATTCTGCGAGAGGGCGACACGGTGTTGGTGAAGGCATCTCACGGAATGGCCTTTGAAGAAATTGTGAAAGCGCTTCAAGAAAAATAAAAAATAACCCGAAGAGTCATTGGGAATAATTATTTCCGGCTGATCTTTCGGGTTTTTTATTTTATTGCTTTTACACAAGTTCCTTATTTTTAAAATAAGTTTCCTTTACAATGTTCTGTACATATACGCCTACGAACTTCCGATCTTCTTTTGGCATATCCTTCATATATATGGGTTTGCCGTATTCGATTACCACATGTGCCTTTTTGATTCTGGGCAGATGGTCTTCAAAGATGGCCCCTGAATTGTTAATGGACATAGGTATGATGGCGCAGCCCGACTTCTCCGCTATCTTAAAGCTTCCTTCATGGAAAGGGAGAAAAGTATCATTTACCTTGTTTCTCGTCCCTTCGGGAAAGATGCAGATAGAGATTCCCGACTTCACCTTTTCGATTCCTTGCAAAATAGTCTGCAAGCCCTGCTTTATATCCTTGCGGTCGAGGAAAAGACAGTGAAGGTTGTTCATCCAGTTAACTAACAAGGGGAATTTCTGCATTTCTTTTTTGGCGATATAACCGGTAGGCCGGGGAACTCTCGTATAGGTGAGAAGGATGTCGAAATAGCTCCTGTGGTTGCCCACATATAATACAGGAGCATCCAAGGGAACATTTTCCTCTCCGATTACAGTCACGGTGGTTCCCGCAATCTTTAAGCAGCAGCGAAATGCCCAATTTACAATGGCAAGAGAACTGGTGTTTTTTTTGTCCATGTTAAATTTTCCAAGGATCCATTCGGCAATCAGAAGAGGAATGCTGAATATAAGAAATAAAATAACAAAAGAGGCGACGCCGATAATTCGTATCATGGTATTTTGTCCTCCCGAAAGGCAATTCTTTTTGTATTTGTAGTATTTATTATAGCGGACGCTTTTGCATTAGGCAATAGAAAAAAAGGCGCAGGAAAGGAATAGTCGATTTGTTTCTAAAATAGAATGAAATGAGTACAGAACACTCATAGGAAGAGGAAAGGATGTTGTGAAGATGAGGAAGAAATGGATTTTACTCGCAGTAGCGGTTACAGCGCTGCTTTTGTGTCTGGCAGGGTGCGGGGGTAAAACGGGGGACATGAATGAAAAGATTAAAGATATAGAATTTACAGTGTTGGGAGAAGATAATCTACCGGAGGAGCTAAAGGAGATCATAGAAGATAAAAAGGAAAAGGAATTTAAAATCACTTATCAGGACAACGATTATATCTACATCTGTGTCGGCTATGGACGACAGGAAACAGGAGGCTACAGCATCACGGTAAACGGTCTGTATATGACGGGAAATGCGGTATATGTAGACACGAACCTGATCGGGCCCGAAGCAGAAAGCAGGGAACTATATAAGGCACAGGAGAAGGAAAGCGCATCCTATCCTTATATCGTACTGAAAACGGAATATTTTGATAAGTCGGTAGTTTTTGATTGATTGTTACAGGGAGAATAGGCTATACTTGTTTCGAGGATAAGGATAAAACAAATATACGTTACTGAGAAGTTACTGAGAACGGAGTAAACAGTAACGAACATGGAGAACGAGAATGCTATTAATAAAAAACGGGTATGTGCTGGATCCGAAAAGCGGAAAGGAAGGCACGGCGGATATTTTAATAAAGGATGAGAGAATTGTCAGGCTGGGTCCCGGAATAGAGCCCAAGGAGGGCACACAGGTCATCGATGCGGCGGGGAAAATGATTGCTCCGGGCTTGGTGGATGTGCACGTGCATTTCAGGGACCCCGGCTTTACGTATAAAGAAGACATAGCTACAGGAGCGAAGGCTGCGGCAAAAGGCGGCTTTACTACGGTGGTTATGATGGCGAATACAAGACCTCCCGTGGATAACGAAGAGACCTTGGCATACGTACTGCAAAAGGGAAAAGAGACGGGGATTCATGTGGAGACCTGCGCCAATATTACCATAGGAATGGAAGGACGAGCACTTACGGACATGGAACGTCTGTCTGAAATGGGAGCGGTGGGCTTTACCGATGACGGCATTCCTCTTTTGGATGAAAACATCGTAAAGCAGGCGATGGCTCAGGCGAAGAAGCTTAGCAAGCCCCTTAGCTTTCATGAGGAGAATCCGGCATATATTACCAATAACGGAGTGAATGCAGGAAAGGCTTCTGAATATTATGGAATCAAAGGATCGGACCGGATGGCGGAAATCGATATGGTAAGGCGGGATATCGCCCTCGCACAGGGACTCGGTGCCGACATATCCATTCAGCATATCAGTACAAAAGAGGCGGTCGATCTGGTCCGGCAGGCGAGAAAGACAAACCCTCACATATATGCGGAGGCCACGCCTCACCACTTTACCTTGACGGAGGAGGCTGTGATTTCCCATGGCACACTGGCGAAGATGAACCCTCCCCTTAGAGAGGAGGAGGACAGGCTCGCCATTATAAAAGGACTTCAGGATGGAACTATAGGAATTATAGCTACGGATCACGCACCCCACAGCGCAGAGGAGAAGGGAAAGCTCCTTACGGAGGCGCCCAGCGGAATTATCGGCCTTGAAACCTCCCTTTCCTTAGGTGTGCGGGAGCTGGTGGAGAAGGGATATCTTTCCATGAACGAGCTGTTAAGCCGCATGTCCTATCAGCCGGCCATGCTCTATCATTTAGATGCAGGTTATCTGGAGGAAGGCGGCCCCGGAGATTTGGTCATATTCGATAAAGATGAGACATGGACACCTGCGGGATACCTTTCCAAATCATCGAACACCCCCTTTACAGGGGAGAGTCTGCCATGCAGGATTCATTATACCATTTGCGGAGGAAAAGTTGTCTATTCCCGCGGAGTATTTGACTCGATATAAACGGATGATATATCAAATTTTGAAAGGATAAAGAGCAATGGAACAGATGAAAAAAGTAAAAACAAAGGTTCTGTCACAGACGAAAATAGCCGATGACATTTACGATATGTGGATAGAGAGCGATTTGGCATCTGCGGCAAAGGCAGGGCAGTTTATTTGCATATATCCCCACAGTGAAAGCACTCTTCTCCCCAGACCGATAAGCATCTGCGAAGCGGATAGGGAGGGGAACAGACTTCGGATCGTCTATCGCGTAGTAGGGAAAGGAACGGAAGAATTATCCCTTTATCATACGGGCAGAAATATTAAAATATTGGGGAATCTGGGAAACGGTTTTCCTATTTCGAAAGCGGCAGGAAAACGGGTGGTTCTGATGGGCGGAGGCATTGGGATCCCTCCCATGTTACAGCTTGCCAAGGACCTGAAGAGCGAAGGCAAGGCCAGGGAGATAACGGTAATCGCAGGTTATAGGAACGGACAGCTCTTTCTGAAAAGTGATATGGAAGAATATGCGCCGGTATATGCGGCGACGGAGGACGGCAGCGCCGGAACAAAGGGAAATGTGCTGGATGCAGTATCGGCTTTGAACATCCGCCCCGATGTCATCATGGCCTGCGGCCCGATGCCTATGCTTCGGGCGATAAAAAGGTATGCGGAGACGGAAGGAATCGAGGCTTACATTTCACTGGAGGAGCGGATGGCCTGCGGAGTCGGCGTGTGCCTGGGCTGTGTCTGCCGGACGAAAGAGAGGGACGAACATTCCCATGTTAATAATGCGAGAATCTGTGCGGACGGTCCCGTATTCGATGCGCGGGATGTGGAAATCTGACAGGGAAAGCCAAGGAGGACATGGAATGAATACAAAAGTAACGATAGCGGGCGTGGAGTTCAAGAATCCGGTAATGACGGCATCAGGGACCTTCGGCTCGGGCATGGAATATGCACAGTTCGTAGATTTGAACCGGCTGGGTGCCGTGGTGACCAAAGGTGTGGCCAATGTTCCCTGGGAAGGGAATCCCACTCCCCGGATAGCGGAGACCTACGGAGGGATGCTGAATGCCATTGGCTTGCAGAACCCGGGAGTGGAGGTATTCCTGCAAAGGGACGTTCCTTTTTTGAAAAAATATGATACGAAAATCGTCGTGAATGTCTGCGGAAAAACGGTAGAGGACTATTTGGAAGTGGTGGAACGCCTTGGGGATTCTGAGGTAGATATGCTTGAGATCAATGTTTCCTGCCCGAATGTGAAGGAAGGCGCGATTGCCTTCGGGCAGAAGGCGGACTGCCTCTATGATATCACGTCCCAGATCAAGAAAAAGGCAAAGCAGCCGGTGGTTATGAAGCTTAGCCCTAACGTGACGGATATAACGGAAATGGCGAAAGCTGCGGAGGCTGCGGGAGCGGATGCTCTTTCCCTGATCAATACGATTACCGGAATGAAAATTGACATCCATAAAAGAACCTTTGCGCTTGCCAATAAAACCGGCGGACTTTCAGGTCCTGCCATCAAGCCGGTGGCGGTGCGCATGGTCTATCAGGCCTCTCACGCGGTGCAAATCCCGATTATCGGTATGGGAGGAATCGCAGATGCGGAGGATGCCATCGAATTCCTCCTGGCGGGAGCGACGGCGGTGGCAGTGGGGGCGATGAACTTCGTGAATCCGTATGCGACGGAGGAGACGGTAGAAGGCATTGAAGAGTATATGAGAAAATATCGGATTGAAGATATCAATTCGTTGATTGGCAGCGTGGAATAGCCGAAATTAATAAAGAATAGATAATCAGGAGGAACCTATTGATAATATAGGCTTCTCCTGATTTTTATGTAACAGGTAAGCGCTTCTATTTCATAAAAATGTATGTGCAGCATAGCTACGCGTGCGAAGCATACTTTTGTTCTCAGCAATTTTTAGATGAATCCGGGCAACTTTTGCATAGAATGGCGATTTTTGGAATGTTATATTGAATTTATGGAGTTTTATTACGGGGTGAAAGGACGGGAGTTATGAAGAAAAAGTGGATAGCAAGGAACGCAGGAAAGAAAAAAGGAATTGCGGCATCTCTTATGAAGGCTTTCTGCATACCTGTCATCCTCATTATTTTATTGGGAGCGGTATCATACCGTACTGCTTCCAACGTTGTGACGGAAAAATATGAGGAGTCTGCGCAAGCGACGATGGCGGCAATGGATCTGTATCTGACCCTGGTATGCGATACGACGAAATCGAAAATGACGGAAATGCTCATGGATAAAGACCTTCAGGATTATTATTCCAAGTATTACGAACATAATACATCTGAGGGCATACAGGCATATAACAATCTGTTGCTGAGTATGAGTGTTTCGCAGGTAACGCTGAAACATATGGGGGACTATTTTATTTTTGCAGAAAAGGGAAAGTGTGTGATCAGCACTACTCAGACAAGACTTTTACCGGATAATGCTTATGAGGAATTCATGAATACAGAGTCTGTAAAGGTTTTTGAGGATGGTAAGACGGCAAATACATGGATTGGTTACCATGATTATATTGACGAACAGCTTGGATATCAAAGAGAAAAGTATGCGTGTTCCTATGTGACCAGGTTTGCGGATAAGACAGGTGTAATTGTAGCGGATATCAGCAAGGATTTCATGGAAGAAGCGCTGGGCACTATGAATTTCGGGGAAGGCAGCATGAAAGGGATCGTAACGCCTGACGGCAGGGAAATACTGGTGAAGGAAACGTGGACAGAGGGACAGATGAATACGGAGCCGCTGCCCGACGGCGAGAGAATATTTGCAGAATATACGGCTGCCGCCGCAGAGGGGCAGAAAAGCGGTTTTGTGGAGTATGATGGGGAAAAGCATCTGTTTACATATTCTGATATCGGCGAGACGGGAATGAAGGTATGCGCTTTGATTCCCATGGAACGTATTGTCAGTGAAGTCTCACATATCCGTACGGTTACGGTTGCCTTCGTCGCTATCGCCGTTGTTGTGGCCCTGGCTTTGGGAATCGGTATATCCACGGGTATCGGTAAGGAGATTAAGAATATCAGGCGGTTCCTTGAGAAAATGTCGGGGGGAGATTTTACCCAGTCGGTTTCCACAAGAAGAAAGGACGAGTTTCATACACTTGCGGACTCTATTAACCATATGGGAGGATGTGTTCGTGAACTGATTGGAGAACTGACCGGTTTTGAGGAAGAAGTAGCAATGTCGGTAAGGAAGGTTAATGAGACTTCTGATATAGTGGTGACAGCGATTCAGGATATAGCGGCGACCATGGATGAGGTATCGGCGGGAGCTTCTTCTCAGGCAGAGGATACGGAGCATTGTATGGTACAGATGTCCGATTTTACCGAACAGATCCAGAGCATATGTGAGAATACCGAGCATATGAACCAAAATGCGGATGAGGTTATGGGGTCGCTGACCGAGGGCAGGCAGAAAATAAATAACCTGAACGAGAAGTCAAACGATACGATAGATGTAACAAAAGAATTGGTGGAAAATATACTGAGGGTACGCAAACAGTCGGAAAATATAGGCGGCATAGTAAATACCATAAATGAAATAGCCGCGCAGACGAATCTGCTGTCGCTGAATGCTTCCATAGAAGCGGCCCGTGCCGGTATGCAGGGGAAAGGCTTCGCAGTGGTCGCAGAGGAAATACGAAAGCTGGCAGATCAGTCCATGGCAGCCGGAAATGAAATAAAGAATATTATAGATCAAACGGATAAGATGACGGCGGAAGCTACCAGATCGGCGGAAAAGGCAGAAGGTATCGTAAATATACAGAAGGTATCGTTAGAAGAAACGAATCATATATTTACCCGGATGGATAGATGTATCGGAGAGCTGCTAAGAGGATTCCAGATCATATTGGAAGACTTGGAGAGTATGGGAGGCAGCAGAGATCAGATGGTGAAATCCATAACAAGCATATCGGCATTTTCGGAACAGGTGGCGGCATCTACCCAGGCAGTCACAGGGACTATTAAAAACCAGAGAGAGGTACTGAACCAATTGGCGGAAAGATCGGAACGCCTGCAGAGGAAATCAGAGGAAATGAGCGGTCTGATGGGTCAGTTTAAGGTTTAGAGAGACTGGCGGAAGCAATAAAAATAACCGGAATAAATGACCTCCGTGCGTAATACAATTACTATAAGTAAACTTTATCAAAGTTTGATAATGGTAATCGAAGCGATACGGAGGTATTTTTGTGGAGTTAGTAAGGAAAAATATACATATGGACCGCATCAAGGGTCAGGCAGCCACACAGATTACGTTAGAAGACGACGTTAATATCTCAGATTCCAAACCGGATGTGAGCAAGCTGATTTATGATAGAGGAAGCGTGTGTTTGGATGAGGTAAAGGCGACGGAGGACCATGTGACAGTAAAAGGGAAGCTGAAATTCGCGGTAATGTATCTGCCCGAAGGGGACAATACGATACCGTGCTGTATGGAAGGCAGCATTCCTTTTGAAGAGCAGATATATATGGATGGGGTTCAAAGCGGAGACAGCGTGAAAGTGAAATGGGATATGGAGGATATGACCATCGGACTTATCAATTCCAGAAAGCTGAGTGTTCAGGCACTCGTTTCCTTTAAGTTTCTTTCGGAGGCGATGTGCGATGAAGAGACTGCGGTGGATCTGTATCACGAGGAGCCGGTGGAATATAGGAAAAAGCCCCTTGAAGTTCTGCAAATGACCGTGAAAAAAAGAGATATTTTCCGTATCAAGGAAGAGTTGGAGCTGCCTCAGAACTATCCGAATATTTTCCAGATCATATGGCAGGGTATCGATGTGGATAATGTGGAGTTCCGGGCAGGAGAGGGTAAGCTCTCGGTACAAGGTGACCTTCACGCATTCTTCTTATATGAGGGAGAGGGAGAAGAGAATCCGGTCAGGGCATTTGCAACCACAGTACCCTTCAACGGTATGATAGAGTGCAGCGGATGCGAAGAGGGAATGATTGGAGATGTGGAATATTCCATAGGTCATATAGAGGTGGAAATACGCCCCGACTTCGACGGCGAGCAAAGAATATTAGGTGTGGAGGTCGTTCTGGATTTGGACATCGATGTCTATGAGGAATCCAGGCTTGATATTCTTTCCGGCATTTACGGCGTAGTAAAAGAAGTGGAAGCGGTAACCAGACCGGCGCAGTTCAAGGGATTCCTTGGAAGACCCGCAGGTAAGATCAAGGTAAGCGACAGAATGAAGCTGCAAGGATCGGATACGCATATGCTCCAGCTTCTTCACAGCGATGCACAGGCCAGGATAGAGAATAAAGAAATCGTGGAAAACGGCATTCAGGTCAAGGGCATTTTAAACGTACAAACGTTGTATTTGAGCAGCGACAGCAAGGTACCTTACGGTTTTGTGAAGGGAGTATTCCCCTTCAGCCATGTACTGGAAGTGCCGGGTATTAATGAAAACTCTTCTTATAAAGTAAATGCGGGAATAGAACAACTGTCGGTCGCTATGGTAGACAGCGATGAGGTGGACATTAAGGCAGTGGTTTCGTTTAAGGGAATCGCCTTCGACCAAAAGACGGAGGATATTGTGACGGACGTTGCCGTCTCAGAGCTGAATATGGATAAACTGAACGAACTTCCCAGTATTGTAATCTATGTGGCGAAGGAAGGCGACAGTCTTTGGGATGTAGGCAAGAGGTATTATGTGCCGATTTCCCAGATTAAGGAAACCAACGAAATGGCTACGGACGATATTAAGGCAGGCGATAAGCTGCTCATTGTAAAGGGGATTTCAAAATAGAAGATAAAATTAGAAAAGGGAAAGAACGTTTTACATGCTTTCCCTTTTTTTGCTGACTATTTAGTTTTAAGCGCTTGCAGCCTCTGCGAGCTTATCGAATTTGTCCATGACAGCCTGATAAGTTTTCTGACTGATATCAGGAAGCTTGTCTCCCCATGTCTTCGTAGCCTGTTCGAAGCCCTTTTTGAAGGCGTCTCTCATAGCTTCTATTTTGTCGGGATCGCCCCCGGTCAAAGCTGTTGCGAAATCTATGATGCGGCTGGAGGTCTGTTCCACGCCCCAGTATCCGTCTTCGGCGATGTCGGCCTGCGCCTGTGCCTTCGTTGCAGCGTCTACTGTGAAATCTCCGCTTGCGAGAAAGCTCCAAATGCTGTCCGTTTTTCCCAGGGTCTTGCCCTGATTAACAATTATCTGCTCTACAAGACTCTTAAACTGTGCGGTGCGGGCATCTGCATCCGCTTTTAATTTGGCGACAAGAGCGGTGTCCTGTTTATAAACTTTTTTGGATGCCGTCTCCGTAGCTGCGGAGGATTCATAAATTACTCCGCTTGTATTTTCTTCTTTTACAGCTTCCGTATCGCTGCTCTTTTTGGCTGAGCTATATGTACCATAAGCATCCGCGGTGCTCATACCGTTTGTAATTCCATTTACGCCCATCTCTAAACCCTCCTTGGTCATATGCGTTGTCATTAAGTGTTTATAATCCGACTAAAAATGTTTTCCTGGTTTTGCAATATATATCGTCAGTTTATAGTTATTTAATTAGTGCTTACATTGATTTTTCCTCTTATATTGTATATAATTAAGTACATTGAATGTATACAAAATGCAAACGGGGTACAATATGGATAAGATAACGAGAAAAGCTTATGCCAAAATTAATTTGGGTCTGGACGTGCTGAGGCGAAGAGAGGATGGCTATCATGAAGTGAGGATGATCATGCAGTCGGTAGGTCTGTACGATACACTGATCTTCACGAGGCACGAAGAAGCAGGCATAGCGGTCGTTACGGATAAAGAAGAGCTTCCGGGAGACGAGAGCAATTTGATTTATAAGGCGGCAAAGCTTCTTATGGATACATATGGTATCCGGCAGGGTGTACACATCGCGCTTGAGAAGCGGATTCCCATGGCAGCGGGGATGGCCGGAGGCAGCACCGACGCGGCGGCAGTTTTCCATGGAATGAATGAGATGTTTTCCTTAGGTCTGTCCATAGAAGAAATGTGCGTGCTGGCGGTGAGAATAGGGGCGGATGTTCCGTACTGTATAAAGGGAGGAACGGCGTTAGCGGAAGGGATCGGAGAGATTCTTTCGGATTTGCCCGGCATGCCCGACTGCTTTTTGCTGATTGCCAAGCCGGACATCGACGTATCCACCAAGTTCGTTTATGAGAATTTACATGCGGATCGTTTGGAATATCATCCGGATATTGACGGTATGATGGGCGCTCTTAGCAATAAGGATTTGGGGACCGTGGCGGAAAGGCTTGGCAACGTGCTGGAAACAGTAACGGTGAAAAAATATCCTCAAGTGGAGGAAATCAAGGATTTTATGAAGGCGCAGGGGGCGCTGAACGCATTGATGAGCGGCAGCGGACCTACGGTATTCGGAATATATGATTCCAAAGAACGGGCGTATGAGGCGCAGGGGGCGCTGGAGCGGGCAGGGCTGGCAAAGCAGGTATTTGTCACTGTTCCGGTAAATGCAGGAGAATAAAAGGTACTATTTTTAACGACTGGACACGAGATAATGGGGTTAGTATGAAAGGTATGGTATTGTATGGGCGAAAATTTTCAGGTAAATATGGATGAATTTCTGCCGCTTAGAGACGTGGTGTTCAACACGCTTAGAAAGGCGATTCTCACCGGTGAGCTGAAGCCGGGAGAGCGGCTGATGGAGATTCATCTGGCAAATAAACTTGGTGTCAGCAGGACTCCGATACGGGAGGCGATCCGCAAGCTGGAGCTGGAAGGCCTGGTCACGATGATCCCCAGAAGAGGGGCTGAGGTGGCGCAGATTACGGAGAAGAGCCTGAAGGACGTTTTGGAGGTGCGCCGCGCGCTGGATGCGCTTTGCGCGGAACTGGCTTGTACAAGAATTACGGACGCGGAAATGGATCATCTCAAGGAGGCCTGCGCGGAGTTTGAGAAGGCGACTCAGCAAAAGGACGTGGCGGTGATAGCCAAGGCTGATGTGGCTCTTCATGACATCATCGTGGCGGCCACCGGCAATCAAAGACTGGTACAGCTTGTGAATAATCTGGCGGAGCAGATGTATCGTTACCGCTTTGAGTATATTAAGGATAAAAGCCAGCATGAAAAGCTGATAGAGGAGCATAGAATAATATACGAAAGCATTCTGAACAAGAACTGTGAGGCGGCGGCGAGAGCGGCAAAGCTTCATATAGACAATCAGGAGTCCTCCATTATCAAGCAGATACGACTGGAGAACAAGCAGAAATAAGAGGACATATGGAATAAGGCCGGAAAAATGAGGGCAGACTTCTTTTAGTAAGGTTCCGCAAACGGACGAAGCGGAACGGAGTAAGGAGAAGCCTGATGAAAAAAATATGGGAAACCGGTGTGATTCTATTTGCAGCTATGGGATTTTGGGGTATGATATATCCTGACTTGTGCTTTACCCAGGATGTATGCCGAGTCGTTTATGTAGATACATATGGTAATGTGCAGGATGCAGTGAAGTCAGAAGATGCAGGAAGTACAGGAAATGCAGAAGACATAGGAAATACAGAAGCTATAGAGGATTTGCCGGGGCAGGATATGTTTACTCAGCTTAGTAATGCCAAGCCGGGACAGATTCGGGTAAAAAGTGCATTTATCGATTATTTTTTCGGCAGCAGAGGGGAAAAGGGAGAAGATGATTCCGGGCAAGGTGCCGATACGCCGAAGAACCTTAAAGAAACGGCGAGTATAATAGAAAGCAAAGGAAATGGTAATGGCAGCAATAAAGGAAACAAAGGCTCTCAGTGAGCTGCCCGTAGGTGTGTTCGACTCGGGCGTGGGAGGGCTGACCGTGGCACGGGAAATTATGCGGCAGATTCCCAACGAGAAAATAATATATTTCGGAGATACGGCAAGAGTACCTTATGGAAGCAAATCCAAAGAAACAATTACGAAATACTCCAGACAAATCGTACATTTTCTGCAGGAACAGCAGGTCAAGGCAATCGTGATTGCCTGCAACACGGCCAGCGCTTATGCTCTGGATGAAATCGAAAAGGAAATCGATATACCTATGATCGGAGTGGTGAAGCCGGGAGCAAAGGTGGCTGCAGAGGCTACGGGCAACGGCAAGATAGGCGTCATCGGAACGGAAGGTACGGTAGGAAGCCATATTTACTCTACATATATCAACAAAATAAATCCTGACATTAAGGTGATAGGCAAGGCGTGTCCTTTGTTCGTTCCCCTTGTGGAGGAGGGACTTTGGCAGGATCCGGTAACGGACGAAATTGCGACGAGATATTTGAGCGAGCTCATCGACTGCGACATCGATACGCTTATTCTCGGCTGCACTCATTATCCGCTGATTCGTTCCACCGTAGGGAAAATCATGGGAGAAAAAGTGACTTTGGTT
Organism: Bacillota bacterium; assembly: GCA_023408815.1. Classification (GTDB taxonomy): domain Bacteria; phylum Bacillota; class Clostridia; order Lachnospirales; family Lachnospiraceae; genus Kineothrix. Next base: position 8,864 of record JAEYJO010000001.1, on the reverse strand, counting down.
AATCCGGCCTATGAGACGGCGAGGGAGCTAAAGGAGCTGCTGGAAAGAGAAAATCTGTTAAATGAGAAGACTCCCGGCCTTGGAGACAACCGTTACCGCTTCTATGTGAGCGATATGGCTGATAAATTCAAGACCTTTGCTAATTCCATTTTGGAATATGGAATATTGTCCGCCAAAACTATTAACATAGAGAACTATTAGTTCGTAAAAGCGGATATGAGGTATAAGGCTGAAAGAATTATATTCTTTCAACCGGAGATTTGTGCTTAAGGTGTACAGGCACACCTGCACAAAGTCTCAAGACTTTGAAAGGGCATGGATATAATTATGACAAAAGAGGTATTGCTGTCTTTAAGAGGACTACAATTCGATAATGGTTCTTTGGACGCGGATAAGATAGAGACGATTACTCCGGCGGAGTATTATAAAAGGGATGACAGCCATTACGTCATCTACGAGGAAACGTCGGAAGGTTTTGATGAAAGCACGAAGAACATTATTAAGTTCAAGCGCAACTCCCTGGATCTGACGAAAAAAGGGCTGGTAAACGTCCATATGAACTTCGAGGAGAACAAAAAGAATCAGACGAGCTACACCACTCCTTATGGGGAAATCTTAATCGGAATCGACGCCAGAAGCATCCGGCTGGGCGAAGAGGAGGAGCGGATCGTGGTGGATGTGGATTATGCGCTGGAAATCAACTATGAGCATTTTGCGGACTGCAAGATAAGAATGGATATACGTTCCAAGGAAAGCGGAGGCTTTTCGCTTCAGGGAGAATGAGAATAAAAAAGACGGCTCTGCATTATAGAAAGCCGTCTTTTATTCGCTTATTTTATTGGCTTTGCTCCGGCCTTCTCCTGAAGTCTTTCCACCGTGCGTCTGAACGCGCTTTGCTTCTTCTTAGGAGCAGCTGCCTGCTTGCCATGAAGTCCCTTCACATCGGTAATGTATATACCGCTTATGACCGCCTTTACTTCTTTCTTTACGGGAACCATATCATAAATCTTCTCATCACAGACGAGAGTCATAATCTGCGGGCCGACCTTTGCTTTCACAATAGGAAACTTAGAAAAGCGCAGTAATCTGGGGGTCTGCTGGATTACCGTTTGAGGAAGCCCTGAATCTTTCATCTTCATCCGTTTCTTATCGATGACGAGCATGGAAACGGTCTGCTTCATCGCATCGATTTGTTCCTGCTGAGCCTCCTGCTTCTTCTGTGCTCTTTTTCCGAGGAAATATAATACGACGACAGCGATGACTAAAACGACTAATATGACTAATAATACAATTGATAAAGTACTCACAAAGTTTCCTCCTATTTTACGTTAGTGCAAAATTAATTGTAGCATTGTTTCCTTAAATAAGCAAGCGTAATTGTACCCCGGAAGCTTTAGCAATTTCGTTGAAGAAACGGGAGGAATGTTATATAATAAGCGGTAAGGGAGAGTGGTCAGGGGCAGCGTGTCCGCTTCTTGATGCCGGAAGGAGATAAGGGTGAGTTTATGATTTGGGAAAGTGCTCAGGCGGGCTTTTCATTTATTTTCAGCCATCTGATTTTCATTAATTTGATATTTGCGGTTATTATCGTATTTTTCCAGAGAAAGGATCCGAAGGTCATATGGACGTGGATGCTGCTTTTGTATTTCATTCCGATTCTTGGGTTCGTGTTTTATCTGCTCATAGGAACGGACATGCATAAGCAGAAGATGTTCCGGATTAAGGAGATAGAGGACCATTTGAACGACGCGATCCGCAGGCAGGAATACAGCCTGCGAAACAAGGAACTGGAACACAAAGATCCGGAAATCGCGGAATATTCGGACTTAGTTATGTACAATCTGGAAGCTTCGGGTGCTATGCTCACGAATGATAACGATATTACTATTTTCACGGATGGAAATGAAAAATTTGAGGCGCTCATAGCGGATATGCGGGAAGCGAAGAAGTATATCCATGTGGAGTATTATATTATAAAAAACGATGTGTTGTTCAACCGGATCAAGGACGTGCTGGTGGAAAAGGTGAAAGAGGGCGTGGAGGTACGCGTTCTTTATGACGGCATGGGCTGCCGTTCCGTCCGGAAAAGTTACTGGAGGAAGCTGAACAGCCAGGGAATAAAGACCTCGGAATTTTTTCCGGCCTTTTTAAGGCGTCTGCACCTTCGTATCAATTACCGCAACCATAGAAAAATAGTGGTCATCGATGGGAAAATAGGGTATGTAGGCGGATTCAACATCGGTAAGGAATATATCGGGCTGGATAAAAAGTTCGGCTATTGGCGCGACACCCATCTTAGAGTGACGGGAACGGCAGTGTTCGCCCTGCAGATCCGTTTTGCTTTGGACTGGAACTATACGGCGAAGGAGAATCTGTTCCTGACAGGAGCATATGTCTATCAGGGATTCGTGGAATCTAAGCAAAACTGCGAGGTGCAGATTGTTTCCAGCGGTCCTGACTCCAGATGCCAGAATATACGAGACAACTATCTGCGCTTGATCGGTAAGGCGAAAAAGAGCATTTATATACAGACACCTTATTTCATACCTGACGAGGCGATTTTTTCCGCACTGATGATAGCCGTTCATTCGGGGATCGAGGTGAACATAATGATTCCCTGTAAGCCGGACCATCCATTTGTCTACTGGGCGACTTACTCCTATATCGGAGACCTTGTTATGGAGGGCGCAAAATGCTACACTTATAATGATGGTTTTCTCCATGCCAAGGGGATGGTGGTGGATGATAAGGTGCTGTGCTATGGTACGGCTAATATGGATATCCGAAGCTTTGCGCTGAATTTCGAGGTGAATGCGGTCATATATAATGAGGAACAAGCGATAAGGATGAGGGAGATTTTCGATGAGGATATGAAGAAGTGCAAGCAGATTACGAAGAACGTATATGTGAGCCGTTCCTTGCGGGTGAGGTTCCTGGAACAGGTGAGCAGGCCTCTTTCTCCGTTACTGTAGTGTTGATTTATTGTTCATAGTTATGAAAAAAGCAGGAAAAGGGTTTTAAGAAGGGGAGATTTGTGGTATAACTGAGATATTGCCTTGTTCTTTGTGGAATGCTGGTAATGCACATAGGACAAGCGGAAAAAGGAGAATAATCTGAGAATGAAAAATAAAGCAATGTTGTTAAGAATTGTAAGTATCGCTGTTATGACGGCGGCGGCAGCTACGTTTACGGGCTGCGGAAGTACGGATGACAGCCAGAAGGCATATTTGAATGAAATTAACACGAAGGATTATGTGAAGATTGGTGAATATAAGGGCTTGGAGATTAATCAGGCAGACCCTGAGGTTACGGACGAAACGAGGGATTCCTATATCAACTATCTTCTTAGTATGAATCCGGATAGGGGTGTCATAGAGGGAGATACGGTAAATATCGACTATGCGGGTACCTTGGACGGAGTTGCTTTTGAAGGAGGAACCGCATCCGGTTCTAATCTTACTATTGGTTCGGGGCAGTTTATCGATGGATTCGAGGATGGACTGATCGGAGCGAAGATTGGAGATACGGTTGAACTCGATCTGACGTTCCCTGAGGATTATCAGAATACAGATCTGGCGGGCAAGGCTGTAGTATTTACGGTGACAGTCAATACGATAATGGCCTCTACACCTCAGGAGCTGACGGATGAATACGTGCAGGGACTTGGCATTGAATGCAGTACGGTGGAAGAGTACCGGCAGTATGTTTACGATATGCTGTATGAGGAGCAGGTGAGTGCATATGAGATCCAGGTAGAAAATGCTCTCGCCAGCGCGTTGGTGGAAAAAAGCGAGTTCATAAAGGACCCTCCGCAGGCGATGTTAGACCGTTATAACGAGATGCTGACCTCAAGTCTTACCTCTGCGGCTGCCGCGTATGGAATGACCCTGGAGCAGTATATGCAGCTTTATTATGGAATGGATGCAGCGACCTATCCTGAGGAAATTAAAAACGAAGCCTTGAATTCCGCACAGCGTTATATCCTGCTGCAGGCAATTGCGGATAAGGAGGACTTGAACGTAACGGATGAGGAGCTCCAGGTGGATATAGAGAACACTGCCTCAGAGTCCGGGTATGATTCTGTGGATGCTTTCAAGGAAGCGGTAGACGAGGAAAGCTACAGAGAATATATGATGAGCGAGAAGGTTTTAGGCATGATGCGTGAAAATGCGGTAATCAGCGCAGAGTAAGCCCAAAACGCCCTGATATAAAAATGCAGAGGCCGCACGGGGCAGCATGGAGAAGGCGGCGCTGAGAAACAAAACAGGTACGAGACGAGGGAGAAACGAAAATGGATTTGACAGATATCAGAGACTTATACCGCGAACGCGATGAGTTTGCAGGAAAAGAAGTGACAATAGGCGGATGGATCAGAAGCATCCGCGATTCGAAAACCTTCGGTTTTATCGTAGTGAACGACGGTACATTTTTCGAACCGTTACAGATCGTATACAGCGATAAACTGAATAATTTCGAGCAGATCAGCAAGCTGAATGTGGGTTCGGCGATCATTGTAAGAGGAACCATAATAGAGACTCCCGATGCGAAGCAGCCCTTCGAACTGCAAGCGGAGGAAATAGAGGTGGAAGGCCTTTCCACGGCGGATTATCCGCTGCAAAAAAAGAGACACAGCTTCGAATATTTGAGAACAGTTTCCCATCTGCGTCCGCGTACCAACACGTTTCAGGCGGTATTCAGGGTACGCTCGCTGATTGCTTATGCGATTCATACGTTTTTCATGGAGAGGGGCTTCGTCTATGTGCATACGCCTCTCATTACGGGAAGCGACTGTGAAGGTGCGGGAGAAATGTTTCAGGTAACCACTATGGACCTTAAGGATATTCCGAAAAACGAGGATGGAAGCATAGATTTCAGCAAGGATTTTTTCGGCAAAGCGACCAATCTTACCGTAAGCGGACAGCTTAATGTGGAGTCCTATGCGTTTGCCTTTAAAAATGTTTATACCTTCGGTCCTACTTTCCGTGCAGAGAATTCCAACACTACGAGGCATGCTGCTGAATTCTGGATGATCGAGCCGGAAATCGCTTTTGCTGACTTGAAGGACGACATGATTCTTGCGGAATCGATGCTAAAGCATGTTATTCGTTATGTACTTGAAAATGCGAGGGAGGAAATGAACTTCTTCAACCAGTTTGTGGATAAAGGACTGATCGAGCGTCTTACCCATGTGCTTAACTCCGATTTCGGACATGTTACCTATACGGAGGCGGTCAAAATACTGGAGCAGCATAATGATGAATTCGAATACAAGGTATTCTGGGGCTGCGATTTGCAGACCGAGCACGAAAGATTTTTAACCGAGCAGGAATTCAAGCGTCCGGTATTCGTAACGGATTATCCGAAGGAAATCAAGGCTTTTTATATGAAGCTGAACGAAGACGGCAAGACGGTTGCGGCTATGGACTGCCTAGTACCGGGAATCGGCGAGATCATCGGCGGCAGCCAGAGAGAGGATAAGCTGGAACTTCTTGAGCAGCGTATGGAGGAGTTGGAGTTGAACAAGGAAGATTACGATTTTTATCTCGATCTTAGAAAGTACGGCTCCGCACGGCATGCAGGCTTCGGGCTGGGCTTTGAGCGCTGCGTTATGTATTTGACAGGGATGGGCAACATCAGAGACGTTGTTCCCTTCCCCAGAACGGTAAAAAATTGCGATTTATAGGAAAAAGTTGTCCGGGCATACAAACTTACAGGGGTTATCTATGAAGAAAAAAGCTGTAAAATTAATCAGCGTAGCCATGGCTTTCGTTATGGCGCTCCTTCCCTCGGGAACGGTATACGCATCTACGATTAATGACATTAAAAAACAACAGACAGAGGACCAGAATAAACTGAATAATGTGCAGGGACAAATCTCCGGCCTTCAGGGACAGCAAAGTGAGGTCAGCGGAGAGATAGACGAGCTGGATGCCAATGTGGTGGAAATTATTGCCAGCGTGGATATCATCAAAGATGAAATCGTGGAGAAGGAAGAGCAGATCGACGAGACGGAGGCGGAATACGAGATAGCGAAGCAGCAGGAGGAGGAACAGTATGCGGCCATGAAGCTTCGCATCAAGTTCATGTATGAGCAGGGAGACATTTCCTACGTACAGCTTCTCATGACCAGCGACAGCCTCGGCGATATGGTGAATAAGGCGGATTATATAGAACAGCTTTATGAATATGACAGAAAAATGCTAGAGGAATATCAGGCGGCCAAGGAGTATGTGCAGCAGGTATGGAACCAGTTGGAGGATGAGAAATCGGAGCTGGAAGCCTCTAAACATGAACTGGAAGAAGAGCAGGTGCGTATGGAGGAGCTGCTCGAGGAGAAGAAGCAGGAGTATGAAAATTATAATGTGCAGATAGCGAAAGCAAAGCAGGAGGCTGCGGCTTATAAGACGAAGATCAAGCAGCAGACGGCCCAGATCAAGAAGTTAGAGGAAGAGGCAAGAAAGAAGGAAGAGGAGCGAAAGAGAAAAGAAGCAGCAGCGGCAGCTGCAAATGGCAGCAATTCTTCTTCGAGCTCATCGTCATCAGGCTCTTCCTCGTCTTCAGGCTCTTCCTCCGGTGCTTCCGTAAGCATTCCTTCCGGAGGAAGCGGCTCCGGCCAGACAATCGCATCCTATGCCTGCCAGTTCATCGGCAATCCTTATGTGGCGGGCGGAACGAGCCTTACGGATGGTGCCGACTGCTCGGGATTCGTATGGCGGGTGTTCAAGGATAACGGATATTCAGTTCCCCGTACTTCCTGGGAAATGCGAGATGCGGGAAGCGGAGTGGATTACTCTCAGGCACAGCCGGGAGATGTTATCTGCTATGCGGGACATGTTGGAATTTACATAGGAAATGGGAATATTGTGCATGCCAGCACAGAGAGGACCGGAATCAAGATAACGTCAGCGACTTATAAATCGATACTGTCTGTGAGAAGAATTGCATAATGAAAAACAGAATGGTTAATGAAGGAGCGATTGCAGATATGCGATCGCTTCTGTGATAAGTGCCGGAACTGCCAGTCCGGAAGACCCCACTATGTGCAGACTGCATTTGTTCACCGGAAGCAATATTTTCTCGCATGGAGAAGAGGCTATGGCGCAAGCCATTGCAGGAGTGACCTCGCCCAAAAGGGAATCTGCGGCGACAATGCCCACAGGCCCCATAATGTAATCCGCATCCCGGCAACTGACGATAACCGGATTTTCTCCGGTAGCACCGGCATCCGCTCCTGCGCGAAGCATGGCGGCTGTGGCTATGCTGTTGGTACCTATAGCAATAACCTCCGCTCGGATGTCGGAGGTTTTTAGTTTCTCTATGAGCAGGCTGCCGATTCGGCCGCCTTGACCGTCTATAATCACTATTTTCATGACTTTGTTCCTATTAATTGAGATAATTGTTATTTGCTCGGAGTAGCTGTGCAGTTGATTCCTATAATTCCTAAGATGCCGTCATCGTCCACATCGAAGGTAATGTTCGGTCCGCCGTCGCCCATGACAAAGCCGGCGTCGGTATATTCCAGATCAAAGAGATTATAGTTGCCCATTCTTTCCACCAGCGCTTCCGTGAACAGGACATCGCTGTCTATTTTCTTGAAGGTTTCCGCATTGTCCACCGGCCCCTTGGAGTCTCCCCCTTTATCGACAAACACAGGAAAATTGGTCAGGCTGGCGAGCTCGTCCACATTCATAGACTTTACCGCATTGATGATCTTTATCGCAAAAGCATATTCCTCTACATAGATTCCGGTAAGCAGAGAACTGTCCGAAAGGCCTACGAGAGTCGCGTGATTTTCATCCAGAGAGCCAGTATAAGTGATGGTCGCTATCTGACCGACGGTAAGATAACGCAGATTACCTTGAACGCCGGACTCGGGAATCGTCAGGGAGAAGGTGTTCCCTAAGGCCGACTGAGCGGAAACGGAGTACTGGGTCGCATCGGTTATGATGCCTACGAAGTTATGCGTTTCGCCGTTGTCTGGCTGCGCGGTCGTGCTTGCATCGGCGGCAGTCTCCGAGGATGTGCCCCTTGCTCTGGGTACTTCGGACTCCGATGACTGAGCTGCATCGGAAGCTGTATCAGCTTGTGAGCTTGTATCGGCGGCATCGCCGCTTTGTGTATCGTCGCTTTGTGTATCGTCGCCTGCCTGGGCGTCATCCGGTGCCTGATTGTCTTCGGTTTGGGCATCTTGTGTTTGTGCAGCTGTATTTTCCGGTGTATTTGCGGTTCCGCATCCGTTCATGACAAGCGTACCGATGATGAGGAGCGAAAGGTGCCTTCCCGTTCTTTTTTTCATAGTCGTATATCCTTCCTTTATCAGAAGATAGAAAATAAATTCATCTTAATATATAATATACTATGGGCGAAAGGAATGTCAATGTTACTGTTCACTTCACACAGTAACATCCGGCAAATGGACTTCTAGCAGATATGGAAGGCAATCGAATCCGAACCCAAAAGACTCCTGCGCCGAATTCAAATATATAAGAAGTTCTAATTCTCTGAATAGTCAAGCCAAACATAACAGAAAACAAAAAACTCGCTGCGCTCAAACAGTTTTGTTTTCTGTTATGGCCTGGCTATTCAAAGAAAGAACTTCTAAATATTTTCATAGACGCAGTCGTTCTTTTGATTCGGATTCGATTGTCCGCAAAAGTTTGTAAAAAGTCCATTTGTCGGGCAGTTACTGCAATGGAGTGAACAGTAACAACAGCAACATGTCAATTCATGGAAGGGATTGCTAGTGTAAAATTTTATTCGGATTAAATGGAAAATAAAAAACAAGAGAACACCACTTTGTGATAAAGTATTTAGCGACTAAACCAATACAAACAAAGGATAGGTGTTCTCTATGATTAATAGTA
>JAEYJO010000059.1 GCA_023408815.1 Bacillota bacterium | reverse complement strand
AAGGGTTGCAACGAGTCAAAGGCTATAGGGCTTGAACAAAGTGAAAGCCAGCGTCTTTAGGCGCTGGCCGGTAACAGACCCTTATAGGGTCAGAGCAAACCACCCGTTGGACGGGTGGTCATGATTTGCCATCTAGTAAATAATTCCCATTGCCCTCACTATAGCCAAGTACTATAATAATCTTATGTAAAATTCCCCTTTTTACGTGTGAAAGGCGCTCGTCTCCGGATGGGCGCTTTTCTTTTAGCCATCTAAACAGTTAGTTCACATTTTATAAAAACATCTGTAAAGCTCGCCATTGGTAGGGCAATATTGGAAGAACAGAAAAGATCAGTACAATGTTTCTATTATGTTTCTTTCCCCACACAGACAGACGGCACCAGGAATATCCCGGCGCCGCCTTATTTTATAAATATGAGAGGATGCAATAAAGAAATGTTTATAACATCGTGACATTTGTTGTTGAATTTTGGAGTTATATGAGGATTACAATAATATAGTATTCGAGACGACAGGATTTGGAACTTGTTTGCGTTGGAATCCTACATAACTATAGATTTACAGCGTCTAAATTAGATATTTATCTTTTATATAAAATTTTCAGATAATTTTGGTAATATTCACTATTGAAATAATCGAACATATGTTCTATATTATCATTAACACATGTGGAGAAACTATTCATCAATTATTCAGGAGGAAATAATCATGGAAACTTTAAGCAGTGTATACGCTCCTTTTATCGGAGCAAATGGAAACTGGTATGTAGATAATGAAGATACTGGAGTAAAGGCACAGGGACCGACAGGACCGCAGGGGCCTGCTGGTTTACAGGGATTGATTGGACCTGCCGGTGAAACGGGAGACAGAGGCCCGCAGGGTATTCAGGGTCCGGTAGGTGCTACTGGCGCACAGGGGTCTAAAGGCGATAAGGGGGACGTGGGTCCTCAGGGCCCGAAAGGAGACACACCTGAGCTTGCTGCAGATTTGCTAACAACGGTAGCAGGCAAAGCACTTGATGCGACAATGGGAAAAGCATTAAATGATAAAATTGTTAATGCAAATAATAAAATGAGCAAAACACATTACACGGTTGCCCCAGCTTTTGGAAATGTGTCAATTCAAGCTGATCATAATGGATTTATGGCATCTATCGTAACTGCAATAAATCTAACTGGACAAACAGTAAAGGCCTATGAATACTTACAGGTCGCATCTATTCCAGGATGGATGAATCAGTTATCATTTAATGCTATAGGAGCTATTAGTGGTGAAATGTTAAGAGTTACAATAAGTTCAGCTGGTGATGTGAAAATAACTGCGCATAAAGACGGAGTAAAAACAGATCAATGGTTTTACGGAGAAACATCAATCTTATTATAACCTAATATGAAAACAAGAGAGCCGGTAGGGAGTAATCTTTACCGGCTATGTGCGGCCGATATTATGTATACGACGGGGCAATTGGATATATTCGGCAATATGAATATGGAAAATGGGAGCAGGTAGATAAGACTACAGATGTGATACGAGAAAGATCTGGAAATGATAGTATGCCAAGAGCCGCTTTTGTTAACTCACCGATGATCATATGCTGGTGGGAATATCCAAGGAAAAAAGAAGTGTAGATAAGCTCTTGTATGCCGAAAAAAAGAACTACGCTGGTATTAAATGCACGGAAAGGCGGCATGTGTTTAGCCGCCTCCCGTTGCTGTTGGCAAATATAGATTTATTCCGAAAAATATACAAAATATACAAAAGTTACGCAAATGCAGATAAAGCCTTATATAATTCTTAATAAACTATTAAAAAATTTATTGCTTTCCATTCATTATTACTGTGGTATAATTGCATAGTAGTGTTAGGAAATAAAAACCAAAAGTAAACGGAGGCTGAGACGACAAAATGGTACATCATATTGTATTTTGGAATTTGAATGAAGAATTATCCGAGAAGGAAAAAAAAGAGGCAGCAAAAGCTGTTAAGAAGCAGTTAGAGGGTGTGAAATCTGAGGTGCCGGGAGTGCTTTCCCTGGAAGTCGTGATCGATGAACTGCCTTCGAGCAATAGGGATATAGCGCTGTTTTCCGCTTTTGAATCGGTGGAGGCACTGAATGCTTATCAAAAGCATCCGGCGCATGTTAAAGCGGCTTCTTATGTAAGAAGCGTTACATATAATAGGGCATGTTTTGATTATGAAGAGAGATAAGAGAGGTTAAATGTGAAGGATAGCAGCAATAAAGTGAAGTTAATAACGATAGGAATCGCAGTGGTGCTCATCGTTATCATCTGCGGCATCAGCTTTATCGTACACGAAATCGACAGACGGGAAATGCTGGACACGAACAGTAAGCTTCAGACGGATATTATGGAATATGCCAATAGTACGCAGGATAAAGATACGCAGAATATTGACGATTCCGAGACGAAGGAACAGGAAGAGGAGAGCGAAACGGAAGGCGAAGAAGCAACTGGGGAGCCTGCTGTGGTGATAGAGGCGGATGAGGACATCCCGGAGGAAAGCATTATAGACGAAGAGCAGGCGGCTGGCAGAGAGGACGATAAGACAACCGCAAAATGGCAGAAAGAGGCTTCCGAGAATTTATCCACAGTGCAAATTGATATGTCCAGACAGATGTCTGAAATGAAGGGATATTGGGAAGCTGGAAATATGGAGGCGGTGGAGGACTTGGCCTATCTTCCCAGATATAGAGCAGCATCACAGAAGCTTTCCGGCTCCGTCAAGTATTATTATTTCGGAGATACGGATGAAAATAACCGTCCAAGCGGTAAAGGACTTGCAATATATGCTGATAATCAGTATTATTATGGTGAGTGGAAAAACGGCGTCAGAAGCGGGGACGGAATGTGGATCAAGTATTATGTGTACGATCAGAACGTAAAAGCGAAGGACAGCTTGTATTTGCAGCATAGCTATTCGGGAAGCTGGAGCAATGATCTGCCGAATGGAGAAGGTACTGAGCACTACGATTTCATTGTGGAAAACATGGAGGCGAACGTAGGCTACAACCGAAATTTCATAGGCAATTTTAAGGATGGTCTTTATGACGGGGAAATTTATATTACCAATTATTATAAAGACAATAACATCAAAGAGTGGAGCGGTACAGCGAAGAACGGCGTATGGCAGTCCTTGGGCGAGAAAGATAAGAAAGGGCAGTATCCGGTAATCGTTGAATTGACAGATAAAGACAACTATCAATGGATAACCGAAAAGGAGAACGTAAATCAAGGGGTAAACGGATTGATATCCGCGGCGAAACAATAATTTGCCTGACAAAAAAAGAGTGCGGGAGGGGTAACAATGCCTTGGTGTCCGAAATGTAAAAACGAATATAGAGAAGGCGTAACTGTATGCGCCGATTGCGGGGTAGAGCTTAAAGAGACGTTAGAAGGAAGTGTGGACGAGCCTCTTACCTTTGGAGAGAAGGAGCAGATGGAGAGGCTGAAAGAATTTCTGCATTTTAACCAGATAAAGTCGGCGTATACATCCTTCGATCTGAAAGACGAGGTATACGAGTTGTTTGTAAGCGGCGAGGAACGGCGTAAAGCGGCGCTTGCGGTCGATGTGTTTTTTAAAGAGGAAAAGGAAAAAGAGAAGGCAGAAGGAGGAGAGTCCGCTGCAGATGGCGATGCGGTGCCGCTTTCCATAACCGGTCGGGGGAAAGGGATTTACCAAAATAGCGCCAAAAAGGCGGAGGAGAATCGTTCTTCTGCGTATTTGCTGTTGATTCTGGGAAGCGTCGGGCTGATAGCTATTATCCTGATTTTTGCCGGAGTTATTCCAGTATCTATCAATATCATGAACAGGTATATGATCTGTGGCGTGATGGGTGTTCTATTTGTGTTGTTCGTGGTGATGGGAGTCGTATCCATGAAGTCCTCGAAGATACTGGCTCAGAAAGCGGAATCGGAAAACAACCTGACCAGCGAAATCACGAAATGGTGTTCGGAAAATCTGACTGCGGAAAGCGTGGATGCGGGACTTTTCGAGGATGTGGAGGAGGAAAGTGAGGAAAGCCGGTATTTCAAACGGGTGGATAAGATGAAGAAGCAGATTTCCCATCAGTTTATGAATTTGGACGAAGGCTTTTTGGATTCCTTTACCGACGATTATTATCAGAATATTTTCGAATAGGATTCCGATGGTTTATGAAAATAACGATTATAGCAGTAGGAAAAGTAAAAGAGAAATATTATCGGGATGCAGTTTATGAATATGCGAAGAGGCTTAACAAGTACTGCCGTTTTGAAGTGATAGAGGTGGATGACGAGAAGACGCCGGACAAGGCGGGCGAAGCCATGGAAGAGCAGATCAGGGAGAAGGAAGCCGAACGTATTATGAAATACATAAAGGATGATGCATATGTCATTACTTTGGAGATTCGCGGGAATAAATTGGATTCGGTGGCTTTTGCCGATAAGCTGAATAAACTCGCTGTCTATGGGAGAAGTCATATACAGTTTGTCATCGGGGGATCGCTCGGGCTATATAAAAAAGTATCTGACCGTGCGGATGAGAAGCTCAGTTTTTCGGATATGACCTTCCCGCATCAGCTCATGCGCGTGATATTGGCGGAGCAGATATATAGGGCTTACCGCATTATAAGCGGGGAGCCCTATCATAAATAGAAGACTATGATACGCTTGGTATGAAAAAGGAGAAGCCGGAAAGCTATGAGAATGTATGATTTGATCATGAAGAAAAGAAACGGGGGAAAGCTCACTAAAGAGGAAATCGAATATATGGTGGGTGGTTTTACCGATGGGCAGATTCCTGATTACCAAATGTCCGCGATGATGATGGCGATTTACTTTGTAGGCATGGATAAGGAAGAAACCCTGCACCTTACAATGGCAATGGCTAACAGCGGAGATATGCTGGATTTATCCCAAATTGAAGGAATCAAGGTGGATAAGCACAGTACGGGAGGGGTGGGAGACAAGACCTCTCTTGCTTTGACGCCCATGGTTGCGGCCTGCGGAATCAAGGTGGCTAAAATGAGCGGACGGGGTTTAGGGCATACCGGTGGGACTATCGACAAGCTGGAGAGCTTTGAAGGATTTTCCACGGGGATTTCGGAGCGTCAGTTTATTGATAATGTAAATAAAATAGGTATCGCTATTATGGGGCAGACTGCAGATCTGGCTCCTGCGGATAAGAAGCTGTATGGCCTTCGGGATGTGACGGCTACTGTGGACAACATGTCTTTGATTGCAAGTTCCATTATGAGCAAGAAGCTGGCATCGGGTGCGGATGCGATCGTGCTGGATGTAAAAACGGGAAGCGGCGCATTTATGAAGGAGGAGAAGGATGCCTTCTCTTTGGCGAAGGAGATGGTAGAGCTCGGCAAAAATGCGGGCAGAAAAGCGGTAGCGGTAGTGTCCGATATGGACCAGCCGCTTGGATATGCGGTGGGGAATTCTCTGGAGGTGAAGGAGGCAATCGATACCCTGAAAGGAAACGGTCCTGCCGATTTCCTGGAGCTGTGTCTGACGCTTGGTTCTTATATGGTCGAGCTTGGCGGTCTCGCAGCGGATGAAAAGGAAGCGAGGAAAATGCTCGAGCAGACCATCGAAGACGGTTCGGCTTTGAAGAAGCTTGCACAGTTCATAGAGGCACAGGGCGGGGACCCGAAAGCGGTATACGAATCCGATTTACTTCCCAGGGCGGAATTCGCAGAGGAAATTCCTTCTCCCAGAGAAGGATATATTGAAAAAATCGTATGCGATGAAATCGGCATCTGCTCGCTCATTCTAGGCGGGGGCAGAGAGACGAAGGAAAGCGACATCGATTTGGCGGTAGGGCTTGTACTTAAGAAAAAAGCAGGGGATTATGTGAGAGCGGGTGAATCCCTTGCGGTTATCCATGGAAATGACAAGGAGAAGATGAAGGCGGCGAAGGTGCGTTTCATAAATGCCTATTCCTTCTCTGATAAGCCGGTAGAGAAGCAACCGTTCATTAAAGGTATTATTAGATAAAATGAAACATATATTATTCCATGATGAGAAACCATAAGCAGAGCGGAAAACAAAAATTGGAAAGAAAAAAAGAAGTCATTGTGGAGTCTCTCAAGCTGCCGAAGGATTCTGTGCTTGGAGCTTCCATAGTAACGATAACGGGAAATACGGATGCCTTTGTGGAAAACTACAGAGGCATCTTGGAGTATTCTGAGGAATTAATTCTGTTGCAGGGCAAGACCTGTCAGATCAGCATTATAGGCAAGAGAATGTCCATCGATTATTATACCAATGAAGATATGAAGATAAGCGGATATATCGAATGTATTCGTTACCATAATTCCTACTGACGATGAAACGGCACCGGCGGCAATATAAAAGAATGAGGGAGTTATCGCGTATATGCTTCAGCTGATACAATATTTAAAAGGATATGTCTGTATTAAAGTATGGGGATATTCCCCGGAACGATTCATGAATTTGTGCAGCAATCACGATATATTTCTATGGAATATCGTAAACCATGGAGATTATTACACAATGTGCATTTCCATAAGCGGATTTCGTATGCTGAAATCCATCGTAAAGAAGACGGGAACAAGGGTAGCCATACAAAAGCGTTGTGGACTACCTTTTTTTGTGCCGAAAATGAAGAAAAGAAAGATATTCCTGTTCGGGCTTTTGGGAAGTATTGTCTTTTGGATATGGATGTCCACCTTCATATGGGCAGTAGACATAAACGGGAATCATACCATTACCGACGACATATTCTTCGACTTTCTGGAAACGAATAATATATACGTGGGCATGAAGCGTAAAAATGTGGACATAGAAGAGCTGGAGAAGAAAATCAGGCAGGACTTTGAAATCGTCACGTGGACCTCCGCTAAAATCGAGGGAACGCGGCTGGAAATTCAGATAAAAGAAAACGAAGTGGATACGAAAGAGAAAAATGAGGAGGAGGATGACTCGTTCGGTTCGGACTTGGTGGCGGAGAACGATGGAGTCATTGTCAGCATGGTGACGAGAAAGGGTATTCCCAAGGTAGCGGTGCAGACGGAAATTAAAAAAGGAGATGTTCTTGTTTCGGGCAGCGTGCCGGTATATAACGAGGACGCTACTGTTAAGAAATACCAGTATTATAAAGCCGATGCAGATATTTTTATTCAAAGGACTCTGCAGGAAAAGGAGGAACTGCCCCTCACATATGAACAAAAAAATTATACGGGGGAAGTAAAAAAGGAATATTTTATGTCCGTACTTACGAAGGATATTGTTTTTCGAATAGGAAAGGTGAAATATGTAAAATATGATAAGGTGACGGATAAAAAGCAGGTAAAACTGCTGGAGAACTTTTATCTGCCCCTCTATTATGGAAGCAGTGTAAATAGAGAATACGTATTGGAAAATAATATTTATGAAAAAGAAGAGATAAAAAGTATTTTTTCTGAAAAATTACAGAAATTTATCGGAAGTTTAGAGGAAAAAGGGGTTCAAATAATCGAAAAAAATGTTACAATAAGTAAGAAAAACAAAAAATGGCAGATGGATATGAATTTTCAAATTGTAGAGAAGACGGGAAAGAGCGTTCCTATCGTGCCTGAAGCGGTCCAGCCGGAGGCTGAAACGCCTGAGGACGAGACGACAAACGAGGTTTTGGATTAGATAGGAAGAGGCAGAGGATTTGTGCATGGAACATTATGAGAGCCGGATGGAATTACCGGTGGAGCATATGCGTAATATATTCGGGAATTATGATAATTACATTAAAAAGATAGAAAATGATTTTCATGTAACGATTATAGACAGAGACGGAGCCGTCAAGGTATCAGGCGGCGAGAAAGACGTAAGAAAAGCGGAAAGTATCGTAAAGCAGCTAATTGAATTGTCGAAGAGAGGAAATATAATCCAGGAACAGAATGTGGATTATGCGATAACGATGGGAATGGAAGATAAAGAAGACGTACTGATAGAAATGGATAACGATTGCATATGCCATACGGTGAGCGGAAAGCCGATCAAGCCAAAGACTCTTGGGCAGAAGCAATATGTGGATGCTATCCGCAGTAACATGATTGTATTCGGCCTTGGCCCTGCTGGGACGGGCAAAACTTATCTGGCGATGGCTATGGCGATTACGGCTTTTAAGAACGAAGAGGTGAGCCGCATCATATTAACTCGTCCGGCCATAGAGGCGGGGGAGAAACTGGGCTTTCTTCCGGGAGATTTGCAGAGCAAAGTGGACCCTTACTTAAGGCCTCTGTACGACGCATTGTATCAGATCATGGGCGCGGAGAGCTTTGCGAAGAATATGGAAAAGGGGCTGATAGAGGTAGCACCTCTCGCCTACATGAGGGGAAGGACGCTGGATAACGCCTATATCATTTTGGACGAAGCGCAGAACACTACACCGGCTCAGATGAAGATGTTTTTGACGAGAATCGGTTTTGGCTCCAAGGTAATCATAACGGGTGACGCTTCTCAGAAGGACTTGGCACCGGGGGATAAATCAGGGCTCGATGTGGCGGTAAGGGTGCTTTCCAAAATAAATGACATTGCCTTCTGCAATCTGACAAGCAGGGACGTGGTAAGGCATCCGCTTGTACAGAAGATCGTAAAGGCATATGAGGACTTTGAAAAGGTAGCGGAACGTGGTAAGGCAAAAGACAGCGGCATACGTGAAAAGCGGGGAAATAGGAACAGCGGGTATGGAAGAAAATAAAAAAACAAAAGGGTTTGTCCTCATATTTTTTCTGGTGGGAATTGTAACGGCGGGGGCAGGATATTTTTACGGCAAAGAATATTTAGAGGTGGCCCGCAACGTGATTTTATCTCTGCTGGGGATGGGAACCATTTTATATTTACTGGAATACGAAGGGCAGGCTGAAGGGCTTGACTATGATAATGCAGAGCATAAGGAACGTTTTTTTGTAATGTTTTTCATATCTTTGCTTTGCGCTGTGGTATTTCCTCTTATTCCGACGGCAGGCTGGCCTTATCTGGCGATTTTTATCGTACTTTCCTTATTCAGCAATTCCCTTGTGGGACTTATGGCGGGAGCGCTGCTTTTAATGATTACGCTCATGCATGGAAGCGGAACGGGAATTGCCGACTTTTTTATATATTTTATTACAGGAGCGGCAGGAATCATTCTGTTCAGACAGTTGGACGAGACTTATAAAGTAGGGGCGAGGGTGTTTTTGTCTCTGCTTGCCTTGTTCGTAGCGTTGAGTGCAGGTTATGTCCTTTTGGTAAATGAGGTTTTTTCCTTGCAGCTGTTTTTGATACCGGTCATAAATTTTTTCATGAACCTTCTTCTCATCATGGTGATTCTAAAATACTTCAGTTTTGCCGTAATACATAAATACAGAGAGCGGTATATGGATTTGAACGATCAGGAGTGCCCCTTACTTTCTTCTTTGAAGGAGGAGAATATGGAAGAGTATTTTCATGCGGTACATACGGCATATTTGTGCGATCAGGCAGCAAAGAGGCTGGGGTTGGATGAAGTTCTTTTGAAAGCGGGAGGATATTATCATCACATTGGGGTATTGAAAGGGGAAAACACATGGGAAAATATAGAAGAAATCTGCAAAGAACATATGTTCCCTCCGAAACTTGCGATGCTGCTTAGAGAATATAATCATAAAGAGGAAGTACTGGTATCTAAGGAAGCCGTGGTACTGAAGCTTTCGGATACGGTAATTTCTGTGGTGGGGAGCATGTTTAAGAAGGATGCGAATGTTATTCTCAATTATCCGCTTTTGATGGATGCCATATTCCGGAAGAAGATAGAAAGCAGTGTACTGGACGGAAGTGAAATTACCATGCAGGAAATGAACCGGATAAAAAAGGTATTTTTGGAGGAAAAATTATATTATGACTTCTTACGTTGAAAATGAAACGGATGTGAACTTCACTTTTCCGGTGGAAGAGACGGTAAATCGAGTAATGGAGGCGGTATTAGACAGCGAGGGCTGTCCCTATGAGGCTTCCGTAAGTGTTCTTCTTACCGATGATGAAGGGATTCGCATGTTCAATAAAGAATATAGGAATATGGACAAGGCCACGGATGTACTTTCTTTTCCAAATGTGTCTTATGAGGTGCCGTCTATGTTCGAGAGACTGGAAGATGAGGAGGCGGACTGCTTTGATCCCGACAGCGGTGAGCTGGTCTTGGGGGATATTATCATCTCAGTGGACAAGGTAAGGTCGCAGGCTGAAAGCTATGGGCACAGCGAGCTTCGGGAATTTGCTTTTTTGGTAGTACACAGTATGTTCCATCTGTGCGGATACGACCATATGGAGGAAGAAGAGGCCGCCGTTATGGAGAAGAAGCAGAAGACAATAATGGATATTCTTAATATTACGAGAGACTAGAAAACAGGATTTATGAAAGAAAAAAGATAGAGGAACGGCAGACATGAAACATTTACCGAAACGGAAAAGCGGCGAGATGAAAAGCAAAGAGCGGAAAAAAAAGCGGGAGTGGATAACAACGATAGGGCTGGTCGCCTACTTAATCGGATTGCTCATGCGTATACCGCTTGGTCGCATAATAGGAGATAAGGGAATCGGTTTTTTTGCGGCCGGAATGGAAATATTTATTGTAAGCACTATAATATTGTCTTACGGTTTGTCGAAAACGGTAGCTATTTCAATTAAGTATAGGATCAAAAGAGAAATGTATAGGAGTGCAAGAAGGGTATTTCGAAGCGCTTTGTTTTTAGCGGTCATATCCGGTGCAGTGGCGGCTTGCGGAATCTTCTTTTTCTCTACAGGGATCGCGCAGGTGGTCGTACTTGAGGACATGAGCTACCTGGCAATTGCGGCGGCGGCTCCTGCGGTATTCCTGGCGGCGGTTATGGGCGTATTGAAGGGATATTTTCAGGGAATGGGCACGATGATGCCCACCGTACATTCCAAGCTGCTTGAGAAAGTGATTATGTGCACTTCCAGCCTGATTCTGGGAGCGGTATTGTATACCTATGGACTTAAGGTAGCCGCATTGCTTAAAAATGGAGAATACGCGTCGGCCTATGGGGCGTTCGGAGCTTCTTTGGGAATCGGGATAGCCTGCTTGTTCGGTACGCTGCATTTGCTCTTTATCTATGCAGTTTATTCGGGCAGTTTCAAACAGCAGATAGGAAAGGACGGAGGAAAGTATGCGGAATCGAGAGCGGAGGTATTGATCATGCTCATTACCACCTCCCTGCCTTATACTATATGCGCATTGCTTTATAGTATGAATTATCTGGTGGACCAAAGGTTGTTTAACTATGCGATGAATATAAAGGGACAAGGGTCCCTTAGGGTTCTCCACTGGGGCATATACTACGGAAAATACAGTGTAGTGATAGGCGGTGCGGCGATATTGTGTACGCTTTCGGTGATAGGGGCGGTTCCGAGAATTGCACAGCTTTTTGACAGACAGGATTACCGGGCAGTACAAGAGGAAATGGGAAGGAATATTCATCAGTTGGCCGTGGTATCCATTCCTTGTGCCGTTCTTATAGCGGTGTTGGCGGAACCGATTGCAGAGCTTCTATTTATAGAAGAGATTAAGGTGGCGGTCAAACTGATTCAGGCAGGAACCGCGGTGGTCGTTTTGTTTTCCTTCACCTATTTTCTTGCCGGAATATTACAGCGTATACGAAAGATCCAGATCGTCATCCTGGGAGGACTTGCCGCATTTATTTTGCACTTAATAGTGACCGTGTTGCTGCTTGGAAACACAGGGCTGGGTATAACGGCAGTGGTATGCGGCAATATTGTTTTTTACTTGACGGCATGCGGCGTGTGTTTCTTCGGTGTGACAAGATATATGAAATATTCTCAGGAATGGCTTCGTACTTTTGCTATAACGTTGATTGCAGCAGGAGTATCGGGACTTATCGGAATGATGCTCAACAAAGCGCTGCTATCCCTTGCGGGAGCAGCCCCCACGTTGATAATTGGTGTGGTAGCATGCTTTATTGTCTATAATGTCCTGCTCATTGTGTTAAGAGGTGTGCGCGAAGAGGAGCTTAACGAGATGCCCGGAGGAAAACTGATAGTATCCATAGCGGTAAGACTGCGTTTGATGTGATGAATTGAATGGAATAAAGGAATAAGATTTAAGAATTTGGCTGATACTGTTTACAAAGGAGAAATGCGAAATGAAATTTGTAAAACGTATCAGTCTTTTTTTTATCATACCCATGGGAATGTTTTCATTGGGGTTTTATTCCCATATGAAATTGGAGGAGACTTTTTATCCGAAGAAATTCGAAGCCGAACTGGTAAAGCAAAAAAATGTCGAGGTTCAGGAGGAGCCGCAGGTGATACCTACCGCAGTGGGGGAGGAACAAATCATAAATGCGGATACTCAGTATATTATAGAGGAGGTGGATTTGAAAAAGGATACCTCCGTGGAAACGAAATGGAAGGTGCCCGAGAAATATATCGGGATGAACAGAAATCGCTTCGTGAAGGAAATGGAACTATATCAGCAGTCTCCTTCTCTGACGGATCAGGAGCTGGGCTTCGTAAGCGTGGAAGTGGTTTCCTTTTCCAAGGCAAAGGTGGTCATCCGCAAAAATTATATATTCAAGGAAGTGAGCACCAGCTTTTATCTGGTAAATGAGAAAAATTTCGTGGTAGTTTATTGTGATGATCTGCGTACGGTATACATGAGCACTAACATTTCCCTTGATTCGCTGCCGGATGATTTGAAGCAGGAAATTATAAAAAAGAGATATGTAGCAACGGAGGAGGAATTGTATAATTTTCTGGAGTCTTATTCCAGTTAAAGATAAAACAAATTATTTATAACCAGCTTTTCGCGGTGTAAGATCTAATGATTAAGGATTTTACACCGTTTATATTTTATATTCAAAAGGCATAAAGCCTTTCACGGAGATAACTGGAACCGATTATAGGCATATACATAGTATATATGAGGCTTAAAATCATCTGTCTGAAATGATGAATCATTCAAATAAAGGTGGGTTTGTATGCTGAATATAACTCTTGAAATAGTTGCCGAACTTATGGTACTGCTTATGGCATTGTCTGTCGATGCATTTATAGCCAGCTTCGCTTACGGCGTATCCTCAATCAAGATACCCTGGGTTTCCGTATTGATCTTGGCGGGGGTATCAAGCCTTGTTCTGGCTCTTTCCGCTTCGCTGGGGCTTTTGATAAAGAACTTTATTCCGGAAGAATACATAAACTGCTGTGCTTTATCCTGCTTTTGATCCCTGGAATCATAAAACTCTTTGACAGTTTTATAAAGTCGCTGATACGACGTAAGAACGGGGTAAACGGCCAACTCAATTTTAAACTACTGAATCTTCATTTTATGTTAAGAGTCTATGCCGATCCGGATGTGGCCGATGTAGATAGCTCAAAGATTTTGACTGCAAAAGAAGCCATTTCTTTATCGTTAGCATTATCTCTGGATAGTCTGGCGGTAGGAATCGGTGCATCAATGGCAACCTTTAATTTTTGGCTCGCTATTCCTGTCTCGTTCCTGTTCAGTATTTTTGCGGTAACAATCGGAAGCTGCCTTGGAAATAAAACTCAGGCAGTAGTGAAAACCGATTTGAGCTGGATCAGCGGTGTAATGTTAATAGGGCTTGCGATAATGAAGCTGAAATGAGATTGTTAAGCCAGGAAAATTGATGTATAATAGGGATGCAGCAAAATGGCCTAAGAGGTATGGTAAGGTGAAGAAGATAGCGATAATCGGAGGAGGAGCTTCCGGGATGATGGCTGCCATAGCGGCAGCGCAGTACGGAGCTCAGGTGACGATTTTTGAAAAGAATGACCGGATAGGTAAGAAAATACTGGCTACGGGAAATGGGAAATGTAATTATTCCAACAGAGATTTTCGCATGGAGTATTATTACGGAACGTACAGGGATAGACTGCCGCAGCTTTTTGAGCAGTTCTCCGTTGCGGATGCTGTTTCTTTTTTTCATGAGGCGGGGATGCTTAGCAAAGAAAGAAACGGGTATTTATATCCACTTTCGGAGCAGGCTTCGACGGTATTGGACATCCTCAGGCTTAAGCTTAAGCGGCTGGGAGTCAGGACAGAAGTTTCTGCAGAGGTAAAAAGCCTGCAGAAAAGCGGAAAAGATGGAATGTTTGTCATAGAGACGGAAGGAAGAACGGAAAAGTTTCATTCGGCAGTTCTGGCTTGTGGAGGATGTGCGGCACCGAAAACGGGCTCCGACGGAAGCGGTTACCGTCTGGCAGTCGGTATGGGCCATCAATTGATAGATACGGTACCGGCATTGGTGCAGCTTAAGTGCAGGGAGGATTTGTTTAAGATGGCGGCAGGAGTCCGGTGTGACGCTTTATTGAAGCTGGGCTCGGAGACCTCTCCCGCTCAGGAGGAGAGAGGCGAGGTGCAGTTTACGGACTATGGAATTTCGGGTATTCCGGTTTTCCAGTTAAGCCGGACTGCGGCATATATGCTGAAAGAGAAAAAAGAAGTTCCCGTTTATATAGATTTCTTTCCTGATAGCGCAGACGAGGAATATGAAAAGATCTGCCGGATGAGAATTGATGACTGTGAAGGAAAGACTGCGGAAGAATTTCTGCTTGGCATGGCAAATAAAAAGATAAATATGGCTATGCTTAAGCTTAAGGGAATAAAACCATCCGAGGAGTCTGAACGAATAGGGAAAGAGATTTTGAAGAAGCTGCTTTATTCCTATAGAAGGCTGTGTGTGCATGTGACAAGCACCAATTCCTTCGAAAATGCGCAAGTAAGCGCGGGAGGAGTGGATATGAGGGAGGTTACACTGCAAATGGAGTCCGCGTTTGTCCCGGGGCTGTACTTTGCCGGGGAGCTTCTGGATGTGGATGGAAGGTGCGGAGGCTACAACCTGCAATGGGCGTGGACAAGCGGATATGTTGCGGGCAAAAATGCGGCTATGTAGAATATTAAGAAACAATAGGATGAGAAGATGATTCGTATTAATCAATTAAAGCTCTCTCCCGTACATACGGAAGGTGAGCTTAGAGATAAAATAAGAAGGATATTGAGGCTGTCCGAAGGGGAGAGCTTTTGTTATGAAATCGTAAGGAGATCCATTGATGCGCGGAAAAAGCCGGATATCTATTACAGCTATACGATAGATGTGAGGCTGGAAAAGGAACAATCGGCAGCTAAGAGGAGCAGGAGCGATCAGGTGAGCGTTGTATCCCCTGTTCGGTATCGGTTTCCAACGTATGGACAAAGGAGGCTGCAGCATCGCCCGATCATCATAGGAACCGGCCCGGCAGGTTTGTTCTGCGGCTATATGCTGGCCCGGCACGGGTATAACCCCATTTTGCTGGAGCGGGGCAAGGATGTGGATTCTCGAAAAAAAGAGGTGGATAGATTCTGGGAAAGCGGCAGTCTGGATCCGGAATGCAATGTACAGTTCGGAGAAGGAGGCGCAGGAACTTTTTCGGATGGAAAGCTGAATACCTTGGTCAAGGATAAGGATGGCCTGAATAAGGAGGTGCTTTCTATCTTTATGGCAGCAGGTGCGCAAGAATCGATTCTGTATGACGGAAAGCCGCATATCGGAACAGATATTCTTATGAATGTGGTCAAAAATATGCGTCAGGAAATCGTCGATAACGGCGGAGAAGTACGGTTCGATACGAAGGTATCCGATATTGTGGTGTCGGATGATAGGATACGTGCGGTCATAGCAGAATGCGGAAGGGAAGCTCTGCAGCTGGAGGCGGAGGCTGTAGTGTTTGCCATAGGCCACAGCGCCAGAGATACGTTCGATATGCTGTATAAACGGCAGATTCCTATGGAGGCGAAGTCTTTCGCAGTAGGAGTGCGTGTGGAGCATCCGCAGAAAATGATCGACGTTTCTCAATACGGGGAAGCGGCGCATAAGCTGCCGCCTGCGTCCTATAAGCTGACGGCACGGACGAAGGAAGGAAGAGGAGTATATTCTTTTTGTATGTGTCCCGGCGGTTATGTGGTGAACGCTTCCTCAGAGGAAGGACGACTGGCGGTAAACGGGATGAGCTACAGCGAAAGAAACGGTAAAAATGCCAACAGCGCAATTATAGTCTCTGTTACGCCGGAGGATTACGAAAGTGAGCATCCTCTGGCTGGGATAGCCTTTCAGCGAAGGCTGGAAGAAAGGGCTTTTGCTTTAGGACAAGGGAAGGTTCCGGTGGAGTATTACGGAGATTTCAAAGCCCATACGAAGAAGGAAGAAAAACCTTCTGCAATAGATGGCGGGTATTTGCCGCAGATAAAGGGACAGTGGAAATTTGCTGAAGTACACGACATCATGCCGGAGTCTTTAAATCGGGCGTTTGTGGAGGGGATGGAGCAGTTTGAGCGTATCATTCCCGGCTATGCGCAGGACAGTGTACTGCTGTCAGGTGTTGAGAGCCGAACCTCTTCTCCGGTGAGAATTACCAGAGGAGGAAATGGACAATCGATCATAAACGGCCTTTATCCGTGCGGAGAAGGAGCAGGTTATGCGGGCGGCATCATGTCGGCGGCTATGGACGGAATAAAGATTGCGGAGCATATTGCAAGAGAATATATGCCGTTTGAGCAGAAAAGAAATAATTCATTAAATTAAGGATAGATGGAGGAATTAAAATCCCATGGAGACGAAGAAGAAAGTGGAAGAAACAAAAGACGGCGCAGGTATAAAGCGCTTCAGGGAGAGAATAAAAGATAAGAAGAGGATCGTAGTGAAGATAGGTTCCTCCTCTTTACAGCATCCGGAAACGGGAGATTTGGATTATACCAAGCTGGATGTTCTCGTAAGGGAGCTCTGTGATATGCGCAACAGAGGAAAAGACGTTGTGCTGGTTACCTCCGGTGCCATCGCTGTAGGGAAAAAAGCAGTACATATCAAGGATATAAAGAATGCAGGAGAAGACAGCCCGATTGCGGTAAAACAGGCGTGTGCAGCGGTAGGTCAGGCGAGGCTTATGATGACGTACCAAAAGATATTTGCGGAATATAATCAGGTGGCGGCGCAAATACTTATGACAAAGAATACGATAGTAGATAATTTGAACCGTTACAATGCACACAATACTTTTTCGGAGCTGTTCAAACTGGGAGTTATCCCTATTGTGAACGAAAATGATACGGTAGCTACGTATGAAATAGAAATCGGTGATAACGATACGTTGTCGGCTATCGTAGCGGCTTTGGTGGATGCGGACCTTTTGATACTGCTTTCAGACATCGACGGCTTATATACGGATGATCCGAGACGGAATAAGAATGCGCAGTTCATCGAGGTGGTAGAGAAACTTACTGACGAACTGATGGATATGGGAAAGGCTTCTACGGGAAGCAGCGTCGGAACGGGCGGAATGAATACGAAATTGATTGCGGCGAAGATTGCCACCAGTTCCAACATCGATATGATTATTGCCAACAGCAAGGATATTAAAGTGTTGCATCGTATTCTGGACGGGAAAAATATAGGTACCTTATTCGTTGGGAACAAGGAGACCTATTTCGACTTGCCGGAATTTGTAGCTAATATGCATGCCATCGATTGACGAGGTCATATACGGTAGGATAACTCCTTGTTAATTGATGGTAATGATTAATAACGTATGAAACGAAAGGTTAACATAACATGGAAAGCATGGATAAAAAAATTGCCCGAATTAATGAATTGTACCGTAAATCACAGGCAGAGGGATTGACTGAGGAAGAAAAAAGGGAGCAGGCGAGCCTTCGCAGCGAATATATAGCCAACGTAAGGGCCAATCTTCGCGGACAGCTGAATAATATTAATATTCAGGAGACGGATGGTTCCATTACCAATTTGGGGGAAAAGCATGGAAACAAAAAGACACATTAGAAAGAGTGTACTTAAGCTAAGAGATGAGCTGCCTCAGAGCGCCAGACAGTCTATGAGCAGCCGGATCATGAGCAGGCTTATGGATACTGATGCTTATAAAGAGGCGGAGTCTATTCTAGCTTATGTGAACTTTAAAAGCGAAGTGGAGACGGAACGGCTGATTGCAGAGGCGCTAAATAGCGGGAAAAAGGTTTACTGCCCCAGAATAGATGAAGAGGATATGGATTTTTACCGCATTATGAGCATGGAGGATTTGTCAGAGGGTTATAAAGGAATACGGGAGCCCGTACCGGAAGGAGAGAGACTCTTAAGCGGCAGGGACATCAGTATGCAGAAATGTCTGATGGTTATGCCGGGAAGTGTCTTTGACAAAGAGAGAAACCGGATTGGGTACGGCAAAGGATATTATGACAGATATCTGGAGAGATACCCGCAGCTTCCAACCATTGCAGTATGCTTCGAATGCCAGATAGTGGAGCATGTTCCGGCAGGGGAATATGACAGAAAGCCTGCTATGATACTGACAGAGGAAGCGATATATACATAAATTCTTTGCAGCCAGTTTTATTTATGTTTCGTCTGGGTATTACCAAGATAGGAAAGATACTTGACAACTTCTTGGCGGTTTGCTTTATTCAGCTTTTCCAAATTGTTAATGATCTCCTTTAAGGAAATGTCATGTATATATTTTGAATTCAAATCGTAGGAGCCGACGTACCCGGGTTCCACGCCGAGAATATAATCGGCGCTGACTTTATAGAGCTTGGCCAGATTGATGACATGACGGGAGGGAAGCTCGCGCTTATCCAGTTCATAATAGGAATAAGCTTGCTGGGATATGCCCAGATAATCGGCTACCTGCCTCTGTTTGAGATGATTGTTTTCTCTTAAGCTCTTTATCATAACACTTACGTCTGCCATATGAATACCCCTACTTCGTTTTGTTGTGGAAATAATAGCATACGACATAAAATAGTATGTGGAAAAACTACGAATTTATGTTGATTGATGTAGTTATACAACATATTGTTGTATAAAAGATTGATTTAAAAGATTTAACTTATAAATTCTGCTTCGCTAAGCGAATTCAAATGCAGAAAGTTTGCATTGCAGAACATCATGCGTTACTGGGATCGGAATGAACAGTAACGGCAAGAGAAATAAAAATGTGGTTGAAATAAATGAAATTTTCTTATATAATTAATAAAATTTCAGGCAATGAAAACCGAAAGAGAGGGCTTATAAATGACGGATTTAGAAAGCATGGGACAAAGAGCGGCGGCGGCGAAATTCGAGCTGCAAAGGCTCTCTGCGGAGAAGAAAAATGAAGCGCTTAGTAAGGCTGCTGAGGAATTGATCTCCGATACGAAGTACATTTTAGAGGAAAATAAAAGAGATATTATAAAAGGCGAGAAAAATGGCATGCACCCCGGTATGATAGACAGACTTCGCCTGACAGAGGATAGAATAAAAGGGATGGCAGAGGGACTGCATCAGATCATTGCGCTGGATGATCCGGTAGGTGAAGTATTGGAGAGCTTTATCCGCCCCAACGGTCTGCACATTCGTAAGTGCAGAGTTCCTTTGGGAGTCATTGGAATCATATATGAATCGAGACCTAACGTGACGGCAGATGCTTTCGGGCTTTGTTTCAAAGCGGGCAGTGCGGTCATTTTGAAAGGGGGAAGCGACGCCGTTTTCTCGAATATAGCGATAACGGCTGCCATAAGAAGGGCACTTAGCGCCTGCAGCGTATGCGAGGATGCCATTCAGCTCATCGAGAGCACAGACAGAGAAGTGACCGCACAGTTCATGAAACTGAACCGTTATGTGGATGTGCTCATTCCCAGAGGCAGTTCCGGGCTGATTCAGAGCGTTGTTACCAACAGCACTATCCCGGTAATCGAGACAGGAACGGGAAACTGCCATATTTTTGTGGATGAAACCGCGGATCTCGAAAAGGCGCTTCCTATTATTATCAATGCGAAGACGCAGCGTATCGGCGTATGCAACGCCTGCGAGTCTCTGCTCGTTCATGAGGCGGTGAAAGAAAAATTTCTTCCTGCGTTAGCGAAAGCTTTTAGAGAGCATTCGGTGGAAATGCGTGCTGATGAGCAGATAAGGGAAATTATAACGGATGCGATTCCTGCCACAGATGAGGATTACGGTACGGAGTATCTGGACTATATCATTTCCATGAAGGCGGTGTCCTCTGTGGACGAGGCGATTGCTCATATTAATAAGTATGGAACCAAGCATTCCGAGGCGATTCTTACTCAGAATAAAGAAAATGCGGATAAATTTTTACGCGAAGTGGATGCAGCCTGCGTTTATGTGAATGCTTCCACGCGGTTCAGCGATGGCTTTGAATTCGGCTTCGGAGCGGAAATAGGAATCAGCAACCAGAAGCTTCATGCCAGAGGCCCTATGGGACTTAAGGAGCTGACTTCCTATAAATATACGATTGAAGGTAACGGGCAGATACGCCCTTAAGCGCTCGATTCATAGAGCATTGTAAAAGAATAAAAGGTCTTGATGGAAGACGGCAGGTACGAGAGTGCCGCCGTCTTTTTTATATGGGCTTTAGCCTGTTGAGTGTGACGGAGTTTCTCAAAAGAGAAACGTAGACATACGAAACAAAAATCCCCCTGCTTCGCGGGGGGAGGCAGATTGTTATACAAAAAAATCACCTTTCCGTTATGATAGAGTTGTTCAAGCTACTACAATAACGAAAGGAAAGGTGATTTTAATGGCAAACAAAAGTAATGACATGGCACATACAAAGTGGATGTACAAGTATCACATTGTTTTCACTCCAAAGTATAGACGAAAAATAATATATAATCAATACAAAGAAAGTATCAGAGATATTCTGAAACAGTTATGTTCTTACAAAGGAGTGGAGATTATCGAAGGGCATCTTATGCCCGATCATATCCATATGTTAGTGAGCATACCGCCTAAGATGAGTATTTCAAGTTTTATGGGATACTTAAAAGGCAAGAGTGCACTTATGATTTTTGATAAGCACGCAAATTTGAAGTATAAATTTGGGAACAGACATTTCTGGTCAGAAGGATACTATGTGAGCACAGTAGGACTTAACGAGGCAACAATAAAAAAGTATATACAGGATCAGGAAAAAGCAGACATACTACAAGATAAAATAAGTGTGAAAGAGTATGAGGACCCCTTTAAGGGGTAGCCGAGTAATACAAGCGCTGCTTCAGCGGCTGCGACGAGTCAATGGCGTAGTGGCTTGAACAAAGTGAAAGCCAGCGTCTTTAGGCGCTGGCCGGTAACAGAGGCTTATAGCCTCAGAGCAAACCACGTCTTTTAGGCGTGGTTCTGATTATTAAATATATTTTAGTTCGATTTTACTTCTTTCCACAGATTGTTATAAAGAGCATCGCCGTCATCTCCCAAGTACTGGAAGGTTTCGAGATTGGAATATTGAGATAAATCAGGAAACGCGATAGGAGAGTTTTTAATTTCTTCATCTTCGATAAGCTCTCTTGTAGCATCGTTGGGAGTAGAGTAGGTAATATATTCGAAGTTTTTCAATGCAATATCCGGGCGGCACATGAAATCGATGAATTTTTCCGCATTTTCTTTATTCTGAGAATTCTTCGTCACTACCCAAGAGTCGATCCATATATTAGTCCCTTCTTTGGGAATCACATATTCCAAATCAGGATTCTCACGCTGTGTGAAAATTGCTTCGCCGGAGTAGATGACTCCGATAGCCGCTTCGCCTCCGATCATCTTGTCACGCACCTGATCGATGACATATGCCTGAACGAGGGGCTTTTGTTCGATTAAGGAATTCTTTGCCGCATCCAACTCGGCGGCATCCGTGGAATTCATGGAGTAGCCGTTTAATTTAAGTGCTACCATAAATGCGTCGCGGACAGAATCCTGCATTAAAATATTGTCCTTATATTTTTCGTTCCATAATATGCTCCAGCTGTCCACAGGTTCATCTACCATAGTCTTATTGTAGAGAATGCCTACGGTTCCCCAGCAATAGGGAACGGAATATTTGTTTTCCGGATCGAACTGCCTTGCCTGCTCCCAGTATTGTTCTCCGATGTTTGCTTTTGCATTAGGCATATTATCGAAGTTCAGCTCAGCTAACAAATCGTTTTCGATCATTTTCTGAATCATATAATCAGAGGGACAGATAACGTCGTATTCGGAAGCTCCTGCTTCGATTTTGGGATACATGATCTCGTTAGTCTCGAACTCGTCATAGACGACTTTGATTCCGGTTTCTTCTTCGAACATATCCAATACATCAGGGTCCATATATTCGCCCCAGTTGTATACGATTACCTCACCGTTTGCACCGGAGGAACCGGTGCCGCAGCCTGCGAGAGATAAGAGAACTGCCGTAGACATACATAACATAGATAAATGTTTTTTCATTGCGGTAATATCCTCCTTAGATGTTAATTTATTGTTACTGTGAAGCCATAGGCCAAAGAGTAACGATTTATGATTTTTCTTTCGGTGCTTTATTGACAAGGAATAGAAGCAGCAGTACCGTTACAAAAATAATAGTAGACAACGCGTACATTTCCGGTTTGATTCCTTTTTTTACTTCAGTATAAATCTTGGTGGACAGCGTATCGACGCCGGCACCCTTGGTAAAGTGCGTGATGATGAAATCGTCCAGTGACATGGTGAAAGCCATCAAAAATCCGGACAATACCCCGGGCAGTATATCGGGAAAGACCACTTTGAAAAAAGCCCGTATGGGAGATGCGCCCAAATCCAGGGCGGCTTCATAGGTGCTGGGACTTATCTGTTTCATTCTCGGCATGACGCACAGGATCACATAAGGAATATTGAAGGTGATGTGGGCCAGCAGAATCGTTCCCAGTCCGAATTTAAGCCCTAAGCTGATAAAGAGCAGCATAAGGGAAATACCTGTAACGATATCCGCGTTCAGCATGGGAATATTGGTAACACCCATGATAATTGTGCGGTTTCTCTTGCTCATGTCATTGATAGCTATGCAGGCGATAGTCCCGATGATAACGGCAATGAAAGAGGATACGAAGGCAATCAGAAGAGTATTCCAGAGGGCCTGCATAATTTCCCTGTTTTCGAAAAGGGAAAAATACCATTTAGTCGTAAAGCCTCCCCATTTCGCCCTCGTGCGGCTGGCATTAAAGGACAGTACCATAAGCGTAGCGATAGGAGCGTAGAGAAAGATAAAAATTAAAGCGATATATATTCTCTTTGCAGTTGTTCTGATCATAGTGCGGAGCCCTCCCCGTCTTTATCGAAGATAGCGGAAGCGACCATATTGACGATGATAAAGATCATGAGAACAATGGAAAGTCCGCTTCCCAGATGCCAGTTCCCCGCCTGTGTAAAAGATTCTTCAATTACGTTGCCGATGAGAAGAATCTTGCTTCCGCCTAAAAGGTTGCTGATGACGAAGGTCGTAAGTGCCGGGATGAACACCATGGTGATCCCGCTGATAACGCCGGGAACCGACAGAGGAAATGTGATCTTGAAAAAGGTCTGCAACTTGCCTGCTCCCAAGTCCTTGGCTGCATTGATAACATTCGGGTCGATTTTAACTAACGCGTTATAAAGGGGCAGCACCATAAAGGGCAGAAAGTTATAGACCATGCCAAGCACAATGGCATAAGGCGTATTAATAATATTTAAGGAAGGCAGATGAAGAATTGCCAGCACGTTGTTGATGACGCCCGTCTTTTCTAAAAGAGTCTGCCACGCGAGAGTACGGAGTAAAAAGTTCATCCACATGGGAAGAATAAAAATGAGAACGATGAAGCTGTGCTGGTTCACGTTCATATTTGCCAGAATCATCGCCAGAGGATAAGCGATGAAAAAGCATATAACAGTGCTGATAAGGGATAATCCCAATGAGAGCCAAAGTGCTTTTGCATGCTCCGCGGACATAATCTCCGTCACATTCTCCAAAGTGAAGGTGCCGGTCTTATCGGTCAGTCCATAGTAAAATACCATACACAAGGGAACGATAATAAAAATAACGGCCCATGCGATGTAGGGAGAGGACAAAAGCCTTTGGGATGATTTGCTATTCTTCAACGCCTACAGCCTCCTCGTCTTCCGATGCCGGTTTGTTCATGATCTGGATGTTGAACGGATCTATCTTAATGCCTACCGGTGTACCCACAGGAAACATACCGGTAGAATGAACCAGCCATTCGAACCCGTTTGCGGTAACCTCCATTTCGTAATGAACACCTTTAAATATTAAATGAGTGACGGTCCCCTGGATTGTACCCTCTTCCGGTTTTGTAAGTTCCACATCCTCAGGACGAATAACCACATCCACCGGCTTGTTATGGCCGAATCCTGTATCCACGCAGGCAAATTTCGCACCCAGAATTGACACCAGCTTATCCTCTAACATCATCGAGGCAATGATGTTGCTGTCTCCGATAAAGTCGGCAACAAAGGCGTTTTCCGGCTCATTGTAGATTGTTTCGGGTGTTCCTATCTGCTGGATATAGCCCTGATTCATAACAACGATGGTATCTGACATGGTAAGGGCTTCCTCCTGATCGTGAGTAACGTAAATAAAGGTAATCCCTAATTCGTTCTTCAAACGGATCAGCTCATACTGCATATCCTGCCGAAGCTTCAGATCCAGTGCACCCAGAGGCTCATCCAAAAGCAGCACCTTGGGTTCATTTACGATAGCGCGTGCGATAGCGATACGCTGCTGCTGGCCGCCGCTTAAGGAATCCGGCATACGCTTTTCATAACCTTCCAGATTTACAAGTTTTAGGGCATACTTAATTTTATCATCAATATAGTTTTTACTTTTATTCTTGATTTTAAGCCCGAAAGCTATATTTTCGGCAATATTCATATGGGTAAAAAGCGCGTATTTTTGAAATACGGTATTAAGCTGGCGCTTGTTAGGAGGAGTGTTCGTAATATCCTGCCCGCCGAAAACGACTTTGCCCTTGTCCGGGGTAACAAAACCGCCGAGTATGCGCAAAGTGGTAGTTTTCCCGCATCCGCTCGGACCGAGCAGAGTGAGGAACTCGTTCTCGTGAATATTCAGATGCAATTCGTCCAAGACCATTTCTCCATCAAAGGATTTCGATATATCGATTAAATTAATTAATTCTTTATTCATAGAAGAGATCCTCCGGTACGTAAAAGTTAAAAACTGGGCGGAGAGCTGATCCATAGGATGACTGCTCCGGTTTTCTTGTTTGCGGTAATATAATGTGTCGTATTCGGTGTGAAGTAAAAAGTTTCCCCTTTTTTGGCGCGAATTGTTTTCTTTCCCAAAGTAATGGCGATGCTTCCGGATAAAACGTAGCCGAATTCCTCCCCTTCATGAGGGTTATCCGGATAAGTGGAACCGCCCGGAGCCAAGGTCAGTCGAATCGGTTCCATAATGTTCTTCTGGGCATTGGGAATAATCCACTCAATTTTGTTGCCAAGCTCTTCATCGATTTTTTCGAAGTAGTCCGTTTCGTGAAATACAATCTGCTCCTCTTGCGGATTCTCTGAGAAAAACTCCTGCAAATCCGTTCCAAGACATTGCAAAATATCCATAAGGGTAGCGATAGACGGAGAAGTCAAATCGCGCTCGAGCTGTGAAATAAACCCCTTCGATAACTCACACCGCGCTCCAAGTTCTTCCTGCGTCAGCCCTTTCTGTATTCGTAGTTCCTTTAATTTGTTTCCTATTTCCATATTTTACCGCTTTTTTTCGTGGTGTGTCCGTTCCTTTTGTAAAGAAAAGGTAAACACAAAGTTTACTGATACTAAACAAACGCTGATAACAATTATACTAGGAGTTAATGCATTGTCAATAGGTAAAATTAAGATTTTACATTTGTAATTTCAAAACAAATTTCAGCAGCCCCGTGCAGAAATTACTTTATAATGTAGTTAACAAAAAATAAGGGCTGTGGTATAATGTCCGAAAAGGGCAGAGTCGGGTAATCGTTCCCTCAGCTCAATTATCGTGCTTGCACGGATAATTGAGCTGAGGGAACGATTACCCGACGAGCGAAGCGAACTCAAAAACGCAGTTTTTGAGTCTCTGCCCGCCTATCGGTATCCGAAATATAACCTCTTACATAGGATTAATCTTACATAGGATTAATCTTACATAGGATTAATCTTACATAGGATTAATCTTACATAGGATTAATCTTACATAGGATTAATCTTACATAGGATTAATCTTACATAGGA
>JAEYJO010000055.1 GCA_023408815.1 Bacillota bacterium | reverse complement strand
AAGGGTTGCAACGAGTCAAAGGCTATAGGGCTTGAACAAAGTGAAAGCCAGCGTCTTTAGGCGCTGGCCGGTAACAGACCCTTATAGGGTCAGAGCAAACCACCCGTTGGACGGGTGGTCATGATTTTTATCATAATCACTTCCAAACTTCAGCCGGGATGGATACGAAGATATATGAATTCTCTTAATGCAACATTCATGCACCTGAAATAACCAATACACTGTCTTAATTTTCAAAAGTCTATAATGAAACATGGAATCACCGCTAGTGGTCATAGAAAGTGATAAGTTGAAAGACAGGAGGAAATTGAATATGAATTTATTAATGGATTTAGCTATGATTGGTATGCTGACCGTATGCTATCTGTTGCTGAAATGGTTTGTTAATTGGTGCAGCCGGCAGGTTGAAAAGCCGTAATCGCAGAGGAGGATAATTATATGATAGTTCTTGGAATATTAATTGTGGGATTGGCAGGATATTTGGTATATGCTCTTGTAAATCCGGAAAAGTTTTAACGGGAAGGCGGAACGAAATATGCTGCAAATTATAATAATTCTGATAATCTTTGTTGGTTTAATTCTACCGATGGGGAAATACATGTATCACATTGCGGTCGGTCAAAGAACCTTTGCCGATCCGTTTTTTGATCGGGTGGACAATACAATTTACCGTATATGTGGAATTGACAGAAAAGAAATGAGCTGGAAGCAGTATGTCTTGGCGATGTTGGCAACCAATGCAATTATGGTGCTTACAGGATATCTGATTTTAAGAATTCAGGCCCTTCCAATTTTTAATCCCAACGGCATCCGAGGAATGGAGCCTGTGCTGTCCTTTCATACCATCATCAGCTTTATGACAAATACGAACCTTCAGCATTACTACGGTGAATCCGGGCTTTCGTATCTAAGCCAGATGCTGGTGATTATCTTTATGATGTTTACTTCTGCGGCCACCGGTTTTTCCGCAGCTACAGCTATTGTCCGCGGCTTTTCGGGAAAGACAAAAACCATGGGAAACTTTTATTCGGATTTTGTTCGTATTACGACGCGGGTTCTCTTACCGCTTTCCGTCATCGTCGGACTGTTGCTTGTATCTCAGGGTACCGTACAGAACATGTCACCTGATATAACTGTGCAGACGATTGAAGGAAAATATCAGGACATAGCCATGGGGCCGGTTGCATCGCTGGAATCGATCAAGCATCTGGGAACCAATGGCGGAGGGTTTTTCGGAGCTAATGCGACAACGCCATTTGAAAATCCAACAGTTCTATCCAATATGATCGAAATACTTTCCATGATGCTGTTGCCGGGTTCCTGCGTTGTTATGTTTGGTCTTATGGTACGAAACCGCAATAACGAAGCCAAACCCATTTTTGCTGTAATGTTTTTTCTCTTTATTGTGGGAATCGGAGTCTGCTATGCGGCAGAACGGGCTGGAAACCCGGCACTTGCGCAGGTGGGATTAGATCAGACTATGGGTAATATGGAAGGCAAAGAAATGCGGTTCGGAGTTGCCCAATCCGCACTCTTCACAACGGTAACAACTGCCTTTACTACCGGCAGTACCAATAACATGCACGATACTCTGACGCCGATCGGTGGAATGGTTTCACTCATGAATATGATGCTCAACCTGATATTTGGCGGCAAAGGTGTAGGATTGATGAACATGCTGATGTATGTGATTCTGACGGTATTTATCTGCGGGCTGATGGTTGGCCGCACACCGGAATATCTGGCGAAAAAGATCGAAGGCGGGGAAATGAAACTGACTGCGCTAGGCATTATTATCCACCCGCTGATAATCCTGTTCTTTTCGGCACTGGCAGTAGCGATTCCGGCAGGATTGGCGGGAATCAGTAACCCGGGGCATCATGGACTTACGCAGGTACTGTACGAATTCACGTCCGCTGCCGCCAACAATGGCTCCGGCTTTGAAGGGCTGAGTGATAATACGTATTTTTGGAACATTACGACAGGGCTGGCTATGTTCTTCGGGCGCTATTTGTCCATCATCATAATGATGGCTGTTGCAAGTTCACTTATGCTCAAGCAACCGGTCAGTGAATCTATCGGCACATTAAGAACCGACACAAGAACGTTTACCATTGCTCTTCTTATGGTTGTTCTTATCATTGCCGCACTCACATTCTTTCCGGCACTGATCCTTGGACCGATTGCTGAACACATGATTTTGTGGAGTTGAGGAGGATATTATTATGAGCAAAGCAAAGAAAACAAAATTCATTACAGGGGATATTATGAGATCCTCCATTATCGGGGCATTTATGAAGCTAAATCCTTTGTATATGATGAAGAATCCTGTCATGTTTGTAGTGGAAATCGGGTTCGGGATAACGCTTCTGACCTGTTTCTTTCCGGGTTTGTTCGGAGACGAAGGTAACAGTATGGTGCTATATAATTTCATAGTATCTGCTCTTCTTTTTTTAACCCTTTTATTTGCGAATTTTGCGGAAGCGGTAGCGGAGGGGCGCGGCAAAGCGCAGGCAGAAAGTCTTAAGAAGACTCAGAAAGATATGCAAGCCCGAATCCTGAAAGAAGATAATACGGAAATGATAGTAAGTGCCGGCACATTGGAAAAAGGTAATATAGTGCTGGTGAAAAGCGGAGAGCTGATCCCGAATGACGGTGAAGTGATCGAAGGAATTGCCTCGGTGGATGAATCCGCTATTACCGGAGAGTCAGCGCCTGTACTTAAGGAAAGCGGCGGCGATTTCTCGTCGGTAACCGGTGGCACAACGGTAGTCAGCGATCAGCTGAAAATTCGGATCACATCCAATCCGGGAGAATCTTTCATTGATAAAATGATTGCGCTGGTTGAAGGGGCTTCCCGCAGGAAGACGCCTAATGAGATAGCGCTTAATACACTCCTTGTCAGTCTGACGATCATCTTTCTGATAGTAATAGTCAGCCTTTACCCCATCGCTGTTTACAGCGGGGTGCGCTTACAAATTTCTACGATGATCGCCCTGATGGTCTGCCTGATCCCCACAACCATCGGAGGTTTGCTGTCTGCCATCGGTATCGCTGGTATGGACCGCGTAACACGTTTTAATGTTATTGCAATGTCCGGCAAAGCCGTTGAGATATGCGGTGATGTGGATACCATGATTCTCGACAAAACAGGTACTATTACCTACGGAAACCGTATGGCAGCAAAATTTATTCCCGTAGGTAATGTAAATGAACAGGAATTGATTCGTTATACTGTGCTCAGTTCACTGAAAGATGATACTCCCGAAGGAAAGTCCATAGTAAAGCTTGGCGGGCAGTTAAGCGGCAAGATTAATGAGGATATAGCGGGAACGGAGTTTGTGGAGTTCACCGCACAGACGCGCATGAGTGGCGTCAATCTTCCGGATGGCACAAGAATCCGTAAAGGCGCATCGGATGCTATTCAAAAGTATGTACAGAATCTGGGCGGCTCTATTCCCGAGGATCTGGAAAAGCGGACAAACGAGGTTGCAAAGCTGGGCGGAACACCTTTAGCAGTCTGTGTTGGGAACCGCATCCTGGGAATCATTTATTTAAAAGACACCATCAAAGAGGGATTGGTGGAACGTTTCGAAAGATTACGGTCTATTGGTATCAAGACCATCATGTGCACAGGCGACAATCCACTGACTGCAGCGACTATTGCGCAGGAAGCAGGTGTAGACAGCTTCATAGCGGAATGCAGGCCGGAAGATAAGATCAGGGCAATCAAGGCCGAGCAGGCCGAAGGGAAAATTGTTGCCATGACGGGAGATGGTACGAATGATGCCCCTGCTCTCGCGCAGGCTAATGTAGGCATTGCCATGAACAGCGGAACTCAGGCGGCTAAGGAAGCGGCAAACATGATAGATTTAGATTCTGATCCCACCAAGATCTTGGATGTGGTGGAAATCGGGAAGCAGCTTTTGATTACGCGAGGTTCCCTGACAACATTTAGCATAGCCAATGATATCGCCAAATATTTTGCAATTATTCCGGCAATGTTCATGGCGGTAATACCGCAGAAAAAATGCTATCACGAAATATGCTGATTTACGGCCTGGGAGGTATTATTGCCCCCTTTGCAGGTATTAAATCGATTGATTTGCTGATTGCGCCGATGCTGACTATTCTTGGGATATAGGCTTTATGCAATCGGAGAGGAGATTATAAAATATGATAAAACTTTTAAAAGGAATCAAGAGTCCGCTGCTTATTTCAGCGGTTATGCTCCTGATCTGCGGATTGGGGTATCCCCTTCTGCTTACAGGAATAAGTCAGATCATTTTTCCCCGTCAGGCAAACGGCAGTCTCGTTACGATCGACGGGCGGAATGCAGGCTCAGAATTGATCGGGCAGGATTTTACTGATCCGCGGTTTATGAAGGGCCGTCCTTCTGCAGTGAATTATAACACATACACACAGGAGGACAAGGCGAATGGTAATTATACAGGAGTCAGTTCCGGTTCCAGAAACTATGCGCCCACCAATCCGGAGCTGGTCAAACGAGTGAAAGCCGATATTGAGAAATTTCTGTCTGCGAATCCTTCTATTGATAAAGAAGATATTCCTACAGATCTGTTAACGGCTTCGGGGTCCGGTCTTGACCCACATATCAGCCTTGCTTCAGCGGCAGTTCAAATTCCTGCTTTAGTTGAGACGACCGGGCTGCCCGGGGAACTGTTGGAGGACATTGTGAAAAAAAATACGCAGGATAAGATTCTGGGCATTTTTGGAGAAGAAACAGTTAATGTCCTGAAGGTAAATCTTGAAATTGTGAAGGAGTTAGGATTGGCGGAACAAACGTCAAAATAAAACCGGGTATTTATGCTATCTTAATGTTAAATGGGTAATTATAATACAATAATAATTTTTTATGTGATATAATCTTTTAACATTCTATGAAAGAAGAGGGCGTGAAGATGGGAAACGATCATATATTTTCTGGTGTTGTTTCCAAGCAGCAAACCGTTACGGCTAACGAAAAGAAATGCGGGTTACTGAAAATTTACTTCGGTTATGCGGCTGGTGTCGGCAAGACCTTTGCTATGTTGAAAGATGCGCAGGAAGTCAAAAGCAATGGTGTCGATGTTGTGGCAGGATATATAGAACCGCATGCCCGTCCTGAAACGGCCGCTCTTTTAGG
Organism: Bacillota bacterium; assembly: GCA_023408815.1. Classification (GTDB taxonomy): domain Bacteria; phylum Bacillota; class Clostridia; order Lachnospirales; family Lachnospiraceae; genus Kineothrix. The sequence goes on along the minus strand of JAEYJO010000055.1, from coordinate 19,427 downwards.
CAATCTGGAGGTCCTGCCATTTTTGGAGTTGAACTATAAAAATATGATATTAAAGGAGTTCGATTTGGATGAAGCTCTCCGCAGACGGCCTGAACTGATTTTGGTAGATGAACTGGCCCATACGAATGCCGAGGGGTGCCGTCATGCTAAACGTTATCAGGATGTGGAAGAGCTGCTGCGTGCAGGCATAGATGTATATACTACTATTAATGTTCAGCATATTGAAAGCCTTAACGATGTAGTGTTCGCCATTACAGGGATCACGGTACGAGAACGTATTCCAGACAGTGTATTTGACAGTGCCGATCAGATTGAGGTCGTGGATATTGAGCCTGAAGAACTCCTTGAACGTCTGAATAAAGGGAAGGTTTACAGCGAAGAGCAGGCACAGCGCGCTCTTTCTAATTTCTTTACGAAGGAAAACCTGATTGCCCTTCGTGAAATTGCGCTGCGGATCACGGCAGATCAGGTTAACCGTATTGCGGCACAAAACAACGAGCCATCAAAAAACAGCGGTGCTTATTCTAACGAGCATATATTGGTTTGTTTATCTCCGGCACCTTCCAATGCTAAAGTAATCCGTACAGCGGCGAGAATGGCTGACGCATTTCATGGTACTTTTACAGCGTTGTTTGTACAAACTACAGAAATAGCAGAGTATGAAGACAAAAGCAGAACGAGGCTGAGAGAACATGTAAGGCTTGCAGAGCAGCTTGGAGCACAAATTGCTACTGTATATGGGGAGGATGTTCCGGGACAAATTGCGGAATATGCAAAGGTGAGCCGAGTATCCAAAATTGTTATAGGGCGATCCAGTCATATGAAAAGATGGCTGGTAAAAACTAATTTTGTTGATAAACTGTCTATGCTGGCCCCTAATTTAGATATTTATATTATTCCTGATACCAATCCCTCTTACCATTTGCGCCGGCCTAAGTTCGTAAAACCGGCAGAATTTTCGCCGGTGGATTCTTTTAAAACGATAGGAATTTTAATTGCGTGTACATTGATCGGACTATGGTTCGATTTTCTTGGCTTTAGTGAAGCAAACATCATCACTACATTTATTTTAGGTGTACTTTTTAATTCCATCGTTACGAGAGGAAGAATATACAGTGCGTTATCCTCCGTTCTGGGCGTTCTGGTGTTTAACTTTGTTTTTACAGAGCCCCAGTTTTCTTTACAGGCAGCCCTTCCAAGTTATCCGGTTACCTTTATTGTCATGCTGGCAGCTTCTCTCATTACCAGTACTTTGACGAAGAGAGTAAAGGAGCAGGCCCGTCAGGATGCGCAAAAGGCTTATCGGACAGAAGTGCTTCTGGAAACAAGCCAAAAACTGCAGCAGGCAAGCAATCAATCGGAAATTATAAAAGAAACGGCGCAGCAAATGGTTAAATTGCTTGACAGAATTGTGATTTTTTATCTTAGTAAGGAAAATACATTATCCGCTCCTATGGTGTTCGGCTGCGAAGATGAGGAAGATTTGCAAAAATATATTAGAGAGGATGAGCTCGCGGTGGCGGAGTGGGTCTATAAAAATAACAAGCGGGCCGGAGCTACCACAAATACCCTTTCTGCCGCCAAATGCCTATATCTGGCGGTACGGGGAAAAGATAAAGTGTTTGCCGTCGTAGGAATTGTTATGGAAAAGCATGTTTCTTTGGAGATGTTTGAAAAGAGCCTGGTAATTGCCATGCTGGGTGAGTGTGCCTTGGCTTTGGAAAAAGAATGGCTGAGTGAAACACAAAAACAAATATCTATGCAGATGCAGCAGGAGCAGCTCAGGGCCAACCTCCTGCGTGCAATTTCTCATGACTTGCGTACGCCTCTCACCAGCATCTCCGGCAATGCCGGTATTCTCAGAGGTAATTCCAAAGTTCTAAGCGAGGAGCAAAAACAGGGACTGTATACCGATATTTATGACGATTCCCTGTGGCTGATAAATTTGGTGGAAAACCTGCTGTCCATTACCCGGATCGACAATGGAATGCTGAATCTGAACATGCAGCCGGAACTTTTGGAAGATGTGATCAGAGAAGCATTACTTCATATCAATCGGCGAAGTGTGGAACATAAAATGGAAACTGTGCTGGAGGATGAATTTTTAATGGCTCGGATGGATTCACGGCTTATCATTCAGGTTATTATCAATATTATTGATAACGCAATCAAATATACACAGGAAGGCTCGAGCATTGTGATTTCGGCAAAAAGAGAAGGAGCATTTATTCGAGTCGAAATAGCCGATGATGGTTCAGGTATTCCGGATTCGGCAAAGGAAAAACTGTTTGATATGTTTTATACGGCTAAAAATATTAGTTCGGACAGCCGGCGTGGACTTGGATTGGGTCTGCCGCTGTGCAAATCTATTATCAATGCGCATGGGGGAACTATTTATGTAAGAGATAATATGCCGCAGGGTACGGTATTCGTATTTACCTTGCGGGCAGAGGAGGTAAATGTTCATGAATAAACCATTGATTTTGGTTGTGGAAGATGACAAGGCCGTTCAAAAGTTAATCACAACCACCCTTGAGACACAAAGCTATCAATATCATACGGCAGGAACTGGCAAAGGCTCGATCTTAGAAGCAGTATCCAGGAAGCCGGATATCATGATTCTGGATTTAGGACTTCCGGACATGAATGGTATAGATGTTATCAAAAAGGTTCGGACATGGTCTAATATGCCCATTATTGTAGTAAGTGCACGCAGCGAAGATCGGGATAAGATAGATGCCCTGGATGCCGGTGCGGACGATTATCTGACCAAACCGTTCAGTGTGGATGAACTTCTGGCGAGACTGCGAGTCAGTCTGCGCAGGGTACGTTATGACAGTGAAAAACTGCAAAGAGACGCGACCGTATTTACGAATGAGAATATGAAAATCGATTATGCTGCGGGCTGTGTGTGGATAGACGATGAGGAAATACATCTGACACCCATGGAGTATAAGCTCTTGTGTTTGCTGGCCAAAAATGTCGGGAAGGTCTTAACACATAATTTTATTCTTCAGGAGATATGGGGAAGTTATTCCAGTGATATTCCTGCCCTGCGTGTTTTTATGGCAACGCTGCGAAAGAAAATTGAAAAAGATGCTTCACAACCCAAGTATATACAAACACATATCGGCGTCGGGTATCGGATGCTCCGTGTGGGCGACGATGGGAAATCCGGTTAATGTTTAACAGTCTTTATACTATCTTAATGTTGCCGCAAAAATCTTAATGCTGTGCTAACATATAAGCTGATATACTTAAAAACACGCAAATGGTAGTTGTGTTTTTGGGAGATGACTATGACACTTCAAGAAAAATTGAAACAAGAAATAATAAGCATGGCCTTCTGCGTAACCGGATTGTCATTCATTCTAATTAGTTTTTACATAATTATGGACAAGTGCGATCTTTCTGTTATGATGGGTATGATCATAGGCGGCGCAGCTTCAATCGGAAATTTTATTTTAAATGTATATACCGTACAACATTCTGTAAAATTTGACAAACAAAAAGCCTCTCGCATTATATTATTTTCAAAAGTTATCAGGATGTTTTTAATGGGTTTTATTGCTTATTATATATTACTGGTGCCGCTGTTACATGACTTTACTGGTATCATTGCATTATTTTTTCCTCAAATAACCCGTGCGTTTTTATACATAATAAAAAAAGAAGACTGATCATTGATCTTTATGTACCGAGGGGAAATTAATTCCCTCCGGGTCCATCTTGACGCGGCCTTGATGACTCAGGAAGCGGCTCCACATTGTAGTCAGGCTTAGTATGATTTTTACTTCTCGGCAAATCTATTTCCGGGATGTTACCGTCATCAAAGGTATTATTAGGTTCATTGTTTTTAGATTTCATAGTATACCATCCTTTCGGATATAGAGTGTGCAGGAGAAGAGCTTTTTATACAAGAGGAGTACTTTTTTATTACATAAAATAAGCTGCAAATCCATTCTATAGATTTGCAGCTTATTGCAAGTACTTATTTTGTTTTATGCACATATACGAGTAAAGCAACTAGAAAACCTCCGAATTGAAATATTAAAGATAATGTTTGATATGTATCCATAATAAACATCCTCTTTTTTCTATAATATATGCTAGTTGTCCCGAGATTATTCTCTAAATTTGTAAATTATTGCGTTAAATGAAAATGGGAGGGGACTCAGCCCGGGCTCTTGTATGTCCTCCGATTATGAAATATACAATATTTGCATATCTGATAACTGCTCTGACAGCCTTTGCCGTAAGAAAGCTTCTACCTCCTGTCGAATCTCGTTTCGGTAGCAATATTTACCGCGCCCGCGGCCAGTCATGGTTTCCCGGTTTAAAAGCATTACGGAATTAGGGAAGGCATCCGTGTTTATAGCATTTTGTACGAAGCTATAAGTCATCAGTATGATTTCTATGAAGCTATTTTGTTTGACCTTTGGGCTTAGCTCTTCGGCCAGCTGCTCAATCAGTCTGCCATATAATTGTTTCCAGTCCGGAAGCAGAATGATGGGGGCGAGCAGTATTCCCACCGGATATCCGGCTTCCGCCATTTCATTCAATGCATGGATTCGTGCCGACAGCGAGGATGTCCCTAGTTCTATACGGCTTATAATCTCTTCGGGATTGAGGCTCATGCGAAAAATGATCTTACCTTTATGGTCGAGATCGAGCAATGGATTTACCATATCGAATTTGGTCGGAAAGGTAAGGTGCCCGCGGCCTTCCTGCGCAAAACGCTGGATGGTATAGAGCAGATTGTCTGTGATTGTATTTTCCAACAGCAAGTCGCTGTTGCTTCCTATCTCAAAGGTTTGCGGTGCGGGAGCAGCAGCGGCTTTTTTCAGAAGCTTATCCAGCATTTGTTCGCGATTGACGAACAAGCGAAGATAGGAACATTTGTTGTAATTGCAAACAAGATAACAGTATAGGCACATTGCCCGGCAGCCTGAAGAAGTATATGGTACCAGCCAGTCCGAAACCTTATGGTTGGGTACATATTTGTGGGTTTTTCTTGTACCTATGATAAGATGGTTTTTTAATTTTGCAAAATCATGGTTCTCTGACGCCGCCAACTCGGGTATATGGTTGTGATTTTCTATTTCTATCCAAGGCAAGGCAGCATATTTCTTTTGGAGCATCTGGCCCAATTCATAGTTGAGCGCAGCCGGTTCATAATAAACTGCATCAAAGCGCATATCCATTCGTGAAATCCTCCTGACAGATATAGCTTTCCCCTAAATAGATGATTCTATTATTTATTAACCGCTTCGATAAGTCTCAAGAAATTGCAGGCAGTGATCCTCCAGCTGTAAAAGGCCTTTTTCTTCGATAGGAAAATGCCCGGCGTTCTCCAGTATATGTATTTCTTTGGTACAGCCGAGCTTATCGTAGAATATCCGGCTCAGGGACACATCCGTCCATTTGTCCAGGCCCGGATGAACGAGAAGAAAAGGACAGGATATGAATAGCTCGGGCTCGATTTTTAATGCCGGATTCAGCATGGAATGAACAAAGGCGATGGGGACAGAGACTCCCGAGGACTTTTTGTCCTTCATGAGCAAGGCTGCGAGTTCGCTGTTGTTGGCAATGGCCTTCATATTTGCGATGGCCTTCATCGGTATATTGATTTTACCGGCTATTTTGTTCACAGAGGCCAGAAAAGGCTTGGCAGCGGCGCCCATAAGTGGATTGGCCGCCGTTTTTTTAGTAATATACGGATTTCTTTGATCGAGTATGCAGGTTGCAATGATGCCGCATATGTCCGGACATTGGCTGGCTGTCTGATAGGCGAGCATACCGCCGGCGCTCAGGCCGAACAGGAAGATACTTCTGGCGGCTTGCCTTTGGTAGAAGGATACGATTTCACATCCGCATTTTACCCAGATATCATAGGTTATGGTGCCGCTGTATTGGGTGCAGCCGTATAAAGGAAAATCCGGACATATGACTTCATATCCGCTTATTTTCAGACGGACGGCAATAAAGGAAAGCAGCCTGCCGTTCCCTCCGACTCCATGGAATAAAATGACAGTTGCTTTAGGCTTGCTTACCTTATAGTGATCTATATGTATATTCATGTCGTGTACCGGTATGAAATATTCTTCGGGCATGGTCCCGGCGGAGAGTCTGTTTTGTTCAGGAAGGAAAACCTGCATGTCTTTCCACACGACGTCGTTATGGTAATCTTTCATATCTTTTTTCTCCTATTAGTACATTTTATAGTATCCCGTGCCTGCCGTCAACGAGGAGCGCTACTCCATGCTTTCATAGATTGACGCTTCCTCTTTCGACCGGTGTATACTTCCGTGGGGATGAAGAGAAGGTGCATAGATGGTAAACATTTTTAGAGGGATGGAACCGCTGTTGATTATGTTATGCCATATTCCGGCCGGAACCAGGACCGCGTAATTTTCTGTAATACGTGCCTGATATTGAAGGCAATCCGGACAATTTCCCATGACGACCAGGGCGTTGCCCTGTTCGATATAGAAAAACTGATCGGAGGCTTGGTGAACATCCAGGCCGATGTCGGAATCTACTGGTACGGACATTAGTGTAAGCTGCATATTTTTGCAGGTCCAGCGAGCGGCACGGAAGTAAGTATTGCTTATCGTGTCCTGCTTTAAATCGGTCACGAAGGGGGTAGGCCCGTGATCGATGATGTTTGTGGTATCGTTTAAATAATCCATGAGTTACTCCTTGAATATGTCTATATTATTATTATATGGATGTGCGGAATTATGTGATGTAAGGACAATATGTGAATTAGTTTTATTTAGTATTGATAAAGAATTATAATAATCAGGAAGATAAATATGGGGTATTTTAACTTGTATTGCCGAAGTGAATCTGTTATAATCGGTGGTGGTAATTGACCGCATACACAAGATGTGGTTGAAATAAAGAAACTATAAGAAGATCAAAGGAGAGGAAATATGAAAGGAAATATTGTTGTTGGACAGTCCGGCGGACCTACAGCCGTAATTAACTCATCGGTAGCTGGCGTATATGCAGCAGCTAAAAAGCTTGGTGTAAAGAAAGTATATGGTATGGTACATGGTATCCAGGGATTTTTGCAGGATAATTTGTGCGACCTCGATGAATATCTCGCAGATGAGACCGGTATTGAGTTATTAAAGAGAACTCCTTCAGCATTTTTAGGCTCCTGCCGTTTCAAAATGCCTAAAATTGAAGGGCATGAAGAAGTATATGAAAAAGTATTTGAAATAATGGAAAAGCATGACATCGAATGTTTATTCTATGCGGGTGGTAATGACTCAATGGATACCGTAAAGATGCTGTCCGATTATGCTGCTGCTCACAATAAACCGCAGAGATTCATGGGCGTACCTAAGACCATCGATAACGATCTTCCGATTACGGATCACTGTCCTGGATATGGTTCCGCAGCGAAGTATATCGCTACGAGCTTGAAGGAAATCATCCGCGATAACGAGTCTTTCGGTGTTGAGAAGCCTACCGTATGTATCGTGGAGATCATGGGACGCCATGCAGGCTGGCTGACCGCAGCGGCAGCTCTTGCAAAGGGAGAGGACTGCAGCGGTGTGGACGCGATCTACCTTCCGGAAGTGGCTTTTGATGTGGACAAGTTCATGGCTAAAGTAAAGCATCTTGGAGCTACGAAGAGTTCTGTAGTAATCGCAGTATCCGAAGGCGTGGCTTTGGCAGACGGACGTTTCGTATGCGAGCTCGCAGATGCGGATAAGGCAGTGGATGCATTCGGACACAAGCAGCTGTCCGGTACTGCGGCATACCTTTGCTCTTTGGTAGCGGCTGAGACAGGCCTTAAGGCTCGTGCGGTAGAATTCTCTACCTTACAGCGTGCAGCTACTCACCTCGCTTCTCTTACAGACATCAACGAAGCATTTCAGGTTGGACATGACGCTGTTATTGCAGCAGAGGAAGGCAAGACGGGTATGATGATTACCCTTGACAGAAACGGAGATGACCCTTATCAGTGCGGAACGAGTGCATACGACATTCACGCAATCGCTAACGTTGAGAGACCGGTTCCGGCAGAATGGATTACGGCAGACGGATGCGGCCTTAATGAAGGTTATGAGAAATATGCAAGACCGCTTATTATCGGCGAGTTACAGCCTTTATTCGTAAATGGCTTGCCGAGACACTTGATAAGAAAATAGATTTAAAATAATTTTTGCAGGATGAGACAGATGCGATGTGAATTGCATCTGTTTTTTTATCTTATAGGAAAATGCGTTCTATAAAATAAAAGCCCTTCGGGCAGGATGCGCAGCTGTGTGCGAAGCACACTTTTGTTCTTAACGCTCAGTTATAGCGCCTGCTTTGAATGGATTTTCCGATAATCGCTGGGAGAGCAGTTCATGATCTTTTTAAAGGTTTCTGCAAAGTAACTGCTTCCGTGAAAGCCGATCTCTTCGGCAATTTCCGTCATTGATTGACCGCCGCTTAAAAGCAGGGGAAGGCTTTTTTGTATCCGATAATTCAATAAGTATGTAAAGGGGGTCTGTCGCAGTGTCCGCTTGAACAAATGGCAGCATTCGCTTTTGCTTATATGGCAGGAGCCGGCGATGTCCTGAAGGGAAATATCCTCGCTGTAATGAGACTGGATGAAACCGATTGCCGTTTTCAGGCGGTTGATGTCGGTTGTCGTGCCGGTCTCTTTTTGATTTAAAGAGGGCTGAAGCTCCTGAAAAAGGAGAGACCATAGCGAACAGAGCTTTTCCACAACGAGAAGTTCATAGCCGTCCTCCGCCTGATTCTGCAATTCGGCAGCCTCTAATAACAGGGAAATCATTCGTTTTCCAAAGGAGGAATCCCCGCTTAGATATTTGGAAAAAAGCGCCGGCTCCGTACAGATGGGATTAACATACCGGTTGAAGATAAGGCTGTCTTCATAGCCGAAGATGATGACAGGATTGAGGACAATGGCAATATAGCTGCAGTCCGTCTCTGCACCGACCGTTCTGGCGGTATGCAAGACGTTGGAGTTAGTGAAAATACCGTTTCCCGCACTGATTTTATATAAGTTATCGTTTGCCTGGTATTCCATGCTGCCTTCCGTTACATAAGTGAATTCTACTTCAGGATGCCAGTGGATGGGAAAAGAATTCTGCTCATAATTAGAAAGTCTTTCATAACCCACACGAAAGGGAAAGGAATATTTGTCGGTAGTATTTCTTTCCTTCAGATTATTATCAAGAAAAAGTTTGAATTTCTCCATGGAATCCTCCTATACCATCAAGCGATAAGGTCACACACGGTTGAATAAAGCATTATCAAGCGATGACAGACAATATTGTTATGGAAAACTACATTTTTAATATAGAATAAATACATTTTTATACATTATACTTGGTATATAAGCAAAAAGCAATGTGTATTAAGAAGGCGGATAAGATTTGAAAAAGCAAATTTATCCGTCGTAAAAGGGAAGGAGTTTTAGATTATGGAACAGTACAAATATACCGACGCAGAAGGCAGCTTCCGGATAGAGGATCCGGAGCTTACGAGCTATCTTTACTTTCCGGTGGCAGGGGAGTCAGGGGTCATGAGCAGCATTACGCCTCTTCTTGGCGGAGATTCCAAGACCGGACAGAATACGTTCTTGTTAGAGCCGGTCAGCAGTGAAAATTTACATAATAACAAGTCGTCCCGCAATTTCTGGCTGAAAATGCAAAATGGAGAGCTCTGGTCTGCTACGGGAGTTTCCTCAAGGCAGCAGGCGGAGAAGTTCACCAGGGCAAAGGAAGAAACCGTTCTCGAAGCAGGCATTATGTGGCATATGATAAAGAGAAAATCCGTTGCTTACGGCCTGATCTCGGAAGTGACGACTTTTGTTCCCCATACGGAGGACAAGGTCGAGCTGACTATGGTAACTATTGAAAATATAGGGAAAAATTATATAACGGCAACACCCATGGCGGCAATTCCGATATATGCGCGCAGTGCGGACAATATAAGAGATCATAGAAACGTTACGAGTATGCTGCATCGGATCATAACGGCAGAAAACGGCGTGATGGTGAATCCGACGCTGACCTTTGACGAAAGGGGACATAGAAAGAATGCGGTAGTATACGGTGTATTCGGCAGGGGCGGCGGCAGGCTTCCCATCGGCTTTATTCCTACGGCTGAGGACTTTATCGGCGAGGGCGGGGATTTTGAGAATCCCGGTGCACTTTATGGAGATAAGATAGATACGGTACCGGCGGGTACGCAGGTGGACGGCTTCGAAGCTATGGGTGGAATTGTGTTCGAGGAATTCACATTGAATCCCGGAGAGAGAATCGCCTACGTGGTTGCCCTTGGCTATGGCGAGGATGCGGACGCTCTTTCGAAGGCGGCAGACTCCTATTTAACGGAGGAGGTCTTTGTAAAGAGGCTGAAGGAGACAAAGGAATATTGGAATGAGAAGGTAAACATATCTTATGAATCAGGAGATGATAGATTCGATAAATGGATGTATTGGGTGAATTTCCAGCCGATATTGCGGCGTATTTACGGCTGCTCCTTCCTGCCCCACCACGACTACGGAAAAGGTGGAAGAGGCTGGAGGGATTTGTGGCAGGATTGTCTGGCACTCCTTATGATGAATCCTTCCGGTGTCAGGGAAATGCTGCTGTCTAATTTTGGGGGCGTGCGCATGGACGGAACCAACGCTACGATTATAGGAAAGGAGCAAGGTGAGTTCATTGCGGATAGAAACGGAATCGCCAGAGTTTGGATGGACCACGGGATGTGGCCCTTCATGACTGCTTACTTATATATCAAGCAAAGCGGCGATCTGGATTTCATGCTGGAGGAAGCGGGATATTTCAAAGATGCCCAGGGATTTCGGGGAGAAGGCCGCGACGAGAGCTGGGCGGAGGAGCAGGGCTGCATTCAGAAGACGGCAGAAGGCGATGCTTACAGCGGAACGATTCTTGAGCATATATTATTACAGCACCTTACAGCGTTTTATGACGTGGGAGAGCACAACCATATGAGGCTTCGGGGTGCGGACTGGAACGATGCGCTGGACATGGCGCCGGAGCGGGGTGAGAGTGTGGCGTTTACGGCAGCGTATGCGGGAAATCTGGAGGAAATCGCCGATCTTATATTTTATATGCAAAAGAAGGGAAAGGTGAAGACCGTCACTCTTTTGAAGGAAATGGAGCTGCTTCTTTCTGAAGAAAAAGGGCTTTATGACAGCATTGAGGAGAAAAAGAAGCTGTTGAAGCGTTATTGTAATGTTTGCGGGCATACGGTGAGCGGCGAGAGATTTGAAATAGATACGGAAAAGCTGGCAGAGAATCTGAGGAAAAAAGCGGGTTGGCTGAAAGAGCATATCAGGAGGACGGAGTGGCTTAAAAATGGCGCAGGGCACTCATGGTATAACAGCTATTACGATAATAACGGAAACAGGGTAGAGGGTGATTTCGAAAAAGGTGTACGTATGATGCTGACAGGGCAGGTATTTACTATTATGTCAGGTACTGCGCAGGAGAAACAGGTAGAGGAGATCGTGAAGTCTGCGGACGGATATCTTTATGCGCCGGAGGTGGGCGGTTATCGCCTGAATACGAATTTCGGAGAAATAAAGGCTGATATGGGAAGGATGTTCGGTTTTGCATATGGACAGAAGGAAAACGGTGCGGTATTCAGCCATATGACAATTATGTATGCCAATGCTCTGTATAAGCGCGGGTTTGTAAAGGAGGGATATAAGGCGGTAAAAAGCCTTTACAGCCATGCCAGCGATGTGTCGAAGAGTAAGATATATCCGGGGATTCCTGAATATATAGACCCGAGGGGGAGAGGGGTCTATCATTACCTTACGGGATCGGCGAGCTGGCTGTTGATGACGGTGCTCACTGAGATGTACGGGGTAAAAGGGGAGTATGGAAGTTTGAAGCTGGAGCCGAAGCTTATGGCGGAGCAGTTCGATAAAAATCACGAGGCGGCAGTGCATGTGGAGTTTGGAGGACGGAAGCTGCATGTGAAGTATTTGAATCCGCTTATGAAGTCGTATGGAGAATATGAGGTGAAGGAAGTTATTATGAATGGACAGCTTGTGTCCGGGAGGGATGCATTGATTGGAAAGGAGTATTTCGCTTCTTGTAAGATGCGCAGAGAAAATGATATTGTGGTGGTATTGAGGTAAGGCGGTGGCTGAGTAGTTGGAAATACTTGATTAAGGAAGGTGTAAGAAAAGATGTTTGATAAGAAGGGCAGATATGTAATAGAGGATTATGGGAAAAGGACGGGCTTTGCCAGTTTTCTGCCGGGAATCAGCGGAAGGCAGGGAATTCCGGTTTGGACTTTTTATGTGAATAGGGGGCAGGGGATTAGCAGCTTTGGGAGTGGAGATAAAGAGCATTCTATTATGGAATTTTATCCGGCGCATCAGGCTTATCAGATGACGAAGAGGCAGGGCTTTCGGACGTTTGTGAAGAAGGATGGCAGATATCTGGAACCGTTTTCGGATGAGGGGAAGAAGACGGCGATGTATATCGGGATGAATGAGTTCGAGATAGAGGAAGCGGATCGTGAGGAAGGGCTTCAGACAAATGTTCTTTATTATACGCTGCCGGAAGAAAATATCGGCGGGCTTGTGAGAGAGGTCACTTTTAAGAACATAAGCGGTAAAAAGATGCGGCTTCAGGCCCTGGATGGCATGCCGGCGCTCATACCTTACGGGGTGTCTCTTTCTAATATGAAAGAGATGGGACAGACGGTTAAAGCGTGGATGCAGGTAGAGGATACGGAGAGCGGGCTGCCGTATTTCAGAGTCCGCGCCAGTATCGTGGATAGTATTGCCGTACAGGAGATTAAAGAGGGGAATTACAGCTTTGCGGTAACGGAGAGCGGAGAGCGGCTTCCGGTTATTGTGGACCCGGAGGTGGTATTTGCGTATGATACTTCATTGACTAGAGCGGTCGGCTTGGAGAAAATGAATCTGACAGAGATGTTGGAATGCGGGCAAATAACGGAAAACAATGTACCGTGCAGTTTTTTTGCGATAGAAAAGGAACTGGAAATAGGAGAAAGCATCACCATATATGAGATAATAGGTATGGTGGAAAGCAAAGAAGTATTGAAAGAGTTTTCTGACAAGTGTGTCGGAAAAAAGTATTTCGAAGATAAGAGAGCGGAGGCCATCCGGCTGACGGAGGAATTGTGCGGAGTGATCCATACGGAAACGGGGAACCCGGTATTCGATGCGTATTGCAAACAGACTTATCTGGATAATCTCCTTCGAGGAGGCTATCCCGTGAAGCTGGGAAGGGAGAAGATATTCTATCTTTATTCAAGAAAGCACGGAGATATCGAGAGAGATTATAATTTTTTCCAAATGTCGCCGGAATTCTATTCACAAGGGAATTCCAATTTCAGAGATGTGAATCAGAACAGAAGATGTGACGTGCTGTTCACCCCTTATGTGGGGGACATTAATATTAAGACGTTCTATAATCTCATTCAAACGGACGGATACAATCCTCTTCTTGTACAAAGGGCGATATATGAGATAGAAGAGGAAAAGATTGAGGAGCTTTCCATTTTTATCAAAGATGACTTATTGTCTCAAACGAAGGAGACGTTATCCCAACCGTTTACGCCGGGAAGTCTGGCAGGATTTGCTAAGAAGCATAAGATTCTGAAAAAGATGGAAGGAAAGAGCGAAAGTGTTGCTTTGGAGGAATTTATCGGCGTGGTGATGGATAAGGCTGTCAGCGCTGTTAACGCATCCTTCGGAGAGGGATATTGGACAGACCATTGGACGTATAATTTGGATTTAGTGGAAACTTATGTGGCAGTATTTCCTGATAAGGAGGAGGAGCTGCTGTTCGATGATGCTTCCTTTACCTATTATGAGTCACAGGCTGCAGTGAATCCGAGGCGGCTTCGTTATGAAGAAACAGAAAAAGGGATCAGACAGTATCACACCCTGGATCACGAGGTAAAGAAGGATGTGCGCGGGCAGCTTGTCCGCACCGGATATGGAAAGGGTGATATTTATTATACGACGTTAATGGAGAAACTGCTGCTTTTGTGCGCGACAAAGGTTGCTACGCTGGATCCTTATGGAATGGGCATTGAAATGGAGGGCGGCAAGCCCGGGTGGTACGATGCGCTTAACGGAATGCCGGGACTTTTGGGCTCTTCCATGTGCGAGACTTATGAGCTGTGCAGATTGCTGGATTTTACCATTGAAGAGCTGGAGAAATACCAAAGAACAGTCGTATGTGCGGAAGAAATTGCGGACCTGATGACAAGGCTGAGCAATGAGCTGGAAGCAGGAAGTGTTACATGGAGCGGAATTCAAGCATGGAAAGCCTTCAATGATATAAAGGAAGAATACCGTGAAAAGACTTTGTTTGGATTAAGCGGCCAAACTGTTGAAATCAAGGCAATGGAAGCTGTGTATATTTTAAACCGGTACCGTACTCTTGTTTGGGCAGGTATCGAGAGAGCACTTGCATATGGGGACGGGATGAGTCCGGCATATTTCACATATGAAGTGACGGATTATGAGAAGAGCGGAAGAGGTATCGAGGTTAAGGCGGTATGCCTGAGACAGATGCCATATTTCCTGGAAGGCCCTTCTCGTTTCCTGAAGCTAAGCGTGCCCGGGCAAGAGAAGGAAAAGCTGTACCAGAGAGTGAAAAGCAGCGGAATGTATGATGAAAAGCTTCGGATGTATAAGGTAAACGAGTCACTGAACGGTGTTGGTTTCGAAGTGGGCCGCTCCAAAGCATTTACGCCCGGCTGGCTGGAAAACGAATCCATTTGGCTTCACATGGAATACAAGTATTTGCTGGAGCTTTTAAAATCGGGAATGTATAGTGAATTCATAGAGGACTTCCAAAATGCGGCAGTGCCCTTCTTAGATGCAGACATGTATGGCAGAAGCCCTCTTGAAAATTCCTCTTTTATCGTCAGCAGCGCAAACCGCAATGAGAAGCTGCACGGAAAAGGTTTTGTGGCAAGACTTAGCGGTTCTACTGCAGAATTCATCCAGATGTGGCAGATCATGATGTTCGGCCCTCGGCCCTTTTACATGGAAGAGGATAGATTGAAGCTGCGTATCATGCCGATGTTCCCCGCATATCTAATTGGAGAGGAAAGGAAAATACGAGCGGTATTTTTGGGAAGGACTCCGGTTGTATTCCACTTGGCAGAGAAAAAGGATTTCATTCCCGGAGGCTATAATATAAAGGTAAAAATCGTGCGCCAGAACGGCAGTACAGAGGAATTCGAAAATGGAGTTATAACCGGCGATACGGTTTGGCATGTAAGAAACGGAGAAGTGATGCAAATAGAGGTATTCATGAATCAGGATTGATCGTAGACAAAACGGAGTCAGGCCGGACAGCCTGACTCCGTTTTAACTTTTATAATATTCCATGTGTGATGGCACTTTTTCTGTCCTTTGCGGGATATCATGCCGGACTGTTCATAATTTTAGAACATGAAACAACAATTCAATATGTGGAAAACAATATTGACAGAATCTGGAAGGAATGGTATAGTTTTGCTGAGTTAGTTATAACTAACCAAATGGTTGGTTAGTGCAAAACTAAAACAGGGAGGGTTTAAAATGTCTGAAAAAACAAAACTCAATATGAAACAGAAAAATAAATCCAAAACCGGCATGGCACGTCTTCTTGAGCTGGCAGCCACGAAGAAACCTTTAATGATTGGTTCTGTTATCCTATCATCGCTGGCTTCGATTGCCAGTTTTATTCCTTATATCGCTATTTATCTTATGATAAGGGAAATCCTGAGCGTTTGGCCGGCGGTAGATTCGCTTAATGCCACTGCTTCTCTCCGTTACGGAGGGATGGCTTTCGGAGGGATAGTACTTAATATCCTGTTCTACTTCGGGGCCTTATCCTGTTCCCATTTGGCTGCGTTTGGTACCTTGTATGAGCTTAAGGTAAACTTTGCCACTCATCTGGCGAAGGTACCTTTAGGATTTCATGTCCTTGTGGGAAGCGGAAAATTAAGAAAGATTATGGATGAGAATATCGAGAAAGTAGAGGAATTCATCGCGCACCAGCTTCCTGATATCGTGGCGGCTTTTGTAGCTCCGGTAGTAATGGTCATAATATTGCTTGCAGTGGACTGGCGTTTCGGATTGGCTGCTATGGCGGGGGTAATCCTTTCCTTTGTGCTGCAGGCATCGATGTATGGCAATGAGGGTGCGAAAAAGATGATGAGCCTGTACCAGCAGTCACTGGAAAATATGAATAATGCTTCGGTAGAATATATAAGAGGTATCGCTGTAGTAAAGGCTTTTAAACAGACGGTATATTCCTTCCGGCGCCTGCACGATACCATTAAGGAATATACCAGTATGGTAATACCTTACACCTTAAGCTGGGAAAACTCTTTCTCTGGTTTTACGACACTTATTAATAACGTTTATCTTTTTATTCTTCCGGTAGGTATTCTGATTGGAATGAATACGACAGATTATACAGGATTTGCCGCAACGATGATCTTCTACTTGATTTTTGTACCGGCCATAGCGGGTATCCTGATGAAAATAATGTATGTTAACTCCAACAGCATAAGGATTTTGAACGGAGTAGAGGCCATGGACGCTCTGCTGGCAGAGCCCGTGATGCTTCAGCCGGTCACAGCAAGAAGCATTGACAGCTATGAGGTGGAGTTTCAAAATGTGTCTTTTTCTTATGATAAGTCGAAGGAAACGAAAGCGCTAAGCGGTGTGTCGTTTACCGCAAAGCAAGGAGAGGTTACCGCTATTGTCGGAGCTTCCGGCGGCGGCAAGAGTACTGTCGCTCATCTCATCCCCCGGTTTTTTGATGTAACAGACGGAGCTATTCTTCTTGGCGGAGTAGATGTGAGGGAAATGAATACCGCATACTTGATGGATCAGGTAAGCTTTGTATTTCAGGATGTATTTCTTTTCAAGCAAAGCATAAAAGATAATATACGGCTGGGCAATCCCGCGGCAAGTGATGAACAGATCATTGCGGCTGCCAAGGCGGCCCAATGTCATGAATTTATTTTGAAGATGCCCAAAGGTTACGACACCGTAATAGGAACGAAGGGGGTGCATTTAAGCGGGGGAGAAAAACAGAGGGTAGCGATAGCCCGCGCAATCGTGAAAAACGCGCCGGTAATTGTTCTGGATGAAGCTACCGCTTTTGCCGACCCCGAGAATGAGCACCTGATTCAGAAGGCTTTTGAAAAGCTGATGAATAATAAAACCGTGGTAATTATTGCTCACCGCTTGTCCACCATTCGCAGTGCCAATAAAATTGTAGTAATGGATTCCGGAAAAGTGTTGGAGGAAGGCACTCACCACGAACTGCTGGCTCGAAAAGGGAGGTATTCCCTTATGTGGCAAACCTATAATGAAACTACCAGCTGGACGATGAAAGGGAAAGGGGGGACAGCAAATGTCTGATAATAAAAAGCTCCCGAAGCTGCAGAATGCACTGATGCTGACGGATAAAGGATATAAGGATTTAAAAAAGGCAATTGCTGCCTGCACACTTACCAATTTTTCTATGATGCTCCCCACGATTGTTATGCTGGAGGTCATTATGGAACTGATTAAGCCGTTTACAGGAGATGAAATCTCCTGGAATAAGCTGTGGATTCTCTTTGCGATAGGAATTGCGGCAGCCTTTATCGTATTTCTTTGCAACAAAAACGATTATAAAAAAACTTATATTGTTTCTTATATGGAAAGCGAAAATGCCCGTACCTCTATGGCAGAACATATCCGCAAGCTCCCGATGAGCGTATTCAATTCAAAAGATATTTCGGAACTGACAACGAACCTTATGGGCGATGTGGCAACTACGGAGCATGTGTTAAGTCACATCTATCCTCAGTTGTTTTCAAATGCCATAACAATTACCGTTATTTGCATTATGATCGCGGTTTATGATTGGCGTATGGGCATAGCCATTTTTATTTCGGTGCCGGTGGCATTTTTAATTATCACCGGCAGCCGGAGTCTGCAGCGCAAGCTTGGAAATAAGCATGCGGAGGCAAAGCTCTCCGCTTCAGAGCAGGTGCAGGAGTACATTGAGGGACTGAAGATAATCAAGGCCTGCAATATGGACGGTGAACGATTTGAAACTTTAGAAAATGCCCTTCGGACTATGCGCAATCTGGCAATAAAGTTTGAACTCGGTACAGGAGTTTTTGTTACCGGGGCACAGGTGGTACTGCAGGCGGGTGTAGGACTTACGGTATTTGCCGGTATTACCTTGCTGACAGGCGCACAGATTGGATTGATTCCCTTGTTGATGTGCCTTCTGATCGTTACCCGTATATACGGGCCAATCCAAACGGAGCTTACCTTATTGCCCGAACTTCTTTATCATCAGATCGCCATAAAGAGAATGCGGGCACTGATGGATATTTTACCGATGGAAGGCAGCGAAACACCGATCGAGGAGTTTAATATTGACTTTAATAAAGTAAGCTTCAGTTATAATGCGGACGCAGGGGAGACGATAAAGGAAGTGAGTGTGTCGATTCCGGCAGGAGGGATCACTGCTTTGGTAGGCCCGTCCGGCAGCGGAAAAAGTACACTATCCCGGCTGATTGCGAGATTCTGGGATGTGGACAAAGGCAGCATTACAATAGGAGGCGTTAATGTAAAAACCTTGGATCCGGAGCACCTGATGGCTTATATGTCCTTTGTTTTTCAGGATGTAGTATTGTTTAATGATACGATTTATAACAACATCCGCATCGGGAATATGGAGGCAACGAGAGAACAGGTAATTGCGGCAGCTAAAGCAGCACGCTGCGATGAATTCGCAGATAAACTGCCGGATGGATATGATACACTGCTTGGTGAAAACGGAAGTACACTGTCCGGCGGCGAGCGTCAGCGGTTATCCATTGCGAGAGCACTTTTGAAAGATGCTCCTATCGTGTTACTGGATGAAGCAACGGCTTCCCTTGACCCGGAAAGTGAATCTTTCATTCAGCAGGCAATCGGTAAATTGATCGAGAACAAGACGGTTATCGTAATAGCGCACCGTCTGCGTACTATCGTGGATGCAGATAAGATTATCGTAATGGATGAGGGCAGAGTAGTAGAGCAAGGTACCCATCAGGAGCTGATCGACAAAAAAGGCTTGTATAACAAGCTGTATTCGATTCAGCAGGAAAGTCTTGGATGGAGCATTTGACAATAGCATTATCAGCGCATTCTGCACGGAGTGCTTTTGTTTCATAGAAAACCGAAACTTTACGACTGAAACGTAACGAGGTCATTCCTATGAAATGAAAAGAGTGATAGACAATATCACTCTTTTCAGACCGTAGACAAAGCGGAGTTAGGATGCAAATCCTAACTCTATTTTTCTTATCCATTGAGGGATTTTATATATTTGTGACCAGAAACCTGAATCAGTACCGTTCACGAGTCCTTTTCTTTC
>JAEYJO010000032.1 GCA_023408815.1 Bacillota bacterium | reverse complement strand
CTCATGAATTCCCGCATCGCGGCTTTTTGTGGTGTGTCATTTTTCCTTGCCATAATAAAACCTCCAAACTGAGTGATTTTATCTTACATCAGTCTGAAGGTTTACACAAACTTTGGGATACTCCCCTGTATCCTCCTGAAAACTTACATACAGAGTCTTAATTTCTACATCAGATATTTTTTCCTTAGATATTTTATTAAAATATAAAATGAATTTGTCTTAGCGTATAGCAACTAATAAACATAAAAAAAGGAGGATGTTATTATGAAAACTCTTAATACACAGTCATTAGTACTTCGGTCATTAAGTCATTTAGCCCTTACCACTGCAACTTTATCTGCTAATTCTCGTTGTGCATATATCTATCACAATCTCCAAAAGCCCGACGAATTGAAACAGTTAAAAAAAATTAAATAGCAATTATCCTATGAGCTATAGTTCAAACAATATGTCATCTTTTTATCAAAAAATATTAACAAAAGATGGCATTTTGTTAACCATATCGGTGTTCTATTGTAAGTAAGGTATGCCCACAAAGACGCACATTAGTATAAAACCGAACTAGTATTTTGCCCGGTTTTATACTGTATGCATATTAATTAAAATAATGGACTCTTATTTGGGATTTATTTACAAATACCTGGAATTTATGGAATGCTTTCAAGACAAGATTCTCAGCTTTTATTGCAATTCATGAATTTGTAAAATAATTAATGGCTCAAATTACAAAATTTGAAACAGTCTATTATAATGCCTTATCTACTCTCATGCTTTAAATTAACTGGCAAAATAGCTGCCTTCTGTAAATTAATAACATTAGCTGTCATTGAAGCTTCAAAGGCATCTCCACCATACTCACTGACTGTTTTTTTCATTGTACTAGCAATGACTTGGTTATCTTTTTCCATATTAACATTACCTGATATTTCTTCTTTATCTTTGTGTTTTCCTTCTAAAGATAAATGTTCAACCTTATTAATAGTGGCATTTAAGAAAATCTCCATATCAGAGAACAATTTTCTCTTCACCTTCCATGGTTTTTCTATCAGTTCCGTCTTAGAAAATTTTTTACCCTTTGCTTCATAATCGACTACTTCCTTATTGGCAAATGTACGGAAGGTATTTGCTGCCTGTCTAAAAGACTGTCTCATACCATTTCCAAAGGCATCCATTTTTTCAATGGTATCATTTATGCTCCTTAAAGATTCTTGGATATTTTCTTTCAATTGCTCTAACTTGAGCTTAATTCCCATGAACTCAACTGTTTTAGCCAGCATATGTATTCCCTTTTGCTTTACCTGCACCAAAATATCTTGCGACTTACTCTTAACGTCTGCTTTTACTTCATATAGTTTTTGTTTCATAAGATGACAGGATTGCTCCATTTTATCAGCTGCTTTAGATAGAGTCTCTTTTATAGCTGTGCTGATCTCTTTTTTCTGCAAGTCATTCAATTGTTTTTTGACATTGGTTAACTCCATCATCACAGAATCCAGCTTTTTTTCCATGCCATCAATATAAGTAGTCATTTCAAAAATATCATTTGCTACATCTTTCCTCTGGTTCTGTCTTAAAAGTATTAGCAGCTCTTGAATAATCTGATCCTTCGTTAATTCAATATTCATTATCTGATCCATATGCTCCTCCTTTTATAAGAGCCGGACTTTCGCCCGGCTAACATTTATGACTTCTTTAACGAAACGGTGTCTCGTTCTCAACCCCCCTTCTCTCCATTCGTGCCTGGTTCTGTGCTGCCAACTTTCCGCTTTCCGATGCTAATTTCTTTTCCTGATGATAACAGTTAAGAACCTCATCATACAGCTTTTCTCGAAAGTCTTTTGTCACAGGGAAGCAAATATCCTGATAGACTGGCTTTCCATCTTTTCCACTCTGCTTTACCTTATGGGACGGCATTGCCACAAACTCATTTTCTTTTCCTTGAATGATACTTACATTTCCAACCACAAAGCTATCCTCAAAATAAATACGGGCAAGTCCTAAGATATTACTGCCCTCTCTTTCATATGGAGTTACCTTAACGCTAAACTCCGGTTCCTTGGTTACCTGCAATTCCCGGTTTACTTCAGTTCGTCCGGCTTCGTCCATTTTTTCATATAATTCAAGAATATTATTATAAAGTTCTTCTCTGAACTCTTTCGTAATCGGATTACATATATCCTTATACACAGCTTCATTCTGCTCTGTTCTTTCATTACTCCGATAACGAGGCATAGATACAAAGGTCTTTCCCTCTTGATTGGTAAGCACTGCGATATTGGTGATTTTAAAGCTTTCCCCAAATGTCAGTGTTGCAAATGCCTTTACGCTTTTCTCTGCATGATTCACTGCATTTAACTTGATTGAATATTTCATAAATTTCTCTCTTTCTGCCCATTTATAGGCTTGAAACATCATTTTATGTTCTGTTTGGTATACTAACGGCAATCTCTTAAAAAGGGAGGTATATCCACTAAATCCAATTCTGCAAGCACTTCTTCGACTTCTCGCAGTTTGTAAGCCTGATTCATATATCCCTCCTCGCTCCTGTTTCATTTATTATATTATTCTCTTTCTTAGGCCCATTTTTCTTAACAGCGTTTCACTCCCTGTCATACTCGTTTTAGGATTTCTCTGTCAGGTTTCTCCTTTTGCATTGCCTGAATCCGTTCACAGTCTGACTTACAGGCTGCCATATAGGTATTCTTGAAAAGTTCCGGCTCCAATATTGCTTTCGTAAAATCACATTGAAGAAAGGTATACCCCGCTACATCAACTCCGCTAAAATCACAACCTCGAAAATCTTTGCCAGCAAATACTTTATTGGTATCTATGATTTCCTCTGCACATTCTTTTTTTAATCTTTCTTCCATCAGCAAAGGCAGTTCCTTGTGATCCATAAGATATATTTCTTCCAGTAATCTTTCTCGTTCTTCAAAAGTCAAAAGATCCCGTTCCACATATGTCTCCTGTAAATCAATCCGTTTTGCAGCCATTTTATTTAATTGTGCCTCCGACTCCATTTGTTGTGTTTCTGCCACAATCTGCGGCATATGGATGGAAACAACATTTTTGATTTTTTCCATATCAAAAGAAGTTCCCCATTCTGCCTTTTCATGGTCATATCCGCTCACCCAAGTAAATGTATCTCCTGCATAAGGAATGCCTCTTTGTAGTCTTCCGAATTCGTCTGTTTTTCTTACCATGAAAGGCTGCTCTATTTGGGGATTATAGTAAAAGGCTGCATGACTATTTTTCTCCAAACAATAGTAGTCGTGTCCAAAATAATGTTCATCTTGGTATTTTTTATAATCCAGCGAATATCCAAACGGTTTTGCTTGATATTCCTCTTGTTTCAGCCATTCTCCAAACTGACAGATGTGAAAGAGTTCCCTTCCATGCCTAAAATGGTACTCATCCACAAAGTAACAGGGCTTTATGATTGCCTCATCTTCCTTTCCAATTTTCCATACTTTTAATTGTTTTCCATCCTCTATCTCACACAAAAGACGGTACTGTTCATCTACAATACGAATTTTTTCCACCCAATATTTCCTCCTTTGTAAATCAGCAGCTCCTTTTGATTACAACTAAGGATTCCCGCTTTGTTATTCCTTTCCTCATTTTCAGATTATTCTTGCAGAATAAGAAGTACGTTCCGCCACCCTGTCTTTCTCTCCTTTTTCCTGTCCTGCCAAATCAACATCCGCCACCTTATTCTCCAAATCAAGTTCTGCATTTAGCTCATTGAGCCGAGCCGTTTTTTCCACAAGTTCCAATTCCTGTTCAAAGGGTTTTTCATACTCTGCCTTAGATTCCTCCATATCTCTTTGATACTGCTCCATCTTTTTAGTCATAAATTCTATGTACTCCGAAAATCCCCCGGATAAATTTTCAAGCTTAATCATGTTGCCGACCGGACTAGTGGATAGCTCTGCCTTATAATCGGTTTTTCCTCGAAGTACCATGTAGCTGACACCAATAAAGTTTTTTTCTACCAAAAGCTCAAATCCTTTAAAAACTCCGATTGGCGTAATCTCTCCGGTCTTACATTTGCTAATAGCTTCTAACATGACCGTCCCGCCGTCCACTCTCTCTGTAAAACAGGCTCGTCCAATCGTAATACCAAATTCCGGCTCGCCAAGAAGTATTTTTTCAGCAGTTTTCCTATCTTCCTTCATACAGGACAATTTTTCACTTGCTGCCTTAATTAGCTTTGGATAACGGATTAGGTAGTTATCCTGTAAACTGTATCGTTGGCTGTCATAGGAATTCTTTAACAGCTTCAACCGCTGTACATCATTTTCTAACTGCATCTTTTCTTTAATCAAAGGATTTCCGGTAGCTACTGCCTTGATTTCTGCATAGGAAAGGGTTGCTTCATCAATATCTTCACAGGTCCTAGATACCGACTTGCTGGTCATGACCTGACTAATAAATCGCTGTTTATTTTCGACTAACGACCATGAATAAGCATCGAAAGTTTGTTTGGTCACATATCGATACACTGCTACTTCCTCATTTTCATTTCCCTGCCGGATGCCCCTTCCTTCTCTCTGCTCGATACTGGAAGGTTTCCAGGGGCAATCAATGTGATGCATCGCAACCAGATGCGTCTGCACATTGACTCCCGTACCGCATTTATCTGTAGAACCAATCAATATTTTCTTCTTTCCCGTCCTCATTTCCTTAAACAAGGTATCTCTCTGCGCATCCGTTTTAGCATCGTGTATAAAAGCAATCTTCTCCGCCGGAACTCCGCTCTTTACCAGCTCCGATTTGATATAATTGTAAACATCAAATTCTTTGCCCTGCCTCCAATCCTTCGCCCATGCACTTTGGGGTGTTCCAATGTCAGAAAAAACAAGTTGGCAGCCGATGTTTCCCCCCACATTGTGTTGGAAATATTCAGCTGCCACATTTTCCACTACCTTATTTAGTTTACTGTCCGGATTGTTTGGTGCATCCGGCTCTAACAATCTGGCATCGGTGCCAAGAAGCCTTGCTTCATGAGTAATCTTTAGAAAATTATCCGTGCCTGGATCAACTCCACCATTTCGGATTGCTTCCGCCCGAACCACAAAATTCTCCATAACCTGTTTCACATACCAGTCCGGCTCACTTTCTACAATCACATATTTTCCGCCTCGAAGCTTTGGCACTGGTAAATCAAGCATATCCAAAGTCTGCACATCTGCCACTTCGCGAAAGGTGAGCATTAGTTCCGGTAGGTTGGTAAATTTGTTAAAGCGGCTCTTAAACCGGAACCCGCTCCCTTCTACTGTTAATTCCAGTGAAGTGGTCACTTCTCCAAAATTAGCCGCCCATGCATCAAAGTGATGGATTCCCATTCGTTCCAATGCTTCTTTTTGCAGATAAAGCTGCATGACATAAAGCTCACACATACTATTGGACACGGGGGTTCCCGTTGCAAATACGATTCCTCTGCCGCCATTTATTTCTGTCAGGTATTGGCATTTTAACTGCATATCTGTTGCCTTTTTTGCTCCGGAACTGGAAATACCGGACACATTATTCATTTTTGAGAAGATGGCCAAATTTTTAAAATGGTGCGCCTCATCTACCATAACGGAATCAATGCCCAGTTCTTCAAAGGATATCAGATCATCCTTCCTGCTTTCATCGGATAACGATTTTATCTGCTCCTCCAGCTTCTTTTTCTGGCTTTCCATCTGCTTGACCGTCCAACGCTCCCCATTCTTTGCCTTTAGTTCATCAATGGCATAGGATAATTCGTCAATCTGGTCATGAATCATCCGTTCTTTTCTTTCTCTGGAGATTGGAATTTTTTCAAATTGACTATGAGACATAATGATACAATCATAATCCCCAGTCGCAATTCTTGAGACAAACTGCTTCCTCCGGCTTTTCTCAAAATCCCTCTCCGTTGCCACTAGGATATTGGCAGACGGATACAACCGCATGAATTCTCCGGCAGTCTGTCCGATTAATGATTTTGGAACCACCATCACATTTTTATTGGCAAGTCCCAGTCGCTTTTGTTCCATGCAAGATGCCATCATCGTAAAGGTCTTCCCTGCTCCCACGCAATGGGCAAGTAAGGTATTTCCACCAAGCAGGATTCTTGCAATTGCATTCTTTTGGTGGTCACGAAGCTTGATTTCCGGATTCATACCGGGAAACTGCAAATAGGAACCATCATATTCCCGCAGTCTTATGCTGTTAAAGGTGTTGTTATAATACTCCACATATTTTTGTCTTCTTTCCGGTTCCTTGAAAATCCAGCTTTTAAATGCTTCCTTTATCTGATTTTGCTTTTCTCTTGCAAGCATGGTGGCATTTTTATTAATGATATAATGAACACTTCCATTTGCCTCCTCGACTCGGTCACGTATGGTTACCGTTCTTAGATTCAAGGTTTCCTCTAGGATATGATACGCATCTATCCGGTCTGTTCCATAGGTTTTCGTTGCCGCAACAGAATGATTATCCATACTCTTATTTTCAATAAACCATGTCTGGGTATAAGGATTATACTTCACTTGAATCCCAGAGTTATAGTATTCACTGCGAACTGCCCTTGCCCGCTTTGGTGTATTTAATAACCCATAAAGAAATTGTTCATAATCCTCTGCTTCAATCCATGAGGTTCCAATCCTGACTTCAATTTCAGAAGCATCTAAGTCTTTTGGCTGGACAGATTCCAGTATCTTAGCATTGACCGCAAACAATTCTCCATTTTCTAAAGCATAAGCCTTGGCAATCCGAAGCTTATCCCTTACATTACCAGATAGGTATTCATCGGCAGTTTTCCACCCTGCATTTAAGTTATTTTCGTTATACTCGGTGGGATCAAGATAAATCAGTCCCTGTAATTCTTCCAGCAGGACTCCACGCTTTAGCTCTGCCTCTGCGTTCTCTGATAAGGTGCTGCCTTTTGGTAAACGTTCCATTGCCTGCGTTATATCCGGTTCGTAGATACCTAACATAAAGGAAAGATTAACCGAACCATACTCGCTGACGGATACATTTAACGCCTCACTTGCCGTTTCCACCCGCTCCACCTGATTCTTAGGTCGAATGGTCTGCTTATAGAACATATCTGCTTTTTCTACATTCCCATCTTCATCGACCACCTCCAAGGAACACAAAAGGGGATAATCCGCATCATCTCGAAAGGCTCGCATACTTCCCTGTGAAGTGATTGCTCCGAACTTTTTTACATAGGCATCATACGTTTCATTTAGTAACGCCTGCTGAAATTTTAATTCTTCTTCCCTGCACCCTTCACTTTGGAGAAAGATAAGCTGTCTGGTCACGGTACGGATTTCATCCATTCGCTGTATTTTCTCTTCCATACTGGCAGACACCTCTTTCCGATACATTCTGGAATTTTCCCGGTAGTAAAGCACTCCTTCCACAAATCTATAGGTATAATTTTTCACCTCAGGATCGGCATCTATGCTGTCCAATATCTGTTCTTCTTCATCTAGCAGCTCCTCCAAATCTGTCATCTTACCGTCCAACTGATGCACTGCCGACAAAAGAGCAGACTCCAGATCAAAGTCTTCCTCATGATTAACACAGCTTGTATATTTGCTCTCCCCTCCAAACATTCGATTATCATATTCCATGGTGCCAAGCATCATTTCTGGATGTTCTGCAAAGTAGGAATTGACTGCAATTCCATTTTCAGTGCGTCCCAAATGCACCCAGTCTGGTTCCACCGCAATCTTTCTCTCTCTTTTTTTTAGGAAAATAATATCACTGGTCACGTCCGTTCCGGCACTGTCACGGAAAGCAGTATTGGGAAGCCTTATGGCTCCCATTAGTTCCGCACGTTCTGCCAAATATTTTCTGACCGACGGATTTGCCTTATCAAGAGTTCCCTTACTGGTAATAAATGCGACAATGCCGCCAGGTCTGATTTTATCTAAGGCTTTGGCAAAGAAATAATCATGGATACGAAAGTTTTGTTTGGCATATTTAGGATCATACAGTTTGTAATCCCCAAAAGGTACATTTCCCACTGCCACATCAAAGAAATTATCCGGGTACTGGGTTTCCTCAAATCCTTTGATTTTAATTTCTGCCTTGGGATAAAGAAGTTTTGCGATTCTTCCGGATATATCATCTTTTTCGATTCCATAAAGTTTAGAATCGGATAAGGCTTCCGGCAAAGCTCCAAAAAAATGACCGACACCAAGTGCCGGCTCTAACATACTTCCCCTTTGAAATCCAAACTGCTCTAATGCTGCATGTACAGCCCTTGTAATAACAGGAGCCGTATAAAATGCGGTATTGACTGTTTCTCTTGCATCTTCATACTCTGCTTTGGATAGAAGGCTTTTTAATTCCTGATATTCTTTTTTCCAAGTCTCATTTTGTTCATCAAAGACCTGCGAAATGCCGCCCCAGCCCACATAGCGGGAAAGAATTTCCTGCTCTTCTTTTTTAGCCGCCCGGTTTTCATATTCAATCTGCTTCAATAACCGGATTGCTTCGATGTTCCACTGGTATCTAGCTTTTTGCCCTCCTTTCGGTAGCTCCTTTTCTGTAAATCGGAAATTCCCCTCCCAACTTCTAGCAAAAAGAACGGCTACCTGCGCTTCAAACTCCTGATACAGACCGCTTTTCTTTTCCAGTGGTGTATCAGCCCAAATCTGCTCAAATCGTTTTACCTCTTCTTTCTCTGCAAAGGTATTTGCTCGAATCAGATATTCCATAACCGTATAAGCCTGTTCAAAGGTAACCTCTTCTTTTTTTCGCTCTCCTGCCCGATTCTTATAATCAAATAGGAGCCGTTCTTGGTTTTGTGTACATTCCACCAGACCATAGGAATTATTAAAATATGCTTTGCTTTCTTCCTTCTCCAAATGGCTTACAACACGGATAAGATAATATAATTTATCCGTTGTCTTAAGATTACTTTTTTCTACCATCTGTAAGAACGGCTGCAAGGGTTTGATGGTTGTACTATCACTTATATAAAGCGCAAGCACATCTCTTAAGTCCTCCTCCATTGCCTCCACTTGCTGCAAGGCGTTTGGAAAAGTTACCTGTTTGATCGGTCTTATTACGTTTCCGGTTTGATCGATTACCTCTCCCGCAAGGGTTTGAACTTCCTTCTCTGAATACACAATTTCTTGTGATTCAGGTTCTATCTCTGGTAATGCAATCGGGAGAAAGTCTTCCTCTTCCCGCATCCGTTCCTTGTATTCATTATAAATATTCATGAACCAAGGCATAGCGGTAAATGCCTGCGGCATTTCCTGAAACCGTGTAAAAACAGATTCTGACAGATATTCATTTTCTTCAATCAAATGCAGCAAAAGACCAGTGCAATAGGAATAACTGACACTTTGCTCTCCTTGTGAACCATCTTCCTTTGTATAGGTAATAGTGATTCCTGTCTTCTCCTTTATTATTTGACACGCTCCATATTCATTCTTCACCCTATCCGGCAAATGAAAATCTTCTCGTTCCTCTGCGTATATGCTGGTTAAAAATGCCGTTTTACTCTCTAAAGAAAGATTGGTTGTAAGAATGTCATAGAGCAGTACTTTTACTGCAATATACGGCTGATTCTGCGTCAAATAGATTTTAAGTGCTTCCAGCCATAATTCTTTTTCCTCTTCTGGGTTCTTTTCAGATTCTATCACTATTTCTTGTGGCAATCTTTGAATCAGTTTAGTATCCGCAGGATTATAACTGGTCGCTGCATCTCTTTTTAACTGCTTTAAAATATTCTTGTCAATATTTTGGCTATTGCTTGGTTCGTCCAATCCAAGTATGTTTGGCAAGAGAACCTCATAAAATTGCCTGCCATACCATATATTGACCCCATCCGATGCGATAACCTCATCCTGTACCTCATCCCATTTCACTTCTATTTCTGATTGCTTTTCTTGTTCTAATACCTGATTCAGATGATGAATCCGAAGTTCCTGACGTTTTGTGGGAGGTTGTTCTAAAAACTCAATTCCTTCTCTCCATACACTCTCTACCCACCCGGCACGCTTTCTTTCTGTCTCAATTCGTTCGCTATCAGTAAAATCAAACGCTGGCTGAAAGCTATTATCTTTTATCATTTCATCCAGATAAGAAGCACACTCCCACCAGTTAAGTTCTACTTTCCACTTTATCTGTGCTTCGTCGTAAAACTCAATGGAAATTCCTGCATTGCTCCGCTCAATGTTGCATTGTCCATACACATTATCAAAATGGTTTCCGATACTCACATCCCATCGGTCTAGCCGAAACAGGCTCTCCATGAATTGTACTTTATCACTGAATGGGATTTCTTTTGTAAAGATTTCATACAACATGACACTTGGCAGCGGTGACCAGAAGCACTCTCTGAAAAACGCATCCATAGGCTCCTGCCACAAGGCAGCTCCCACCTTTTTTGCATCGTATGTTTTGGGCGGTTGGTAGTACTCTCCTGTTAAGATAAGGGCACTGATTTCCCTCTCTACTGCCTTCCAATTTAAGTATCCTTCTTTTTCTCCTTCAGCATCTCTCCACTGTAGGCGGACACCTTTGGAGGCAAAGGTATCATAGCCATGCAGTCCATAACCTTTCAGGGGCCAGCCGGCTCCTCCTTGACCATATTCTTTTTTTATGGCTTTAGCTCGTTCCTCTGGGTCGGATAACGCTTCAAACATACCATAAATTCGTTTTTTCCCACCAGAAAATCCACTCCCCCGAAGAAGTACCTGTGTCACATATTCATGGGGAATCGTAAGCTCCTGCTTTGGCTTTATATAGGTGTATTTGAAAGGAATGGTAACTTCTCCTTCTTTTGGTGCAGCAAAAAAGGAAGCCTGTTTGTAGCTTCCTTCTTCACTCCTTTTAAAAGAATCAAGATCTCTTAATTCTTCCTCCAGTTCTATTTGCATCCGGGTATCGGTACGATCCGACTCCCTTTGTTCTTGTGATTCTAATTCTTGTAATTCTAATGATACTTCATGACGATCTCCGTCATCACGATCTCTTGTGCCTGCCTTTTTGCCTGCTCTCTGATGTTCCACATCTCCATTGTTGAGTGTTTGTCCTTCGGAGGATTCTTTTTCAAGTAATCCGCTTCCAGTGTTTCCATCATCTGATTGGCTTCCTCTTCCACCTCCTGCATCTTCTCTGCCAGCTTCCCAAACCATACCAGACTCTGGTATCTCTCCTTGTGGTTCTCCTGTAGATATTCTGCCGTTCTCACTGCGAATCTGCCCAGATTCGTCATGGATATGGTTTCCTCCGGTAAGGTCAGGTTGGGATAAAGCATCCCGTCCTCCCCCTCTTGATATGTTATTGTGTTCTCTGTCATAAGCTATACTCCTTTCCAACTGTGTTAGTTCTTTTGAAATGTTTCTCAATAGTTCACAGGATATATCGCTTACAAGAGATCCTAAACGGTAGACTTCTTCTTCCTGTCTAAATGCGGTAATAAAAGAAAAATCTTGTTTTTCAGGGGAAATAGTAAAGCCGTATCTTGTAAATACCGCATACAAAACACTTCTTTTTAACGCTTCCTCTGCCGTAATCTCCTGCGTTTCATCATCTACCATACTTCTTCTTTTCGTTCCTGCTAAATAAATGAGTTCGTCTACTCTTTCACGAAACTCTGTCTCTATTATGACTCCGATTCTTTGCTGTGTAAAGTCTTTTAAAAACTCTTCTTCCGATGTTATTTCCTCTGCTGACACCCCGCTTTGTTCTCTCAAAGAATCGGCATAGCGTTTCTTGATTTCTCCATTAAGCTCCCAAGTCAGCTTCTTATCCTTCCCTCCGGTATCACTGATATCAAACACATACCGCATATATGGGTTTAACGCTCTGGAGGGGAAAATCGCAATGCCCTTGCTCCCACGCTTTACATATCTATCCACCTTTTTCCATGTGTCAAAATCAGCGACTAACGTTGCCCGTGGCCGCTGTATGTACACCATTAGGATATTATCAAATTCATAGCGGTACAATTGTCCAATCATACGGCAGACACTTTTCCATGCCTCTTCACTGGAAGTAACCTGACCAATTGCCGCATCATAAATCTGGCTTACCTGATAATCTACCCCCATCTGTTCCTCCTTCTCTTCTGAACATCCACTACCTTTTCAATTACTTCTTACTCAGACACTGCCCTTAATTCCTCCCTGATATCGTTTCCTCCTATGGCATCCCCATGGCAGTCCCATCCTGTATACTGCTTTCTTGCAAAGAGTTCAATTCGTGGGACATCCCCGCAAAGTGCTACAATTCGCTCCCTGATCTCATCCGGCTTTTTGCTATGCTCCATAATTCTTGCATCACAAACCTGCGGCACTGCTTTTGACACACGTTTTGGTCTTCCTTTTGTACCAAGAAGGCAGAGTTCTGAATTGGCACGTGTCCAAAATCCCAGTCCCATAAAGAAGGTATCTGCTTTTTTATTTCGCTTTACCCAGTTAAATCCACAAGTCTTATAGGTAAATCCCCAGCTTTTCATAACGGATAATCCCTCTAACAGACAGGGAAAAGTAACCCATAAAAAAAGAATACAGTCCGTATCGGCAATGTCTGCAACCGGTAAGGACCGTATTTCTTCTATGTTCATAGTATGATAATGACTTTCTGCTGTTCTTCCCTCTCCCTTTTTGGAATACACCTGATATTTCCAGGGAGGGTCGGCATAAATAACCTGATATTTTTTTCCCATATCATTCCACCTTTCAATAATAAAATGTGTTTGCATCGCACTAGAACCATCAACAATTTTATCCAGTCATTATCTTGCTCTCTCCGGTTTTTCCACCGCTTTTGCAGAAAAACCACCATCGAAAACACCCTGTTTTAGACAAGTCTCAAATAGATCCTTCTCCCTTGTTAAAAATACCGTTTCCATGCTGTCCGCAACCATATCACGAATTTCCTCCGATAAATCCATGTCCTCACATAAATTTTCATACTTATGAAATTTGCGTTTCATATCTGTTCGGTATTCCAAAAGACTCTTAATCTCCTCTGTCTTACCATACTCTCGTTTCAGCCCTTCAAAATCAATTTTGGTAACATCAACTCCAAGATAAATACCATAATTCCACTCTATTCCAAAGATTTCACTATCATTTGAAAGATACCCTTCTTTTGGCGTTCTTTTATAATAGGATGTTCCTACTCCCACTACAATCTGTCCATCACTTTGTGCATATAGAAGAAGGTTGTTTTTATCAAGGACAGCAAGTACCAGATAATCGCTTCCATTCATATTTTTAAGAATCTCTCCTCGCTGGAAGGTATACTCCTGCCTCTCATAATGTAGGCTATTAAACTGACTGTGTCCATTTGCTTTCATACCATATGCTACAAGAACATGGCTGCATTCTGTAGAACAACGCTCTTCATCAAAATAAAACGGATCTATGCTGTTCTTCTCCTTGTAATCACCTTGTAAGAAACTCCTTAGCTCACACTCCCCTCTACAAAACTTAGCATAATAGGTGTGATTGGAAGTAAAGCAGATTTCACCCCATTTTTCCTTTTGTTCTTTTGTTTCAAACAGTGCCGCCACTGCACAAGCCACATCGTAGGCTTCGCTTGATAATAATTCCTGCACGGATTTCAAATAATCCTCAAAGCTTGACAAAAAGTTGGTTTCGATTCCTTCTCGGTTCTCGGTGACTAATATCATTTCTTCTAATTTCAATTAAATTTCTCCTCTCTCTTACCATAAAAATAGCAGTACCTATAAGCACTGCTAATTGACTGGTTTATAATCCAAACTGGAACAAGGAAAGCTGCTTTGCCTCCCTTGCTGTTTCTGGTTCCTCTTCCTTTTTTTTTAGTATCTCTTTCATCTTCTTTGCACAGCCTGCGAAGGATTCCTGATAGCTTTTTGGTCTGCCCGCATGTCTTCGCATGGCAACCAGATCATCCTGTTTTAATGCCGCTGCCAGACCGGAGGCATATCCAAGTACATTGAACAGACTAATTTTCTCTGCTTCCTTTTTCGTTAAGCGGTCTTTATGAAAAAGCAGGAACTGAAAATTTTCATCCGACAAATAAATATCCAGTGCTTCTGCCGCCTGTTCTCTAATCTGTGCCGAGCACGCCATATACCCGGCTTGTACTTCTGGCGGAACTTCTCTAAAAAAGAGTTCCGGATATTTTTTATAATCCGTTTTGTACTTCTCCGCAATTTCTTTTTTTCGGTTTAAAATATGAGTACGAACCAGATTCATATTTGCTGCATCATCCCAAAAAGGATCACTGCCTCCAAACTCCTTTAAATACTCCCACCTGTCATACTCCTGTTTTAATTCTCTCTCTAGATCCACTTCTTTCCTCTTTTTCAATTACAAATCACCTATCCTTTATCCTTAAATAACCTGACTATTTATCAGTTAAATAATGGATGTCACAATAGCAAAGAATATAATACTTGGATTTCTTCCTATCCCAAAAAGTTCATCAGTGCTTCTTCTATCTCCTCTTTTTCGCCTGCTTCCCACATAGAAATGAGCATTTGTAACAGCATTGATTCAGTCAGACCCTCCAAATATTTTTCATTCCTGTGAACCATTAATAATACAAATATAATTTCATACAAGGACTCTTTTCTAAGTTCTTCAATTAATTGTTTTATTATTTGAACGTTCATTTCTTTTTCTCCCGGTGTACATATCATGCGCCACCAAGCTGGATAGTCATAGATCCATTTTAAAAACCTAGCCATTTGCTTCTCTCTTTCACATCTGCTTCTCATGAAATTCGCCTCCTTTTTATCACCCTATAGTGATAATTCTATCATTTTATTATGATATACTCAAGAATAAATATCACTTTCTAGTGATAATGATGGAGGCTGCTCATATGTCGAAACTAAATCAAGATGTTAATTTAGGAAAAAACATTCAAACAATACGCAAAACCAGAAACTTAACCCAAGAGCAGGTATGTGCAAAAATGAGTCTGGCTGGCAGACCTATGATACAATCCACCTATGCACAAATCGAAACGGGTGTGCGTAATATTTATGTAAGCGACCTTATCGTGCTCACTCAAATATTGGGTGTCAGTTTCGATGAATTGTTTAGCGGATTAACACCCATAAACAAATATGAAGCAGAACAAGAGAATTGATTTTGCTCTGTATTTTCTTCCGCTTCGTACCGTAAAATATTTTTATCCTATCTTGGTCTTCCAATAAATACAATTGAGGATTTCCCCTGTATGGGACGATAGACCACTCCGACCCGCTCATTGGCGGCTTCTACTACAGTTCCATTTCCAACGTACACAGCCACATGAGTAATATCTAAAAATCGTCCGTTATTTCCATAACTGTAAAAAATCAGATCTCCCGGCTGCATATCACCATACTCTACTAACAGGCTGTTGGTATAACAGTACTGCCCTTGGGCGGCAGCGGTAGTGGCTCCTCCATAGGAAATATCAACGCCAGCCTTCTTCCACGCATAGTAGGCGAGGGAACTGCAATCATAATAGGCTCCGGTGTCACGGTACGTCTGACTATAGGGATACCCTACTTTGGATAAGACAAACTCTACCACTGCTTTTCCATTTTCATCCGAAGCTGCATCTACAATAGACTGATACTGGCTGGTATCCATTGTTTCTCCCAATGTTCCACCACTGCCTGTATACCCTAACAGCGCAAGATATTCCGGTTTCATCAGCTCTGTCAGTACCTTTTGTTGTTCTTCCTTGAAATCATAAAGGGAAATCATATCCCAGTACGTTTTTAGAGTTACATCCACATACTTTCTGCTATGGATAATGGTTTTTCCATCTTCATCTTCCTCGGTTTTCTCTTCCTTTGTCACCTCATAGCTGCACATATCATCAAATACTTTTTTTAGATTTTTCTTTGCCGTCTCCGTCATGTTCGTTGCCAGCTCACCATCTCCGTACTTCACCATGTAAACGGCTAGAATATCATAGGTATTATCCGGTACTCCTGCTCCTTCATAGTTCAAATACCGCTTTTCACTGCTGTCATACTCGGTATTATCTGCTACTTCTTCCTCCACTCTGCTATTAAATTCCTGTACATATGCGGATAACACCTGCTGTGTTGTTTCACCGGATGAGACAGATGGAAAGAAAATGGCAAAGGGGGAGTGATAAAGGATGGCAATCACTACAAGCAGTGGAAGTGCAATTAAAGCAATGAGTGCCAGAATTACCAGAAGAAACATCCCAACATAGCGAATCAGATACTTTGTAACAAGAATCCCACGCATCCTAATGATGTCTTTTAAGGTTTTTCCAATGGTATCCTGACGTTCCTCCTGACAAAGTTTACTAACAAAAAGCTGCATCATGCGGTTTTTTACCGCACCTTTTACTTCTTGTCTGTCTTGGTGAATTCGGTTTCCTTCTTGTATCACTGCCGCTGTCAGTAATCCACCGCCAGATGCCACTGTGACAGCTGTATCTTTTCCTCCTCTTTTAACCTGCTTTCCTTTCTTTTTTACCGCTTTACTAACCTTTTTTATTGCATATTTTTTCTTTCTGTATTGCAACTCTTTGGAAGATAGTTTCTTACTCTGATCATTCACCGCTTCCCCAGGTTCTTTGGAATGATCTTTCCCTGCTGTCTTTTTATTGGAATCCCCTGCTGTTCTTCTTCTCCTAATCTGGTCTTCTTTCGTTTTTTTCGCTTGATTTTGATATCGCATTCTTCCTGCTTGATAAGTTTTGGTAACTGGCTTTGCCATCTGATAGGCAAGCAGAACCGCATCCGATACCGCCTCTTCGCCCTCCATCTGCTCCAATGCTTTTTTTGTTCCAACCATTCCCACCATTTTTACAGCTTGTGCTTTCTTTTTTATAGTGGCTTCTCTGTCTATTCTGCTTTTTTGATATGAACCGCTTGGGGCATCCTTCCTATCTTTGCCATGTTGGGGATTTTCTTTCTTTTCTTTGGATGACGTGCTATATCCTTTTGTGTACAAAGCTTTGGTATCCTTACCTTTTATACCCATACCCTTTGAGATAGGTTTTCCTTTTACCATTGCTCCAATCAGTCGGTAACGGTTCTTGGAAACAGAATACCTCTTTCTAGCATCTGCTCTTTCCGATGACTTTCCCTCTTTGGTAACGGTTAGAATATTCCTTCCCTTTACTCTTGCCACTGTCGGTGCCTTCCGGTGTAATTGCGGCTTTTTTTTCGTATGAATTACCATGGGCTTATCATCTGTCCGTTTTATCTTCAAATGTTCTCACCTCCTCTAAAATGCCACTATGAATTTTTCTTCATAATGGCATACGTTGTTATGTAATTAGTTATAGTAAACTAGAATCAACCTGTTTCTCCCTTTCTTCTTTTTTCTTCTGCAATCTCATGCGGATTCGTGTTATAAAGCTGATACAACTCCGTCTGCTTACTAATGGTATTGTCAAAAGGAATAATAACAGAACCACATTTTAATAGTCCCATACCAGAAGCACTGTTTGCTACAAAACGAAGCTGTGCTTCCGATACTCCAATTACTTCTGCCATTTTAGAGCTGTCTGTATTGGCCTGTTTTAGCAGAGCCACAAACTCCGAATTGGCAAGCATGGTAGTTGCGGTATAATTTTGAAGCAGATCGACCACATTTTGTGTGATTCCAGTGCAAAGACCGCCCTGCTTTCTAACCTTTTTCCAGAGCTGTTGCAGGTACTTGGCACTGTATTCGGAATTCAGCAGGACATGAAACTCATCAATATAGAGCCATGTGGCGATTCCTTTTCTTCCATTTTCTACAATCCGCTGCTGAATGGATTCCATCATCACCAGCATAGTGATTGGTGAAAGCTCTGATCCTAAGTCACGGATTCCATATACGGTAAAGCGGTTATCCGTATCCACATTGGTCTGATGGTTAAAGATATTTAAAGAGCCATTTACAAATAGCTCAAGAGACAATGCAATGTCTTTTGCTTCCTCCTCGGGCTGACTTAAAAGCAATTCATAAAAATCAGACATGACTGGAATATATTTTTCCCGGTTTCTAGCGATATCCAGATATAGCTTTCTGACACAACGGTCGATAATGGACTTTTGTCTGGAGTTTAGAGAATCTCCGATACACTGCTCACAAAGTCCCAGCATAAATTCTCCCTTTTCCCGAATCCAGCCTTTGGAATCATTCTGGTCTAAGCTCCACACATCCATGGCAAGGGGATTAACATAATTATCTGTATAAGTGGACATATTAACGACGGTTCCGCCATAGGTATGGGCAATGTCAAAATATTCGTTCATGGGATCAATAACAATAATCTCATCTTTACCGGATAAAAAGACGGAACCCATTTCCATTTTACAAAAAAACGATTTACCGGAACCGGGTACCCCAAATACGAATCCATTTCCATTGATCAGCTTTTTACGATTTCCTACGTTGATATTTTTTGATACCTGATTGATTCCGTAATAATTTCCGCCGATATCATTTAATTCCTGTACGTTAAAAGGCATTAAAACCGCAAGGCTCTGGGTAAGCAGGGTTCTCATGGTTTCTACCTGTCTTACACCAATGGGCAATGCGGTGTTTAATGCCTCTCTCTGTCTGAAATAGTGGGTATCAATGGTACAGCTGTTTCGCTTTCCAATGGCTTCCACCGTTTCTGTTATACTTTTTAATTCTTCCTTGGTATCTGCCATTAATACGATAGTCACTGCCGTATAAAACAGGCACTGGTCATTTTCTCTGACATCATCCATAATCTCTTCAATTTCTTTTTTCTCAATCCGTTTGTTATAGGAAATCTCCGAGGAAAAATCATTATTTTTATTTCGTACCCTCTGCTGTTTGATGATATCGGATTCAATACCAAGGTATTTCTTTTGCAGTGTCTTTGTTGTCAGATCCTTTGGAATTGGCACCACATCAATACTGGTAACAGAATGAATCGGAAGGGAAGTAATTTCATTTAAGAAACGATCTGATAAACTGCTTGGATATTTTTTGATAAATAAGGCTCTGCAATATTTCCCCTCCTCTTCAAAGTGATCCGGAAAGTATTTTACCATTCCATTGCACAAATCATTTTTAAAGTCACTGCCCGTTTTTTTGTATTCCTTTAAATCAAACCGGAAGTCCCCTTCCTTTCCTAAATGGTAGAAATCATATAGCACCTTCAACCGCTCGTTTCCATCTAAGGGAACAATATCGGCTCCTAATTCATGAAACGCTTTCTGTATCGTTACCTCTAATGTAGCAAACTGGGCTTTTGCTTCTTCAAAATTCTTTCGGTTAATCGTAACTGTTAAATACCTTTCCTGCTCTATTCCCTGCCTGCCCTCAATAATTTTTTGTTCCATGATGTCATTATAAATCTTTCTAAATGAATCATAGCCATCTTCCTGCGATTGCAGCAATACCAGATTTCTTAGCTCCAGCATATTACGGTTTTTATTATTAATAGTAATCTTAAAATTACAATCCAGTGAATTTAAGAACTTGCAGTATCGTTCAAACAAATCAATCTGTTCGTCCTCATTGGTTGTCGTGTAATTAATATCTTGGAAACGATAGCTTTTGGAATAACGGTTCTTTGCCACTTCAAAGATGCCCTTTTCTGCAACTGCCAGAAGCTCTATTGTTTCTTGAATGGATTTTGGCGTCCGATACAGCGGCTCACTTGCCTTTTTCAGTTCCTTAAATCCATCTTTTAATAATAATCCCAATTGGTTCCCTCCTTTTTCTGTTTTCCTTTCTTACCTTTGCATAAGCCGACACAAGTTCCAAATTATGATGTGGTAAGACTTGGTATCCGTTCTAACGGCTTCTGTCTGACTTGATATAACGTTTCTTTTTATAAAAAAACTTTCCTGCCATCGCAATCAAAACTACTGCAATGCCTCCCATTGCGATGTTTCTCGTTTTCTTTTTCATCTTTTAAATGCCCCCTTTTTTGTTCTTTTTCCTCGTATTTTTTTGAGATTTCTTCTCTTGTTTCTTAATCGTAAGAATCCGCTTCTTTTCCTGTTCCAAAAGTTCCTTTTCATATTCCTGTATCACTGCCTCTCCCTCTGTAGAGCAATAGACCAAATGTCGATTGAAAAAGGCAAATCGAAGCTTTCTTCCCATTACCTCATAAAAGCTCATGCCATGATAGGAATAAAATCCTCCCAGTGCAATGGGTGCTACTACTGGAATTGCCACATATGCAGATGCTGTAAGTCCAATATAGCGGTACAAACATAAAATCAATCCTGCTCCACAAATTAAACTAGCGGCAGAAAAAATAAGCTGTTTTGCGCTTAATCCCAGTGCCACAGATTCCTGATAACGGTCAATATCCTTGTTTATTTCAATAACCAAATTTATCTTCCTCCTTTTCCTATTCTCTGTTCTTTTTCTTTCCCAGCTTTTCTTCTATAATCCAAGTGCTCTGCTGGTAAGATTTTGTGCGCCCTTTACGCTTCCTACCGTAAGTGCAATGGTAAAGGTCATTTCGCACAGATAAATCAATGTTTTTGCCCAGTCTGCGTAATTCCCGGTAAACGACGGAAGTCCGGCACTGATAAAAGCGTTACATAAGATAATTGCCAGTGCCATAGTAACAGCTTCAAACACCACAGACAGAAAATGTTTGGTATAGGTACTTGCCGTATGCGAAACATTCCGGTTCCCTGCCAGTGTTGCCATGGCAATAGACCCAATCGGTACAATAATCAGTATTTTTAAGAACCGAAAATACACCGTATAAATCAAAAAAAATCCACAGATGATGACAATTACACTTAGAAGTGCCGCAAGTATTAGCATAATCAGTCCCGGCCAGAATCCAAGATTCTTGATAATCTCTGCCTGCGTACTGTCAATGGCTAGTGTGGTCTGCCCTCCAACTGATAGCAGCCCCACCAGATTTCCAACCGAAGTAAACACGGCTTTCATAATGGTGACATTGTTTGCCACAAGCCACTGCGCCAGACCTAAGCGCATCAGCATACGAAGAATTACTTCAAATCGCATATCTTCTCTGATATCTACACTTTCGGAACAAAATCCAATGACAAAGAATAACACCACAAGAGAAGACCCCACTGCCACAAAAATCGGCTCAATTCCTTCTATGACTCCCCATGGACCTCCTCCTTTAAAGCCGACTGGGGATTGTCCTAGCATGGCAAAGACCAGACTGACTTGATTATTCCAAAAGCCAAATACCATGGATAAAAGATCTAGGATATAGTTTCCCATTTTTAGTAAATCCACTGTTTCTCACCCCTTTCCTTTCGTAAGAGGACAGTCACACACTGCCCCCTCTTCTGCTTTCTTCTCCTAAAATCCAAGAAATGCAAGCACGGTAGAAATACCCGCCATCATTACACCTGCCACAATTCCTTTTAGGGCAGAGTTCATGGTAGAAGAATCCTGCTGCTGATAGGCTTGTGCAAACTCCATGACATTTTTGGCTAAAATAATCACACCGACCGCTCCAATCACGGCGATAACTAAGGTCTTTAAGTTATCGAGGGGCTGTGTCACCACGCTGGTTCCGGCAGCAAACGCTCTCATTGGTGCTACAGTCAGCATCAAATATGCCATACCAAGAAACCCGGTCACTTTCTTCTTCTTCTTTGATAATCCCTTTTTTATTTCATGCTTTTTTAGCTTTAAATTTGTCTGATTCATTCTAATCTCCTTTTCTTTATTGCTGACAGCAAAGCGTAGCAGCCAGACTGGAATCTATCCCCTTCCAATCCGGCTTTGCTCCGAATGGAATGATGCACATTCCAATCTGTCTTTGTTTGTTGTTCTTTATGAAAACGGGATTTCTTCCCCGAAATTTAAATAAGCTGGACTTTCTCCAGCATGTTTTTGCTTTCACCACCACCTTTAAAATCTGTTCCTTCTGTATCCATTTAGTTACTCACTGATTTTCATCGGGCGGTATGTTCTTCTGCTTTCCTTCATTTGAGCTACATCCGTATTTGGATAAAATAGTTCAAGGATTCTTTTTTGCGGCATACCAAGTGCAATCATCTTATGAAGCTCTGCTTTCTGTTCTTTGGAATACTGCCACTGTGCCATACGATTCATAATGGTATCTTCACCCTGTAACGAGAATTGGGGTTCATTATGTCCGATTCTTTTTATGGACGCTTTTCTATCTGGCACTGCTTCTTTTTCTTCCTCTGTCTCTGGTGCATACTCTAATTCCTGTGCCTGCTCTCGATGATGTCTTTCCTGCTGTACCATTTCATCAAGGGTAAGAAAGCGTTTTTTTAGTTCCAGCTCCGTTAAGAGTTCAAATTCCTCATAAGATACAGAATCTATGTAAACTATTTCCCCCTTCTCCTTTAATCCCTCATAATAAGAAAGAGCTTTTGAGCTTAGCAGCTCATAAGAGCTTCCCATTGCCTTTCTTTTTTGTATGGGAATATGAACATAGGGCGTTCCCTCTCCATCAGCCGTCTGTGAAAAGGCAGGATGTGCAAAAGGAATGTACTTTCCGTCTAAAATCGGATCAAGTCCCCGAATAAAAATCAGACATTTCTTATTGTCCAGTTTCCGTACTTCATCGGGAGTAAATAATTCTCTGCCTAGCACATCATAGTTTCTTGAAGAACTCCCCTGTCTGCCCTTGGTTTCACCGCTGGAGCGTTTATCTATGGTTCCCTTTCCAAGCAGTTCGGAAATGTACTTATGCGTACTTTGCTCATTGCCGCCAAGGTACACCAAGGTGTCGCAGTTGCCGGGAATTGTTTCCCAGGTATCCTTAAACAGTGCTTTAATCTGTGCCAGATTCTGTATGATAATAACACTGCTGATTTCTCTGCTTCGCATAGTAGAAAGCAGAGAACAATAATCATCCGGCAGTGCCACGTTGCTAAATTCATCTAACAAAAAGGTAACGTGAATCGGCAACCTGCCTCCGCAGTTAAAATCTGCCTGATGGTATAGTTCCTGAAATATTTGAGTGTACAGCATACCAATGATAAAGTTGTAAGACTTATCGGAATCCGGAATTACACAAAATAACGCCGTCTTTGTCTCCCCGTCACCATTGACACCAATACCAAGTTCGGCAAGATTCATATCATCTTTGGAAAGCATACGAAGTACTTGCTTGTTTTCTAAAAAGGCAAGACGGGAGTTGGCAGATATAATAATGGAGCGAACGGTATCACCTGCACCACGCATACATTTGTTATATTGCTTGACCGCAGGATGAGCCGCCCCTAGGGGCGAGGTTTCCTCTAAAAATTTCATTCTCACATCCAGTCTGGAGGGCTTATTCTGCTCAGTTACTTCTGCTTCTCCAAGCAGCTTTAATACAGTTTCAAAGTTTCGTTTTACAGGAGGCTCCTCTAACCACACATAGTAAAAGATTGCCTGCAAAAATAAACCTTCCGCTTTTTCCCAAAATGGATCAGAGGGGGTGGCACCTTTTGGTGTGGTGTTTGATATCAGGTTTGTAATCAGCTTTACAATGTCCGTTTCTTCTCTGATATAGGCAAAGGGGTTATAGCAATCGGACTTCTCCATTTCTAACAGATTAATGACCTTTACGTGATAGCCGTTATCCTTTAGCATCTGCCCGCAGCTTCGTAAGATTTCTCCCTTGGGGTCGGTTGCGATAAAGGAACAGTGATGCGGCATCTGCATTAAGTTTGGTTTTACTTCATAAAAAGTCTTTCCTGCCCCAGAACCTCCGATGATAAGCACGTTATTATTGAGTTTTGTTTGTCTGGTATTTAGACTCATACGAATATTTTGACTTAAAATACGATTATATCCGGCGTCTTTATCTGCCAGAATTTTATTTGCTGCCTTCACCTCGGCAAACCGTGCCGTTCCAAACTCCTTTCCCGGCATATAACTTTTTTGGCTGGTCAGATACAGTAAAAGAGCAGTAGCATAGACGATTACGGCTATTCCTACTGCTCTTATTGTTGTTTCATTATAATAATTATGAAGGGGTGCTTCCCATACACCCTGAAATGCTGAAAGAAATTCATTAATATTGCTTCCCGGTTTCCATGCACCATTTAACAGATATCCTCCATATCCACTAAGTATGGCACCCAGTACGATAAACCACGGCAACACTTTTCTTCTTTTTGGTTCCACTGTCAGCTACCTCCTTTTGGGCCTGGGAGCTTTTGCCTTGACCTGCGCTGCCTTCTTTTCTGCTGCTTGATACCGCTTTCTGATTTCTGCCGCTACGCTGTCATAGTGTTTTTCATAAAGTTCACTTCCAGATAGAGTCGCAACAATTTTGTTTTCAGCGGAATACATCTTATACTCTTTTTCACGGTCTAAAAAGGTAAGTATTGTTTTTCCCTCATGAATCTCCATTGCTTTTTTCTTCTCCACCCAAAGATATCTTGCGTTTTCTCCCCAGGTTCCCGGCACTCTTGTTTTTACAGCATGGTCATTTTCCTCGGCAATCAGCTTTTTGGTAATCGTAATATCCACAACATCTGGATTTTGCATGGCTGACACGGTCTGCATCCGCTGTGCTAGTTCCTGATATCCTTTCATCCGTTTCAGAAATTCCTCTTTCTGCATGAGCACCGTATGCAGCCCCTCCTTTTCTCCCGAAATTACCCCGATTTTTTCAAGCTGACCCACAATCTTTTTTGCCTGTTCTGTCTCTATTCCAAACGTTTCTTCAATCTCCTCCACACGAATACTTGCCTTTTCCATGACAAAATGACCGACCTTCTCAAGCAGTCCCGCTAATAAATCGCCTGTTTGTTTTGCGGGTGCCGTGTGGAGGCTATCCTTCCCCCTCGTTTGTCCCTTTTGAAAGGAAAGGACTTGATCCATCTCCTTTTCCTCTCCATTTTTCAAGTAATCATCAAAGGTTGCAATCGCTCCGAATTTCAGTTTCTGCATCATCATATTGATACGGGGAACTGCTTCACTATGAAAGATAATTTCACTCTT
Source organism: Bacillota bacterium (assembly GCA_023408815.1). GTDB lineage: Bacteria > Bacillota > Clostridia > Lachnospirales > Lachnospiraceae > Kineothrix. Next base: position 88,839 of record JAEYJO010000032.1, on the reverse strand, counting down.
TCCATCGGCTTTGTTGATATCCGGTAAGACAGAATAGAGGATTCCATACTTTTTTGCCATCTTTTCCACCTGTCTTAATTCCTCCGTATCAAACTGAAAGACCTGCAAATCCCCTCCTTTTTGCAAAAGCTTTCGTATATTGGTCTTTCCTATTGATTTTTCACGGTCTAGGAGTGCAAGGAGAAAATCCACTGCATTCTTCATCTGGGAAAGAGAGGCACTTCCCATTTTCATGGCAATTTCTATCCCATCATAGCCGACCCGGATAATTTGCACCGCCTGCTGAATTTCTTCCGACATGGTTCTCCTCCTTTTCTTCTTTCGCTTCTTTTTCTTGCTCCTGCTGCTCTTTTTTTGCCGTCTGTTTGTTTCTCTCATCTGTCTTTGATTTGATTGCCTGACTTCCTAACAGGATACCACTTAGCAGTTGTATCTTCTTTTCCTGCTGTATCCGATACTCCTCCAGTGCAATCAACAGTCCCTCTAACTGCTCTGCCAAAGGAGATACCTCTTCCATAAAAACCTCAAATTTTTGACGGATTCTTTCCGGTTCGGCTTCCGGCTGTGAAAGGTCTGCAAGCAGTTTATTGGTCAATTCCAAATCACCGGTTCGAAGCACAAATCTGGCAGCAAGCTCCTGTTCTTCTTGTACCAAATTTGGCATATTTTTATGAATATGAACCAGTGTCTGTGTAACTTCAATCATCTCCATGCCTTATGCCTCCTCCATTTTATTTTCCAATACAGCAATCTCAATGATTTCCTCCATTTGTTCCGCCGAAATCACGTTGTTGATTAACACAAGAAGCTGTTTTTCTGATAATCCCTTTTCTATGGCAATCTTAATCTGTGCAAGCTGCTCTCTTTCCAGATTCTTTTGTGCCAACAGTTTTACAAGGTCTATCTTCTTTTTGGACGATACTTTAGAAAAGAATGCGGTCAAGGCAGGGATTTCCTTCTTTTTCCTTTGTGGTTCTATCGAGACAACTTGAAGAATTCTGCCGCTTTCATCTACTATGCCAGTTTGGTATTCCATTGGGGGTATGTGTGGAATTGGTACTTCCTGCTCCCCTTTTCCCGATGTTTTTTCTTCCAAAGGATCTTTTCGTTCCTTTGATTTTTGAAAGGTGCTTAACTGCCGATTTCTCTCTTCTATTTCCTCTCCCATCGTCTCCGTTCTTCTTTCCAGTGTATCTTTTTCCTTTTTTAGCCCATCCATGTCATTGCGAAGCCTTGCAATGGTTACTCTTGCTTCATTAATCTCGTTCTGCTGTTTTTCCAGTAATCCGTCTTTTTCCCGAAGCTGTATCAGCAGATTATTTTGAACGGTTACATCCTGCCCGGCGGTTTTCATCTGCTGTAATGTTTCATTTAGGGCATCGTAGCTTTCCTCCTGATTTGACATTTTTTCTACCATTTCCTTTACCTGCTCTAACAATTCTCTTGTATAAGGCTCCTGCCCTCCCGGCACTGTTCCTGCTTCCTGTGCTTTATCCGCTATGATTTGTAGCAGCCGCTTCATGACAAATGCAGTCTTTCCGGTATCCCCTACAATTTCTTCTACTTTGGATAGGAGGACTCCTTTTTCATAAAATTCCAAAGCAACTGCCATCTGCTCTCCGGTTAATCCCTCTTTTGTAATGACTGCAATTGCCTCCTTGGAACATCCATTCCTAAGACATTTGGAATAGACCTTCATCTGGGAAATATCATATTTTTTTCCGGAATATTCCTCTGTTTCTGCAATGGTAAGTCCGAACTGTAAATCGGACTCTATCAACATACGCATTTCCTCCGTCAGCCTTGGATTCTTGCGTAGGTTATTTTGGTATTCCTTAAAATCCATGTTGCTTATTCTTTCTCTCTCCTGCATTCTGTCCTGCCTTTCCTATTTTTCGTAAAAAAAATACAGCCTATCGTTTTGGCTGCTTTTCTACTTTTACCGGATTGATCTCCTTTTCTTTCTTTTGTTGCTCCTGATTCTGCTTCTCCCTTTCTTTCTCCCCCTCTCGTTGCTTTTCCTTCTCCTTTTCCCTGCTTTTTTCCTGAAGCTGTGACAGAATACGCTTTGCTGTCCTCTCTTCTTTACATATCGCTGCCTCCTGCCCACGAATCCGGGCAATCTCATTGCGATAATACTCCTTTAATTCCAATAACCGTTCTAAGGTATATCCTTCCTTTTTCAGCTTCTCCTCTATTTGCACAAAGCGTTCATGCTCCTCTGAAAAAAATGTCTCCCCTCTTTGAAAGCAGGCTTCCCCTTCCTGTAATCCCTCCCTCTCCTTTGCCAGATCAAACAACGATTTTAATCTTGCCCTCGCTTTAAACACCTTACTTTTCTTCCTTGCCGTTTCTTTTTTCTTCTCCGCCAGTTGCACTGTGACTGCCACAATATCTGCTCCCTGCTTGATGTTATGACGGGATAGAAATAAGTATTCTTCCTGTATCTGCTTCATCCTGCGGATATCCTCCCGGTATTTCCATGCCTGACTGTAAGGACGCTTTTTTAATTGTCCAGTACGGTATAGCTTTGCAAAATACCTTTTTTGAATGCCGGATAACTCTGCTCTCCGGTATCGTTTTACCTTGCAGTATACAAGCCTTGGCTGCTTCTCCTGTTTCCGAGTGTAATAGGAGGATAACTGTTCTGTCTGTATTCTCTCGCGAATGCGTTCCTCCCCATACTCTTCTCCTAGTGTTTTACAGCGACGAAACCGGGTCAGCCCCATGGGTTTCAAAGCAAGATATTTCCCCTCCTCTCGGTAAGCATTTTTGATTTCATAGCCCAGTTCTTTCATCAAATCCAGAAATGCTTCATAGGTAGGAACCTGTAGAATGCAGGCATCTATGTCTCTTTTTATCATATCCGCCCAAATATAATTCCCATCTCGAAAATCATTCCATTCCTGATAATTTTTAGATGCTTTCACCCGATCTTCTGCTATTTCAATGGTAGATAATCCATACTCCTCACAAAGTCGGTTCGTGATGGGCTGAATCTTTTTTGCCCAGTCCCCTTTTTCATAACGATATTTTTTTCCGGTACGAAAACTGACACTGTTCATGATAATGTGTCCATGAATATGATCGGTATTATCATGAACCGCATATAGGGCTTCATAATCCATGCCCATATATTCTTTTGCAAACTTCCCAATGATTTCAAATGCGGTTTCGGCATCGACTTCTCCCTCTATAAAGGAAATCATAAAATGATACCCCTGCCGCTTATCCACCTTCCCAAACTGCTCCTTTGTCTCTCTCATCTGTTCGTAAATATAGTCTGGCTGACCGTTTAATGCCGCTACCCATCTTCCCCCACCTGTTTTCTCCGGAGCACTGATGTAGTCCAATGCCTGTTTCAGATGCTTGCCATGATACCCTCTTCCGCAATCTCCAATGGAAAGAATCTTACTGATTGCCAATCTTTTTTTCCACCTCTCTTACGGACTGATTTAATTTTTTCATATAGGCGAAAAGTAGTTCTCTGTCCTCAGTCCGGTACAATTTGGAATTATAATTTCTCGTAATCTGGTTGATATTATTTCCAACAGCATTGACCTCATGAATCAGTTCTTTTAACAGGATACGGATTTCCGGATAATCATTCAGCTTTTGGGATAGTAAAAGACGCAGATAGGCGGATTCTTTTAAATTTCTTTCCCCCGCTCGTTCCTTTAATTGCTGTGCTTCCTGCTTTGTCATGCGAAACGGCTTGATGATTTCTCTCTTTTCCTCCACTTACCTTGTCCTCCCCCTCTCCGATATTGCCTTAGACGCTTCTTTTACATATTCCTGTAATTCATAGCCGCAAGGTACATAGGTTCTCCCATTCTCTATGCAGAGAAAAACATCTGCATTCTTATCCGTAGAGGCTTTGTAAAAACCCTCGTAGTTATAATCTCTTTTCTGCTGTCCGCCATAGTCTGCCTCAAAAAAACCAAGTTTTGAATCACTGCGAAGTGCTCTTGTTACACTAAAAAAATCCTCTGTTTTGGAATCGAATTGTCGAAGCGGTTTAAAGTGATACCCCTGATACTCAAATACTTCTAACCCATACGTCCCCCCTTCTCTTACCTCTTGTCCTTCTTCTTTATTCTGAATTTGCTCTACAAGCTCTTTTACTGCCGGAGCAATACCCTTTTGCTCCATGCTCTGGATAAATTCATTGGCCAGCCTTTCTGCCATGTTCTGTACCTCCCTTCCATACTTTGTCCGGTCAAAAGCTGCGGATAAAATCTGCTCCTCCCCACGCAAAGATTCATAATAGGTATTTTTCTTCATAAAATCAAAAAAGTCATCGGGGTTTTCCCTATCTTTTTCAGCAGTTTGGAGTAATTCATAATTCCATTCACAGGCAGAATCAATGGCATCGTCAATGGAATGTTCCTCCCACAAAATACGATTTTGTCCGTAACTCAAATCTCCCCGGAATAATCCCCCCTCCTGTTCTCCTAACAAATACCCATGTCCTCCCATATAGCCAAGCAGCACCTCGGCTTCTTTTTCTGTCATGGGAAAGAGAATATCATGAGATTCTAAAAACTCGACCAGATCTTTCGATGTTTGAATCAGTTTTGGTTCTTCCTGTTTGTCCTTTTGCTGAAATTCTTTCAGCTTCATCCGCTCTCCGGTATAACTGAATTCTTCATAAGCTACCCAACGTCTTCCGCTTTCTAATTCCAGTTTTTTCGGCAGAATAATGGTACCAAAATAGTTTACCGTTACGCTTTCCTCTAATGTAGCCGGAAAACTATTGTCATCTCCATAGCGCAGCTCATAACAATGTACGCCTTGGGGAACGGTGTTTTTATCCACTCGAAACTCTGTAAACAATCCCATGTGACCTAATATCTCTACTTCCTCCAGCAGCTCTTTTTGCACATCAATTTCCTTCATTCTGACCTCCTTCTTCTTTATCTATTTCCCTCCCGCTTTTTTCTCTTCCCCCTATAACCAAATCCCTTACAGGTGATTTGCCAGATACGCACTTTGTAATACAAGTGCCTCTGGTTAGGGGAGAAGCCCCTAAAACCCCCGATATAATATTGTTATGGTAACTTTTACTGTTATTTTGGAAATTTACCGTAACTTTCTAACGGCATTTTCTATATTCTATGGTGCGTTTTACCATTACTTTTCCAGAGGGGTTTTTCCCCTTTTTTGAGCAAATAAAAAGTGATGGTACTTTTTCATAGCGTTTTCTGCGTTTGCTATTACTTTCTACCATCACTTTTTTGATTTTACTATTACCTTTTATTACAACCTTTTTAGAACGTACTCTAAAGAATAATGTCTTCTGCCTTTTCAACTACATGAGCCATAATAGACTCATTAGTCACCTTTTTCAGCGGATCATGTTCCCGAAGTTTTCCAAAATCTAGTCCCGTCAAAGCTTCTATATCAGTAATATACACTTGATATGTTTTATACTCTCCAAACGCAAATTCTAAATCGCTAATTAAATGTTTCTGTGACAGCTTATAAGCCGTAGCAGAGAGTTTACCATCCTCTTTTACAATGACAACAATCTTCCAATATTCCTCTGGAATTCTGTAGCCTCTATACTCTATATCATCTGGGCGAAATATAGGAGCTGTAAATACCGTAACCATCATTTTATTAGATTTTGCACTATTTAGAATATAATCCTCTAAATGCAACCAATTTTCTTGATTTAGACGTTTGTGTTGCGGAGAAGCATTTGTATAGTGAAAAGTATCAGTATTGGCTTCTTCTGCATTGACTCCCCATACTGGATCTTGTCTACGCACTAAATGTCCTCTATCTAATAAATTTTTCTGATATAAATCATTTCCAATTTGAAATTTCTTATCCATTCTTGGATCAAATCTCCATGTATTAGGTCGATCAAGTTGTCTGCTTTGTTTTCCATCAATATTAACCGCCGTGTAGTATGCTAGGTGTCTTGACTTACTCATCATAATAGAAAAGTGAGTGTATTTAAGTAACTCTTCACCACTTTTAAGAGGCGCAATATCTGGCTGTAGGTCACTTCTTAGTTTTGGAAGCGGAACATCATATCCATCCCCTAAAAATAATGCATCATATCCAGTAGAACCCTCATACCACTCAAGGCTAAGTTCTTCAGTTTCTTCATTAAGTTCCTCTGACTCCTTGACTTCGTCTTTATTTAGATCAATATTTTCAATATCTTGATAGATACTTACTAACTCTTCAATGAGTTTGCTTTGTTCCGGTGAAGATGAACTTTTCATTTCTGTTACATCTTTTATAATACTACTTATCCGAATACCTTCATTAGCGATAAATTCATCTGGTTTATTAGAGGAAGGTACACCCGAATGATGTAGTGCAACAACCATCCATTCATCATTATAAACTGGAGAACCAGAGGACCCCCTGAGTGTATCCGTTAAATAATGAACAAAATCATCAAAAATATCTACCACTTTATTCTCGCGAATAGCAATTGCTTTAGGTGCACCAGAAGGATGTTGGATGACTGAAACATATTCTCCAATTAAAATTTTTCCCGGATGTGGGTCGAGTGGAAGATAACCAAAATCTGATAATGAGCTTCCATCAGCAGCTAAATTTTCTACAGCAACTAGAGTATAGTCTAATTTCGCATTAGTTAAAAAAAATTGCTTTGGATTGAAGCGAAAACTAATAATAGTTTTTTCTTTTCCAGAAAGGTCTAGTTCATAATTAAATTGTGCGGTACTTGATAAAGCCTGACTCTCTCGGTCTAGTACATGATTATTGGTAAGTAATAATGAAGGAGAAACAAGAAATCCTGTACCATGTCCTAAAACTCTCCCCATTCTATCTCTTACCTCAATTCTACAAACTGGCTTACCAGCTTTCTTCCCAGCTTCTAAATAATTAATTGGAAAAAGATCATTATCGCCAATAATCCGCTCTAAGGCCATTCCATCTCTAGGGTTAATAAGCTTTTGGCGATATGAAACGCGTTCAGGTGTATCAACTTGGTATGGAGTATTATCCAAGAGATCACTTTCATTCTTTTCTCTCTCATTAACTCGTTCCTCAAAACGTTTCTTGGCTTCCTGTTGTTGAAATTCCTCTTCTTGGTTTAAAGTGACTTTTTGTTCTAAATTTGATAATATCATCTAATCGTGATTCTCCTTTAATTGATTTTTGAGAGTAATGTTTCTTTACTCTCAATAAGTAATGCATAAAAATTTTAGTTTATAAATTTATATCTTTCCATTTTATTTTTTATAATAGGGATGAAAGTCTTTAGGATATAATTTGGAAATAAAATTTCTATCCATTTTAGATACTCTGTCATTAATTATATAATGGTCGTCATTTTTCAAAATACTATTAGGCTTTGAAATTTCAATATTTTTATTTAAAGCATTTTCTTTTTCTAAAAAAGGAATTTTATAATTTAAACCCAACAAATGTCCAGTTACATGAAGTAATATGCTACAAACTTGTACCTCTGAAGTAGTAGAATTAATTCCACCGAGGCATGTAGTCGGCTCACATATTGAAACTTGAAGAATATCCGTACCTACATAGGTAGTAATGTCCTTTGATTCTAAGGAAACTCTAACCTTTCCATTACTTAAAACTTCTTTGAAATTTATATTTCCATATCTTCCCCATACATTCATATACATTAGAATCCTATTTCTTAATTCTTCTGGTTGGATTGGTTTATCAATAAACTGAACTGTCAAATTAACACCTGTTATGCCCCAATATTTTTTTACTTTTATTGAAAGTTCAGATGCCTTCAAATCATCGTTAAAGTCCTTCTTTAATTTATTTACTTTTTCCATAAGTTTGATCGGATTGCTACGTTCTTTAAATATATCAGAGTTATCAATTATTGCATTAATTGGATTTATCTCAACAGCTTGAAGTGCTGCTTTAACCTTTTGTTCTATTAAAAGTTCTTTTATTGTACATACTAAATTTTTATTATACTGCGCTTTATTTGACATACTAATCTCTTTCATTTAATAATGCATTCAAAATATAAGAGGATTTTAACTTGTACTATTATAACTGATAGAAGTATTATGCTTTTTTAGGGTATAATTTTGAAGTTAAATCTCCATCATCTCTACTAATATCGTCTCCACCTACAACAGGTTCTCCATCTTTCATAATTTCACCAGGTAAACTATAGCACATTATAGATGTTGGATCTGCATTTTTTGTTGTTATAATTTCAGAATCCTCTAATGGTATCAATACATTACGTTCAGTATCTCCTGGTAACCACCCCTCCCATTTCTCAAAATAATCAATTGCTTTTTGTCTATCTATTTTGTAAACAATTTCTTTACGTAATTGCTCGTGTTCGTAACCTAACGTATGGCCAGTCTCGTGACGTACAACACGTCTATATTCTTTTTCTTCAGTATTCATATTAAATCCGCCAAGACACATCGTAGGTTCATTTGATGGGATAAGCAGAATATCGGTACCTAAATATGACCAGTACATACCATCAGGATGATCAGTTCTTAATGTAATTCGTACCTGTCCACCAGAGGTAACCTCCTTAAAATTGATATTTCCATATTGACTCCATGCATTCATATGAGATAAAATTCTAGTTCTTAATTCCACTTGTGGTAGTAGATTATCAATAAATTGAACCGTTAACGAGGCACCTGATTTAGGCCAAAGCTTTCTTACCTTAGCAGCTAACTCGATTTTAGGTTCATTCATTGGATTAATCTCAATTGCTTTTTGATCTGCTTGCATCTTTAGTTCGTCTGGAAGATGCTTAATTGTACATAAATAATGAGTTTCATGATTTTTACTTGAATTTATCATAACATTCTCACTTTCTCTAAAATTAATATTAATTTAACAGTTCACTTATTACTATAGAAGATCTAAAATCTATTTTATAAAAAACTTTTTGCTTATTAAATTTTTGCAATTTACCTCAGTTACCATACTTTAAATGCAAAACGCTTGTAGAAATATGTTTATCATCATTATCTATAGCCTCATGAAGTGTAATAACATACATATTATCAAATTCATTTATAGGATCAATAGGATTTCCTCCAAGCTGTCTAATAATCTCGGGTATGGTTGGAGCATGCCCAACAATAAAGGCAACGTTGCCTTTTTCGAGTGAAGTAATCTTGCTAACCAGTGTATCTTCATCAGATATCTTATTAACTTCAAGTTTAAGATACTCGGCCAATGGCTGCACTGTTTGTATAGTCCGTTGCTTCCCAGTGGAAAATAATACTGTTATACCAGCATTCCCCAGTATACGTACTAAAGCATTAGCACGTTCCAGTCCCTTTGCATTTAATTTTTGATCATTATCTCCCATCACAAAATCTGTATCTGCGTGACGCACTATTATGATTGTAATAATTATAGTAAATATATTATTTAGTTGAAATGTTAATCTTTATAAGAACACTTTTTTTCTGGATTCCCTTTATCATCGGTACACCATGATTGAGTCAGAAATGCAAGAAAAACAGCAGTCCATTTTCCTTTTTCCTCAATTAATATTCCTCCATCTTGCCAAATTCCATTATCCTTTTCAAAGCGACCATAATTTCCCTGATTCATATGAACATTATGCATACCCAAAGCTGGTTTAAATTCAAATACCTTATCTTCTTTTTCTTCCGGTCCAAATTTAGAACCAAAAACATAAATAGTTGCTGTGTTATCTAGCACTTGTATATGACTATCCATAAAATCACTTAAATCATTACTTTCACCAAATTTATGATGTGATATGGGTTTCATTTCTTTGCGGTCTTTTATTAAATTACCTCGTATATAATCCAATGCAATTTCTCTATTTTTATTGTCTATTTTAGTGTAGCCATAATCTAATGACTGAAGATGTGTTATAGCAGACCCATCAAACTCATCATCCGCAAAATATAACAATTCTGATTCTTCTGAAATAGACATTACATTAACAGCAACTCTATATTTTTTGTTTTCTTCACCTTCTACTAAAATTTGATAATGGGGTGAATTGTTATCTCTTTCACTTTTTGCATCACGTACTCGTCCTTTTAAAACTCCATAATTCTTTACTGGCATATTTTACCTCCATATTTTTCTGACAATTCATTATTAGCTTCCATTTTATAGCAATACTTAAGCTTTATTCTGCTCATTTTTTCTCTTTATCAATAATAATTACATCTTCTGGTAAATAAAGCATTTTAATCTCTCCATTATCAATAGCAATCATATCATGCAAATTTCCTTTTTCTAGATTTGGAAAAATCACTTCATCATCATAACCTTTTACATTATCATGAAGCCAAGGGAGAAAATCATCTATACATTTATATTTTCTTTTAAAAAATTCTGCTAATCTTCTAAATAATTTTGGCCAGGCAATCAAAATTTCTAAGTCATCTATATTATTAACTTTAATAGATTTTTCAATATTAATATGCTCTTCAGCCCATAACCCTCTTTTTTCTTTACGAACCTCTTTAGTCTCTGATGAAAAATACTGTACTAATTCTATTGGTAATGAAGCATAAAAAGTTGGATATACTAAACCTTCAGCTAACAATTTAAAATTGACACTGTTTTTAAGCATACTTTCATTAATAAAAACTTTTGTACTATCTTCAATTGTAGAACCTCCTAAATAAACAAAAGCAATAACTCTTCCATAAACATCCACACTATTTGCTAATACATATCCTTCCATATAACTTTTATTTGCTGATACAATTTTATTTGGTGAATTCGAATCAAAAATAATATCTTTAAAGCCTAAACTTTCCAACATGAAATCTCTGGCTTTATAAGCAAATTTTTTTGCTGATAAACGGGACCACCAGGATATGGATAGTGAGTTTCTAACGCATCTATCGCTTCGAATCTAATACTAAGTGTTCCTCTTCTGCTTAAATCTGGATAACGTTTAAAATCTCTAAAAACATCTGGATTGTCTGGCTCAAAAGTTAAAGTATCACCATCAGGTTGCGGACCTTGATTGGGTGAATCTGGATAAAAGATATGAAATTTTCCCTTAATAAGGGTATATCTAGGATTTGACATAAAATTACTCTCTTTCTTTTTTAATTTTAATTAGGTAAATAATTGATATGCACTGTATTATAACCTATTCTTCCCTACAGAATTATATATTGAGCAGTTTTGCTAATGAAAAATCATGCTTTTTTAGGGTATAATTTTGAAGTTAAATCTCCATCATCTTTACTAATATCGTCTCCACCTATAACAGGTTTTCCATCTTTCATAATTTCACCAGGTAAGCTATAGCACATTACAGATGCCGTATCCGCACTTTCTGTTGTTATAATTTCAGAATCCATTAATGGTGTTAGTACATTTTGTATGGTCATTTCATCTGACCATTTGAACATCTCTTTAAAATAATCAATTGCTTTTTGTCTATCTATTTTGTAAATGATTTCTTTACGTAAGTGTTCGTGTTCGTATCCTAACGTGTGACCGGTCTCGTGACGTACAACACGTCTATATACTGACTCTGGGGTGCTCATATCAAATCCACCGAGGCACATAGTTGGTTCGTTTGATGGAATAAGAAGAATATCTGTACCTAAAAATGACCAAAATCTATTACCTCTTAGTGTAATCCGTACCTGTCCACTAGAGGTAACTTCCTTAAAATTGATATTTCCGTATTTATCCCATGCATTCATATGAGTTAAAATCCTACTTCTTACATCTGCTGGAGGCATTGGATTATCAATAAATTGAACCGTTAACGAAACACCTGATTGAGGCCAAAGTTTTCTTACCTTGGCAGCTAGCTCGGTTTTAGGTTCATTCATTGGATTAATCTCAATTGCTTTTTGATCTGCTTGCATCTTTAGTTCGTCTGGAAGATGCTTAATTGTACACAAAAATTGGGACTGTGGTTCTTTACTTGAGTTTGCCATAATATTCTCACTTTCTTTGAAATTTATTTAATTTAACAATGTTAACGTATCCTATAAAACAACAATTATTCTCAATATATTTATGTATTTAAAATCATACAATCTTAACTTATAAAAAATCTTAAGTCAAAAATAAAGAACTATAATGAATTGTCTAGTACAAATAACTAAAAAACGAATCTAAAATTGTTTTCAAGTTCAATCATGTTACTATCTGTTGCCTTTGATAAATTACAATAAAAGCCCTATTTACTCAACACCTCAACAATTTTTTTCTTATCTGTTTAGTAAATTTACTTCCATTTTTTTATTTGTTTTAAGCACATGTTTTATGGTCACCAGCCATTCATTATAATCCTTATATCCAGCAGGTGGAGGACTGTCCTCCACCTCATACCCCAGTCCATAATATTTCTCCATAAGATGCTCCGCCGCTTTTCTTCCCGGCTTGTCATTATCCAAACAAAACCGAATGCTTTCCACCCATGGATGCTCCCTCAAAAAAGTTACCAGTGGCGCATCATGAACCATTCCCAATGCCAGCTTGTTTGATTCAAAATCGTTATGAATATCCATGTAGCTCATTAAATCAATGGCTGCTTCAAAAACCACCAGTTCCTTGCTTTCCTCATTTGCGATATTAAATCCATACTCTTTATCATTTCCTGCAACATCACATTGAAATGGTTTCCCCTCTTTATCAAACACGCCTCTCATACTGGCAAATTTCGTGATACCAGCAGCATCATTTCCCTTGAATACAATATTATGGTATCTTTTTGCTTCATAGATTAAACCCTTCTTTACAAAGAAATCAATCACAGCTCTACTGATTGCTCGCTCCTCATTCAAATAGGAATATAAGTACGTATGATCTAGCGCAGGCTCCGGCAGAAGAAAGGCTTTTTTCTCTTCCTTTCTTCTGTCCTCCAAAATGATCGGAGAAGTCTTATGCTGTTCCCTCTGATGCCCTGCAAAATCAAGCAGCCAAAATACCGCTTCCTTTACCTCCATCCCACAAAACACACATAAGAAATCAATTTGCGAACCCCCGTTAGAACCTTTTTCATACTGTCTTGACCAGCGAAACCAGTGTGTTTTATCATAAATTCTTATGGAATCCATTTCTTTTAAGGTATGATACTTTCCAATTCTTTTTACCGTATATCCAAGGGAGGATGCAACGGTTGTAAGATCCACACGTTTGGCAATTGCCAAATCTTCTTCTGTAAAGTACTCCATTCCTTCACCTTTTCTTTCCTTTCTCCAAAACCACTGCTGGTTTAAATTCCAGTTCTTGATAGTCCGTTCGAAGAAGATAACTGGGATTTGGCATAATTCCTTTCTGCTTGAAGCTGAAAAATTCACGATTATCTCCGCCTACAATGACATGATCCAACAACGGAATTCCCATTATTCCGCAGACCTCGATCAGCCTATCTGTTACATTAACATCCTGCTTGGATGGCAAAAGTGTACCGGAAGGGTGTGAATGTACCAATATCATACTGGCAGCATTGGACAAAATACTTGCTTTAAATAACTCTCTTGGATGTACGATTGCCTCGTTTAATGCTCCTATACTGGCAAAATGACAGTTAATCGGTGTTAAATCCGATTTTAGATTAATGACACACACCACCTCCCGATCCATTTCACAAAGCTCATTTCCAATGATATCTAACGCATCTTGCGGAGTTATAATCTTATGATTGGAAAGAATGGGAGCATCCTTGACAAGCCGTACTGAAATCACATCCAGTTTAAAGTCATTCTTCTTCCTTGGCATCTGTCCCTTCCTCCACTCCAAAATCCACATGAATTATAAACTCATTCTGGCTTCTCTTCATAAGCTCTACCACTTCCTCCATTGTCATTTCTTTTTTCATATGCTTCTCCTATTATCTTGCCGGATGCTCTGTCTGATAAATTAAGCCTGTTTCCTGATCTTTTCCGTCTAATCTTTTATTTGGTGTATCCGTTGCAAGACTTAATTTTCTTAAGTCCTTATCATAGTGGTATACCTGATTGGAAAGTCTTTCTGACAATTCCACCTGCTCAAAATTAATCTCTTCTACTATTTGGGCCAGTTCATTGGGATCACCTATCTCACTGGATACCGCAATCACTTCGTGCTGCGAAGAGGGCATAATATAAAGGTCTGTTTTCAAATTCTCTGCCAAACCGTGAAGCTGATCTTCATACAGCATAGAAATCGCGCCATTAATTCCTCTGTCATTACTGATTACCCACATAGTCCGTTCCGCAGGTATCTCATCAATCATCATATCTGCAATTTCAGCAGGCATACCCTCTTTCATGAGCATCTCACGAATAACATCGTTCATGGATGTCACCGTTGGTGGTAATATATTTCTGGTATTTTCCACCGCCAGCTGAAATAATTGCTCCTCGGATAGTTCAAGACTTTGTGCAAGCTTGTTGTGAATCACGGCACTTTGTATTCCCTCTTCACCTATTTGCACTACCCAGCGATAAATAATGGATAAATCCTGAAAGGCTCTGTTTGGTGTGTCTAACAGCATTTCTTTGTTCTGCTCTGTATTCACAAGCTGAAATACGATGTTATCCTTCGCTGTACCAAAGTCAACAGCAGGTACCAAACTTGGTACTTCTTTCATGAGATGCTCCATTTTAGAGGCCGCCTCCTGCATTACTTCCTGCAAATCATTGGTTTTCTGATAATTTTCATACATCTCATTGATATAGAGTGTAGGCACTACCTTCACATTGCCCTCTCCCATAAGACTCATTCCATCCAAGGTCAGATTGACTTTTTTCACTGGATGAATATCCAGCTTCATGTTCTGATACTGCTCCGGCATAAATTCCATAAATTTCTCGGTTACTACTTCTTTAAAAATCTCATAATTCATCATAAAAATCCTCCTCTACTCTAAAAAAGAGATGCAAGTCAGCCTTCATCTCTCAACATGGTTTATTATTTTCTAAATTTTATTGACAGACTCCTTCCCCTTTACTTCTTACAACTTTGAAAGAAGGTCAGAAACTGTGACAATCCATTCTCATTCTTTGATTTTCCAATTCCTTGCACTGAAACATACTGTTTTACCTGTTCAATCTCTTCTTTGCTAAATTCCCACGTCTGTACTACATTGGACCAGCTTCCATCCCCTTCTTTGCTATGATTCATGGCACCAGACAATACCCTCCGGTAAGCTTCGTCGCTTTTCCACTTTGAGGTAGATTCCAAGCCGCCCTCTTCATAGACCTTTTGGTAGTACTTGGAGGATACAAATCTTGCATACTGCATTCTTCCGTCAAAATCAATTGTTCCTTCTTTTGTATCCTCCGTATCCACAATGGTTACCTTTACCTGTTCTTCTGTCGTATTATTCCTGCTGTCTGTTGTCGTATAGGTAATTGTAATTTCTCCTGCTCTGCTAAGACTAATAAATCTTGCGGCAAAATAATTCTTTACCCTTACCTGCGTACTTCCATCTTCCCTATCGGTAGACGTCACGGTACGAAGTAATTCCTCTTGCGTAATCACACCATTCTTTGCTTCATAGAGGGTAAAATATCGGTCACTCCCACTTAACTCCGGTGCATAATCCCAGATTGCATAAAAGTGAAAGGTATATCCATCTACACTGGTTAGATTATAGATCTGCTGTCTTTCTGCATAAGAAGCCCAAAATGCATTGGCATCGGTATTCCATCCAAGATAGGTATTGGGGTGTGTTGGTGGTGTAAAGCTCATGAAAGGTAACGTATAGACCTGATCATATTTGCATACCATCTTTGCCATGGTTCCTCTCCCTCCATTTGGATGAAATTCAATATAATAGGTGTTTGCTTCTGCATTTGCCCGTAGATTTACATTTCCGGTCACGGTAAAACGATATTGCTGATTGGTAGAAGCATAGGTTCCACTCCAATTCTTCCATGTATATCCGGATTTTACCGCAGCATCCACTGTACACTCTGCTCCATAAAAATAACTGCCTCCTCCAGATACCCCTGCAATTCCCGTTCCGGCACTTACACTGACCATATACTGCTTTCTGGAAATATAGATATAATGATTCTTTTGCTCCTTTACTGTATATCTGCTGATTGAGCTTGCGTTGTAGCAGTCATTTCCGGCATAAGACCATTCAAAACCAGCTCCGTAAAACAGATTCTGGCTTTTGTCCAATATCCAAATACTCCCATAATTTCCAGTCACATCCTGATATTTTACATAGACATTTTGAATGTATTGTTTACGGATAACCGATAGATAGGAGGTCTTCGCCTGCTTTGCTGTATAAGAAATACTGGCAGTATTATAACAGGAGTCAGCATCTCTTGACCATAAAACGCTCTCCCCGTAGACATAATCTTTGTTGATGACAGCACTATAGCTACCATAACTTCCATCTGCCTGCTGGTATCTAACATACACCACCTGTCTGGATTTTAACTGCGTCACATAATTAATGGTCATATTAAAATAGCTGTGCAAAGAGCTTGGATTACTCCAGGACGCTGCATTTGCAATACCACTATAATTTGTATAAACATTGCCATAAAAGTTCCCATAGTCGTCCATCGAACCACTATTGGTACGATTTCCTCGCGCATCAATCTTAACGGTAATCATGCAGCTGTCAACTACTATGTTACCGCCATTGATCAGAAATTCCTGATAAGCTGTATTGTTCTTTTGTGCCAGCTTCGCTTTTACATAACTAAGGTTAATCCTGCAAAGATTATAGATATATCCATTCGATGAAGATTCATCCACACTTTCCACCGTATATCCGGACAAATTAAAATAAATATACACGGACTTTGAAGTGGTCGTCACACGCATCCGGTAACCAATGGTGCTCCAGTGGGTTGTATTAACATTACTACTCGCTGCTTTTCCTCTTGTCGCATAATAAAAATAACCATCTTTGAAAACAATATCACCGCTATATTTATTATAAAAAGTAACTGCATTATCAAAACTCCCTGCCATTACCTCTTGCATTGAAGTAAACAACGTTACCCCAGTCAGTGACAAAAAGAAAAACAGACCAAACAAGCCTGCTTTCCATGTTTTTTTCATATGCTTTCCTTCCTTACTCAAAATACAAATACAGACCAATTATAAAATACCGTCTTATCCGTCCCATCCGGATTTTGTTTTCCTGTGCTGTAAGTACCTACAAAGGAATATAAATTCCCCCCGTCATGCAGTTCGATTTTGGGAACCTCATCATAAAGCGCATAGCCCTGACTGGTCACGCTGACCTCCGTATACTTGATCTCTTGTACCTTCAGATACTCCATGATGTTCGTCTTTAATTCTGCATCCGATACCACCCCGCTTTTCCACGTTTCGACCATGGCATCCAGTTCCTGCTTTTGTGCAGATGTAATCTCTCCTTTTGCGGATTTGGCATCCTTCCAACCCTCTGAAATAGGTACGTAATCATCTTTCTCTGTTTCCGCTATATTCTGCTTTGGTGTCTGTGAAACCTGTTCTTTCTCCTCTGAGCTCTTCTGCTTTTCCTTGGACTGCTCCGTTTTTGCGTTCTTTTCCTTCTCTGCGCTCATGGTTGTATTTATCGAATCTTCGTTCCCCTTCCCCTTATTCTGACCTGCTTTTGTTTCTTCCTCTCTTATTTCTTCTGCTTTAATCGAATTTTTTTCCGTAACGGTATTCTCTGTTTCTTTCGGTGTTGTTTCTGGTATCCCGGTTGCTACTGCTTTGGTGTCTTCCTGTTCCATTGCAGTATTTTCTTCCTCTGTCTGTTCTTTCGCCATCTGTGAAACGGCATTTGTTTTTTCATCTTCCTGCTTTTCTTTTGGATAGCTGACATAACTTACTATACCTATCATTAGCATTAAGACGATGCAACTGCCTGCCATAAGTACCCTACTTTTATGCCCTGCCCCTTGCTTTTTCCAGTGCTTTTTCATTCCGCTTCCCTCCTCATTTTTTATTTTATTATTGAATGGGTACTTGATACTGTTCCATAATAACCGTTCTCTTTACCATTACTTGCCCTTCTGTCCCAATCGGATGTTGAAATATTTCTTTTACCTCCACCGATAACAGACCTTTCTGATAATCCACATCCAAAACCTGTACAATAACACGGCTGTCTGAATTAATCTCTACCAACAGTGCCTCCATAAAATCTGCTACCAATTCTTCATTACTGCTTACCGAATACGTTGTCTGGTCAAACTGATTTTTTATCGTATCCTTTAAGGCATGCTCCACTGCATGGTTTAATTCATTCTGTCTGATACTGGATGCACAAAGGGTAAGTACGATAACGATGGATAAAATAGAACAGATGGTTATTCCAAATCCTAAAAATGTACTTTTCAACTCTTATACCCGTGCCTTTCACTTTTTGATGACCTATTCAAAAAGTGAATAGGCCTTAATAAATAGTTTGAAAGTGCCTTTCTTTCAAACTAATTCCTTCCTATATCCACAGCAATTGGTATCTGATAAATGCTGGTCAAATTTTCTTTGTCTCTAACCTTAAAATAGACCTGATAAATTCCAATTCCCGGAAAACAGATACTCCCCGTTTCAATGGAATACGATTCCATTATACTGGTGCCATCCACTCTTCTGATATCAACTACCTTACCATACAGGATATCTGGGTACCTTTTTGCAAGGATGACCTGATCCATTGGATAAATCACTGCTTCCATATCTTTCGCATAATAACGCTCTAAAAAATTGGTATTATCCCCCGTAAAAAATCTTCCAAAGCTAGCTATGTATGCAACCTGCGGTTTGGTTCTCTCATGCCAGACATGAACCGCTTCAAAGTCACGATAGGCAGTATAATCTTCCTCTTCTTTTTCCAAACAAATTCCTGCTATTTCTAAAATGCCCGTTCTTCCCCCTATGGAGATTCCAAACAAAATCCCAAAGACCAAAACTGCCACAACTATGGCAAGAAGGACAGAACCAAACTCACGAAGAATCTCCTTCATGCTAAATGCCACCCCCTAATGCACTGATAAGAAATCTCCCAATCAGGGTTTGGAGCGGAGAACCCAGAAAGAAATAGCTAAGTAGGAACAGCAGGAGCATTCCGCTGACTGCTTCTATGATAAAGGTTCCGTATTCCTCAAATAATTCCTGCATTCGATCCCTCCTAACTGCTAATTACTCTCAAAAATCCGATGAGTATCACTGCCATACCGCTTCCTGCTACTGCATAAATAATACTGCTTCCAAACTGCTCCATAATCAGTTTCATAGTTATCAATCTGCTCCTTTCCGCTTTTCACTTTGCACTGCACAAATCACTCTTAAAAAATTTCCTTTCTTCTTTTCCTTCCTCATTGCCTTCCTCTCTATCTGGCAAATCCTCTAATCTGCTGTTTGCTCACTACCTGTAAAAAATCAATTCGGTATTGGTATCTTAAAATCACTTCCATTAAGGTTGGTTTTCCATCCTCATCACGGACAATGCTCTCACTGTCTATTAATAATTCATAGCCTACCAGTTCTGCCTGCTCCTGACACGCTGTAATCACACTGGGTGCAAAGTTGGAATCTTCTATCTCTGCCATAATAGAAGCATGAAAGTCTCTGGCATTGTTGGCATCAATCGTTGCCGACATTACACCTGCCATAGCAAACACGGATAACAGGAGAAGAAAGATACCCACATACGTTTTTATTATTGTACTCATAATCAACTCCTCCTGCTTTAAAACGTTAGATTTTGGAGGAATACCACTAAAAGTAGTGCCATATCCACCATTAATTTGAAGGAAGCCAATAGAGAGGGTAACAAAATATAAATTTTCATTCCCGTTATTTTATCCTCCTGCTCCAACCGCTCTGCCTTATCCATCATGGCATTATTACGGTCTATCAGCTCCTCAATCTGCTTCCCCACATCTCCGGCACTTCCACTGGATAAGGCATACAACATCTTCATAGCGGACTGTACATCCGGATTACGATACTCTTTTAAAAACCGATGATATGGCTCTATCCCATTGGGGTTTTCCTCTAGTTCTATGATTAAATTCTGTAATGCTGGGACTAATACCTCCGGTGCATGATCAATGGACTTACGGATGGCAATCTGTACGTTATCGGTCTGTAATAATAGAGCTGTCTCCATCAGCCAATTTGGAAACTGCTTCTCAATCTCTCTTGCCACTTTCTTCTTGGCAAGATTATGACCAATCTTATGCTGATTTAAGAGAAAGAGTACCACGACAATCCCTGTGACCAATATAGTAATGTTTTGAAAATAAACAAACGCACCCAGAAAAAGAATAGAAGGGATCACCGCCATCTTCTGACTTTTCTTTGCTTCTTTTGTCTCCTCATAGTCCCTTACCTGAAGGTATTTCTGATTCATTCCTGCACTGTCTGTTTCTTTTTCAATCCAGCTCCTGCATAATTTTTTGTCCGCCTTGACATAGACAAACATACAGATTCCAATCAATACCACCGCTGATATCTGGCATAACGGTATCACACTAATGTCTAAATCCCCACCTAACAGATAAAGGGGAAGAATACAAATAAGTAACGTTGCTGCTAGGGCAATCATGATATTTCTCTTCACAATCTGAAACTCCTTTTGCAGATTGATGATACGCTCCGCCCACATGGCTCTGTTCTTTGAAAGCAAGGCGATACTGCCTCCCGCATCACCGCCACGCCTCTGCGCACCAATTACAAAGGAATGAACGGCATCTACTCTTTCACAGTGAAAAAATCCACCAATCATGGCAAGTGCTTCTTCCTCCGGATCACTGCTGTCCGTCGCATACTGAATATGCGCTATGGCTTTTAATAATATTTCATGAAAATCCCCTTCCTCAAAAATAGATGCTGTCTCTATGAATGCATGAAGTACCGTTTTGTTTCGTTTAAAGGAATATAAAAACTGCTCCATATAATTATTAGCCACGGAAAACATCGCAGTATGGTATTTGCCTTTCCAAGTCTGAATCAAAACAAATGGAGAGAATACTATTCCGATTACGCCAATAGCTGCCATATAAGGTAACTGCAATTTATATAGAAGTCCAAAGATAGCTGCCAGCAGCACAATCATTCCATAGGAAGCCAATGCTTTCTTTGGCGTAAACTCATATCCATACCTTGCAAGCTCCTGTGTTACGTTCTTATATCGCAAAAACCTTAGTGCGCTTTTTTTCTTTGTTCCATGCCTTTTCTTTTCATGCTTTCTCATTTTTCAGCCGCTCCTTCTTCCAAAAATAGTGTGATTCCCAAACGGTTAAATTTATCAAAGACTGGCTGTGGAAGATTTTTCGCCTTCCATTCTCCGTTTAGCACTACCGGAAACGTATGATTGCAGCCATCCTGACGATAAAAGAAGCAAACCTGATCAATGTATCTTCGTATTTTACCGTCCTGCATTTGTTTCTTCCGAATTAAAATGCCCACATCAAGAAACATAAAAATATCATTTTCCATCCGGTCTGCATCGGTTCTGCTCTCTAGCATATTTAAGATACGATCCGGTATCTTTCTTACATCATCCGTATGTATCGTGGTAAAGCCACGGATTCCTGTGGATAAGCTCTCAAGCAGATATTTCACTTCCACCGAACGGGCTTCGGATAACATCAGCCACTTTGGGTTCTGGCGAAGGCTTGTCTTAATTGCCTTTGTATAGCTAAACACCTCCGATACCATCAGCTCCACGCAGTCCTTTTCCGGATTGATTTCCCGGTAATGAAGCTCTGGCGTATCCTCAATGGTAATGACTCTTTCATTTGCAGGGATATACTGCGAAAAAAACTTTATTCCTTCTGTCTTTCCTACCCCCGGTTCCCCGCAGAACACAAAATTCATACGTGCTTTCACGCAATTTGTTAAAAGCTCTAAAATCTCCTTTGTACAATACCCCTCCGTAATTATGCTTTCTCTTGTCATACGAACAGTAGGAAGCGTCTTTCTGATACAAACTGACCTTCCGGATATCGCAGAGGACTCATGGACAATACTGATACGAAGGGTATCCGTGTCCGCTTCTAATAGATTTTCCACTTTGTTAAACGGTTTGCTAACATTGTTGGCAATATAATGGCTGAACTTCTCGATAAACTCCTTTGTGACTTCGTGTTCCTCCACCTTCCTCCGTTCATTGGCGGTATTGGTAATCCACAAATCGATACCGTTAAAATCGATATCTGTGATTTCATAATCCTCTACATAAGACCAGAGCGGGCCAAAATGCGCTGGTACTAATTCCCACTTATTATTACGTTCCATACAGCTCCTTTCCAAGAGGAGGATATCCCCCCCCTCTTTTCCTATCCTTTCATTTCCTTTCCCTTTTCCTGATTCTGATTTTCTTTGCTCTTGATCCCCTGCCATCTAAATTCAGCCTGTTATAGTTCCGGCTGCTCTGTTAAAAAAGTTGTCAATCAGATTTTTAAATGCATTTGCCACCACTCCATCCGTTGCCAGAAGGAGCACAATAATTGCTACCAGTGCACTGATTGCTACTGCTGCTATAATTACACTTCCATATTGCTCAAATATCTCTTTCATTTCCTTTACCTCATCCTTTTCCTTATTCTTCTTTTCTTTAATCTTGATCCCTGCCATCTGAATCAGCCTGTTATGGTTCCGGCTGCTCTGTTAAAGAAGTTGTTAATCAGATTTTTAAATGCACTTGCCACCACTCCATCCGTTGCCAGAAGGATTACAATAATTGCTACCAGCGCACTGATTGCTACTGCCGCTATGATTACACTCCCATACTGTTCAAATATCTCTTTCACTGTTCTACCTCTGTCTTTCTTTTTATTTTTTACTGCAAAAGCAGCCTTTTCAAGTTGTTTCTGCTGTTTATATACACTTCCCGTTATGATGCCGCTTTCCCAGCATCACACAAAATAGGAAAAGAAGCTTTCTTCTTCACACTTCCACCCGATTATCCTCTTTTGTCATTTCTCTGGTTCATCCCGTATGAAATACATTTTCCTTCTTCCTTTCCTATCTGTCTTCCCTTCTCTTATAGAATTCCGACAATATTTTTTGATAGCAGAATCCAAAACAGGTTGCCGCCTCATTTGCGTAAGGGAAATTTCCTTTTCTATCATTTGGACAGCAAGGCAGCTTCTCTCTTTCTTTTACGGGTATTCCTTTTTCCAACGGGCAGCCTTTTCTTGGTGTTGCAGGACACCTTCTTGGCTTCTCATAATAAAGGCAATACTCGCAATCATATATCTCCCGAAAAACTTTCTTATTTTCCAGCATCTTTATCTTTCGATATCGCTTTAAAAGATACGTCAAATTCAAAAGCTGCTCCTGCTCTGTTTTTGATTTTGTACTATTACGAAACTCAATATCCTGATTGAGCTGATTTACCAGTTTAACAAACTGATCTTCACTCGCATCGGCAACGCCGGGCAAATCTATCTGCGTCTCACTCACCCCCTTTGTCGGCAAGATGCTGTAAATAAATCGACTCCAACCTTTTATCTGCTTCCCCTGCTATCCTGCATAATGCATATAGCAACATTAGGAACAGCAGCATTCCGAATCCCAACATAATTAGCATTGTTTGTCACTCCATTCTGTTTCCTCCATCAAAGTGTCAATCTTTTTTACAACATTCCCATTGACAACTTCCTGACTCTTTTTATCAGAAACATTTCCTTTATATAAAAATAGAGCCAAACCAACGTACAGCGAAGTGTAACAGTTGATTCGGTTCTATCTGATTTTTTTGATTCAATTTAAAAGCCACAGCGGGCTACTTTTCGTTTCGATACCTATTCCCGTTATAAGGAATCGGCTGGTATGTTCTTGTCGTATGACCTACTCCTTATCGCAAGGTGTCATTTCACTTGCGTCATTCCACTTGTTTCGGTCACGGTAACCATTCTGGTCTGTCACGTATGTAATACATCCTTCTCCCTCTTTTCCTTCCACATTTATCTTATCATTTGTGGTCTATTGCGGAGTACCTGCTCTGACAAATACAAGGAATATTCTCATTACAAGTCCGAATAAAAGAAGAATCAGTTTGGTTAGTTCTATTACAAGAAAAATTATCTTTGTTACCATCCAAAGGATGATTTTTACTATGGTTAGAACTAGCACACCCAGTCCACTTACTACCCTCATTTTGCTTCCTCCCTTTCTTATGACCAGTCCATTGCCAGTTTCTCCATGGTTTCATCGTCATGTGTCTGATCTTCATTTTTCACATTTATCCTATCCGTCATCTGTATTCCCTGTCCAATGTGCATTCCGGAAATCACACCGCCAAGCAGCTTGATTACTTCATTTCGCACCTCTGTCATCAACTCATACCGGATTTCTTCTTTCATCTTAGTAAGTTCCTCTCGGCTGATATACTCCTGCCTTTGGGCTTTTTTCTTGCTTTCCTGCTTCGTTAGTTCATCCTTTTCAAAGCTATCAATATACATGTCCACTGCATTGACAAGAAAACGGTTCTTGGATTTATAAATGTCAGGATTTAAGTCCTTTAATACCTCATTGATTTTTTGATGCTTGGGAATATCCATATTCAGCCTTAAACTATATACTACAATGTTATCATCCTTCGCCATTTATACTCCTTTGCTATCCATTCTTTCTTTTAGATTTTAATACCATTCTTGCAAGCATTTCATACCCTTTGGCATTTGCCTTGATATCCTCAATGAATGTGATATTCTTTTGCTTTAACCTGCCAAACAACCGCATCACTGTAGCTCCACCACCTACAAAAACGATGTTGGTGGTATTTAGGTTGTAGCCATGTTCTCCAATTAAGTCGTAAACATAAGCAGCAAAGGATTCTATTTCCTTGGTCATAATCTGTACATAGTCCTCCTCCAGATTGCTTTTGCCAAACCGCATGACCTGCTGAATTTCACTTTCATCAATCTCCCCATTCAGCAGGCGAACACTCTGCTCGTTGATGGATCGCATACAGGTAATAAGTCCCTTGGGAGTGGTAACACAGCGGGATTCATCGGGGGACTTTTCTACAATCGGCAACAAATCAATCGTCCAGCTTCCAATATCCACCACCAAGACCTTGGCTGGAAAACTTGTCATTTGCTCCGCCACCGCAGCATAGCATTGTGGAAAGACTGCCACCCTCTCCAGCCGGATTCGATACTCTTTTCTTTCATATTTGAACGCAAGCTCCCTGCTCTTGGACAGGTAATGAATAAAATCCTGCTTTTCGGCTCCAAATCTGGTAAGCGGAAGCCCTACGGATAAAAAAACATCTGCACTTCTCATTCCTCTTCGCTCCAGTTCCATTGCTATGGCTGCCAACGTCAATATATAATACTTTTCATCGGTCACCTTAGTCGGCTTCACGGTCAGCCGCTCCCCACCAATGCGGTAGTATTTTCCCTGATATTCTAATAGCTTATCAGAGATTGCTGCTTCGGTTGCTATTTCTCCCACTCCGGATGTAAAGACCTGACTGACTGTTTTCATCATGGAAAATCCATGATCCACTCCGATAATCTCTAATTGTTTTTGCTCCATTCTCTGTTTCCTCCTTGGAAATAATGTTTTCATACTGTATCACCTTTTTTCCCCTTTATTTACTGGTGGCTGATTCCGATACCAATCCTTCACCAGCGTTTCAATCAACTCCACTTTTTGTCTCTCCGTGAAATCCTGTGGAAAGTATTTCTCTAGTCGTTCTGACTTTATTTTAAGCTGTGGTTTCTGGTTCGGTTTCACTTCCTCCATTATCTGATAGATTTCCTCCATATCTAACTTTCCTTCTTGGCTAAGTCGTTTCAACCGATTTGCCTGTGATAAAGAAGGAGTACACTGTTCTAAATCCAGGACCGCATGAAGTTCATACTGTTCTTCTTCCTTCAAATAGGAAAGCTCCACTGCTACCGTAAATGCTATCTTCTCAGCATCCACCATATCTAATAGTTTAGGAATGAGATATGTTAGACGGATATATCTGTTTATTTGTCTTTGGCTTTCTCCATACTGTGCAGAAAGTTCCTGATTAGAATTAATCGTTACTTTTTCTGTTCGTACTTCATTTTTTAATTCCCATATCCCATCACTATTTATTCCATAAGTAACCTCCGCAAGTTCTAATGTAGGATTACAGTCAGACTGTACTTCTTCTTTTTCTAACTCCTCTCCTACTAACCTTTTGCCAACTTGGCAAGAAGTTAAATCCGTTCTCTTACCCTGCTGTTTCATTGCTTCTAATCGCATCCGATAAGCAAAGGCTTTTTCACTGGGCTTGATATTCTCTCTTTGCAGGTTACTATTGACCATAGCAATGACTGCTTGACGGTTACTTAAATTCCTAACTATGGCAGGAATCTCACCAATACCCGCCCACTCACAGGCAGCTTTTCTTCGATGCCCAGCAATAATCTCATATCCTTGTCCTTTCGGTTTGGGTCTTACCAACAAAGGAACCAGAATTCCATCTGCTTCAATGCTCTGCATCAACTCAAATAGCTCTGTATTATACTCCACCTTAAATGGATGATTCTTGAAATCGCTTAGCTGATTTAGCTTGATTATCACAATTTCCTGCTTATTTTTAACCATTTCACTTACCGTATCATAGTCTTCCTGCCAAGAAGAACACATTTCCGTCTTTTCTTCCAACTTCTTCACCACCTTCCTTATTCATCCTTTATTTTCATTTCTATCAAGAAAAATAAAAAGACCACCTATTCTCATAAAAGCTTGAAAATAAGCGGTCTGTACGACTTTTAACTATTTAGTTGAATGATAAAGATTTTTTTATTTTAAATGAATTTATGAACCGTAGATTTATGTGTTTCGAGACACCATATCAAGAACCACTGACACATTTACTCCGTCCGAAATTGCTTTTTTATACGTTTTTCGGTCACTTTGGTCGAAACGGAAAAACCGCTCAAAGTGCCTAAAATCAAGGAGTTTCACGTATCTTTCCGATGTAGTGATATCACTGTCTCCACATGCGAAGTAAACGGAAACATATCCACCGCCACTCCCTTCACCCCTCGATACCCCTTCTTCACCAGATACTCCAGATCCCTCGCCAGCGTTTCCGGGTTGCAGGAAACATACACTACCTTTTTGGGCTTCAGCGCCACCAGTGAATTCAAGAATACCTCGTCGCTGCCTGCGCGGGGCGGGTCCATGAATACGGTGTCTATTTGCGTTCCCTGCTCGGCAAGCTGCACCATGAATTCACCAGCATCCTTCTGATAGAATTGTATGTTGGATATTTGGTTCTGTTTAGCGTTTATTACGGCGTCCTTCACGGCATCCTTATTTAATTCCACACCGATTACCTGTTTGGCCTTATCGGCTGCCATTATGCCGATAGTACCGATGCCGCAGTACGCATCGAGTATCGTTTCTTTTCCGGTGAGTCCGGCATATTCTATAGCCTTGCCATAGAGCTTCTGCGTCTGCACGGAATTGATCTGATAGAAGGATTTGGGCGAAATCTTGAAGGATTTGCCGTTCAAACTGTCTTCAATATAACCCTTTCCGTATATCACTTGCTCCTTATCCCCCAGAACCATGCTTGTCTTCCTGTCGTTCACATTTATGACGATCGTGGTAATATCCGGATGAAGCTTGAGCAGCGCTTTCACAAAATTGTTTTTGGAAGGCATGATGGGCGAAGCGAGCACTAGCACTACCATAATCTGCCCGCTGGTATATCCCACGCGCACCATCACATGGCGAAGGAGCCCGTAGCCCGTGTCCTCATCATAAGTCTTAATTTTAAAGGAAGGAAGAAGCTCTCTGATCGAACCGATAATTTCATCGGCCTTTTTATTTTCCAGCAGACATTCCTCAACAGGAATGATATAATGCGTTCCCTCCTTGAATACCCCTGACAGCGGTTTGCCTTTTCTGTCATGGGTAAAAGCCGCATTCACCTTATTTCTATAATGCTCCGGCTCGTCCATGCCTATAATACCTTCCAGCTTTACGAAAGGTTTTAAAAGCGTTTCCGTTTCCTTATGCTTCCTTATGAGCTGTTCGGGATACGGCACATCTATCATCTGACAGCCGCCGCATTCTCTGGACACTTTGCATCGGCCGTCCTTGTTTTTCGCCTTGAACTTTCCACCCTTTTCAGGTTCTCCTTTTGGTCCTCGTGCTCTCCAGTCCCCATTTACATTTTCATTTCTACGCTTATCTTTATCTCTGTCAACGCTTCCATTTCCTTTTCCACTTACTTTCCCTTCACTTCTCCGTGAACCCTCACCATTACCTCTTTCTCGTGTTTCCCTCTTCCCGCGTTCTTCTCCCCACCTATCTTTATCCTTATCTCTGCCCCTCTCTCCTTTTCCGCTCGCGTTCGTACTCCTGTTTCCGCTTTTCGCTCTCGCACCATCTCCCTCAGTGCCTTTCCTGCCGGGGCCTTTATTTATCTTCCCGTTTCCCCTGGCTTCATTCCTCTTCTTTCCTATATCCATAACGACTCGTCTCCCATTTTCTTATTTCCTGCTGCCATCAATCAATCACCCGCAGTATTTCTCTCATTCCATACGCCACGCCATCCTCGTCATGACGCTTTGTCACATAGTCCGCCGCCTCTTTGCATCCCTGCGAAGCGTTCTCCATGGCAATTCCATGTCCCACATGAAGAAGCATGTCAATATCATTATCTCCATCGCCGAAGGCCGCAACCTCCTCGCGCCTTAATCCTAACATATCCATAAAATACGTGACACCGGTATGCTTTCCCGCATTCTGGTGAGAAATTTCGATGAGCTGACGAACCGAAGAAGTTATGTAAACTTTATTTGTTCGTCTCTGTACCCTTTCCCATATATCTCTTTTTTTAACTTCATCGTTAACTATGATATCTATGCTGTCCAGTACCGCCTGCTTTTCCATGATGAAGGAAACAATATCCTCCTTCAGACACCTGGTCGTCCTTACATATTCCACCGCTTCCGGGGAAGCGCCGAAGGCTTCCGGATTCTCAATATATTCTTTACTGGCATATGCCGTTCCATCTATAAAAGCTTCATATGACACAGCATCTCTTTCCGTCTCCTCCAGGATAGCGAGTACATCCTCTTTCTCCAGTAAATATTTATGCAGACATTTTGCCGAAGGCACATGATACATCGCCGCACCGTTCCCGGTTACCGCATATTCTATTCCCGGGAAGCTTCTGATTTCTTCCGGCAGCGTATGATATGAACGCCCGCTCGCCACAACAATATGTATCCCTCTTTCAATAGCCTGCTCAAGCGCTGCCCGGTTTCCTTCGGACAGCCTCCCCCGCGCATCCAAAGTCGTCCTGTCCAAATCCAACGCAATGCACTTAATATCCATCTTCTATTCTCCTGCTTATTTCATCGATTCCTTTTCCTTAGCAATTTTCTTCCTGCTATCCTCATTCAACTGCTCCTTCAAAGCTGTAAGATAAGGGGAAAATTCCACTTCTTTCTCCCCATATTTAAGCTGCAGCTCATACTCCAGCGGCAGCCATGTGCTGATATCCGCCTCATTATGCTGCAGCACCGCTTCCATCTTATCCAACCCCTTGCACAGCTTTGCCTCCGGCGTCTTCATCTCCTTCATCTCCCGGAACAAAGCGCTCATTTCCTCTCTCTGCTTATCCGGCAATTCACTAAGCAGGCCGGCAATCGCTTCTTCCTCCGTGTCTTCATCTGTCTTGGTCTTTTCAAAAGCAGGAATATCCCCGGTCACAGCCTCGCCGAAATCGTGCAGAAGGCACATCACGATCACCTTATTCATATCCGTTTCCGGAAAGGCATCCTTTACCAGATATGCCATGACCGCCAGCATGAAGCTGTGCTCCGCCACGCTTTCCTTTCTTCCGCTGGTGGTCCACGAATGCCTCGTATTGCATTTCAGTTTTTCCAGCAGCCCTATAAAATGTATCAGTTCCTTAATTTCCATCTGTCCATTTCTCCATAAAATTTATTACCGTACTGCGGTAAACCTCAGGCTCCACCAGATTACTGGTTCCGTGAGCCGCCTGATCCACGATCAATATTTCCTTCGGGGCAGCGCAGGCCTCGTAATTTTTATAGGTCATTTCGGTGGGCACGAAAGTGTCGCTTCCGCCATGTATGAACAGCACCGGAATCTTATTCCTTTTCATGCACGAAATGGTGCTGCATTCCTTGAAACGAAATCCCGCTCTATTTCTGCATACGTAATCCGCCGCATATAAGAACGGAAATCTCGGAAGATGATAATCCATCTTCATCACATGAGAAAAAGTATCCCACGGCGAAGTAAACGCACAGTCCGCTATGATTCCCTTTACCTGAGACGGCAGTTCCAGATCTGCTGCCATGAGCACCGTAGCCCCTCCCATAGAAATACCTGACAAAAAGACGCAGCACTTTCCCTCAAAACGGCTAACGGCATATTCCGCCCATTGTTTCAGATCATACCGCTCCTTCACGCCGTAGCAGATATAGGTTCCCTCGCTTTCCCCGTGGCTTCTTTGATGAGGCACGAGGAGATGATAACCCATACTGTGATAGAACTCCGCCAGACCGCTGAAATCCCCGAAGCCATCGTTGCGGTACCCGTGCATCAGAATCATCACCCTGTCGGAATCGCCTTCCGCCGGAAGATAATATGCCGCGAGTTTTAATCCGTCATAGCTTGTGACCGTGATTCTCTCCTTGTTCTGCGAAAGGAACCATGCTTTTCCTGCTTCTATCTCCTGCCGAAAGCACGCGAAGCCCTTGCCGGATTCTGCCTGCTCCTCCGGCCTGTTATTTTTGATGGCGTCGATTTTAGCTCCAATGCCGTCCATTAGATATCTTACTACAGGATGTTTAAAAAATGTGATTTCGTTATCCCGCACAATAGCGATTTTAAATAATATCCGGGCCACCACATAGACCGGCAGTATAAGAAACGCCGACGCTGTGCAGAGAAATCGCAGTCCCTTTGTCCACAATCCATTTTCTTTCCCTCTTCTCAAGTCCATACTCACCCTTTCCGCAAAAGCCTACCCAAATTATTCCACAATTTTATTTATATTAGCTCTACTTCATAACATTCCACAATTCCTTCTGCCGCTCATATTGTCCGTTCATCCAGTCTATCGCTTCCTCCAGGCCCGGCTGGCTGAACGCAAACTCCATATACTGTTTCTTGCTTTCCGGTGTCTTGGCATATCCCAAAGGCTCCGGCCAGATGACGGTCTCAATCTTAGTCTCTTCTCCCGAAGCTTTCTTTCTCAGCATAAAGCGCATTCCATCCATGCTGCCGATGTATTCCTCTTTTTTTACATAATTTAAAACCTGAAATTTGTCCTTATCAATCACCTTGCTCACCACTTTCCGTATCTGCTGCACGAACCCTTACATAATAAATTATAACCGAGCGGCCGCTAAAAAACAACACACTCATCTCAGGTTCCCTTCCCTGAAATGAGTGTCCGTCTATACCACGCAGTCCGCTAACGCGTCCGCGCCGTTATTTATTTTCTCCTACAGCCGAAATGTTCCGATACTTTCCTTCAGTTCATCCGCAATCTTTTCCAAATCCCCCGCGCTGGCCGCGATGTTCTCCACGATGGAACTTACCTCCATAACAGAAGCCGAGGTCTCTTCCGTAGACGCCGCATTTTCCTGTGCTATGGCGGTAAGGTTCTGCACACCGTCGATCACCTTGACTCTCGCCTCATCCAGCTTCTTCGTCTGGTCGGCAATCGCCTTAATGCTGAACATCGATTGACTGATACCCTCTTTTACTTCGTCGAAGTTATCGTCCGTGCGGGTTACTTTCAGATTCTGCTCCTTCATGATTTCCTGGATCTCGTTCATCGTCGTCACAGCTTCCTGAGAGTCGTGGATTAGATCATTAATGATGATTTCAATCTGCCTTGCCGACTCGTTGGACTGCTCGGCAAGCTTCTGGATCTGAGCTGCAACCACCGCGAATCCCCTGCCATGCTCTCCGGCTCTCGCCGCTTCTATCGTTGCGTTCAGGGACAATAAATTCGTCTCTTCTGCAATCGACGTGATCAGGTTGGTCGCTTCCTTAATCTTCATTGCCGATTCATTGGTCGTATTCGTCTGTTCATAGATAATGCCAATAGCTTCGGTAACCTTGCGGTTAATGTCATTGAGCTCCTGAAGTGTCTCTGTCGCCGCATCTCCCGATGCCTTTATCTGAGTGGAATTATCCGCGAGGCTGCTCACCTCTCTGTTGGTCTCCTCCACCATGTTGCCCATCAGCACTATGTTTTCCGTAGCTTCCTGTGTTTCCTCCGCCTGAGAACCGGCACCTGCCGCAATATCCGCGGTCGCCTTCTCCACCTGAGTCATCATCTCCGATGCGCTTCCCGTCTTCTTGCTCAGCATCTCGGCCTCGTGATGTACCTGCCCGCTCTTATCGGCTATCTGCCCGATCAGACGTACCAGTTCTTCTCTCAGCTTCACCACCGCGGTGAGCATTTCTCCCACCTCGTCCTTACGCTTCATCGCTTTCGTCTCGATGCTCACGGTCAGGTTGCCGTTTGCCACCTCTTCAATGGCTCCGACTCCGGCTCTCACGCCTTTTATAATTCCGTTGGAAATTACCCATGCCAAAGCAACGAAAAGGACGACCGAAATCAATATGATGGCCAGTAAGCTATTGAGGATATTATCGATAGAAGCCTCCGCTTTTTCCTGGCTTATACCGGTGAATACCATTCCCGCCGGTGTATTGGGATCGCTGTTGTATATGGGAAGATAATATGCAAAAAATTCTTCCCCCGCCACATTCACTCTCTGAGCAAAATATTCATTGCCACCCTTCAATACGGTCTCGATTACCTCATCCGATGCCTTGGTTCCTATGACGCGTTCTCCCTTGTCATCCTTTACAGAGGTCATGTATCTCGTATCTCCGAAAAAAACGGTCACTTCCATTCCGGTGTTTTCCTTGATATCGTCCACGACTTCGGTACTCTGGGATATGTTCAGGCTGTCGCCTTTCCACATATCACCATTCTCATCTAAACGAAAATCCCCCTCTCTTCCTGTGCCGATGGTATCTCTTACCGCTATTGTCGTCGATATGAGCCCTTTTTCTATTGTATCCGTCATAATAGCAGTTATCCTCTGAGCTCCTATCGTATAGGTAATCGCTCCTAATGCCAAAAGAGGTACGCTGACCAACAATAAAATCTGCGTTCTGAGTTTCATTTGTTTTCCTCCGTTTTATCTTACGTATATGCTCGATTTCATTTTATCCTGTGTACATTCCATTTATGTCTTATTCCACATTAGCGGAGCCGAAAAGTTTGTTCTTTAACACGTCGTATAATTCCACATTAGTCAGATTCTGATACGGACATACGTAAAATACCAGCAATAAACCGCAGGTCATTGCACCCAGAATCCTCCATCCGATAAACGACAGATCCAACACAAATGTATTCCATTTCTCGCCGTTCATCATATCCCTGCTGAGCCGGAATACTTCCTGACTGTCCATTTCCGGATGCTCCGCCAGGATATAAGGGATCATACGATATTCATAGAACTTGATAATTCCGGGAACTATCAGAAGAAGGAACCATAGGAAATTGAACAATCCCCGCAAAAATTGTATTTTTACTACATTCATATACGAATTCCTGAAACTAAAACCGAGCTCGTTCAACTCCGCCGGTTCCACTCTGCTAATAATGAAAAACCGTCTTATGTTTACCTCCAGAGGACCGAAAAGGAAGATATCTATCGCGATCCCAACCACGAATAAAACAAAGAGAACCGCCATAATCGTAGTGATAATGAAAGCAAGATACGGCATTCCTCCATTTTCCCTTATCGTGTCACTTATCTCTCTGTTGCTTCCCGAGTTACCGAATAGCTCGCCCGTTATTACAGCCAATATGAGGCTGACCAGCACCGCTTTCCAATAACACTGCTTTAAAACCCATTTTGCCCTGCTCTTTAATTCACTTCTTGACCACATATTTCCCCATCCCTTTCGCTATGCATTTCGAATAAGAAATCAATTCATATCGATATATATCATACGCTGTTTAGAAAAACTATGCAATGTAATTTTGTCAGTTTTATTGCTAAATGAACTGGTAAAATATGCAGGTAACGTCTATGTCAATTCAACAAAAAAAAATAAAAGCCTGGAAAATCCAGGCTTTTGCATCGGAGTGACAAGACTTGAACTTGCGGCCTCTACTTCCCTAAAGTAGCGCTCTACCACCTGAGCCACACCCCGAGACGCAATCATTATTATATATGCTGTGCGTCATAAAATCAACTATAATTTTTACAAATTACTATTTTTTTTAGGTTCTATCTTTTTAACATCCGGTTTTTTAACAATTTCCGACTTCTGCATACTCTTCTGGTCGTTCCTCTTATTGACGTCCTCGCGCAGCAGCGAATACACCGTAGAAACGATGGGAATAAAGATAAGCATACCCGCCACTCCCATCAGGCTGCCGCCCAGGGTGACAGCCATAAGTACCCATATTGAGGGAAGCCCCACCGAGTTCCCTACCACATGAGGATATATCAGATTTCCTTCTACCTGCTGTAAGACGATGAATAGAACGAGGAACCAGACTGCCTTTATCGGATCATCCACCATGATGAGAAAGGCTCCCACAAAGCATCCAATAAAGGCTCCCACAATCGGTATCAACGCCGTAAATGCTATAAGTACGCCCACCAGCACCGCATATGGAAAGCCGAAAATCACCATGCATACCACGAACATAGAGCCGAGAATGATCGCCTCAGTACACTGTCCGGTAATGAAGCTACTGAAGGTCCTTCCCGCCAAAGAAAAGATTTTCATCGTTTTCTTATATATTCTCTCATTGAAATAAGCCTGCATTATGCGCTGTATCTGGTCTCCCAGCTTTTCCTTCTGGGCAAGGATATAAAAGGAGAAAATAAGGGCCACAAAGAGGTTCACCACTCCTCCGATAATATTGGAAGCCACTGTCACTGTAGATGCCAGCATACTTCCGAATCCGTTTTTCAGAAAGTCAATGATTCCGCTCATGATAGAATCCCAATTGAGCTGCTCGGGCTCAAGCTGTGTAAGCATAGAAAGAAGCTGCGGCTGCGCGGCAAAAAGATCCTCTAACTGCGCCTGCACCTCTACGAGGAACTGAGGGATCTTATTTCCCAAATCGATCAGGGTCTTCGTCACTTGCGGCACTACAATCAAGCCTACCAGAACCAGAGAAAGAATCACCAGGGTAAAGGCCAGCACAATACTGACAGGCCGTTTCATTTTTTCAATTCTCGCGTTATTGTTTTTGCTGAACAGCTTTTTCTCTATCGCCCTCATCGGAATATTCAGCACGAAGGCGATCGCACCGCCATATAGAAAAGGCTTTATAATACCGATGACAAAGAATATTCCTTGTAACACAACTTCGATCCTCCATACGGCAAGACAAATAAATGCCGCGAAAATAATCAGGCCTCTTAGACTTTTCACATTCTTTCTGTTTAGATCCATAATCTTCTCCTATTTTGTTCTTTCGTTTTTATCCGGCGCTTTCACTTCTGCTTTAATATCTCTAACACGTAATTCCACATTCTCTCTGTAGAGGAAATGCTCAGGCGTTCCTCCGTAGTATGAATGTCCTTCATATTCGGTCCTATGGATATGCATTCCAGCCCCGGAATCTTTGCGGACAGCAGCCCGCACTCCAGGCCTGCATGGATGGCACGTACCTCCGGTTCCGTTTTGAAGATCTCCCGGTATACCTGTGCCGCCATATCGCGAAACGGCGAATGCACCTGATATGTCCAGCCGGGATAATCCCCCTGAACCCCCTGCGCTCCTCCTGCCGTCTCCACCAGACGTTTCAGCCTCCTGATCAATACCCGCTTAGCGCTTTCCAAAGAGCTTCTTACGGAAAAATGAGCTTCAAACGCGTTCTCCTTAAGTTCCATAACCCCCATATTCAGCGAAGTTTCCACCAGGCCCTGGATATCCGCACTCATAGCCTGCACTCCATTAGGCGCAGTAAAAAGCAGATAAGAAACTTTCTTTACAGACTCCTCCGTCAGACAACGGATGCTTCCCTTTACCAAATCCGACGCTTCGATAAAGACTCCGGGATCCTTCGTCTGAAGCTCCTGCTTTAATTCCGCCTCCACTCTCTTTATAGCGGCCATCAGCTCAGTTTCCTTACCGCTATCCACTATCACAGCCGCTGAAGACTCTCTGGGAATCGCATTGTCGGCAAGGCCGCCCGCTAACTGTGCGATGGAAAATCCTTCCATATCCTGAAGCTCCTCCATAAGCCGGCCAAGCAGACAGTTGGCATTTCCTCTCTCCTTGTCTATTTCCGCTCCCGAATGGCCTCCTGACAAGCCTTTTATGCTGACCTCACATATGCTGCCGCTTTTCATCTCCCATGTGACGGGAACACTCCAATCCACCCGCGCACCTCCGGCGCAGCCCGCCCATAGAATTCCTTCCTCCTCCGAGTCGAGATTCAGCATCCGTTTTCCTTCCAGCATGGATACGTCGATGCCTCTTGCTCCGTCCATACCTACCTCTTCGTCCACCGTAATAATGATCTCCAGCTTCGGATGCTGCAGCGTTTCATCGTCCAGTATAGCCAGAGCATAGGCCACCGCGATTCCGTCGTCGCCGCCCAGACTGGTGTTTTCCGCATAGACATAATCTCCGTCCACCTTAAGCTCCAGGCCCTGCTTCTCCATGTCGATAGAAGCTCCCGGCTTCTTCACTGCCACCATATCCATGTGGCCCTGCAGGATAATCGGGGCTTCCTTCTCATAGCCGGGCGCCGCCTCCTTTATTATAATTACGTTTTTCAGCTCGTCCTGTATACATACTAATTTCCGCTCTTTTGCAAAAGCCGCCAGATAGTCGCTCAATCTGTCTATATTTCCCGATCCGTGGGGAATACGGCATATCTGTTCAAAATAATAAAATACTTTTTGGGGCTTTAAATCCTTCAATATATCCATCGTTATACCCATGCTCCTTTCAAAGTCTGGAGACTTTGTGCAGGTGTGCAGGCACACCTTAAGCACAAATCTCCGGTTGAAAGAATTAATTCTTTCAATCTTCATCCTCATTCTTAATGTTAATTTCAGTAACAGGACTGTAATAATCAATCCATTACTTTTATAGTATACACTGAATATACTCTGTTGATAAACAGAAATTGCATAAATTTTACAAATTTTTAGTAATAAATAAACCCTGAGGACAAACATTATCCTCAGGGTTTAAGTTTCTGATCTCGGTTGCATTATATGGTACAATTGCCGTCTTATTAAGCAATCAGAATTATCATGCATTAAAATAATTATGCGATCTTGCTCTTTGCAAGTTCAGCGAGAGCTGCAAAACCCTCTGCATCGTTAACTGCCAGCTCTGCCAGCATCTTTCTGTTCATATCTACTTCAGCGAGCTTCAAGCCATACATAAATTTGCTGTATGATAAGCCGTTCATTCTGGCTGCCGCATTGATACGGGCGATCCAAAGCTGTCTGAACTGACGCTTTCTTTCTTTTCTACCTGCATAAGCGCTTGTCAAAGCTCTCATAACGGACTGCTTAGCTACTCTATACTGTTTTGATCTTGCTCCTCTATAACCTTTTGCAAGCTTTAATACTCTATTGTGTCTTTTTTTGGCATTCATGCCGCCTTTAATTCTTGCCATGTCTCATTGTCCTCCTTACGACTTATAAAAATATTGGTATTACAAATAAGGTAAAATCTTCTTCATATTCTTAACATTGGTTGCATCTGTAATAGCCGAATGTCTGAGATTTCTCTTTCTCTTCGCGGACTTCTTCGTCAAGATATGGCGTTTGTAAGCCTTGTTTCTCTTTAATTTACCTGTTCCTGTTAATTTAAAACGTTTAGCAGCCGATCTGCTTGTCTTCATTTTTGGCATATTCAATTCCTCCTATACTTCATCAATTTTATATATTTTAACTGCACGAACTAACGCTTTTCAGTTAAAAACATCGTCATACTTCTGCCTTCTATCTTCGGAGCCTTCTCCACTACTGCAATATCTGCCAACAGTTGAGCAAAGTCATCCAAAATATGCTTGCTGCTTCCCATATGAGCCATCTCGCGTCCGCGGAAACGAAGGGTTATCTTTACTTTATCACCTTTAGCTATGAACTTCTTTGCTGCGTTCACCTTTGTGTTGAAATCATTGGTATCGATGTTCGGAGACAAACGAATTTCTTTTACTTCAATTACCTTCTGTTTCTTTTTTGCTTCTTTTTCTTTTCTGGCTAGTTCATACTTGAACTTTCCATAATCAACAATCTTACAAACAGGCGGCTTTGCAGTAGGTGCAATCTTTACCAAATCGAGTTCCGCATCCTCAGCCAGTTTCATAGCATCCTTTGCGGCCATAACACCTAACTGTTCCCCGTTTTCGCCAATAACACGTACTTCCTTGTCTCTAATCTGTTCGTTAATCAATAAATCGCTAATGGTTTTGCCCTCCTCGTAATAATAAGCATATAAGCATAACATTGAACAACACGCTTCGCGGATTGCTCTTTAAATTAAAAAAAAGTGGATAGCATAACTATCCACCTAATATACATCCTCAAAGCCCGCATTATGCAAAATATCGCATAGTCAGGAAATTCCGGAATATAAACGCCTATGAGCCTAAATGCTATAGGGTGAGAGTGGATACTCTGCTTGATTTTATCCGTGTACTTCACACGCTTAGACAGTATAACATCGGCCCTTCCATATGTCAAGCGCTAAATTTTATTTGTTTCATCAAAAACCAGCCGGATCGTCCGGGCACTCTGCTCGAATTCTTCCATCCGCTCATCGTCCGTCGACTGTGAATACGTAATAGTATATGTTCTATCTGCTGCAATGATATAAATAAGCTGCTCCATCGTCATGTCTTCCAAGGTACAGGTAAGCTCGATCTTATATGCCGGACATCCGTCCACCGTGAGCTTCTGCACCTGGTAAGAGCCGAGAGCTGCCTCTGCGCCGTACGCTTCCTTGAAGCTCTTTTCCGCTTCCGTCTCGTAAGCACCGGAATCCAGGGCATTGCTCAAAGCCTCCGCATCTGCCGCTTCTGAAACGGAATAATAAATATTGGAGGAATCTACCGGTCTTCTTTCTGAAACATACATTCCGTCTATACTGTCGCTTGCAACATACCCTTCGGGAAGGAGAAGCGTGCAGCCCTCCTCATTGTACACTTCTTTTTTATATACCGTCAAAGCTCCCGTGTCCGCATCATCCTTCAGCGTCGCCTGCCCGGCCTCTTCCGTACCCGATATTGATATTCTTTCCTCCGCCGCAAAAACCGTTTTTACTGCAAAGGTTCCGCAAACTGCCAATATCGTCAATGTTCCTGCGGCTGCTAAAGCTGCTACTTTCTTATTCTTCATGCTAACCCCTGTAATCCTTACAAAATCATTTTATACTTTCCTATTATAGAGAAAATATTTCTTATATACAAGTGAAAATATAAGAAATGTAATAAAATTCACAATTTCGTAACAATTACTACAAAAAAATCTCCGCGAAGCTTTCTTCTCTGCGGAGATTTTTTACCATACTCTATCTTTCCTTAAAAGTAGCGCAGGCTGTTTCCCTGCAATCGGACGCACCGCTGCCCTTAATGTCCACATGCTGGGCAAAACACTTATAGTTGCTGTTATACACACATTTGGACGCTTCGCAGTCTATGCTTATCGTCTTGCTCGGATGCTCCAAAGCACTGGTATAAGAATCTCCTCTTTTCTCAGAAAAGCTTTCACAGCAAGTATCGTCTTCGTGATGTGCATGCTTTCCGCCTACCATAATGTCACCCTTGCAGCAACATTCGCTTTTGTTATAAACGCAGCTATCCACTATACAATCTAACTGAGCCATCATCTAACCTCCTATCAGACAAAAATATTACCATGGTTAGTATGGCTTTCTTTCACGAAAAATATACGACTATTTGCTTATCTTTAGTCAAACAAATTTTACAAAAATATAAGATAGAATTGACACACATTTTAAGCTATATCTTCGAATTTGTAATACAATTATATCAGAAATATAATTATTTAAATCAAAGGAGGAAGGTATATGTATTTTTTTACGCATCTATTTATATCTAAGGTTTTATACCAGCATTTTGCCGGTGCAGTAGAATTAAATGAGAGAGCATTTGCATACGGTAACATCAAACCGGATCTACCCTCTAAGCAGCATAATCATCATACTCTGGAAAATTATCTTTTTACTGTTTGTGCCATGACCAATCAGCTGATGTGCGATGAAATGCCTGAAGAAGATTTTTCAGTTCAGCTGGGAGAGGTTTGCCACTATGTCAGTGATTTCTTTTGCTATTACCATGTGAACGAAGATATTCATGATAGAAAATTACGGCATTTCTTTTATGAACTCAGTCTCCATCGCAAACTGTTACATATGAATACAAAACAGAGATTCAAGGTATTTCCCAGCAGGATGAAGCCAAGAAAAGATATATACTCTATTATATTAGAAATGCGGAAGAATTACTTCTCACAGCCTAAAGATATGAAAAGAGATATTGAGTATGCCTTTTCAACCGCTGTATGGATCTGTGAATCCATTATATATTTCTTAAAGTATTCCTCCGATCTTATGGAGGAGACAGATGCCGGGCTCTATTCCCTGCCGGCAAAGAAAGGAGGAAGTTTATGAAAGTCGCTTTATTTGCAGATACCTATCTGCCGCAAATCAATGGGGTTACGAATACCCTGAACAAACTTACTCAATACTATAAGGACAATGATATCGATTATAAAGTCTTTGTACCGGAATACGATATCAAGTCAAAGGATTACAATATTGAACGCTTCTACAGCATCAAATTCGTATTATATCCTGAAAATAGAATTGCATTCCCGAATACATTCCGTATTTCTTCAACATTATCTGACTTTCAGCCGGATATCATCCATATCATGACAGAATTTAATATGGGAATGGCAGGGCTCAATTATGGTAAGAAGCATGGTATTCCTACGGTATCAAATTATACCACGAACTTTTCGCAATACTCGGATTACTATGGGTTTAATTTCATGAAGCAGCCTATCTGGAATTACATGAAATGGTTTCATACACAAAATGATGTCACCCTTTGTCCTTCCCTCTCTGCACAAAAGCTTCTTCACAGCCAGGGAATCCATAATACGCGTATTTTTTCCAGAGGCATCGATTTTAAAAGCTTTCATCCTATGTTTCGAAGTAATAAATTGCGGGAAGAGCTTGGGATTTCAGATAAGATCGCCTTTCTTTATGTAGGCAGGGTCTCCCATGAAAAAGATCTGGATATCTTAAGTACGAGTTATGAAGCACTTCACCGGAAATATAAGGATCATGTTGCAATGATCGTTACAGGGGATGGTCCCCTGTTAGAAAAATGCAGGCAGATGTTTCCCAAAGATACTATATTCACCGGTTTTAAAAAGGGGAAGGAACTCTCAGAAATATATGCCTCCAGCGATATTTTTGTCTGTCCTTCGTCTACGGAGACCTTCGGTAATGTTATTCTGGAGGCAATGTCTTCAGGGCTTCCGGTGATTGGAGCAGATGCCGGGGGTGTGGGAGAAATCATTCAACATGGAGTGACCGGTATCAAGTTTGCAGAAAGAGATTCTGCTGAACTCACGCAATGTATGGCAGAACTCGTGGAAGATATCGATTTGAGCGACTATCTCAGGACAAATGGCAGAGAATTCGCAGCGGGCAGATCATGGGAGAAAGTATTTGGCAGTCTTATCGATATTTATCAGGAAACTTTAGAAAATAGGGCCAAACCCTCACTTCATTTTCATAAAGCTTAAGATTCAACCCCATTTTATCTGTGCCGAAATCCGCCAATTTCTTTATATTGACAGATTTCGGTCTTTATTATCATTCAGCCGTTTCTTCTTTTCTTATTTCCTTCGTTCTGATTTCTTTGCATATCTGCTCTACGAATTCATCCAGAGACTTCACACCCTCGTCGCCTGCAAAGCGGCTTCGTACGGAAACGGTCTTATCCTCTTCTTCCTTCTGTCCGACTACAAGCATATACGGAATCTTTGCCAGTCTCGCCTCACGGATTTTAAAACCAA
The DNA here is from genome assembly GCA_023408815.1 of Bacillota bacterium. Taxonomy (GTDB): domain Bacteria; phylum Bacillota; class Clostridia; order Lachnospirales; family Lachnospiraceae; genus Kineothrix. The sequence goes on along the minus strand of JAEYJO010000032.1, from coordinate 46,831 downwards.
TTTTCTCAGAGCGGCCGTCCGTAGCGGCAAGAATGCCGTTTTCCTTTAGTTTCGCTTCCACTTCCCCCGCATATTTTTCATATTTTTCAGAAATAGGAAGAATGCGTACCTGTTCCGGGCAGAGCCATGTGGGAAACTTTCCTTCATATTTTTCAATCAGCCATGCCAGCGTTCTTTCGTAGCAGCCCAGGGACGTTCTGTGAATGATATAGGGCCTCTTCTTTTCGCCGTCCTTATCCACAAAGGTCATGTCGAAGCGTTCCGCAAGGAACATATCGAGCTGGATCGTAATCATCGTATCCTCTTTGCCGTATACGTTCTTCGCCTGAATATCCAGCTTGGGACCGTAGAATGCTGCCTCTCCTTCTTCCTCCGTATAATCGATACCGATATGATTCAAAATTGAGCGCATCATATCCTGAACCTCATCCCAAAGCTCGGCGTTGCCAAGGTAATGATCCTGATTGTTCGGGTCCCATAAGGACAAACGGTACGATACGTCATCCTGAAGTCCGAGGGTAGTCATGCAATATTTCGCAAGGTCAACACAACCCTTGAATTCCTCTTCCACCTGGTCCGGACGCACGATGAGATGCCCCTCGGAAATCGTGAACTGGCGCACACGGGTAAGTCCGTGCATCTCTCCCGAATCCTCATTCCTGAAAAGTGTGGACGTCTCTCCGTAGCGGCAGGGAAGATCTCTGTAGGATTTCTGGCTCTGCTTATATACATAGTACTGGAACGGACAGGTCATAGGACGAAGGGCGAATACCTCAGCGCTCTCGTCATTTTCATCACCCAGCACGAACATGCCCTCTTTGTAGTGATCCCAATGATCGGAAATCACGTACAAATCTTTTTTGGCCATAAGAGGTGTCTTCGTTCTCATATAGCCGCGCTTTTCCTCTTCGTCCTCGATCCAGCGCTGCATCGTCTGAATCATCTTCGCTCCCTTGGGCATCAGCAGCGGAAGGCCCTGGCCGATCACGTCGACCGTTGCAAAAAGCTCCATCTCGCGTCCTAATTTATTGTGGTCACGTTTCTTAATGTTATCCAAATACTCCAGATAATCGGCAAGCTCCTCTTTCTTATTAAATGCCGTGCCATAAATTCTCTGGAGCATCTTATTGTCCGAATTGCCTCTCCAATAAGCGCCGGAGGAGGAAATCAGCTTAAATGCCTTAATTCCCTTCGTGCTCATGAGATGAGGCCCCGCGCACAAATCCACAAAATCTCCCTGACTATAGAAGGAAATTACCGCATCCTCGGGAAGGTCGCGAATCAGCTCCACCTTATATGGCTCGCTCTTCTCTTCCATGAATTTTATCGCCTCTTCACGGGAAAGCGTGAACTTCTCCAGGGAGTTCCCTTCCTTGATGATCTTCTTCATCTCCGCTTCCAGGTTGTCGAGGTCCTCTCTCGTAAAAGGCTCATGTTCAAAATCATAATAAAAACCAGTATCGATGCTCGGCCCGATAGCCAGCTTTGCGTCGGGGTATAATCTCTTGACCGCCTCCGCCAGCACATGGGAAGCCGTATGTCTGACTACTCGTATTCCCTCTTTATCGTTTGCAGTCAAAATATTGAGTGCACAATCCTGGTCCACTACCGTCCGCAAATCCACAACCTTGCCATCTATTTCTCCGGCACACGCCGCTCTTCCAAGTCCTTCGCTGATGTCCGCTGCAATATCGATGATTCGCATCGGCGAAGCGTATTCCTTACTGCTTCCATCTTTTAATGTTACTTTCATTATTTTCCAACTCCTTTACCCATCATTCTTCGCAATCACAATCATCTTCGCAGTCGCAGAACTCACCGTCTCCAAAGCCGTTCACATTGTTGTTCCCGTTATTGCTTCCAATCATCACTCTTTTCTTCGGTGAAATCAGCATCCCAATTACCAAACCAGCCAAAACACAAACGGTCAGGGTCAATACGTACTCTCTTTTTTTCATCGTCTTCATTTCTTCCAAAACCTGCTCTAACTCTTTCCACTTTTCCTGCATTTCATTTTCCTCCTTTTCATTTCAGGGTACAAAAAAACCCTTACATCACACTCCATGTGCAATGTAAGGGACGTATAGCTATATTACGCGGTTCCACCCTTTTTGCCTTGTTATAATAACAATGTTCATAACAAAGCCGCTTCATTCGGCGATAACGGTGCCGCCGGACCTGATTGGGGTCACTCCGAGATGGTCTTCGGATGCTTTGCGTCAGGATACTTCCAGCTCCGCTTGCCTTGACAAGCAGGTATCCTTCTCTGATACGTTCCCGCACCTTACTCTTCTCTTCTTTGCATTATCCATATTCCATTACTTATTCTTATTCTATGATACTTTTTTTAATCTGTAAAGACTTATTCTTAATTTTTACCGCAGCATTTTTTATATTTCTTGCCGCTTCCACAAGGACAGGGATCGTTAGGATAGGTCTTGGCACCTTTCACGATCGTAGCAGAAGCCTTCTGTATTCTATAAAGCTCTTTTCTCTTTTCCTCGTCGAAAATATCCTTCCACGCTTCCAGCTCGTACAGCCAGTCCGCACCTGCACCGACCATATTCTTATAAAGAATCTCATTATCGAAATCGAGAGATACTTCCGTATCCTCCTCCATCTCGTCCACAGGGTTTTCAACCTTCAAGCTTTCGTTGATTCCGTCGAGAAATCCCGTCATCGTCATGATATCTACATCATATTTCTCAGCCAGCTCCTTCACGGTACCTTTTACCGCTTCCTCAGGATTTTCCAGGAGCTTTGCATATATTTCCTTCTCCTTCTGGAAATAATCTGCCCAGAGTCTTTGCAAATCGCCTTTATTGGCCGTTTCCGAATAGGCAATGTCATGCCACTGTTTTAATAATGCCATTGTAATACCACCTTTTGCTTATTATATATTTTTCTTCAAATACTAGTTGACTATTCCGTTAAAAACAGAAAATTATGTCTAAACTATTGTTAGTATATAATATTTTTCAAAAAAAGTAAATTTTTTTTATTTTTCGTGAATAAAGCCGAAAATCACGTCAATAATAAGACTATCAAAGGAACCCCCTCCTTTGATAATTACCCAAGATAAGAAAAAATACTTATCCTCCCCTAAATAAAGTCCCCGGTAATGTAAAAATACATTTTCGGGGACTTTTATTATGTTACGTTACTGTTCACGACCTTCTCAGTAACGCGTGATTTCTGCATTTAAATTCGCTCTGCATTATTTCCTTTTCCTGCGGAATGTGTTATGTTATGTATACAAATAAAAGCAGAAAAGGAGTTCCTATGAAGAAAAGATCGAAACAGATTGCAGCCTGGGTCTGCATTGTCCTATTGGTCCTGTTATACGTAGCTACCTTTATTATCGCCCTGCTGGATTTCCCCGGCTCAGGCGCTCTTTTCCAGGCCTGCCTTGTGGCGACCATCGGTATGCCCATTCTCCTGTGGCTTTACATATGGCTTTACGGCAAGTTCAGGGACAGGCACACTATCGCCTCCATGGATATATTAAAAGACGAAGAGGAGTAAAGGCTCCTCTTCATTTTCATTATACACTGTCCAAATCGCACTCGTAGATATCGTCGCCCTTCACCACTTTTTCGATAAACACCTTGACACATGGCTCGTTGAATTGAGTTCCCGCTCCCTTTTCCAACTCACTGACCGCATATTCCTTCGACAGCGCCTTGCGGTAGCTTCTCTCGCTTCTCATCGCGTCATATGCATCCGCAATCGCTATGATCCTCGACTGTAGCGGTATATCCTCTCCCTTCAGCCCTCTGGGATATCCTTTTCCGTCCCATCTTTCATGATGAGAAAGCACATATTCGCTCAGCTCCGAAAGGTCGCTCACCGTACTCAGTATCCGGTAACCTATTTCCGGGTGCTTTTTGATTTCCTCCCATTCCGTCTCATCCAGCTTTCCGGGCTTGTTTAAGATCCCCTCCTCTATAGCCACCTTACCGATATCATGTAATAGTCCCACCGTCCGAAGCTCCTTCACTTCGTCATCCCTAAGGCCCATCGCAACGCCCATCTTCTCACAAAGCTGGGAAACTCTTCGGGAATGCTGCTCCTCTCTGGGATTCTTCTCATGCAGTGTAGTCATGATCGTATAGACGGTCTTCCCCTTCACGCTGGAACTTTCTAACAGCTTCTTCTTGTACATATAGCTTTCGGCTTTTTTCATAACCTCCGGCAGCGGCTCATCGGCACTTCTCTTCGCACAGTAGCCGAAGGACAGCGAAAGAGGAACTGAATTGACATCCATTTTACTGGCCGCCTCATTCATCCCTTCAATAATTTTCTGCATCTGTGCATCGTCCGTTTTCGGGGAAAAGATAATGAATTCATCTCCCGCTTGTCTGCATACAACGTCCTGCGCTCTCGTCCCCTCAATGAGAACCTTGGCCACCATCTGAATATATTTATCACCCGCCGCATGCCCGAAAGAATCATTGACCAGCTTCAATCCGTTAATATCTATCATCGTAATCATGAGCGGATAATTCTCTTCTGCATCCAGAACGACCAACTCCTGCTCGAAAAACCTGCGGTTGAACAGACCCGTGAGCTGATCGTGATAGCTTAAGAAATTCAGCCGTCCTTCCGCCTGCTTACGCTTTGTAATGTCGTTCACAATAATTGCCAGTTGGTTTTCCATAGGTCTGTAGGCGATAATCTCATAATAATAATTTGTCTTTTCCTGAAGTCTTTCGTATCTGGTAGGCTCGCCGGTAGTAACTGTATGTATCAGCTTAGCAGCGTTCTCCGGCTCCATTTTCGTGTGTATTTCAGAAAAGCATTTTCCCAGGATGTCCTTCTGACTGAATCCCGTTAAAACCTCATGGCTGTAATTGGTATCCACTACCTTATAGTGATAGAGATCATCTCCGGGATCTCCCGCATAAAGCGCCAGTCCCAATTGCATTTCCGTTATGAGAGACTTATATTTCTCCTCGCTTACCCTGAGCTTTTCTCCGTATTCCACAATTTGCTCGTACTGAGTGCGCAACTCCTCGTCCGAAGCGGTCAGCTCCTCCACATAGGACTGCAGCTCTTCGTTGGAAGCCGACAGCTCATCATAGCTTTCGTTCAGTTTCCTTTTCATTATCTCCACCTTTTTCAAAAGGCCCGAAATGAGGAAAAAAAGAATCAGCGCCGTACAAAGTACATAGCCCATCCCTTTATAGGTATTTATCATTAAAACGGTATGTTCATCTTTAAATAGATAACTGACGATCCTATCGGAAAAATAAATCCAGAAAAGACCGATCGCAAGATATATCGTGCATATCTTAAGGCCTTCTTTTTTAAAAGGATCGCTTCTGTGCCTTAGTTGTTTATCTTTTAAGTATTTCAACATATAAGCCTCCGATTAAATTTTATCTTTCGTACAAAATCTTAATCCTATTGTACATTAAATTTTATAAATTATATCAGAAATCATCAGTACCGCCCATTAGTCTGGAGAGTTCCTCCTCAGCCTGCTTTTTGTTCTGGAAATGAACAGTATGAATACCGAATTTCTCTGCCGCCGTCAGGTTGACCAGAGTATCGTCCAGGAATACGCACTCTGCAGGGTTCAGTTGGTATCTGTCTATTAATAATTGGTAGATTTCCGGCTGAGGCTTGATTAATTTTTCCTTATAGGATAAGATTCCCCCGTCCACATACTCGAGAAAGTCCAAGGCGTCCTTGCAGTCCCTGGCGGCACGGCCGGCGAAGTTAGATAAAACTAACACCCTGCAGCCCTTTCCTTTCAATTCCTGTATCCACGGAATCGCATAGTCATATCTTATGAGCATCCCCTGAATATTTTCTAACGATTCACGCAGCTCCTTTTCAATGCCCGGATCGTTGGCGATGAACGCATCCATAATCTCCTCGTCCGACAAAGCCCCTCTGTCGTATTCGGCCCATGTGCCGCTCTCCACCGTTGCCTTCGAAATCCTGTCCAGTATTTCCTGTGAATAACCGAACTTACGGAAAAATTCCTTCCAGGCAAAACCTGTAAGTACATTCCCTATATCGAAAATAATTGTATTTATCACTGTCGTTTCCTCCTAAACCCTTTTCACAATCATTCTTATGTGTCTTCATTATCGCTGTATATAATTTGCAACAGATTCCTCGCAGCGGCGGACAATTGGCTTCCCGTATCCGTCACGACGCAAAAATGCCGCTTAGGTATGATTTTATTGAAGCGAAGCGCAAATAGCTTCCCCGATTCCAGATACTCTGCCGCGAATTCTCTCATAATGCTTCCGACTCCGAGATTGCGTAAGGTAAACTGAACAATCATATCGCTGGTCGCCAGCTCGAATTCCGGGTTCATCACTACCCCGTTCTTTTCAAGAAAACTATCCATATAGCTTCTTGTGCTCGTCTTTTTTTCCAATGAAATGATAGGCAGCTTTTCCAGGTCCTTTAAGTCCAGCATTTTATTCTTATATTGAATGAACTTGCGGCCTGCGATAAAAATATCCTCTATTTCTTTTACTCTTATGGCCTGTATGCCGGGCACCGCCTCAAAAGGGGTGCTCACCACTCCGAAATCTATCTTCCCCTCCTGCAAATAATACAAAGTCTCGGGCGTTGGCGCGTTTGTTACCGTGACCTTAATGCCCGGATATTGTTCATGAAATTTTTCCAGATACGGAAGAAGAAAAAAACGAAGCGTCATATCGCTGGCGCCGATACGCATTTCCCCTAATTCCAGATTGAGCATCTGCGCTACCTTCTTTTCCCCCAGCTCTATCTGCTCGTAGCCCTTTGCAACATAGCTATATAAAAGCGCCCCTTCCGCCGTCAGCTTCACTCCCTTGGCTGCTCTGACAAAGAGCTTCGCTCCGATAATGCTCTCCAACTGCTTCAGCGACTGGCTTACCGCAGGCTGGGATATGGAAAGTGTCTCCGCCGCCATCGTCAGGCTCCCAAGCTTCGCCGCGTAGTAAAAAACTTTATAATATTCCAGATTATTCGTCATACTCTGCCCTTGCGCTTCCATGCCCATTTCATTTTTCTTATTGTATCATATCCCTAACAGCTTGACTATTTCTATTTTTCCCGCCTGAATAATCCGTATTCCTTCATTAAAATACCGCACAACCGTTCTTCGCGGTCGTGCGGCACATTATTATTTTTGTAAAGAACTCTTTCTATAAATAATATCATTTCTTCCCGGTCCGTTGCTCACCATCGTAATGGGATACCCGATTTGCTTCTCGATGAACTCGATATAATTCCTGCAATTTTCCGGCAGCTCCTCATAGGTCTTGATTCCGCGGATTTCGCATTTCCATCCGGGCAGCTTTACAAGGACCGGCTTCGCCTTTTCCAGCTTCGCTGTTACGGGGAACTGCGTAGTCTCTTCGCCGTCGATTTCATAACCTACACAGACGGGTATCTCGTCCAGATAACCCAGCACGTCCAGAACCGTAAACGCCACGTCGGTGGTTCCCTGCAATCTGCAGCCGTATTTGGATGCCACGCAGTCGAACCATCCCATACGGCGGGGGCGTCCCGTAGTAGCGCCGAATTCTCCGCCGTCGCCGCCTCTCAGTCTGAGCTCATTCGCTTCTTCTCCGAAGATTTCGGATACGAAGGCGCCTGCACCGACCGCTGAGGAATATGCTTTACATACTGTAATGATTTCTTTTATTTCATAAGGAGGAATCCCTGCTCCTATCGCGCCGTAAGCAGCCAGCGTAGAAGAGGACGTCACCATAGGATAAATACCGTGATCCGTATCTTTTAACGTACCTAACTGACCCTCCAGCAATATGGTCTTTCCTTCCTTTATCGCCTGATCCAAAAAAGCGGATACATCACAGACATACGGCTCCACCATTTCTTTATAACCGCTAAGCGTCGAAAGCAGCTCCTCCGGGTCGATCAAAGGCTTATGATACAGATGCTCCAAAAGCACATTCTTCGCTTCTGCAACCCTTACGACTTTTTCCTTTAACAGCTCGTCGTCGAAAAGTTCGCTTACCTGAAAGCCTATTTTCGCATATTTATCAGAATAAAACGGAGCGATGCCGGACTTGGTTGAACCGAAGGACTTCCCGCCCAGCCGCTCTTCTTCGTACTGATCGAACAAGATATGATAAGGCATTACGATCTGAGCTCTGTCGGACACCAGAATCTTAGGCATCGGTACATCTCTATCCGTAATGGACTTGATTTCATTAAAAAGAACCGGAATATTCAAAGCTACTCCATTGCCGATCACACTCGTCGTGTGGTCATAGAATACTCCTGAGGGCAGTGTATGGAGCGCAAATTTGCCGTAGTTGTTTACAATCGTGTGTCCCGCGTTTGCTCCTCCTTGAAAGCGAACGATAATATCCGCCTCCTGCGCAAGCATATCCGTAATTTTACCTTTTCCTTCGTCGCCCCAGTTAGCGCCGACAACTGCTTTTACCATAGTCGATTTCCTCCTGCAAACTTGAATTTTCCCTTGTTCCATAAAATGTGCAGTCACGTTCCTCCTTAGACTGAGAGTGCTGCAAATCAGTCTAATTATGCACACTAGTATGCCGGATGTCGCAATCTTTACTCTGCCCGGATACTCTGGTTCAATTATACAATAAAATTACCCATAAATAAAATCAATATTATTTATGAGTAACATAATCTATGCTTATATTTACTCCTTATTCCTTCCCATCCCAGCAATAGGTGCACAGTTTACACTTATCGATACCAACCGCCTCTATCATATCATCCAGTCTGTGATACCGGAGGGATGTGAAATTCAGCTCCTTACTAATCCGTCCGAGCATCTCCTTATATTCCTCCGTCTCAGGATTGGAATAGGCGCTCAGATCCGTAAATCTGCCCTCTCTCTCCAAATCACTGATAACCCGTCTTGTAATTAAGTCCATTTCCGAAGTGGAGCGGGAAAAGTTCAAATATTTACAGCCATACAAAAGAGGCGGACATGCAGGGCGGATGTGTACCTCCTTGGCACCGCTCTGATATAAAAATTCCGTAGTCTCCCTAAGCTGGGTGCCGCGGACTATGGAATCGTCGATCAGAAGCAGACTCTTGTCCTGAATCAAATCGTGCACGGGAATCAGCTTCATCTTCGCTATTAAGTTCCTCTGGCTCTGAATCGTGGGCATAAAGGAACGCGGCCACGTAGGGGTATATTTGATAAAGGGTCTGGAAAAGGGAATCCCCGATGCATTGGAATAACCGATGGCATGTGCCGTTCCGGAATCCGGCACTCCCGCCACGATGTCAGGCTTCACATCATCGCGCCTGGCTAACAGTGCGCCGCAGTTATATCTCATCTCTTCTACGCTGATTCCTTCGTAGGAGGAGGACGGATATCCGTAATACACCCATAGAAAGGTACATATCTTCATATCCGTACCCGGAGCCGCGAGCGTATGCACTCCTTCCGGTGTGACGATTACGATTTCTCCGGGGCCTAATTCCTTCTCCTCGATATAGCCCAGATTCAAATAAGCGAAGCTTTCAAAGGAGATGCAATAAGCGTCTTCTTTCTTCCCGATGGAAACAGGCGTCCTTCCCAGACGATCTCTGGCAGCGTAGATTCCCTTGGGCGTCATAATCAGCATGGTCATGGAGCCGTCTATAATTTCCTGCGCGTACCTTATGCCTTCCGCCAGATTATCTTTCTCGTTGATTATCGCTGCGACCAGCTCCGTCGCATTGATATCCCCTCCGCTCATTTCGAGGAAATGAGAATGTCCGGTGGCGAAAATCTTTTCCACGAGTTCATCCATATTGTTTATTTTTCCAACCGTCTCTATAGCATAGGTACCGTGGTGGGAACGCACGATCAGCGGCTGGGGCTCATAGTCGGAAATACAGCCGATACCTATACATCCGCTCATTTCATTCACTTCCTTATCGAATTTCGTGCGAAACGGCGCGTTTTCAATGTTGTGAATCGAACGGTCAAAGCCTTTTTTTCCGTACACCGCCATACCGGCCCGCCTCGTTCCCAGATGAGAGTGATAGTCCGTTCCGAAAAACAAATCGAACATGCAATCACTTTTCGATGCAACTCCAAAAAATCCACCCATAACAGCTCTCCCTATTATTCTGCTTATTTCTGTATAAAAAGCGTATCCTTAAAGCCTTACGCCTTAAAAATACGCTCATGCATACCGATAATTTATACGTTGATTTCTGCCTTTACGCCCAGCAGCTCCTTATTCTCTTCCAAAACAGGCGCGATCACAGCCGCAAGAAACGCCTCCACCTGCTCCTTGGAACGTCCCACATATCTGGTCGGATCCATAGTCTTTTGCAAGTCCTCGAATGTCATATTGAATGCCGGATCTGCCGCAATCAGCTCTAACAAGTTGTTATCCCTGCCCTCTTCCTTCACATTCTTTCCGGCCTCCATAGAAAGCGTGCGGATTCTCTCATGCAGCTCCTGCCTGTCTCCTCCCGCTTTTACAGCGTCCATCATGATGTTTTCCGTAGCCATGAAAGGAAGCTCACTCATCAGTCTCTTTTCGATCACCTTCGGATATACCACAAGACCGTCTACCACATTCAGACACAAATCGAGAATTCCATCTACCGCTAGAAAGCCTTCCGGGATAGAAAGTCTTTTATTTGCGGAATCATCCAGCGTTCTTTCAAACCACTGGGTCGCCGAGGTAATGGCTGGGTTCAGCGCATCCACCATCACGTATCTGGCCAGCGACGCTATCCTCTCACTCCTCATGGGATTTCTCTTATATGCCATGGCTGACGAGCCGATTTGACTCTTTTCAAAAGGTTCCTCTATTTCCTTCAAATGCTGTAACAGACGAATATCGTTAGACATCTTATGAGCGCTTGCCGCAATACCTGCCAGCACGTTGACCACTCTCGTATCCACCTTTCTGGAGTAGGTCTGTCCCGATACGGGATAGCATTCCGCAAAGCCCATTTTCCTTGCTATCATCGGGTCTATCTTATCGATCTTCTCCTGATTGCCGTCAAAAAGCTCAAGAAAAGAAGCCTGTGTTCCGGTGGTTCCCTTGGAACCCAGCAGTTTCATATGAGAAAGAGCATGGTCTAAATCCTCAAGATCCAGACAAAACTCTTGAAGCCAAAGCGTCGCACGTTTTCCTACCGTAGTAGGCTGAGCCGGCTGAAAATGAGTAAATGCCAGGGTAGGCTGAGCTTTGTATTTCTCAGCAAAATCCGAAAGCTCCTTCATCACGTTTACCAGCTTCTTTTTCACCAGCTTAAGCGCCTGCGTCATAACGATAATGTCCGTATTGTCCCCTACGTAGCAGGAAGTAGCGCCGAGATGAATGATTCCCTTTGCCCCCGGGCACTGTACGCCATAAGCATATACATGGCTCATAACGTCATGGCGCACCTCTTTTTCCCTCTCTCTGGCAACATCGTAATTGATGTCCTCCGCATGGGCCTTCAGCTCGTCGATTTGTTCCTGAGAGATATTGAGTCCCAGCTCCTTCTCCGTCTCCGCCAGTGCGATCCACAGCTTTCTCCATGTCCTGAATTTCATATCAGGGGAAAAAATATACTGCATCTCTTTGCTCGCGTAACGCTCCGAAAGAGGGCTCTGATACCTGTCTGTACTCATACCGCTTCTCCTTTTTTTCTTTACCTGTCATAATCCCCTCTAATATCCTCCGTCGGAGGGACGAGCGGATATGTTCCGGTGAAACAGCCTTTGCAGATACCGAGGCCGCTTACCATTTCTTCCAATCTCTCTTCTTTTAAATATGCCAGTGAATCCGCACCTATCACTTCACTGATATCTTCTATGGAGCGGCTATATGCAATCAACTGCTCTCTGGCCGGTACATCCGTTCCAAAGTAGCAGGGCCATAAAAAGGGCGGCGAGCTCACCCGCATATGCACCTCTTTCGCTCCCGCATCCCTTAGCATGCGCACGATCCGGTCGGAGGTCGTTCCACGGACAATGGAATCATCAATCATGATGACCCGCTTTCCGGAAACCGCTTCCTTCAAAGCGTTCAGCTTAACCTGCACGCTGCTTTCCCTGTTTTTCTGCTTAGGCTTAATGAACGTACGGCCGACATAGGAATTCTTAACGAATGCCTGTCCGTAAGGGATACCCGATTGCAGGGAATAACCCAAAGCGGCACAGTTCCCTGACTCCGGCACTCCTACCACAAGGTCTGCCTCTACCGGAGAATCCATAGCGAGAAATTTGCCCGCCAGTATTCTGGAATTGTACACGCTGACTCCGTCAATGTAACTGTCCGGCCTTGCGAAATAAATATATTCGAAGACGCATCTGGCATGCTCATTTTCCCCTGCACACATGCTGGTATCGGACTCGATACCTTTTTCACGGGAAATCGTGACAACTTCTCCCGGAAGCACATCACGGATGTACTGTGCTCCTATCGTATCCAGCGCACACGTCTCAGAAGCCAGTACATAAGCGTCGTCTCTCTTACCGATGCAAAGAGGCCGGAAGCCAAAGGGGTCTCTCGCTCCGATAAGCTTTCTCGGCGACATGATCACCAGGGAATAAGCGCCTCTGATTTTCTGCATAGCCCGCCCTACGGCGGCCTCTACCGTGTTCGTGTTCAAGCGTTCTCTGGCAATATGGTAGGCGATGACCTCCGAATCGATGGTGGTCTGGAAAATAGCGCCGGTATACTCCAGCTCATGCCGAAGCTCGGGCGCATTGATCAGGTTGCCGTTATGGGCTAAGCCTAAGGTTCCCTTCACATAGTTAAGCACTAACGGCTGTGCATTCTCTCTCGTACTGCTTCCCGCTGTGGAATAGCGTACGTGCCCCACACCGATATCGCCTTTTAGCTTTTCCAGCGTTTCAGGAGTGAAGGATTCGTTTACCAGTCCCATTTCCTTTGCGCTCGACACCTTTCCTTTGGGTCCCTTGGTATCGCTGACCGCAATACCGCAGCTCTCCTGTCCTCTGTGCTGGAGCGCCAAAAGCCCGTAATAAATGGCAGACGACACGTCTCCCCCTGCAAAATCATACATACCGAATACGCCGCATTCTTCCTTTAGCTTGTCCGGCTCCTCCATAACGGAGATATTTCCCAAATCCGCTTCTGTCTCTACTTCGCTCAGTCTTTTTAGCATCTCTTTATAACCCCAAACGTTTGAATACTTCGTTGTATGCTTCCTCTACATTCCCCATATCCCTGCGGAAACGGTCCTTGTCCAGCTTTTCGCCTGTGTGAACATCCCAAAGCCTGCATGTATCCGGAGATGTTTCGTCGGCCAGAAGGATTTCTCCATGATAACGGCCGAATTCTATTTTAAAATCTATCAACCTAATATCTGCCTGAAGGAAATATGCTTTCAGCACTTCGTTTACCTTGAATGCGTATTTTTCGATAATTTCGATTTCCTCCCATGTAGCCAGATCCAGAGCAACCGCAAAATAGCTGTTGATCAGCGGATCGCCGAGGTCGTCGTTCTTATAGCTGAATTCGATGGTCGGCTCTTTGAACGGAGTTCCCTCCGGAACACCCAGTCTCTTGGAAAAGCTTCCTGCTGCCACATTACGGATAATCACTTCGAGCGGAACGATTTCTACTTTTTTTACCGCCGTTTCCCTATCGCTCAGTTCTTCTACGAAATGAGTCGGTACGCCTTCCTTTTCCAGAAGCTTGAAAACGTGGTTCGTCATCTTGTTGTTAATAACGCCTTTTCCTACAATCGTTCCCTTTTTCTCGCCGTTAAAAGCTGTGGCATCGTCCTTATAATCCACGATTACGATATCCGGATCGTCTGTTGCAAACACCTTTTTTGCTTTTCCTTCGTAAAGCTGTTCCAATTTCTTCATTTTTTCCTCCGTTCTGCCGCATCAGGCATAAAAGCACAATATCATTGTATACTAAAATACAAAAATCATCACTATGAAGTATATACCAGTTAATTTTATAAATCAATACCGCCGTCTTTCCCTGCTTCATTTTTTCCATTGTGCCGAAAAAAAAGGGATTATGCAGTAAATTTTCCTATAAATTCCCTAACTCGCTCATTGGGGGCGGTAAAGATTTCCTCCGGAGTTCCCTCCTGCTGTATCAAACCCTGCTCCATGAAGATAATGCGGTCCGACAGCTCTTTGGCAAACTGCATCTCATGAGTCACGATGATCATCGTCATATGTTCCTTCGCCAGCTCCTTAATGACCCTTAGTACCTCCCCGGTAAGCTCCGGGTCCAACGCCGAGGTTGGCTCATCGAAAAACAGGATCTTAGGCTGCAGCGCCAATGCGCGGGCAATGGAAACCCTCTGCTGCTGCCCTCCGGAAAGCTGATAGGGATATGCATCTTTTTTGTCTTCAAGACCAAGCTGTTTCAACAGCTTAAGCGCCCGTTCCTCCGCTTCCTTCTTGGAGATCTTGTCCGCACTTATGGGAGCATCCGTAATATTCTTCATGACGCTGTAATGAGGAAAGAGGTTGAAACTCTGGAATACCAGGCCGAAATGCTTATGTATCTCCTTAAGCTTCTGTTTCCCTGCGTACACGCACCTTCCGTTTTCCTCCCATGCGGCCGCTTCGCCCATATATTTCAGCTCCCCGCCGTCCATCTTCTCCAGCATAGTCGCACAACGAAGCAACGTGGATTTCCCTGAGCCTGAGGGGCCGATAATAGACACCACTTCCCCTTCCTTTACCGACAAAGAAATATCCTCTAACACCCCCGTACCGTCAAATCCTTTTTTCATATGGTTGATTTCAAGCAGATTCATTTCCTTTCACCCTCCTTTCTACCTGTAATAGTTCAGCTTCTTCTCCAAATACTCCATGAAGCTGGCAACAATTAAATTGAACAAATAATAGAAAAGTCCCGCTGCCATCAAAGGCATGATGCTCGTCTCCTTGGCTGCGATCTGTTTCGCAATGGTAAACATCTCCGTTTCCGCAAGCACGAACGCAAGAGACGTATCCTTCACAAGCGTAATCGTTTCATTGGTGACCGGCGGCAATATCCTCTTCATTACCTGCGGCAGTATAATTTTAAAAAACGTCTGGGACTTCGTATAACCTAACACCTTCGCCGCTTCGTATTGCCCTATCGGCATGGATTCGATACCGGAACGATAAATTTCCGCAAAATAAGCCGCATAGTTCAGTACGAAAGCAATGATCACCGCCATAAAGCGGTAGCCGGAGGATATTTTCAGCCCGAACACATAAAAGGGTGCGAAATATACAACAATCAATTGCAACATCAAAGGAGTTCCTCGCATAACCGATATGTAAAATTTACTGACGCTTTTCAATACTCCGTTTTTGGACATCCTTCCAAAAGAAAGGACAAGCCCTAACGGCAAAGAAAATAACAGCGTCAGAAAAAAGATTTCTACCGTTATTCCCATTCCCTTAAAAAGTTGTGACACGATTGTTGCTAAGCTCATATAATGCCTCCCATTTTCTGCCATATATATAAAATAACATAAAAACCGCTGCCGAATATATTATATTGCAGCGGTTTTTTATAAATGACTTTGTCACCTCATGTTACTTTCCTATGCAAATACTCTCCGTCAAACCGAAATCAGAGTATTTTTCCGCAATCTCCATGAAAGTTCCGTCGTCGGCCATTTCTAACAAGGTTTTCTGCACCTTATCCCTAAGCTCCTCATTACCCAGCTTAAATCCGACTCCGTACTGCTCGGAAGCCAGCTGCTCATCGAGAATTACGAAGCTGTCGCCCCGGGAGCTGATCTGATAATTCGCTACGCCGATATCGATGGCAAGGGCGTCTATCGCATTCTGCTCCAGATCCATAAACGCTACGTTGTAGTCGCCGTACTGCTGAAGCTCCGCAAAGGTAGCCGCCAGGTCGGAAGCATCTCCCGTCAGCGCTGCAAGGGCTGAGGAATCCTTCTGTACTCCCACTACTTTTCCGGCAAGGTCAGCCTGAGAAGTAATACCGGAGTCTGCAGCCACTACGAACACCTGGCTGTTATCAACATAAGGTACCGACCATGTATAAGCGTCTTCCCGTCCCTGAATCGTAAATCCGTTCCAAATACAATCGATGGAACCGGAGGATAATTCCATATCCTTGGAATCCCAGTCGATGGGCTGGGCTACGAAGGTCCAGCCGTTGCGCTCACATACCTCTTTTGCAAGGTCCAAATCAAAGCCTATGTATTCACCATTCTCATCCATATAACCGTAAGGGGGGAATTCCGCATCGAATCCTACAGTAAAAGTTTTTTCCGAATCGCTTCCGCCGCATGCCGTAAGCACGCCCGCAGCCATAATCGCCGCGCTTAATAGTGCAATCGCCTTTTTCATACTATGTTCTCCTCATCTGTCTCAATTTTACAAATAGTTTCTAACGCGCTTCACTTTCTCTCAATCGCACTGCATCATGGTCACACTGCATCTTGCTAAATCGTCAGCACGCTGTCATAGTATCATGCCCCGCTTTTACTGTCAAGAACAAAACATTTCCATAAGTTAAATGTCGTTACTATTTATCCGTCAGTGCCATGATTTCCTTTGCATACTGCGGATAACTGTCCGCCATATCCTTTATCGCATTTTGGGCTCCTGCTATGATTACCTCTTTATTATAATCCATACGGCGGCGCAGCGACTGTCTCCGTATAATCAGGTTATGCCGTATTTCCACCATTTCCTTGCTGTCCAGAAGCGCTGCCGTCTGATGAAGCCAGATAGCAGGATCCTTGATCTGATAGCATTTCAGAATGTTTAACAGCTCCTGCTGGCTGTCATCGAGCTCAAGCTCCGCCTGTCTGTAGCTCTTGCGTTCTTCCTTCTCCACCTTATATTTCTCCCATAGAGTGTTCATCTCTCTGGCGCTGGATACCTGATATTTCAAATATAAATAATCCAAAAGGTTCGTATTATTCACATACCGTATCTTTACTCTATTTTGCAGCTGGATAATCCGGTTAATGCCGGCTTCCACTTTCTTGAGCTCCTTAACGGCTTCCGCATGCCGCAGATAAAGAAGGGTTATGACAAGAGCCGCCATGCCTGCCGCCAGCAAAAAGCCCAGCTGGGTATCCATATCCATGGCATACTGCAATATGAGAAGAGCTGCAAAACATACGATAAATGCCCCGCCGCAGATAATTGCGATTCCCTTGGAATCCGCTATCATGTTCCTCAGCTCATCTTTTCTATATAGGTAAGCATGTTTTTCCCCATCCAGACGGAACATATCCTGCTTGATGCGATTCTGGTCCTCCTCAGCGGACTCGAGCTTGCGGCAGGCTTCCTCCGCTTCCTTCTCTATCCGCTCCACCTGATGGAACCGCTCATCGCTCATGCGATTCTTTTTCCCCAGATAGACACCCCGCTGGCTCTCCAGCTTGTCGATTTCCTCTGCACTGGCCTTAAGCTCCCGCATTTCTTCCTCAGGAAGAGCTTCAATCTCCTCCATATCTTTTAAGTAGGAGGTGACCGTATTGTATTCCATGCTCAGATTCTCAAGCTCCTGCTTCGCATCAGCGATCTGATCCGTAAAACCCTTGATATATTCCTGTCTCTGTCCGCTGTCATGTACCTGTATCGACTTTCTGTCGTATTCCAGTTCCATCCAGTTCGCCTCTTCGTATTCCTCCGGCCTTACGTCCCTTTTTGCCTTCCGGCCCAAAACCTTCTGAAATAATTTGTTATTCTTGATCAGTCCCATAATTCTCCTTCGCTATTCCGAAACATTTACTCTGTACTGTTCCTTCAACTCACCTGCTATGCGTTCAATTTCTTCATAATAGGATACGGAATTCTTCTCTTCTTTGCAGACTTTTAAGGTAAAAAGCATCCTGCTTTTTTCCGTAGTCTCGAACTGACTCTCAGCCTCCTGAAACAGCTCCTCCACCTTCAAAGACAGCCCATAAGCCCCTTCCTGCCCGGCAACAAAATTCACGTATTCCGTCTCGTTCATCTCCATGCGGTTGGCCGCCAGGTATCCAAGGTAGGATTCCTCGACACCGTCGCATTCATATGCCTGCTTAAAGCTTTCTGCCGCCTGTGAGAATTGGAAAAAAAACGCATAAACCGTACCCCTGTTATGATATACCCTGGCCTTCAGCTCCCTCTCCGACTCCGGAAGCTCTTCCAGCAAAATATCGTAGCTTTTCAGCGCGAGTATGTATTTGCCGTTTTGCGCAAAATAGTCCGCTCTCACCTTTTTCTTCTCGTACATGCTAAGACCGGTTCCGCTTTTTAAATCCTCTTTTATGTGAGCGATTTCCTCCCTCTCGCCGTAACCTACGAAGTCGAGAATATACTCTATAAAATCGGCGACGGAGCATTCCTCCTTCAGCATGCGTAAAAGGCGCTGTGACAGTTCCTCCAGCCCGCACTCCTTAGCCAGCCAGTCCACCAGATTCTCGTCCATGATTTCTCTGTCGACCAGATGAATGTTCTGCATGAGACAATAACATAACTCTTCTGCGGAATAGACATTGACGTATGCCTTCTCCATGAAATACGGCGCTTTCGCATATTTTCCTATACAAAGTAATACTTTTCCCAAGGTCCTTCTCCTTCCGCTTTTGTAATTACACCATGTCGAATGTCTTTACCCATTCTCCGCCGGAAGAAGGAAAAAGCTCTCCGAACCCCATATCCTTCACCCGTATGTTCACTTGATTCTCCGAAGCCATCTCCATCGCAATGCGAAGTCTTGTCGTTCGCTTGGGCCTCTCCGGAATCCCCTCCAACGTCATGTGAATCTCTCGTGCTTCCTTACCGTTAAGGGGAGTGAGAATAATGGATATATCGCTGCCATCCTCCAATATCACATCATACTCTTTCCCCGCTTCAAACCAATTGACTCCGGCATCCATAACCGCGAAATAGGAATCCAGCCCCTTTCGCAGCACTTTCATCCCAATGTTTGCCTTAAGCTTATCCAAACCGAGAAAGGCATAATTCTTCCCCGCCTCGCTCCATCCCAGCTTCTCCCTTATCCCGTAGCAGGCCCCCTTGCCGTAGAGGTTGTTTCCCATGAACACACGCCTGCCCATACAAAGATATTTGAGCGATTCCGATGCCCAATCCTCTTTGTAGCCGTCTCCGATCAGATAGGCACAGGATATGATCCTATCCTTGCACTTTTCCTTCACAATGTCGAGAAACTGCATATCTAACAGGTGCTTTTCCGCTTCCCCCATTTCAGTTAAGGCTTCCGGCTCCCTGCGCCTCATCTGCTCATACTGCTCGATGTCGATGTACATCACCACCGGCGTAGTCTTCCTGTTGCTGTTAAGAGCATATACTTTCATCCGCCGGTTGTCATAGTCGCACAGCAGCACCTCGTAAGTCCACAGCTCCTCTGGCTGATAAACAGTATAATAATAGAAACTTTCCACATGGCTCTGGAAAAAGATCTTGTCCGTTTTCAAATGCAGATTCGCAGCTACCCTGGAAAACACGTCCACCATCCGCTTATCCAAATCATCTGCGGTAAACATGATTCCCTCTAAATATTCCGGCGGCGCTATCATCCCTAAAGCGGACATGCTCCGCTTAATGAATAAGGTAAGAAGGGCAACCGAATCAAAGCTGTCCCCATCGATTTCCACAGACTCCCCTTCTCTTGCAAGACTTAGAAGGTCCTTTACCAATACGCCCTCGCCCTCACCGGCGAATTTAAGAGCTTCTCTGCCGTAGAACCATTGGTTTACCCCGTTTTTCTTGCAAAGCACCAAGGGGATATTGAATTGCTCCGTTCCTGTTACCACAGCAAGCGTCTCAGGCTCCTTCGAGTCCGGGAAGCAATAACTGATTTGCGCATAGGAATCACACAGGTCATATCCGATAGCTATTCTTCTGCTGTTCTTTTTAAGAATTCCTTCTGTTTTCTCCAAAAGCATCATTCATAAAACCCCTATATCCCCGCATATCAGCGCGTCTTAAATACCTGCGAGGTCATATACTCCTTCCTGTAATACTCTTCTAACAGACAATCCACCGTATTGTAATCCTGAAGCGTCTTTCCCACTACGATGTCGTTTATCATGCTGAATCTGTCCTCCGCCTCCTCCTGTAAAATGTCGCTCTTACTGATGGAAGCGCTTTCCGTAAGCTGCTCCTTGCCATCTCCC
Source organism: Bacillota bacterium (assembly GCA_023408815.1). Classification (GTDB taxonomy): domain Bacteria; phylum Bacillota; class Clostridia; order Lachnospirales; family Lachnospiraceae; genus Kineothrix. Next base: position 26,773 of record JAEYJO010000032.1, on the reverse strand, counting down.
TCTTCCGTAATATAATATTGAAGTTTTTCCCCGAAGAATAAGACGAAAGCCTTCACACACACGCCGCCGTACATATCCCGCATTTCTTCTTTTCTATATTCTTTTTCCGTGAACTCTCCTTTTTCCACGATATAGTGGATAATTGCTTTCCTTCCCTGTCTGACCTTATACTCAATCATAGTCTTATCCGCGAACTGCTTCATAATCGGGATTTGCTTCGTATACTCTTTAAAAAAGGAAAAATAAATATTTTCATCCAGCATATCGTATAGAAACCTTTTGATTACAGAGTTTATCTTCGGCGTGCCATCCTGCTTATTCTCAGCATAATATTTCAAAAATGCAAGCTTGCATACCTTATGGATCTTCTCGCCTCTATCGTAAACTCTGACGGTATCCGTAAAAATGAACTCGTCCGGCAGCTTGTCCCTTACAAAATAATCGTAGGCGCACTGGGAAAGAACCGCATTTTCTACCTGAGCCTTCGCGCCTCCCGATACGTAGTCTTTGAAGATTTCCATCCGCTCTCCCACGAAGGAACCGGCAAACAGCATCTGCACAAGAATCCTTTCACACAGCTCGTAGGTTTCCGCCTCAAAGGCCGTCGCAGCTTTCCATATATCCCTCAGCTGCCGCAGCAGCCCGTTGTAGAAGTAGGCCAGATAGGTAATCAGGTTCCCGTCGTATTTCCCCTTCTGAAACGCATAGTAAACGCAGTAGGTCAGGGCCGTATCCTCCAAAAAGCCATCCCGGGATATGAGGCGGCTGCACAAGCGGACAATGGTCTTTGTCTCTATTCCCTCTGCACCAAAACGTTTTACCCATTCAAAGGCCTTATCGTACATTCCCCGAATAACCATAAGATGAAGGATTTCATTCCTCTCCCGCTCCTCCATGACCTCCGGCTGCAGCTCCTCCAGATAGTCGTCTAATTCCCGCATATAGTCCTGCTCATAATAATAATGCACCAGCTTGAGCCTTACTTCTCCCTTGGCACGTTCGGCCATATGGGCGTTAGCGGCAATATACCGGAACCATCTTTCATTCTCCTGCGTAATCTCCACAAAAGCCTTATCCCCTGCACATATATGCAGGGCAAGGCCCATATGCTCCGTCACATATGGACTGATCACAGGCAGCAGCTTATCCGGCGGCATCATCGCTTCCACTTGAAAGGGCACGCTGGCACAATACCTGTTCCCCTCCTTATCTTCCAAAAGCAGCTTATAGTCGCTGCCGTAAAGAGGTATCCATGCTCCGTCCTCACTTACCGGATATTTATATTCCTTCCTGCTCACGGAATAGCTTACAATCGCCTGCCTGATATCTTTATTTTCCGTAGTCAAGTGGTTCTTGAAAATGAGATAGGCCAACTTCTGCGCCACCTCTTCATTTACCATGCGGGGTGAGATCGTATTCTTATATAAATAAGCGAGATCCTTATTCATCCGCCCTTTATGTATCTGATCCAAAACGAACCGCTCGATGCGCTCGCAGTAATTCAAATATATCTCCGGCTGCTCTTCCCTTCTTTTATATACGTAGGAATACAAAAAAGCGTTCTTTTCGTAATCCAGTTCACTGTGATAAGCGAAGTACATGAGAATTATCTTAGGCAGAGTCTCGTCATAATCTTCAGGCAGTGACATCATATAATATTCATAGAGCTTCGTAATGCGAAGTTCCTTCTCTACGCCCAGCCGATACCATTTGAAATAACGGCTCTGTGCCTTATTCCCCTTTATTAACAGCGTACAGATGACCTGCAGCGTCTCCTTATCCGGAAATTTCTCATAGCAGCAGTTTAATACATCGTAGACCCTTTCCGAATAGACCTTCAATTTCAGCGCCAGATACCTCACCTGTAAAATCAGGTCCTGCGTCAAAAGTTCCCGTTTCGCGGCGTAACCCAGCACCTGAATCTCAAAAGAGCCCAGCTTCAGAAGGAGCGTGGGATTAAGCTCTAACAGATGCCATGCCTCCACATACAGCACAGGGCTCCTTCCTCCCCTGTTGTACTGCTCCTCCAACATCAGCCAGCGCTTGGAAGGGCTCCTGCCATACTCCTCTGCCAGATACAGCATCAGCCATGCAATCCTCCAATTATCCTGATTGTCATAATATATCTGCTCGACACGCCTTGACACCTCTTCTACATAGGAGGTCTCTCCGCTGTGCAGCGTAGTTAAATATAAATAATAGCAGTAGATTTCCGGAGAACAGCTGTTTTCCCGAATTTCCGATTGGATTCGCTCCAGCTGCCACTGCGCTTCATTAAAGCGTTCCTGTGTAATAAGAAGCTGTACCCGGAACAGCCTTGTCTGTATGTCCTTTTCATCGAGCACCGCAAGCCGTTCCACCAGCTTTTCCGTCTCAGCCATCCATGTCCGCGCATTCATCTTTTTTACGCGGAAGGAATCATAATATTTCATCAGCTTCAAAAGGAGATTCTTCTTCTCCCTGCGGATTCCAAGTGCCCTCTTATGCTCCATGTTACGAACAGCCAGGACCGGTATCGTAAAGCTTACGCAGGAATTGAAGATATGTATAGCGCCGTAATTGCGTCCGGCATGCATCTTTTCACTGTCTATATAATAGCTCAGGCAAAAGGAATTCCCCAGAAATTCATCGTCCGATATCATCTTCTTCTCGGAAGTAAGAAAATCACCCTCCGTCCCAATATTCAAAAAAGTATGTCCCCAGCCGTTTCGCGTAATCGTAAGGCTGTGCTCCGAAATATCATAAGGGTCCTCAATACAGACCTCGGTCTCGCTCAGGATATACTCCACCTTCTGTTTCTTGTTTATTTCGAGAAGAAATTCCTCCACGTTCTGTTCATTGCCGTATACTGCTGAAAGCCCTTTATAGGCACCATAATACTGTCTGTCGCTGCCGTCCGTAAATAACCGTTCGAATTCCCTCGAATAAAACAGTTTCACCGCCTCCGCCCAGTTCGCCTTGGCCAAATTGGCGAAGTGAAACATGTTCTTGATATCACCGAGGCTTGACATCACAGTAGCGGATACAATTTCAATACGGTATGGAAGCTCGTACTCCCCGTAATTGGATATGATGGAGAACTGCCCGGTAAGAACGTCCCCTTCCTTCATCCCCTCCGAGCGAAATCGGTACATGATCTCTTCTTTCACCCCGATGAACTCTTTGCTTAAGGATTCCATCCTAAGCTCGGAGGAATATATGCACCCTTCCATAATCTTGTCCGCAGGTCCCGTTATGATAAAGGAACCCTCTGCCGTCTCCCCTTTGTTCAGGAAAAGCTCCAGACTTAAGGATGACAAGTCTAAAATGCCGCTATCGTGATTTTCCTGATTGTATTCCGGCTTCTCATAATCAAATCTACCCTCTAATAAATCGCCCATTACCTTCCTCAAATTATTTCACCCCACACCAATTTTACATTATTAAATTATACCATTAAGAAACCCCTTTTAGCAACCGCACTTAGCGGCTTATTTGCTGCAACGAAATTAATTCGAATTTATATGTTGACAAAAAAGCATTTTCATATTATTGTATTAATAAAGTAATACAGTGGTACAAATGACTGTATAAAAGGACTACTGTCCAATAAAATTTAGAGAAGGGAAGGATCACATGGCGTGGATATTAAATGCAGATAAGCCCATTTATGCACAACTCGTTGAAATAATACAAACGCAGATTATTTCAGGCCGGTATAAAGCCGGGAATCGGCTTCCGAGCGTCAGAGAGCTGGCAGCAGAAGCGAGCGTCAATCCTAATACAATGCAGAAAGCTTTTGCCGAACTGGAAAGAAACGGTTTAATTGTAACACAGAGAACGAGCGGACGCACCGTAACGGAGGACATCGAATTGATCAAGCAGACGCAGGCACATTTGGCCGAAGAATGTATTAAGAACTTTTTTCAGATGATGAAGGAACTAGGCTATTCGGAAAAAGAGATCTTGGATCTCATTGAAAAAACAGCCAAAGAGGGGGAGTAAATATGGAATTTTTAGCCGAAATCAGAGGATTAACCAAAAGTTACGGCAAAACGCTGGCGGTAAACAATATGAATCTCTTGATACCGCGTGGGAAGATCATCGGACTTTTAGGGCCTAACGGAAGCGGAAAGAGCACTCTTATCAAGATGATGAACGGTCTTTTGACGCCCACCGCAGGAACAATAACGATAAACGGATCCGCTCCGGGAATCCAGACAAAGGCGAGAGTAGCCTATCTGCCGGAACGAACTTACCTTCAGGACGGTATGAGGGTATGCGACATCGTAGATTACTTCTGCGATTTTTATGAGGATTTCAACAGAAATGCGGCATTTACCATGCTGCAATCGCTGAATATTCCCTTTGGAGCGAGGTTAAAGACCTTATCCAAGGGCACCAAGGAAAAAGTTCAGCTCATCCTTGTCATGAGCCGCAATGCGGATCTGTATATTCTGGATGAACCAATTGCAGGCGTAGATCCTGCTGCCAGAGATTATATTTTAAAGACGATCATAAGCAATTACAACGAGAATGCGAGCATACTGCTATCCACCCATTTGATTTCCGATATCGAGAACATTCTGGATGAAGTCATTTTTATCCGCGACGGGCAGGTTCTTTCTCATTTGCCGGTAGATCAGATCAGAGAAGAATATGGCAGGTCCATAGACTCTTATTTCAGGGAGGTGTTCGCATGTTAGGAAAATTATTTAAATACGAATGGAGATCCTTCTGGAAGGTTCCTGCCGCCATTAATGTTTTTCTTCTTATCATAACCCTTATAGGCGCTGTTTCCTTGATTTCGCCCTTTTGGGAATTAAACTTCGAAATCATGGACACCCTGATGGTAGTTGCGATTATGTTCTACTATTTGGCCATTATGGCGGGCGCTATCGCAGTTGCCGTGTATATCGCCATCCGTTTTTATAAGAATGTATATACGGACGAAGGCTATCTTACCCATACCCTTCCGGTCGCTCCCAGAGATATTATTTTTTCCAAGCTGTTCGTCAGCGTAATATGGAGCATCATAACGGGAATCGTTATATGTATCAGCGTTTTTTTCATCCTTTTCGCTGCGATGAAGGACTACGTCAATACCTATGAGTTCGTAACCGTATGGCAGGAATTACAGCGGGATGTCCTCCCGGTAGTGGAAGAGGCTTTTGGGATGAATTTATTCGTCTTTGCAATATTCGTCATTTTAATAATGATCGTTAATACCTTTTTCTCCATCTTCATGACATATTCTGCCATATCCCTCGGCCAGATGTTCACTAAGCATAAGGTGGCCGGTGCGGTCATTTGGTATGTAGCGGAATATGTTATCGTGCAGTTCGGTTCCTCCATGCTGATGAACATCCCGCTATTAGGCCTCATCTCCGAACCGTATGCCGCTGCTGCTATGACGCCGTCAGATGTGGGGGCGATGGTAAAGCTGATGCTTATCGGCTCGGTCATCCTTTCAATCATCATAGGAGCGTTCTTATATCTCCTGACAGAATATATGATGAGAAGAAAATTGAATCTGGATTAATTTGTTAAATAAATCGCTCTATAAGCGAGGATTTCCTCAAAAAAGAGAACGGCATTGCAGCCGTTCTTTTTTACATATCCTCAGACTCTATTATTTCCGTCTTTCCTTCACCTCAATCCAGGCAACAACCAGACAAATCACAGAGCAGACAGCGAATACCGCCTTATCTATACTCTTTTCTACCTTCTTCTGCCTCTCTTTCACCGCCTTCATACGAATCTTCTGCTTTGCCGCTCCCACTTTCTGCCGGCTCTTAATCGCCTGACTGATCCCCTTATCCAAGCTCTTCCACCACATCATCTTCCTTTTACCTCTTCTGCTCCTTTTCATCCTTTCGTCCATACTCCTTTCTTTTTTCCGTCCGTGGTTCTACCCCGGTTCTCCCATCCGCGTTACACCCACATAAATGTTGGATATCTGATACCACGTAGGATAATCCACGATCCCCGACTGCGGAATGTTGAAAATTCCCTGAAATATCCTTACCGCCTCCGCCGTCTGCGGCCCATAAATCCCATCCGCCGTTATGCCCGGTATCGCAGGATAATTCTGCCCTATGCGGTTCAATTGCTGCTGAATCTGAAGTACCGATTCCCCGCTGGAACCGACCGTCAAATTGTATCCCGGCCACGAAGCCGGCACTCCCGCAACGCTTTCCGCCGTATTAATATACATATCATTTCCAAAATAATTATGGATTATTTCAATCGCCGTATATCCTTCATCCCCCAGATACTTCGACCCCCACTGGCTAAGTCCGTTGCAGGTCACGCGGCTGCCGTCACAAAAAGAAGTGAAGATCGGCTGTCTGACCCCGGGCCGGGACAAATAATTAGCGAAAACAGTATCTACAAGATAATCGATATTATCATAGATATTTCTTCCCTTCATCCACTTTTGATCATAGGCAGTAGATGACGTAATTGTAAAATTATAGCCCTGATTCCTGTACCATTCGGTATATACTCTGTTGAGCGTCACCGACATAATACATAAAATATTCGCATAAATCGAACTTTCCGGCCATGTGGCATAGATTTCGGAAGAAGCTACGTTCTTGATATAGTCTTTATATCTGACGTAATAATTGGGGGCGGAGGAGTCGGAAGGAACGCCGTCATGGACGACCACGAACTCGGGAATCACTACCCTGCTAAGTACGATTTCCCCCGTTTCAGCCATGGGCTTAATTTCATCCTCCGGTATTTTAGGCGGATATTCTCCGTACAAAGTATGATAAGGAATTACTATCTCCTCTTCCGTTCCTACAATATCCACAGGAATCATCTCGATTGGCTGTAATGCCAAAGTATCCGGTAATATCTGGGTTCCCGCTATTAAAATAGGCTCATATCCGGGTGCATTTACTTGAATGTCATACTCGGAATAAGGGCGGTTGCTTTCCGGTTCCAGGCTATATTCCAGCGGAGGTGCCGGAAGCTCTATCTCTTCGGTTTGTCCCGATTCATCCGTATCCAAAGTTTCTATAATGGAATCGCTCATTCCGGTATATGAAATCGAAACTGTAGCGCCCTGAACGGGGAGCGGTCCCAGCGTAGAGGTCACGCTTACTTTCAAACCCCCGGCATACGTATTGTTTAGCGGCCCCTGCTGCGCTGAATGTATAATATTTACAGGCATAGAAATACCTCTACCTATTCTTTTATCTCATTATATGCCAAAAAGCGGCCGCTTGTGAAATATTTTAATGTCCTCTGTTCATCCTGCCCGAAGGCTTTTATCTTATAGGACGTACTTTCCTATAAGATAAAAATCGGGAAAAGCCCGCGCAGATGCTTTTCCCGATCAATAAATCATACTATCTTCAACTATTTCGTAAGAAGCATCATAATGTCATTGCTTCTCGCAATAAATTTAGTCATCGCTTCCGGTTCGAGAGGAGCGTTCTGAATCATCGCCAAGTCATAGAGCTGCTCGCAGATCATTTTTACGTTATCGCCCTCTTTGTTATCCAGCACATACTGTACCAAAGGATGGTTCGCATTGAGAATCAGAGTTTCTCCTTCCTTGCCGAACATACCCATATCCATGCCGGGCATGGAATACATCTTCATCATATCCTGCATGCGCCTGCTTTCCTCGGATATCGTAACCACGGAAGAAATCTTTTTGTTTTTCAGTTTTTCTATCTTCACGGTCAGAGCATCCTTTTTCAAGGCCTTTTTCATGATTTTCGCGATGTCCTCAGCCTGTTCTTCCAATTCTTTTTCCACTTTTTTGGAAGTCTTCGCCCTGAGCGTATCCGTGATGTCCGCATCGATACGCTGGAACTTGATTCCTTCATTTTTTGCTTCCAACTGGGAGATAAAGGGCTGATCGATGTTATGTGTCAAAATGACAGCGTCCATTTTTGCATTCTTAAACATGTTGATGTACTGGCTCTGCTGCTTTTCATCCGTTACATAGTAGATGATTTTTTCTTTCTTATCCTCTTCCGTATCGGAGTTTTCGTCCACTACGTTACCATCTTCGTCTAAGATATCGGTCTCTGCCTTATTGCCGTCTTCTCCTACAACTTCGGCTTCCACCTTGTTGCCATTTTCATCTACGGCGTCCTCCGTGTCGATTTTGTTGACCTCCAGGCACTCGGGCAGCGTCAGGTACTTTCCTTCCAAATCCTTAAAAAGAATGTAATCCGTCATCTTTTCACAGAATTTGTCGTCTTTTAAACAGCCAAATTTGATGAACGGGCTGATATCATCCCAGTACTTTTCATATTCTTCTTTCTCCGTCTTGCACATTCCAGACAGCTTATCCGCAACCTTCTTCGTGATGTAGTCGGAAATCTTCTTCACGAAGCCGTCGTTTTGAAGCGCGCTTCTGGATACGTTAAGCGGAAGGTCAGGAGAATCGATCACACCCTTTAATAAAAGCAGAAACTCCGGAATGACCTCCTTGATATTATCCGCGATAAATACCTGGTTATTGTATAGCTTAATGGTGCCCTCGATGGATTCATATTCCGTGTTGATCTTCGGAAAATAGAGAATTCCCTTTAAATTAAAGGGATAATCCATATTCAGATGTATCCAGAACAGCGGCTCCTTGTAATCCTGAAATACCTTGCGGTAGAATTCCAGATATTCCTCTTTTGTACACTCGTTGGGATGTCTTGCCCAAAGAGGATTGATCTCGTTTAAAAGCTCCGGCCTTTTGGCAATTTTAAGCTTCTGCTCATCCTCTTCCTTTTCCTTGGCGATTTCTTCCAGTACGGTGTCCGTATCCAACTTTTCGTCAGCTTTGATGACCTGGGTTTCGGCAGTATTTTCTTTTGATAAGTAAATTTCCGTAGGCATGAAGGAGCAGTATTTCGTAATAATCTCCCTCGCCTTATATTCGTTGCAGAACTCGAGGCAATCTTCGTTGATAAACAAAGTGATCTCCGTACCTACTTCCGTTCTCGTTCCCTCTTCCATATCGAATTCCGTACCGCCGTCGCACTCCCAATGAACGGGAGCGGCGCCCTCTTTATAAGAAAGGGTATCGATATTAACCCGATCCGCTACCATGAACGCAGAATAAAAGCCCAAACCGAAGTGTCCGATGATCTGGTCCTCATTCGTCTTATCCTTATATTTTTCAAAAAAGTCCGTCGCACCGGAAAAAGCGATTTGGTTGATGTATTCTTCCACCTCTTCGGCCGTCATTCCTATACCGTTATCGATAAATTTCAAAGTCTTTTCTTCGGGATTCACCAATATCTGTATCTTTGCCTTATAATCGTCAGGCAAAGTACATTCCCCCATCATCTCCAACTTCTTCAGCTTAGTAATCGCATCACATCCGTTAGAAATAAGTTCCCTCATAAAAATATCATGATCGGAATACAGCCATTTCTTGATAATCGGGAAAATATTATCGCTATTGATTGATAAACTACCGTGTTTTGCTGCCATAAAAAGTCACTTTCCTTTCTGATTTGTTCATTTTTAAACTATTTTGACCGGCAAAAACCTCTCTCCCGGCCGCATACTGAAATTTTAATTCTCTCGTCCGAAAAAGTCAAGAGGAAATTAGCACTCAACAAAAATGAGTGCTAATAACCCGCGTTTTATCCAGCATACAAGCCGTTTTGCGCATTTCTAAAATTTTTGTAAACTGGAACCTATTCTTTAAAATACTGCCCGTATATGTCAAAAAAGCTAGAGGTCTTTACCTCCGGATCATGAATGAACGTCACGCTGTTCCAAAGGCTTTCGTTCAGATTCCTGGTCAGCGTGCCGACGAAGGTATCGTATTCCTGACCGAACACTTCTGTCTTGCGCTCCTCTACGATTTTCACCTTATTCGCATCAGTTTCTTCACGGTTGAAGGTGCTTATACATTTAATGATATGATATCCATATTCTGTTTCTACGATGCTGCTGATTTCTCCTGTCTCCAGATTGAATGCCGCATCCTCGAAGCTTTTCTCCATATCCCCTTTGCCGAAGGAATAGGTTCCCTTGTTGTCTTCACTGTATTTCTCGATCAGCTCCTCGAAATCGGTTCCCTCCTGCGCAAGTTTTAGAGCCTCTTGTGCTTTCGCATAAGCATCGTCCTTGGCTGTCTGCGTATATTCAATTTTTGCTCCCGTTCCATCCAGCGCATATGTTTTGATCAGTATATGCTGAACGGTAATCGTTCTCGCTTCATCGTCACTGATTTCAGGGTTGATATCCTTGATGATATAGCTGTAAACCTTGTTCGCCAGCGCATATTCGGAATATAGAGTGGAGATCGTCTCTTCCGTCACCCCCATCAGTTCCTTCTCCTTATCATTCAAGGAATTATAATATGTTCCGGCCGCTTCCGCTACCTGCTCCATCTCCTGCTCCGACAACTCCACGCCGTGCTGCCCCGCCAGAAGATTCATCGTTTTGATCTGAGCAATCCGCGCTAAAGCGGTATCCTTCACATTCTGCTCCAGAGACGTTCCCTCGATATCTGCGTCCCATATACTGGAACCGAAAACGCCTTCGTACTGGTTCTGTGAATTAGTAAGATACACCATGATTTCAGGCAGCTTGCAGGAAATTGTCTCTATGCGAAATATCTCGTCCTTGCTAAAACCGGTAGTCAGAACGACCTTCGTTCCATTCTCATCCTTATTGCCGCAGGCGCTGGCCAGACCGGCAAGACATAGTATCATAAGTACCGCCGCCGCACGTTTCCATGCGTGTTTTTCACTCATTCCGCTTCTTTTCCCTAATGTCTTTTTATCGCGCTCAAACACCCTATATTTCCATTCCCTTCAATATACTTCTTGCCACGCTGATTCCATTGGCCGAGGCCTGCTGTAACCCGCGCGTCACACCGGCCCCGTCGCCGATAGCCCGAAGCCCCTTCACGCTCGTTTCAAAGTTCTTATCCACCACTACCTTATTGGAATAGAATTTCACCTCTACGCCGTAAAGCAAAGTTTCATCCGAAGCGATTCCCGGAGTTACCTTATCCAGCGCCTCCAGCATCTCTTGAATATCCACCATGATTCTGTGGGGGAATACCAGTGACAAATCTCCCGGCACCGCATCCTTCAGCGTAGGAATCAGGTTGTTTCTGCAAAGCCTCTCCTCGGTGGTCCTCCTGCCTCGCTTGAAATCTCCGAAAGTCTGTACCATGATCCTTCCGCCGCAGAGCATATTGGACAACTGCGCAATCTGCTTACCGTATTCGATAGGAGTCTTGAAGGGTTTTGTAAAATTCTTGGATACGAGAATGGCAAAGTTCGTATTGTTGGTCTTATATTCTTTCGATTTATATGCATGTCCGTTTACCACTGCAAGCCCGCCCTCATAATATTCCGTCGCAACTTCTCCTGAGGGATTGGTACAGAAGGTCCTCACCTTGTCGTCAAAGGTCGGTGTATATAAAACCAGCTTCGCTTCGTACAGGTTCTCGTTCAGAAACTGCATAACTTCATCGCGCACTTCCACGCGAACACCGATATCCACCGTTCCGGGGGTGGTCTCGATACCGATCTCATCGCACTTATCCTTGAACCAGTCCGCACCTTCCCGGCCTACCGCCGAAACGATTTCCCTGGCATAATAGGATTCACCCTTATCGGTGACGATTCCTACCGCCTTACCCTCCTCAATGAGAATCTGTTCCACCATCGTATTGAACATCAGATGGACACCTTCCTTCTCCAGATGGTGCTGCAGCTTGGAATAAATCTTATAGCCCTCCTCCGTACCGAGGTGGCGGATCGGACATTCTATCAGCTTCAAGTTCGCATTGATGGCTTTTCTTCTTATTTTACGTATTTCTTTTTCCTTGTCTACGCCATACACGCTTTCATCCGCACCGAATTCCAAGTAAACTCTGTCCGATTCTCCGATCAGCTTCAGCGTCTCGTCATAACCAAGAATAGCCGGAAGATTGCCGCCCACATCAGGAGATAAAGACAGCTTTCCATCAGAAAACGCTCCCGCTCCCGCAAAGCCTGTTGTAATGGAGCAAGGCTTACACCCTACGCACTGCTTGGTCACACGCTTGGGGCAGTTTCTCTTCTCGATGGAGCGTCCCTTTTCCACTACCAGAACCTTTAAGTCCTTATTTTTATTGATCAGCTCATAAGCGCAGAAAATTCCCCCCGGGCCGGCGCCTATTATAATCACATCATAATTTTTTTCCATTCGATATACCTCATACTTCCTCAATTTTTCACAGTCCGTTGTCATGCCGAATATCCGCGAATATTATACCACAACCTTTATACTGCTGCCTACATTTGTTTTTGTAACCACTATTTGTTTTTCTATCTTTTCCGCCAGCTCGGGAACATGGGAAATAATCCCTATTAAACGGTCTTTTTCCACTAACGACATAAGGGTCTGACATGCCTGCTCCAGCGACTGGGCATCCAGAGAGCCGAAGCCCTCGTCAATAAAGAGGGTCTCCACGCGAATGCCTCCGCTATAGCTTTGGACCACATCGCTCATTCCCAGGGCAAGAGATAACGATGCCTTGAAGGCTTCCCCTCCGGACAGCGTTTTGACCGAACGATATTTTCCCGTATAATAATCGAGCACCTGCATTTCCAGATTATCTTTCGTTCTGCCGTCGCTCACTTCTTCCGCTCTGGAAAGTTCAAAGCGGCCTCCCGTCATCTTGGAAAGCCTGATATTTGCCGCCCGCAGGATTTCTTCGAAATATCCGGCCAGCACGTATTGCTCAAAAACAAGTCGCTTTGGATTGTTGCCTGAGGCCAGATTGTCCAGATCCTTTACCATTCCGTATTCCCGGTTCAGCCTTTGCAGGCGCTCCTGCTTCTCCTGAAGGGACTTTTTGATCTTTTTTACCTCCTGCAAGCGGTAATTCCATTTATTCTGCAAGGAAATCGCCGATTGTCTTTCTTCCCGTTTCTCTTTTAGCTCCTCCTTAAGTATCCCGATATTCCCGCTCTTTTTGTCCCTGGTCTCCTCCTTAAGGTGAGAAATCAGGCGCTCCGAAGCCTCCAATCTCCTATGATAATCGTTGATTTCGTTTTCCAGAAGTTCTATTTGTGCGCTGCTTCTTACGCTCTGCTTAAAGCTTTGAAAATCCGGAAAACCCGCTGTTTTATGCTTTTCTTCAAAGGAGTCTTCCGCTTCCTTCACCCGCCTCCTCTGGAGGGCGATTTCATGCTCCATCTTTCCAAGTGCTGCTGTCCTTTCCTCCATCTGTCCCTGAAGTCTTTGATACAGGACAACCGTTCTTTCATATTCTGAATATGGCATTTTATCCACCACCGCCAGAACATCCTTCTCTGTCCCCGCCAGTGCAGCAGAAATCTCCTTTAACTGCCTCTTCACATTCTCTTCCTGCTCTAATCTCCCCTGCACTTCTCCTTTGCAGGAAGAGGCTTTTCCATGGATTCCCATAAGGCTTTGATTAGCTCTTTGGTAGTTATCCCTGAGAGCTTTCAGCTTTTCTTCATCGGGAATATCTTCCGTGACCTCAGCAATACGGGGATGCTCGAGAGAACCGCAGACCGGACAAGGCTCGCCTTCCTTCAGAAGCCTTGCCGCAATACCCACGGCCGCCCGCTTGTAAATCTTATCCGCCGCTTCATATGCTTCTTTTTGCTTTTCCGCTGCCGCTTCTTTTTCCATATATTCTTTTTGAAGTTTACATAACTCTTCTTGTTTTTTCTCCTTTTGCTCCACTACTTCCCGCAAAAGCATCTTTTTCTCTTCATATGCATTTCTGCCTTCGTAAGCCGCAGTTATCTTATCTTTTCTATCATAAAGAGAGCGCAGCCTTTCTCTTTTACTTGTGAGATTTTCCAGCTCCGTTTTCTCCTCCTGCTGTTTCTGGAGCAAGGATGTTAACAGCTTCTTTTCATTTTCGCTTCCGATATACTCTCCGTTAAGCCCTGCCGCCGCTCTCGCCTTTTTCAACTCCTCCGCTTTTCTACCGATTTCCTCCTGACTCTCCTTCAAGATGCGGATAGTCTCCTGTTCCTTCTCCAGCTTAAGAAGCATATCATTTATTTGCTCCCCAAGGCTTATTTCTTCCATCAAGGCAGTAATTTCCTTCTCTACGTCCGTATATGCCTTTTTCGCCTGTGAAAAAGCCTCCACATGTCCGGAAAGCACTTCCCCCAGGCAGTCGATGATCTTATCATAGCGATAGCTTTCGCCCGATAAAAGGGAGGAAAGCTCCTCATTATCTTCTGTTTCACTTGAGGATAGCATATGAACATCCTCCTCCATGCGGTGCCTGTATTCCATCACCTGCTTATACAACTCATTGGAGCGGCCGCGCAGGATTCCTGCAAATCTATCGTATACAGCAGTAGCGAATATCTCCCTGAAGATTTTCGTCTTTTCTGCAGGGGATGCCACAAGAAGCCTGGCGAACTCCCCCTGAGCTATCATGGAAATCTGTTTGTACTGACGGTAATCCAGCACGAGGATTTCCTGCAGCTTTCGGTTCACCTCACTGCTTCCCTGTATCGCGCTGCCATCAGGCATATACAGTACCGCGTTCTCCTTCTCCTTAGTAAACTCTCCGCTTCCGCTCTGCCTCCTCTTTGGACGAAGGTATTCGGGATTGCGCACGATGCGGTATTCCTTACCTCCATGCCGCATCAAAAGCTCCACGAAGGTAGCGGTATCAGCGCCCGCAAAATCGCTGCGCACACTGTTCTTTTCCCTCATCTCCCCACTCATATACCCGTAGAGAGCATAGGTAATCGCATCGAAAAGTGTCGTCTTTCCCGCACCGGTAGCACCTGTAATGAGGAAAAGCCCTCTCTCCTCCAACCGGGTAAAGTCTACCTCCACCTTGTCCCTATACGGTCCCCAGCCGGAAATGATCAGAATCTCAGGTTTCATATTTCCCGCTCTCCTTCCGTCTCCTTCGCCGTTTCCAGAATAATCTCCATGCGTTCTTCGTCCGGCTCTTCGTTTCGTACCATTTGATAAAATCCGGCAAACAGTTCAGGAATGCTCTTTCGTTTTTCCACTGCCCTGCTTTCGTATTCCGGATTCTCCCTGCCCTCATTTTTCATCAGCACGATCTGCATAATGTTCGGGTAAACGCTCCGCAACGTACCGATGGGGTCGATCAATTCTTCCTCGTTGGTGAGCTGTGCCTGGATATAGTCGAACCTATCCGCCGCTTCCGCCACCTCTTCCGCCATCAGCTCGTCCATTCTGCCTCTTATTTTACGCATTTCATGCAGCGGCTTGAGGGGAAGCTGCTTTACCGAAACTTCTCCCTCGCCTTTTATCTCCACCAGATTCACTGTCTTCGTCCGCCCCGCCTCCGAAAAAGAATAGGCCAACGGCGCCCCTGCATAATAAACCTGCTTTTCGCCTATTCTCTGCGGCTTATGAATATGCCCCAGCGCCACATAGTCGAAACCATCAAAAAGAGAAGCCTCCACGTTATCCAGCCCGCCCACATGTATCGTCGTCTCTCCGTCGGAAAGCTCCGGCTCCCTGCCGCAATCCGTGACGAAAAAATGGCTGACCAGCACGCGCCGGCCCTCTTCCTTTTTCTCCTCTGCCGCAAGCATCTTCTCCACCGCTTCTCCGTTTGTTCTGGCACCCACAGCCGCAGGCTTTATAAAGGGCATCAAAACAAAGGTTACCTCTCCGTATTCATCAAAAAATGTGACCTTTTTTAAGCCTTCTTTATATACTCCCGCTATATATACCCCTTTTTCTTTCAGTATTTCCTCCGCGAAGCTCACACGTTCCGGAGAATCATGATTACCGCTTATTAAGAGCACCGAAACTCCAAGCCTCACCAGCTGCGTAAGAAAATCGTCTAACAGCGTCACCGCTTCAGACGGAGGAATCGCTCTGTCA
This sequence comes from Bacillota bacterium, assembly GCA_023408815.1. Taxonomy (GTDB): domain Bacteria; phylum Bacillota; class Clostridia; order Lachnospirales; family Lachnospiraceae; genus Kineothrix. Next base: position 10,945 of record JAEYJO010000032.1, on the reverse strand, counting down.
TACACGTCTCCGGCAATCACTAAAGCCTGAACGGCCTCTTTCTTTACCATATCTGTAATCTGCTCAAGAATATATCTCTGATCCGATATCATGGAAAAATCATTGACCGTTTTTCCAAGGTGCAAATCGCCCGTATGCAGAAATCTCATAAATATAACTCCCCATTCTTCTTAAACCACTCATCTCCGTTGGTCAGCAAATAATCCTCTCCCTCCGATACCGCCTTTATAAAGTCGTGGATATCGGCCAGCTTCCGTTTAAAAGCAACTCCGCCGCCCAGAAGCGACGTCATATGGATATCGGATCCCGCGGTCATGGGCAGACTGTTTTCTTTCGCATAGGCGATTGCCCTCTGGTCGAAAGCCGGATTGTAATGGGATATGCTCTGCTTATTGGAATGGGTGGCGTTGATTCCCTCCACTCCATCTACATAATCGGGATACAATCTTATCTTGGGAATATAGAATTCTTCCCGAAACGGATGTGCATGTATCACCATACCGCCCGCCTGCTTTACCAGCCGGTACTGCTCCTCCACAGATGCCTGCCGCAGCTCCGGATGAGTTAACATAAAGTCCTTATCCACTCCATAAATTAAAAATTCCGTTCCCCGGAATCCTGCTTCGTATCCGAAGAAAACATCCAGGCCTATCTTATCTCCCGTATGTTTCGCATCCTCATAGCCTTTTGTAAATTCGTTCACCCATTCCTTCCATGGCTTCATCCGGTATACCGCCGTGTTCCCGCCCCAATTGTGGTCCGTCACGATGATTCCGGTATATCCCGCCTCCTTGCAGGCTTTTGCCATTTCTGCCCCGGTATTATGCGCGCACGCACTGCTCTGCGAGGTGTGCAGGTGGGTTTCATATAAATAAGGATATTCTTCTAATAATTTTATTTTTTTCACTTTAGTTTCCTGCCTTTTCTTATCCTGTCTTTTGTATAGTGTGCTGTATTAGTAACTTTTTATTGCCTGCTTTTTAATTTCGATACATATAAAGAATACCACATTTTGCCCTTCCCTGCATTTCTAATCCCGATATTTAATAAATTATCAGAACCAAGGTCTTTCCTATAGGATCGAGGTGCCAAAAGTCAGTTTGCGAGCTTTATCAGGCAATAGGAACAAAACAAAAAGAACGACTGCGCCTATGAAAATATTTAGAAGTTCTTTCTCTGTATATTTGTGCCATAGCAGAAAACAAAACTGTTTGAGCGCAGCGAGTTTTTTTGTTTTCTGCTATGTCTGGTTCAAATTTACTGAGAACTAGAACTTCTTATATATTGGAATCCGGCGCAGGAGTCTTTCTGTTTTGTTCCGATTGACTTATACACTTTAAAAATAACTTTTGACACCTCAATCCTATAGCACAAAAAAGGCCGCATATTAACGTTCTCACATTAATTCTACAGCCCTCATAGATACCTATTTTGTTGTATACACGAATCCTTACTCTATCTCCACGAGCCATCCCTTAGGTGCCTCGATCTTGCCCATCTGGATTCCCGTCAAGGTTTCAAACAGCTTCTTTGTAACGGGTCCCATATCGCCCATGCCGCTGGGCAGGCAGATTTCCTTGCCGTGATCCACGATTTTTCCTACCGGAGAAATAACCGCCGCAGTACCGCAAAGTCCGCACTCCGAGAATTCCTTCACTTCCTCCAGATAAACCTCCCGTTCTTCCACTTCCAGTCCCAGATATTCCTTCGCCACATACATGAGGGAACGCCTTGTAATAGAAGGCAGAATGCTGTCAGATTTGGGCGTTACCACCTTGTTATCCTTCGTAACGAACAAGAAATTGGCGCCGCCGGTCTCTTCCACTTTCGTTTTCGTAGCCGCATCCAGATACATATTTTCATCAAATCCGTTCTTATGAGCCGATACGATCGCATGAAGGCTCATCGCATAGTTGAGCCCCGCCTTGATATGTCCCGTGCCGTTTGGTGCCGCACGGTCAAAATCGCTGACACAGATGGTCAGAGGCTTCACACCGCCTTTAAAATAAGGTCCTACCGGAGTAGCGAACACTCTGAACTGATATTCACATGCCGGCTTTACCCCGATTACCGCATTGGTTCCGAACATATAAGGTCTTAAATATAATGTGGCTCCCGAACCAAAAGGAGGAACGTATGCTTTATTCGCTGCAACAGTCTGCACCACCGCATCGATAAAACGCTCCTGCGGGAAAACAGGCATTTCCAGTCTTTTTGCCGAATCCTCCATACGCGCCGCATTCAAATCGGGACGGAAAGTGACAATGCGTCCGTCTTCCGTGGTATATGCCTTCATTCCTTCAAATATCGTCTGTGCATACTGCAATACACCTGCACATTCGCTGATGGTGACCATGGAATCTTCTGTCAGGACGCCTGCATCCCATGCTCCGCCCTTGTAATTGGAGACATATCTTTTATCTGTCTCAATATAACCGAAATCAATGTTTGCCCAATCCAGATTTTTCTTTTCCATGCGCTTCTCCTCTTCAGCTGTTAATGCCGGTTTCATTTTCTATACATTATTATACTTTTTTTAGTAAAAGTCAATAATTCATACCGGCATTTATCCTTTTTCGTATTTCACAAATTGATATGCAATATCGAAATATGTCTGCTCGTCGCTGTCTGCCGTAATCTTCCACTCCGGCAGCTCATCCAGATTCGGAAAATAAGCGTCTGCCGTATAACTATGGTCGATTTTGGTTACATGCGCTACATCGCAGTAAGGAAGCATCTGACGGTAAACGCTTTCGCCGCCGATGATATAGATATCCTCACTCCTATATTTTTTAAGCTCCTCTAAAAGCTCCTCCAAATCATGCACTACCACGGCATCCTTCACCGTATAGTCGGGATTGGAAGATATAATAATATTGATCCGGTTCTTTAGCGGCATTCCCTGAGGAAAAGTATCCAGCGTCTTCCTGCCTAATACTACCACCTTACCCGTCGTCTCCTCGCGAAAATGCTTGTGGTCGTTGGGAATTCTGATCAATAATTCCTTTTGATTGCCTATTGCCCAATTACTGTCTACCGCAACTATCAAATTCACAGTTCATCCTCCGTATCCATTCAATCTTTTCTTATCTATCATCTTTATTTATCATCTATTTCTTAGTGTACTAAATCGCTATCGGTATATTTTCCACCTGCGGTCCTGTCACATAATTCTCCAATTTCACATCGTTTCTCGTAAATCCATAAAAGTCCTTAATATCGGGGTTCAGCGTAAAAACGGGCGCATCATAAGGCTGCCTGTTTATCAGCTCCTCGATAATCGGTATGTGCCTATCGTAAATATGAGCATCTGCGATGACATGAACAAGTTCTCCCACCGCCATATCGCACACCTGCGCCAGCATATGAACTAACACCGCATACTGCACTACATTCCAGTTATTCGCCGCCAGCACATCCTGAGACCGCTGATTGAGAACTGCATTCAAAGTCAGCTTATCCGCCCCCTTCTTCTGCGTCACGTTAAAGGTCATGCTATAAGCGCAGGGATATAGATTCATCTCGTGCAAATCCTGATGCACATAGATATTGGTCATAATCCTGCGGCTGAAGGGATTGTTCTTCAAATCATAAATAACCCTGTCTATCTGATCCATCATCCCTTCCTTATATTGATGCTTCACACTCATCTGATAGCCATAGGCCTTTCCTATTGATCCGTCCTTATCCGCCCACTCATCCCATATATGACTATGCAGATCCTTCACATTGTTCGACTTTTTCTGCCAAATCCAGAGCAATTCATCCGTAGCGCTCTTTAACGCAGTCTTACGAAGGGTCAGAATCGGAAATTCTTTTGATAAATCATAACGGTTCACCACGCCGAATTTCTTTGCGGTATATGCCGGAGTTCCATCCTCCCAACGGGGACGGACTTTTTCTCCCTCCGTGCTCGTTCCGTTTTCCAATATATCCTTACACATATCAATAAATACTTTATCTGCCAGACTCATATTCGCTACTTATCTCCTCATCTTTTCTTTCGTTATGACCGTTTTGTACCTTAACATTTACTGCTGTAAATTATTTATCCCATTTATCGCACAGCGAATTAATCTGGTCCGCAAAGCGTGCCAGATCCTTATTCGCGCCGCCCTCATTCTTTTTAATTACGGCAAGCAGGCGTGTACCTGCCGCCGTAAGACGTGTAAATACGTCAGAAACAATGCGCGCCTTCTTCTTAACTAAAAGTACCGGCGAAGCTTCATAAGCTAATTTACCAGTAAGGAGGTCAAAACATGTGCCGCTGTAAGGGGCATAGGAAGAAATTCCATACTCCCTTTCCAGACTTTCTGCGAAAGCATCGCAAACACTGCTTTCTCCATGCACAACAAATACCTTATCCGGCTTTTTCTTAAAGCCTTGTATCCACTCAATCAGTCCATCTCTATCTGCATGTCCGCTGATACCCTTTAGCAAGCTGATATTCGCGCGAACCTCAATCGTCTCTCCGAAAAGCCGCACCTCACCCGCGCCTTCCACTAATGACCTTCCAAGCGTTCCATTCGCCTGATAACCTACGAACAATATGGTGCACTCGGGGCGCCAGAGATTGTGCTTCAAATGGTGCCTTATTCTTCCGGCTTCACACATACCGGATGCCGATATAATGACTTTCGGCGTGCTGTCGAAGTTAATCGCCTTAGATTCGTCGCTTGTTATTGACAGATGCAGGCCCGGAAAGCGTATCGGGTTGATTCCCTGATTGACTAAATCCATCGCTTCTTTATCGAAACAACTGCTCACGTTCTTCTGGAAAATCTCCGTAGCATCCACGGCCAATGGGCTATCCACGTACACCGGGAAATTCGGATATCCTTTCAAACGCTTTTCCGCCTTTATCTGCCGCAGAAAATAAAGCATTTCCTGCGTTCTTCCCACCGCAAAGGAGGGTATAACTACATTTCCGCCCGCATCGAATGTCCTTTGCAGAACCTGTGCAAGCTCAGCCACATAATCCGGCCTCGTCTCGGAATGTATCCTATCTCCGTAGGTGGATTCTACTACTACATAATCCGCTTCCTCCGTCTGTTTCGGATCTTTGATCAGCGGTTGATTCTTATTTCCCAAATCGCCGGAAAATACAATCTTTTTCGTACTGCCATTTTCGGTCATCCATATTTCGATGCTTGCCGAGCCTAAAAGGTGACCCACATCCGTAAAACGAATATGGATGCCTTCACATAATTCTATTATTTGGTCATAGTTACAAGGTACCAGCCGTTTGATAATTCCGTCTGCATCCGCCATCGTATATATCGGCTCGTGAGGTTCCGCTCCCGAATGCCTCTTCGCTTTGCGGTTCTTCCACTCCGCCTCTTGCATCTGTATGTGCGCGCAGTCGCGCAGCATAATACTGCATAAATCCGTAGTGGCCACAGTCGCCAGCACTTGTCCTCTAAAGCCTTTCGCGTACAACCCGGGGAGCATTCCCGAGTGGTCGACATGGGCATGTGTCAGCAGTACGTAATCGATCAATGCTTCCTCCATCGGTAACTTCGCATTCTCATATACCTGAATCCCCTGCTCCATTCCGTAGTCGATCAGGATATACTTCCCGTTTGCCTCCACGAGATGACAGCTTCCCGTCACCTCATGAGCGGCCCCGATAAATGTTAGCTTCATATAAATCGCCTTTCTGTCCGCCTTACAGACACAATTCCCCTAATACCTTTTATCTATGACTTAATAACTGCTCAGTGATAAGCCTCTATGGTTCCTCCCTTTTTTAAATTACGGCTCATCAACTCTTCAATTTGGTCCGCTCCTTCAGCAATATCCTTTCGATAGTACAGACAGTCTATCTTTTTATACTGCCCGATAACGGCACCTGCAAACAATTCTAAATCTTCCTCGCTGTTTGCATCTCCATGGAAGAAAAACACATTTCCTCCATGCCCATGTTCAATTTTTTCTTTCAGTGAACGGCCTGCTTCTTTGTCAATGTCCATAAAAGCGATGATATATCCTTGTCCTGCATATTTTTCCGCAAGAAGGCTCCCTTCACCCTTAGCACCGCCCACAATCACACATGTTCTTCTAGGAAGCATGGTTCTTGTCTCCTTGTTTATTGGATTTTTATTCTTAGTGTATTAGTTCAGCGCGCCTCGAACTGTTTTTATTATACAAAAATCGACGGCCCATATCAAGAATTAAAGAGCATCACGCGATGCTTTACACTTTCAATTATCATTAAAACGTAATGTTTTACTATTTCAATTCGTTGGCCATCGTGTAGAACTGATAATAAATCCCCTTATTTTCCAACAACGCATCGTGGTTTCCTTCTTCCACGATTCCCGCTTCGGTCAGCACAAGTATCCTGTCGGAATTACGTATACTGGAAAGCCTATGAGCTATGGTAAGGGTGGTTCTTCCCTCTGAAAGCCGTGAAAGTGACTGTGCAACAGCAAATTCGCTTTCATTATCCAACGCTGATGTGGCCTCATCCAGAATGATGATCGGAGGATTTTTTAAAAATACTCTGGCGATACTGATTCTCTGTTTCTGTCCTCCCGAGAGCTTCACTCCCCTCTCGCCTACGTAGGTATCATAGCCGTCCTTAAGCCCCATGATAAACTCATGCGCACCGGCCTTCTTCGCCGCCTCTATCACTTCCTCTTTTTCGGCTCCCTGTCTTCCATATACAATGTTCTCGAATATTGTTCCCGAAAAAAGATATACATCCTGCTGCACAATCCCTATATTTTTCCTCAGACTTTTTAACGTAAAGTTCTTAACATCCTCTCCGTCTATAGATATCCTGCCGCCTGTCACATCATAAAAACGGGGAATCAGATTGCAAAGTGTGGTCTTTCCTCCCCCCGAGGGACCTACAATAGCTACCTTCTCTCCGTTTGCTATTTGAAGATTCAAATTCTCGAAGACAATGTTGTGGTCATCGGGATATTCGAAGCTCACATTTTCAAAAACGATATTTCCCTCCGTTTGTATCAATTCCTTCGCATCCGGTTCGTCGAAAATCTCGATATCCGCATCCATAATCTGCAAAAATCGCTCGATGCCTGTCATACCCCTTTGAAACTGCTCTGCGAATTCGATGATGCGCCTTATGGTCGCTATCATCGTCGTCACGTAAAGCATGTACGCTACCAGATCTCCCGCTACGATCAGCCCCCTCACCAGAAAGATGCCTCCGGCCACCACCACCGCAAGGTACATGATTCCGTCGAACATCCTCGTAGATGTCTGAAAGGTCGCCATATAGCGGTACATTTTCTTTTTAATATCGAGAAAATCCTCATTGTCTTTGGCAAACTTATCGTTTTCGGTATCCTCACCGGTAAAAGCCTTCACTACCCTCTGGCCAAGCAAGCTGTCCTCGATTCTCGCGTTCAGCTCGCCGATCTGGTACCTCTGCTTGCTGAAGGCACCTCTCATCCTGAAATTCAAGGGCATACACACAGCAATCATGAGCGGGACAAAAATAAAAATAATAAGCGTCAGCGGTACGTTGATTCCCGCCAGTATAATAAAGGAGGTAACTATCTTAATCGCCGCAATGAAGAATTCTTCCGGACAATGATGGGCAAATTCCGTCACGTCGAACAGGTCGTTGGTAATCCGTCCCATAATCTGCCCGACCTTCGTATTATTATAGTAGGTATCGGACAGCTTCTGTAAATGAATATAGGCGTCCTTTCGCATGTCTGTCTCTATTTTCGCTCCCATCACATGGCCCACGTTAGCCATATAATAGGCGGCGATGCAGTCCAGTATGCGAAGAACCAAGTACAAAAGGCCCAGCCTGCCAATCGTCCCCACCGACAGAGCGGCCAAATTGTACAGACCCTCATTGGTAATATACCTCATGATGAGCGGCAGCACCAACTCGCATATCGTAGTCAGTGCTGCGCAAAACAAATCCGTAAAAAGCGTTTTTTTGTAGGGTTTAAAATAAGGAATAAATCTCTTTAGCAATTCGTTTGTCTTATATTGTCTGTTATTCATATTCTTTCTCCTGACGTTCGAAATCCATTATAGCATAACTGCCCGCTATAAATCAAACCCTCAGGGCAGGTTCGGCCGCAGGGGCGGGCCTCCTGTCTGCAATTCCTCCTATGATCAGAAGCTCATGCACCAAAAGGGGCGTACATGACAATGCCGCCAAACATCCCCATTCCGCCAGCGTCAGCCTTGTCGTTCCAAACAACCCGACAAAATAAGGAATTTCCGTTACGAGAACCTGTAAACCAATACCAACCGCACACGCAAATATCATATAGCCGTTGGAAAAATGATTCATGCGAAATACCGACTTATTTACATCCCGCATGCCTATGGCGTGGAATAGCTGGCTCATCCCAAGTACGGTAAAAGCGTGGGTCTGAGCTTTGTTTAAGAGCTCGGGCAGCTTCAGCATCGATTCTATACTGTGCAGGCTGACGGGCAGCCCCTGCCTGAGCAGTTCCCCATATGGCACCTGCAGAAACGCCGTAATGCTTATCGTCGCTATGACCACTCCATAACAAAGCGTGCAGGCAAGCCCTCCCCTGGCAAAAAGATTTTCCTCGCTTTTCCGGGGTTTTTGCCTCATAAGTTCCTTTCCGTCGTTCTCATCCACTCCTAACGCCAGTGCCGGGAGAGAGTCCGTAATCAGATTGATCCAAAGAATATGGCTGGCCTTCAGGGGAGAAGGAAGCCCTACAAGAATCGCGACAAGCATTGTAATAATTTCTCCGAAGTTGGAGGAAAGCAGAAAGAGAATTGCCTTACGAATATTCTCATAGATTCCCCTTCCTTCTTCGATGGCCTTCCGGATCGTTGCGAAATTATCGTCGGTCAGCACCATATCTGAAGCATTTTTCGCCACATCCGTGCCGTTCATTCCCATAGCAATTCCTATGTCTGCACATTTCAAGGAAGGGGCATCGTTTACGCCGTCTCCCGTCATCGCCACTATTTTACCCTTTTTCTTCAGGGCATCTACTATTTTCACCTTATGCTCAGGCGATACCCGCGCATATACTTTAATGTGCTCCGCCTTTTCTTCGAATTCCTCCTCCGTAAGAAGCTCCAGTTCGCTGCCGCTTAAGCACTCCTCCCGCCGGAATGCGATTCCCAGCTCCCTCGCTATGGCAAATGCGGTATCGATATGGTCTCCCGTAATCATCACCGTATCTACCCCAGCCTCCTTGAAAGCTTCCACTGCCTCTGCCGCCTCCGGTCTTGCCGGGTCCATCATCCCCACCAGGCCAATAAAGGTGAGTTCTCTTTCCTCCGCATCCGGTGCACCCTCTCGCATGGCTATCGCCAGCACACGCAAGGCCTCTGCCGCCATCTGCCCCACTGCCTGCATAATGTCTCTTTTCCCCGAGTCGGTCATGGGTACCTTCTTACCGTGGGATTGCATATACTTGCAGCGCTTTAGCATTTCTTCGGTGCTTCCTTTGGTATAGGATACTTTTCCATCTGTACCCTTATGGAGAGTGGTCATCATCTTTCTGTTGGAATCGAATGCCTTTTCATCGATTCTCGGATAGGACGCTTCTGCGCTTTCCCTGGTGATTCCATATCGCCTGGCCAGATCGAGAAGGGCCAGCTCCGTAGGGTCCCCGATCCTTTCCCCGCCGGAGATATTCCCGTCATTGCAAAGCACACAGCCCAGGAACAACTCTCTGTATCTATTTCCGTCCAAAACGTCGGAGGGCCATATTCTGGAATCCACATAACATTTCTTCACAGCCATTTTATTCTGAGTAAGGGTTCCCGTTTTATCCGAGCAAACCACATTTACTGCTCCCAACGTTTCTACCGAGGGAAGCCGCCTGATAATTGTATTTACCTTTACCATCCTGGATACGCTGAGGGCGAGGACTATGGTCACGATGGCCGGAAGCCCCTCGGGAACAGCTGCCACCGCCAAGGAAATAGCCGTAAGCAGCATATCTCCCACATCTCTCTTCTGCAAAACCGCTACAAGGAACAAAAATGCGCAGACAAATACCGCCACCGCGCTGAGCACCTTTCCCAAATCCCCCAAACGCTTCTGGAGAGGGGTCATTTCATCCTTCGTCTCGCTGATCATATCCGCAATATGCCCTATTTGCGTACCCATACCGGTTTCCACTACTATTCCCTCGCCACGCCCGTAGGTCACATTGGTTGACATAAATGCCATATTTCTACACTCGTTTACGCTCGCCTTACCTCCTGCCAAATATCCGGCATCCTTATCCACCGGCACCGATTCCCCCGTAAGCGCTGACTCCTCGATTTTTAAGCTCATAGTTTTTGTCAGCCTCAGATCCGCAGGCACCTGTCTGCCTGCTTCCAGACAAACAATATCTCCCGGTACCAAGTCCTCCGCCACGATTTCTTTCTGTTTCCCGTTTCGCTTTACAATAGCATGGGGGCTGGTCAGCTTCTTCAGGGCCTCAATCGCTTTTCTCGCCTTACCCTCCTGAACAACACCCACAAAAGCGTTCACTACTATGACCGTGATAATAATTGCCGCATCGCCCATCTCTCCTAAGAGCATGGAAACCGCTGTGGCAATGAACAGAATAAAAATGAGAGGATCGTTCAGCTGTTCCAAAAACAGTGCTATTTTCGTCTTTTCTTTTTTCTCCTTTAGCTTGTTCTTCCCGTACTGCGAGAGCCTGCTTGCGGCCTCCGCGCCGTCTAATCCTCTTTCCGTATCACTTTTCAGTATTTGCCCGGTCTCCCGAATCGACTTATTCTCATACATAAACATGCCTCCGCTTGTACTTTGTCCTATGCTTTTATATGCCTGTACAAGGAAAAATATGTATGAGTAAAGACAGTCAAAAATTTTTAATCGAGTAGGAGGCGGTGATTAACCGCCGTCCTCTCACAGCACCGTGCGTACCGTTCGGTACACGGCGCTTTCAGTAGTTGATGTGCACAGACTGATATGCAGTGGCTAAGTCATAGAAACCAT
>JAEYJO010000023.1 GCA_023408815.1 Bacillota bacterium | reverse complement strand
TTTGCCATCCGGCTTCCTTCAGATTCGCAGTCACCCACGACACCCTTGCCATTGGCTATGTCCTTCCCACTACCGGGCGGACTCGGGACTTTCACCCGTTGAAACGTGCGCCCGCCGGGCGCACCTCGGAAAGGCAGAAGGCAAATACACTCGTGTATTATTGTCTTCTGCCTTTTTTATGTAATAAGAACGTGCCCCCATTACACAAACACAGAAAGGACTATACCCAATATGAGCTTATTAGAAATTGAAGGATTAACACATTCATTTGGAGACAATTCCCTTTATAAAAATGCTGATTTATCACTAAACAAAGGAGAACACCTCGGCATCGTGGGACAAAACGGTGCGGGAAAAAGTACTTTGATCAAGATCTGCACGGAGCAGATTATTCCTGATGCCGGTCGAATTATCTGGCACCCTAATATATCTATGGGCTATCTGGATCAATATGCTAAAATAAATGGACTCACCACCATAAAAGACTTTTTAAAGTCGGCTTTTTCAAGGCTCTATACAACAGAAGAAGAAATGTCGGTGCTATACGAAAAAGCGGCTTGCGGCAATATGGAATGCTTAAACCTTGCGGCTAAAAAACAGGAACAGCTTGAAATCCACGGCTTCTATTCCATCGATACCAAAATCGATCAAGTGGCATCAGGACTAGGACTGCTCACGATCGGACTGAGCCGTCCCATCGAACAAATGAGCGGCGGCCAGCAAGCAAAAGTAATTCTTGCGAAGCTTCTTTTAGAAAAACCGGATGTCCTTCTTCTCGACGAACCCACCAACTTCCTGGACAAAGAGCATGTAGCATGGCTTGCAGATTACCTTTCCTCCTTGGAGAATGCTTTTATGGTCGTATCTCACGACTACGCTTTCCTGGATAAAATCGCCAACCGCATATGCGATATCGATAATAACACATTGGCGAAATACTACGGTACCTATTCAGAATTTCTGAAAAAAAAGACACTTTTAAGGGAGGATTACATCAGACAATATACCGCTCAGCAAAAGGAGATCAAAAAGACAGAAGAATTCATTCAAAAAAACATTGCAGGGAGAAAATCGAAAATGGCCAGGGGCCGCAGAACACAGCTGGAACGTATGGATAAAATGGAGGCGCTGGAGCAAAAAGAAATCACACCTCACTTTCATTTCATGGAGTTGCCGTCAACTAATGTCGAACATCTATCGGTAAAACATTTATCGGTAGGTTATCACTACCCGATTTTATCGGACATCAACTTTAATGTGACCGGAGGCGCAAAAATAGCGATAACCGGATTTAACGGAATTGGTAAATCTACCTTACTTAAGACCCTGGTCGGTCAGCTTCCGGCAATGCGGGGCCGCTATAGCTTCTCCGGGCAAGTGACCCTTGGATACTTCGAGCAGGACTTAGCATGGATGGATGAAACGAAGACGCCGACACAAATTGTGTCAGATGCTTATAAAAGCTTAGTCGCAAAGGAGATACGCAAACACCTTGCCCGCTGTGGAATTTCCAGCAAGCATGCGATGCAGCCCATCGGCACCTTAAGCGGCGGCGAACAGGCAAAGGTAAAAATGTGCCTTCTTGCACTGACTCCATGTAACTTCCTGATCATGGATGAACCAACAAACCATCTGGATGTTCAGGCGAAAGAGGCGCTTAAGACAGCTCTATCTGAATTTTCAGGTACGGTCCTGCTCGTTTCACACGAGGAAACATTCTACAAAGATTTGGTACAAAGAGTCATCAATATAGAAAAAAAGTAGGTTATAAAGGCAGAATATTCTTCTGCCATAAATAACCTACCAGAAATATTTATTAAAATAAAATTATCGTTAATTACCGCACTCCACACTAATCTTATTAAAGACGCTCATGATCTCTTCCGTCTGCAGCATCTTCTTCTCTTCATCTTCTTTATCCAAAATCACATTGCCCTCGTGCATCATCAAAAGTCTATCCCCATATTCTACCGCATAGCGTAGATTATGGGTTACCATGATGGTGGTCACCTTTTTTTCCCGAACAATTTTATCAGTCAGCTCCATGATGATTTCCGCCGTCTTAGGATCCAGCGCCGCCGTATGCTCATCCAATATTAAAAACTCTATAGGAGACATGGTTGACATAAGTAAGGCCAATGCCTGCCTCTGCCCGCCGGACAGAGAGCCTACCTGCGTATACAGCTTATCTTCAAGACCCAGATTCAAAGACTTAAGCAGCTCTTTATAATAGTCGGTTCTCGCCTTGTTCACGCCGCGGCCCAAACCGTATTTCTTTCCTTTATTATCCGCAATGGACATATTTTCCAAAATATTCATGCTGGGGCAGGTCCCCTTGGAAGGATCCTGATACACGCGGCCGATTTTGCGGTGTCTGAAAAAATCCTTTTTCCCTGACATATCCTCACCGTTTACCTCTATCTTCCCGCTGTCGATATCGATGCTGCCGCAAATAATATTTAACATGGAGGTTTTACCGGAGCCATTGCTGCCCACCACCGCCACAAAGTCTCCGTCGGCTATCTTAAGGCAAAAATCCCGAAAGAGACAAAGCTCGTTGACAGAACCGGCGTTATAATTTTTATTAATATTAATTAGTTCTAACATGTCTGCCTCCCGTCTTCTTTCTTTCCATTCCTATTACCAGTATGATGAGGAACAGCACTGCGGTAATCAGCTTGAGGTCCGTGGACGGAAGCCCTATTCTGATAGCCAGCGCCACGCAGCCTTTATATAGAAGAGAACCGATTACCACGCTGGAGGTTATCTTGAAAAACGTCACTTTCTTAAAAAGACTCGTTCCTATGATAACACTGGCGAGGCCGATAACCACCGTTCCCGTTCCCATAGAAATATCGAAATATCTCTGCTGCTGGGCAAATATACATCCACTTAAAGCAACCAAACCGTTGGCGATGGCAAGTCCGACTATCTTTACCAGCCCTTTGTCCACACCCAAGGAAGTTACGATAATGTCGTTGTCACCCACCGCCCGAAGGAGGAATCCCGACTTTGTACTCATATATCCATCCAGCAGATATTTGGTGATCATAGTAATGACAAAAATAATGATTACTGTCTTATACGCCGACATGCCTTCCGGAAAAACGGCATTGATAAAGCCATTGTCAAAAATCGTATCCATGTTGTAAATCGGCAGATTCGCCCTTCCGGCAATCCTTAAGTTTACCGTATAGAGAGCAGTCATCATGATAATGCCCGACAAAAGATCCCGTACCTTCAGCTTGACATGGATAAGTCCCGTACATATGCCGACCAGCGCTCCCGCAGCAAACGATATGGGAAGCGCTCCGAGCGGATTCATTCCAGAAGAGATCAGCATGCAGGTAATCGCAGCTCCCATAGGAAAACTTCCGTCTACCGTCAAATCGGGGAAATCCAATATTTTGTAGGTTATATATACTCCCAAAGCCATAATGGCATATATCATACCTTGTTCCAACACGCTGAGTAATAAAGTCACTGTAATTCCTCCGGTAATTTCTTATTCTACAACTATTTCATCGAATTTTTCATACGCTCCGTTTACAAACGCATCGTCCAGCGCAAGATTAATTTTTTCTGCCGCTGCCGTATTTACATACAGGCTGGGCTTCGAAATAACTTCAAAATTCATTTCGGAAGCCTTCGCTTCTCCCTTTAATACCTTAGCAGCCATTTTACCGGTCTGCTTGCCGAGTTCATAATATTCCAGCCCCATAGATGCCACGCAGCCCGCTTTCACTTGCTCCACCTCAGAACCGAATACCGGGATGCCGGCATTGTTCGCCTCTGCGATTACTGTCTGTAATGCGGATACTACTGTATTATCCGTCAAATTCGTTATACAGTCAACCTTTGTTACGATATCCGCTGCCGCCATGCCCACATCAGCAATAGTATTGATTCCCGTCTCTATGATCTCAAATCCGTAATCGCCTGCATATTTCTTATATTCTTCGATGGCACTGACGGAATTCACTTCGCTGGTCGTATAGATAATACCTATTTTCGTCGCCTCAGGCATAACCTCGCGAATCATCTCAAGCTGCTCGGATACTGCCAGCGCATCGGAAGTACCTGTCACATTTCCAGTCGGTGCTCCATCTTCTCCTGCAAGTCCCGCTTCCACCGGGTCGGATACCGCCGTATAGATAACGGGTATGTCGGTATTCAGACAGGAATTGTACGCGCTCATGGCGCTGGGCGTAGCAATGGCACAAATCATATCTACCTTCTGAGATACATAGTTATCTGCAATCGTACTGGCCGTTCCCGTATCGGACTGCGCATTATCGAAAAGCACGGTCAGATTCTCACCTTCTTTAATTCCTTCTTCCGCAAGTCCGGCAAGAAAGCCTTCCTTGCAGTTATCCAAAGAACCATGCTCCGCAAATTGTGAAATACCGATGGTATATCCATCCGAAGCTTTTTCTCCGCAAGCTGTGAACATTGCCGTCATAGTTACCGCCGCTAAAAGTACTGCTAATAATTTCTGTTTCATAATCTCCACTCTCCTTTTTTTATTATGCCTCCATTTACAAGAAAAACTACTCTCTGTGTATTCCATCCAAAAGCGCATCTCAGCAGCATGTCAAGCGCATCTCACTGCAGAAAAATATTCCCCACAAAAAAGTACGCAAAAAACCGCCTCAAGTTAATTGCTTGAGACGGTAATAAACTTAATATAAACAAAATTAGTATAAGTTTTATTATCGCGGTACCACTCAAATTGACATGCCATAGGCATCGACCACTTTATTCATGTACTGTCATACACGTCGGATGGATAACGGGCCCGAATCCCGCCGGCACCTACTTTCAGTTCAGCCCGGCCTCGAAAGTCCATTCAGTAAAATTCCCTATACCGCCTTCCACCACCGACGGCTCTCTGCAATAGTTCCTGATACCTACTACTCTTTCTCATAGGTTTGTCATTTATTTCTCTTTTATTTACATTAATCTAAATTTTTATGATTGTCAAGGCTAAATTTCATATCGTTACTGTTCACACCGTTCTTAATACCCAATAAATTAACAAAAGAAAAATTTTTTAAAAATTATATTTACTTCCTGTCCAATTAGGGTACAATGTGAATATTGAGACTTTACCATCGATTGACAAAATATTCCGTCGATGGTATCAACGATGGTGCAAAATTTGTTTTGCACAAACATACGAAAGGATGGTATATTTTTGAAATTCGACATGCACTGCCATACGAAGGAAGGTTCTTTGGATGGCAAAATTGCCATACGAGACGCTATTTGTCTGCTTCAGGAAAAAGGTTATCAGGGTATGCTCATCACGGATCACAACTCCTACAAGGCATACCGTTATTATAAAAAAAATAATTTGGACAAAGAATTTCCTGATTTTGTCGTTCTAAAGGGCATCGAATACGACACCATCGATGCCGGACATATCATTATTATTATGCCTACAGACGTTCATCTGCCACTTTTAGAGCTTCGTGGGCTTCCCGTCCACCTGCTGATCGATATCGTGCATCATTTCGGCGGAATCCTAGGTCCCGCTCATCCCTGCGGAGAGAAATATCTAAGTCTGATGAATACGAGGCGCGGAAAGAAATCCCGCAGCCTGATCACCCGCTTCGACTTCATCGAAACCTATAATGCCTGTGAATCTCCTCAATCCAACATGGCTGCAAGTGAGTTGGCCAAACGATTCGAAAAACCGGGAATCGGCGGCAGTGACTCGCATAGGGAGGAAAGTGTTGGCTTCGGCTATACGATGATTGAAACCGTAATAAAAAATGAAACAGATTTCATCTATGCACTCCGCTCCGATGTTACGATTTCTTCAGGCGGTGAGAGATATATGTTCACGACCAAGCAAAGAATAGGCAAAATAAATAACGTTTTGGTATATTCTTTCTGGTTTTATAATAAATTTCTCGCGTTGTTCAAAAGGCACAAACGTAACATGGAAATTCTAAAGAGCCACTTATATGAATACACTCCAGGCCACAAGGGGCACGAAACTTACAAAAAAGGTGCTTAATCTGCGCCGAAGCACGAAAAGCGCCTATAAATTCAAGCCTCAGCCACAGGTTCATTCTACGACCTCGGAAAGAAACAGCTCTACGACTTCCGGATCAAACTGTGTTCCGGCGCCGGCCAGAAGCTCGCCTGCCGCGATTGCGCGGCTTACGGGCTTACGAAAGCTGTCTCCGCTCACCATCTTATCATAAGCCTCCGCTACCGCTACGATCCTTGCACCAAGCAGAATCTCCTGTCCTTTAAGCTTCCTGGGGTAACCGCCTCCATCGTACCATTCATGATGAGAAAGCACGGCCTCCGCAATAGGCGCATATCTGTCGACAGAGCGAAGTATCTGATAACCGATCTCCGGATGTCTCCTGAACTCAATCCATTCTTCCTGGCTCAATGCCTCATGCTTATTCAAAATCTTTTCGGAAATTCCTATTTTACCGATATCATGCAGCCGGCCAAGAGCCCACAGTTGTTCTAATGCAGCGATTTCCAATCCCATCGCCGCTCCGATAGCCATACTCAGCCGGCCTACATTTTCTGAATGTACAAGCTCCCAATGATCTCTGGCAAACAGCTTCTGCAATACGAGCTGAACCATTTCCTTTTTTCTTGCATTCCCTTCCCTCAGTTTCTGACTATACATTCTCTCTTCCGCCCGCAAAAAAATCGTCTCGAACTTCTCATCTTCATTATCCTTAACCGCCCATCCGAAGGAAACCGATAGAATCGGAGAATCAGAATTTTCCGCATTGGACCGCTCTATTCCCTCTCTGATACATGCCGCCAGCTTCTCCGCGCCGGTTCGATCAGTCTTAGACAGGAGGAGCACGAACTCATCTCCTCCTATACGGGCCGCCACATCGCCGGAACGCAGTTCCCCTGTCAATACGTCCGCAAAGCGTTTGAGCAAATCATCTCCTGTCATATGCCCAAACGCGTCGTTCGTCAGCTTTAAGACATTTATATCGCAAAGAATCAGAGTAAAAGGAAGATTTTTTTGAAACTTCATCTTTCCCAGCTCTTCCTCGTAAAATCTTCTGTTAAAAAGTCCCGTCAATTGGTCGTGGTAGCTTAAGTAGCGTATATCGTTTTCCGCTTGTTTCCGCTCCTCGATGTTACGGCTGACACCTACCGTCTCGATTTCACCGTCCTTATTGTATCTGTGTTTAATAGAAATCTCTACCCAGATTCCATTTCCATCCTTGCACTGAAGGCGCACTTCCATAAGGTAGTGCTTTTGAGCGGAAGGATTCTCCAAAAAATCGTTTTGACTTTTCTCAAGAAATTTCCGCGTTGCTGCATTGGACTCCGGCATTACATGTGCCGAAAGTTCATTTGCCAGGCCTTCCTCCACGGTAAATCCGGTCAACTCGAAATAGGAAGGGCTAAGATAAGTAAACCTCCCCGACCGAAGGTTATATACCCATATCACATCTGCGGTAAATTCCGTAAGCAGACTGTATTCCTCTTCATTACGCTTAAATTCTGCCTCAATCCGCTTTTTCTCCGTTATGTCACTTACCGTGGACAGGATGCAGGTCTTACCTTGGTATTGTATTGTAATACTGCTTGTGACTGTCCATATCTCCTTTCCCGAGGGATTCTTAAGCTGCATTTCAAAACCATCGCTTCGCCCACCATTCATGACATTATCAAACCAACGGATGCGTTTGTCTTTATCGGCCCAATAGGGAAAAAAATTCTGCTTTCCGATATTTTCCACCGGAACTTCATACAACTCAAGACACTTCGGGTTAGCATAAAGAATCACACCCTCAGCATCGATGATATGAAAGGCTTCCGGCAGACTTTCCATAATATATTGTAGGGACAGCCTGTCGTCAGGGCCTTCATTTAAATTTTCTTCCATAATTTATGATTCTCCTTCTATCATTTCATCATTTGTCTGAGAATCGATTCAAAATCCTTTTTACCGGCAGTCTCCTTTTTCTCCTTTTTGATTTCCTTTACGGATTTACCGGTTTTATAATCTCTCAGTTTAGGAACAATAACAACCGATTGTACCATCCATGTATCATAACTCATAAGTTTGCCTCCCTTCTAAATGCATGTTTCACGGGGATAAATGGTACTATAGTACCATTTCATATTGTATATCGGCGTTATTTTTCTGTTACTTTAGTACTATAAACATTATTTATATATTTTATATTCTTTTTATATTTAATAAAAGTTATGCTTCATGTCCTCTCACATTTTCCTATTAATCGAGTAGGAGGCGGTGATTAACCGCCGTCCTCTCACAGCACCGTGCGTACCGTTCGGTACACGGCGCTTTCAGTAGTTGATGTGCACAGACTGATATGCAGTGGCTAAGTCATAGAAACCAT
>JAEYJO010000022.1 GCA_023408815.1 Bacillota bacterium | reverse complement strand
ATGGTTTCTATGACTTAGCCACTGCATATCAGTCTGTGCACATCAACTACTGAAAGCGCCGTGTACCGAACGGTACGCACGGTGCTGTGAGAGGACGGCGGTTAATCACCGCCTCCTACTCGATTCTTAAAAGTTTGTGACTTTAGAAGGGTTGTAGGAGGATGAAAAATATAGTAGTATAATAAAGTAAAGTTTGCAGGTTAAGAAGAAAGGCATGGTCAGTGGCATGAAGGAACGAAAGAGGATTTTTCAAATAATCTTGGTAGGGGCGGTTTTATGCTGTCTGCTTTCCGGTTGCGGTCAAAAGGATAAAAATGCCAGTGTCAAGGAAGGCATGGCGGCAGTGGAGGCTCTGGATTATAATACGGCCCTTCAATGCTTTGAGAAAGCCATGGTGGATGGTGAGGATCTGCGTCTTTTATATAGGGGGCAGGGGCTGGCGTATATGGGACTTACCATGTATGAAGAGGCTGTGGATTCCTTTGAGAAGGCCCTTAGCCACAGCAATGGTCAGGTGGATGAAATCGATTATGATATCAACTATTATCTGGCTACTGCTTATTACAAGCTGGGAGAGACCGATAAGAGCATAGAGTCCTATAATTCTATTATCGCTCTTTTGCCGAAAGATAAGACTGCATATTACCTGCGCGGCTGCCTGAGGATCGGCACGGATTTCGATAAGGCGAAGGCCGATTTCGATAAGGCGATCTCGCTGGACAAAGAGGATTATACCCAATTAATTGACATCTACCTCGTGCTGGAGGAAAACGGTTATAAGGAAGCAGGGCAGGAATATTTGCAGGCGGCTTTGGAAAGCGGCTCGAAGTCCATGACGGATTACGAGCAGGGCAGGATGTATTTCTACTTAAAAGATTACGATAACGCCAGAAATTATTTGGAAAAGGCGCGGAAGACTGCGGGCTATGAAGCAGTGCTTCTTCTGGGGAAGACCTATGAGGAGCTGGGAGATAACAACTATGCGGTAAGCGTATATAACAGCTTCATTGCGGACGATCAGACCAATGCCAAGGTTTATAACCAGCTGGGGCTTTGCAAGATGGATATGGGTGCATATGAGGAAGCGCTGGTTGCCTTTCAGACGGGAATGAATATCGAGAATAACGATATGATGCAGACGCTGAAGTTCAACGAAATAGTTACCTATGAATACCTGGGAGATTATAAAAAAGCAGCGGTGCTTTTGGACAGTTATCTATCTACATATCCCGATGATGGAGCAGCGAAGAGAGAGTATACTTTTTTACAGACGAGATAATGGTACGGACAAGCCTATGGCTTCCGCATGTATTTTGTCGCTGTCATGGAGATTGCCGGACGGTCGGATAAAAACATAAAGACACAAGATGTTGTGTTAACATAAAAATGTTGACATAATATCTTGTGCTTTTTATTGACTTTTTACTGGCAAGATGTTACAATTTTACTAATCAGTGTTTACATAGAGTTATGTGAACCTATGAAAAATATGGGGGAGCGCCCGCATCAGGGGTGTGGCGTTCAATAATGTATGTAGGGAGGAATTGAGATGTTTCAAGTAGTTAAAAGGGATGGAGAAACCGCAGATTTTACATTGACAAAGATTAGTGATGCTATCATGAAGGCTTTCAACGCTACGGACATGCAGTACAACAACGATATTATCGATTTGCTGGCACTTCGAGTTACGTCCGAGTTTCAGAATAGAGTGAAGGAAGATAAGGTGAGCGTGGAAGACATCCAGGACAGCGTGGAAAGGGTCCTGGAGCAGACCGGATATGCGGAGGCTGCCAAGGCGTTCATTCTCTACCGCAAGCAGCGGGAGAAGATGCGCAATATGAAATCTACCATTCTCGATTATAAGGATGTAGTCAACAGCTATGTGAAGATAGAGGACTGGAGAGTAAAGGAGAATTCCACCGTAACTTATTCGGTAGGAGGCCTTATCCTTAGCAACTCCGGTGCGGTAACGGCTAATTACTGGCTATCCGAGATTTATGACGAGGAAATCGGAGAGGCTCATAGAAATGCGGATCTGCATATTCACGATTTGTCCATGCTGACCGGATATTGTGCAGGCTGGTCGCTGAAGCAGCTCATTCAGGAGGGACTGGGCGGCATCACCGGCAAGATTACCTCTGCTCCGGCGTCACATCTTTCCGTATTATGCAACCAGATGGTTAATTTCCTGGGTATTATGCAGAACGAGTGGGCAGGCGCGCAGGCATTTTCCTCTTTCGATACTTATTTGGCTCCCTTTGTAAAGACGGATAACCTGTCCTATTCGGAAGTGAAAAAATGTATCGAGGCATTTATTTATGGTGTTAATACGCCCAGCCGCTGGGGAACGCAGGCTCCCTTTTCCAATATCACTCTCGATTGGACGGTACCGGACGATTTGGCAGAGCTTCCGGCGATCGTAGGCGGCCAAGAGACGAATTTTAAATACAAAGACTGCAAAAAAGAGATGGATATGATCAATAAGGCATTTATCGAGACGATGATCGAGGGCGATGCCAACGGAAGGGGCTTCCAGTATCCGATACCCACCTATTCCATTACCCGGGATTTCGACTGGTCGGATACGGAGAATAACAGACTTTTGTTCGAAATGACTTCCAAATACGGAACACCGTATTTTTCCAATTATATCAATTCCGATATGGAGCCCAGCGATGTGCGCAGTATGTGTTGCCGTCTCCGTTTGGATTTAAGAGAGCTCCGCAAGAAGACCGGCGGCTTTTTCGGATCGGGCGAAAGTACGGGAAGCGTGGGAGTAGTGACGATCAACATGCCGAGAATCGCTTATCTGTCCGCCAACAAGGACGATTTCTACAAACGCCTGAACAAGATGATGGATATTGCGGCCAGATCTCTTAAAATAAAAAGAGGTGTTATTTCCAGACTGTTAGAGGAAGGACTTTATCCTTATACAAAGCGTTATCTGGGCAGTTTCGAGAACCATTTTTCCACCATCGGCCTTATCGGAATGAACGAGGTGGGACTGAATGCGAACTGGCTGCGGGCGGATATGAGCGATAAGAGAACACAGGAATTTACAAAAGAAGTATTGAATCATATGAGAAACAGACTTTCCGATTATCAGGAAAAATATGGGGATTTGTACAATCTGGAGGCGACTCCGGCAGAAAGCACCACATACCGTCTTGCGAAGCATGACAAGAAGAAATGGCCTGCGATCAAGACCGCAGGAAAACAGGGGGATACGCCTTATTATACGAACTCCTCCCATCTGCCGGTAGATTATACCTTAGATATCTTCGATGCTTTGGACATTCAGGATGATTTGCAGACATTGTATACCTCGGGGACTGTATTCCACGCGTTCCTCGGTGAGAAGCTTCCCGATTGGAAGGCAGCGGCAAATCTGGTAAAAACAGTTGCGGATAATTACAAGCTTCCCTATTATACGCTGTCGCCTACTTACTCAATCTGCCGCGACCACGGCTATCTGGCAGGGGAGCAGAAGACATGTCCTCACTGCGGAAAGATTACGGAGGTTTACAGCCGTATTACGGGTTATTACAGGCCTGTGCAGAATTGGAACGACGGCAAACTTCAGGAATATGCCAACAGAACGGAATACAGTGTGGCTAAGTCTTCTTTAAAAAAGCCTATGACCCGTATGGTCACATTGTCCAATAATGAGAAGGAAATCAGCGTAAAGGTGGAGAAGCCGGAATCGGTAAAGTACCTTTTTATCACCAAGACCTGTCCCAATTGCAAATTGGCGAAGGAATATCTGAAGGAAGACAAGTATGTTCTTATCGATGCGGAGGAAAATATGGAACTTGCCGGAAGGTACGGCGTTATGCAGGCTCCTGCTCTGGTAGTAACAAACGGAGATGAATATAAGAAATACGTAAACGCATCCAACATTAAAAAATATGCGGACAGCCAGAAGGCAGTCATCGCATAGGATAACAGAAAGGCATGGTTACTAGTATGGAGAATATTTATTTAAGAGTAAAGGGGATAATTAAAAAGGACGATAAATATTTACTGATAAAAAGATGGGTGGACGACCGTATTCCGGACCCCTTTATATGGGAGTTCATCGATGCTGAAGTAAATTACGGAGAGGCGCCTGACGATGCGGTTTTGCGGGCAATCAGAGAGCTTTTGTCCGTGGAAGGCAAAATTGATCGTATCGTATATACGTGGTCACAGATGGTAGGAGATTCCCAGTGTGTGGGAATCGCTTACCTGTGCAGTATCGATGGAAACGACGAGGATAATATTGTATTATCCGAAGAGTACGGAGAATTGGACTGGGTGGAAAAAGATAAGGTATCAAATTATGTGGAAAACATATACGTACTAAAGGATTTAGAAGGCGTTGCACTTTAAGACAACGCCTTTTGTGCGTTACCGCTGCGGGAGAATGAGGGAAAGAAGGAGAGGAAGAAGAAATTTATGATTAACGAATTAGTAGCCAAGATTCAGAAGACAAATGCACCTATCGTGGTGGGTTTGGATCCGATGTTAAAATATATTCCGGAACATGTTACCGGAAAAGCCTATAAGGAATTCGGCGAGACGCTTGCAGGTGCAGCAGAGGCGATTTGGCAGTTCAATAAGGAGATCGTAGATAATATCTACGATTTGATTCCGGCGGTAAAGCCGCAGATTGCGATGTACGAGCAATTTGGCGTGGAAGGTCTGATAGCCTTTAAGAAGACGGTTGATTACTGTAGGGAAAAAGGACTGGTGGTAATCGGGGATATTAAGAGAGGCGATATCGGTTCTACTTCGGAGGCCTATGCGGTAGGACATCTGGGCAAGGTTCAGGTAGGAAGCAAATCCTATTATGGCTTTCATGAAGATTTTGCAACGGTAAATCCTTACCTTGGCTCGGATGGAGTGAAGCCCTTCATCGATGTATGTAAAAAGGAAAATAAAGGGATATTCATACTCGTTAAAACCTCTAATCCCAGCAGCGGAGAATTTCAGGATCGTCTGATTGACGGCAGGCCGCTTTATGAAATCGTGGGTGAAAAGGTTGCCCAGTGGGGCTCGGAGCATATGGGAGAGTCTTACAGCTATGTAGGCGCAGTGGTAGGAGCGACTTATCCTGAAATGGGAAAGGCCCTTAGGAAGATTATGCCGAAAGCTTATATCTTGGTGCCGGGCTATGGCGCGCAGGGCGGAAAGGGTGCTGATTTAGCACATTTTTTCAATGAGGACGGGCTTGGAGCTATCGTAAATTCCTCCAGAGGCATCATCGCAGCATATAAAGAAGAAAAGTATGCCGGTTATGGAGCGGAGAATTTCGGAGACGCTTCCCGTGCGGCGGTAGAAGATATGCAAAAGGACATAGCTTCTGCTATTGGGTAATTTCGTAGTATCAGGCTCAAAATATCAGTCTATGAAGATAACGGACATATTCTTTTGCGTGCTTATTATCTCCTTGTCTATTTTTGCCCTTTATGCGATTTTTAAATATGACGATCAGTTATATGTCAGATCGACTCATTTGATACCAGATAGAAGTGAACACTTAAAAGAATTAATCGGACTTTCTCAATTTCCGAATCTCTATATAGAAAAATATATTCATAAAGTAGTAGAAGGAGAGGCTACAGATAAAATATGTTTCACCAAAGGGAGATGGTTACGTATTCCTATATCTTTTCAGTAGTGATAGTGTCAGATTTTCAAAGAATACATGGCTTATTATAACTTACTTTCTCCTTTTACTATTTGAGAACAGCCTTATTATATTGCCGTACAAAAAAAATTTCACTCATATATCTAAAAAAAGGTGCCTCGCAAATAATTGAGGGCACTTTTTTATTATCTTAGCTATTTCTTTCCATTTATATAAAATATTGAACTTTTTTTGAATCGCTATCATTCGTTTCTTTAGGTGCAACTTTCCTCTTGATTTTTTAAAATTCATTGCTCGTTCACTGAAATTTGTGGTAATATAGGATAAATCTTTGAAATAAATATATGAATATAGGGATATTTCAAAAATGAAAAAAATATAATAATACTCAGATTCATTGTATTTTTTATCACACTTTTTTCTCATTGTTTTTCTTTACTATTTATGTAGTTATTAAACTTGATCAGGAAGAATTTATTAAATCTGCCAATATGACGGAATCACAAAGTGACGACCTAAAGGACTTAATAGGGCTTTCTAAATTCTCTTCTTTTACTATAAAAGGTTATAATCATAAATTAGTAACCGGTAATGATGGTCGACATTATACTTTTTATACAACTATTTCTATCGATGAATTTGAAAATTTTTCAGAATTCATAAGCAATCAAACAAATCAACCAGATTATCAAAACGCACCTTGTATTTATATTAAAGAAGATAGTTTGACGCTACGAAAGACCCAATATAAGCTACAGTTGCAAATAGTCTTATTATATTACCAGATAGAATATTTAATACTTTATTCATAATAATAAAAAAATATCCCCCAAATAATTGAGGAAACCTTCTTATTAGACTACATTCAAATATATGAAATCTATATTTGTCTTACTTGAAAATGCATGATAAGATGAGGTAGTATCTCTGCGGAATATTTAGAAAATTTATAGGGGTTTTTTATGCTAAAAAAAATAATAACAATTCTTAGATTCATTATATTCTTTTGTACACTTATTATTTCTATGTCCATTTTTTCCCTTTATGCTATCTTTAAATATGACGATCAGTTATATGTCAGTTCCACTCGTTTGATACCAGATAGAAGTGAACACTTAAAAGAATTAATCGGACTGTCCGAATTTCCGAATCTCTATATAGAAAAATATATTCATAAAGTAGCAGAAGGAGAGACTAGGAGAGAAGCTGCTTTTGATATCACAATCCCGGTTGATGAATATGAAGATTTTACAGGATTCATTTATGAGCAAACTCCAGCAGAAGAATATGAGGATCAATCTTATCTTATTATCGAAAAAAATAGTCTGGTTCTAGAAAACCAATTATATAGGTTACAGATAAAATATATTTCACCAAAGGGAGATGGTTACGTATTCCTATATCTTTTCAGTAGTGACAGTGTCAGATTTTCAAAGAATACAGGGCTTATTATAGCTTACTTTTTCCTTTTACTGTTTGCAAACAGTCTCATTATATTGCCATATAAAAAAATTTTTATTTTTATATTCAAAAAAAGGTGTCCCCCAGATAATTGAGGGACACTTCTTTATTAATTTAATACATTTCTTTCCAGTTGAATATAATACTGAATTTTTTCTGCAAATGCTTTAGCTATTATATCCCCATATTCATCATGATTATAAGAGCCGAATTTCCATCTAAAAAATGTGTCTAAAGCCATGATAGGAGGCGAGGGTTTCGTGAAAATCAAAGCAACTTGCTCAATCGTATCTTTATCGAACTCGTTAATTAGTTTAGCTTCAAATATTTGAAATCTTCTCTTATATACCTTTCCTACAATATAATACTGCTCAAAAATCTCGTATATAGGAGTTGTATCAAAAGAATATCCTTTAAATAAATTAAAAGCATCAACATCCTGTATCATATCTTGGAATTCAAAACCAGAATTACTATTTTCTACTACATTACCATCTGATTCATATTTAAATGTATAATTGCTAAGTTCTGAATCCATAAATCCAATACATTTTTTTAATACTTCAAGATTGAAATAATTAGGAAGCCCATATTTAATAGTCTGACCAAGAATACCTCCCATCTGAGCAACATCTCCTGCCCATCCCGCAAAAGCATCAAGATGTTTTTCACCCTCTGCTAGCGTGGTATGTAGATATGCCCCCAACGACGCGGCTAAGTGTTGAATTTCAATCTCCGCTTTAGTAAAATCCTCAAAAATAAATATTTCGTTGGGATGTAAACGAATCATTTCGTCCGTATGAATTCTTTCAACATAATCCGAAAACTCTTCGTCATACGGACCAACAATTATATCCCATGCAATTCCATTATAAGCTGGCGCACTAAGATACCGCATAACAAGCTTGTTGATTTCGAAAATAGAGGGCGACTTGGCAGCAAGATACTCTCTTGCATATTCATACAACATTCTAATCTTTAAAAAATCCATATCACTATCTGGATACTCATCGGAATCATATGTTATAAATTCAGAAGGCTTCGTTGCCGTTTTTCTGGGTGACGCAATAATTTTATCATACCCCATACCTGAATATTCCGAAGCTGCATCAGATACTTCATGGAATTGATCATAAGCCCAATTCTCCGGCATCTTTTGTCCAATGTTGCATGTAAAACCAGATGACATATTTGACACAAAGCTAGTTGAAGTCAATCCGGCTTCATATAGCCTAGTACATATAAGCCTTGGTCCATATACGCCCACCTTGAAATAGGAACTTACAATTTTATTGACGCTCCTGAAATATGGCATGATGTTGGCTTCAATATCTTTTATCAAAACATCATAGTCTATAGCAAAATAGATGGTTGCTGTAGGCGGAAAGCCAAAAGATTTTGCAGCCTTTATCGCCCTGTAAGCATCCACAATTCCCTGATAAGCATTGAAATAATCTGCGCTGCCTCCAGTGGTCTGATATATCGGGAAGACATTAAGACCAGCCGATTTTAACAAATCCAGTTCATATTGGTACAATGTCTTATCGAGTGTTCCGCCGGGAGTATTGGTCAAATATCTGCCGATATCCCTGTAACCATCCTGATATAACCGGGCAGCAGTTGTCTCCGCAATCTGTTTGCTGGTATCCAAAGCATTTGCTTTTCTGTTTTTGTCACCCTTGCTTGTCATTAGAGATGCCCACGTCTGTTTGCCACAAATACCATCAGCTCCCAGGCATAGAAAGTCCTGAAAATTATAAAGTGCATTGTACGTTGCGGTTCCCCAAATGCCATCTGCAATTCCTGGATAGAATCCATTAATTGTCAGTGCCCATTGCAGAATTCTTTTGGAATTCGTATAACCAGATGTGTTTTTGGAAATAGTCGGTGCCTTACTTAACGTATCGTCACCCCATTTTCCGTCTGCGGCAGTATTCCATTCAATCTGGGCAGCCTTAATCAAATTAGTCTGGGATTTTCTTTCCCATATACCATTCGGTGCAATTAAGCCAATCTGCTCACCATAGTACTTATTAAGTCCTTTCTGTACTTCATGGCGATAGGTATCATATATGTCATTTGTAGGAGAGAAAGAATAGCTATCTGTATTCATGATGCCCTGCCATACATATGGACGTACGATACAATCCGCGCTAATCCCTGCTTCTGTCTGAAACCGTCCAATGGCATTTGCAGTGTTCTGTCCAAAGACTCCTGTAAAGCCCCCAGGTGAAATACCCTTACACCATAGAGAACCTTGCAGAATATAAATAATATTCTGAGGCAGCGCTGAATCGGGATCCGGACTTGCTTGCAAGGTGGGATAATACTGTTTTAACGCATTGATTGTTGCATTACCGAATATGCCATCCGGACTTGCTATATGTGCTTCGTATTGCAATGCCCATATTAAAGCCCGAAACGTAGATTGCCCTGTCATTCCATCCGGTGTTACGCTGGGAAAATTGACATGTTGCCCATAGTTATCATTTAGCCATTCTTGTGTTTGTAAAACTCTAGTATCCATATTGATACTCCTTTCATATTTTTTTGATTTGCAAATCTAATAGTTAAAGAGAACGATTTTTTAAATATGTAAACTACTATTTTGCTTATTTATAAATATCTTGTATTTTTATATTTCAGTATTTTTGTATTTCGGTTGACAAGTGTATACCATTCTGCTATTCTGAGGTTGACAGTTGAATACCTTTTGGATTTGATGACTAAAAGAGAAATACATACGTACGAAAGAATACAGAATGGGGTGAATATGAAGAAAATATCAGATGCGGAATGGAAAATAATGAATATACTGTGGGAGGATCAGCCTAAGACAATGACGCAGTTAACAAAGGAATTATTGGTAAGTACCGGTTGGAGTAAACATACAGTCATGACATATCTAAAGAGAATGGAAGAAAA
This sequence comes from Bacillota bacterium, assembly GCA_023408815.1. Lineage (GTDB taxonomy): Bacteria > Bacillota > Clostridia > Lachnospirales > Lachnospiraceae > Kineothrix. Next base: position 45,205 of record JAEYJO010000022.1, on the reverse strand, counting down.
AAATCTTATCCGCCATACGCAAGGACAAAAAGCAAAACTATATTATACAGATTTGGAGAAAGAGGAGGCAATACTACAAGAGAAGAACCATTTTTTAGATAAGGTCTTTAAGGGGAATGTAGGTTTATTAATTAGTACAATGTTAGAAGATAATGAACTTTCAGAGGAAGAGATCCAAGAGTTGATGGAAATACTTCAAAAGAAAAAATAAAGTAATGTATGAAGGGGAAAAATAGGATGAAGATTATTAGTTTTAGCGTTCTGCTTGCCGGAATTCTTTTAATTAGAACAATAGCATGGAAATATATCTCAAGACGGAAGCAATATTTTATCTGGCTTTTTGCCGCATTTTTTCTTCTGTTTAGTCCTTTTCTGAATATTTCCAGTAAATTTAGCTTAGAAAATGCCGTGTTCTCCTTGATTCGGGAAATTGAGCAGAATGCAATCCAAAAGGAATTGGAGAATCAAAATTATGAACGCCGGACTGATTCTGAAGATTTACTGATTTTGCAGGAAACAGATAATGCATATCAAACTGCAAACAACGATTACCAAATGCAGAAAGGAATCACGGCATCGGAGCAAAATGTCATGAATAAGAGTGGGCTCTATAATCCGCCGGAGATACCCGGGGAAAGGCGGCAGAATATCCTGCAAAATGGGTTATATTATGTTTGGGGAGGCGTATCTATAATAATGTTTTTCATAATCATTATATTTAATATCCGTTTTGGTATTAACTGCAGGAGAGATAGAGTTTTTTACAAAAAGTTAGTTGACTGGAATCTCAATGTGTATTTACTGAAAGGAATTTCAAGCCCATTTCTGCTTGGAAAAAATATTTATGTAGATACAGATACAATTGAAAATGAAAAGGTATTGAATCATATCATAATTCATGAATATTGTCATTTCAGACATAAAGATAATTTTTGGGCGTTTATCCGCAATCTCTGCCTTGTAATTAATTGGTATAATCCGTTTGTTTGGTTAGCAAATAATTATGTGAAAAGAGACTGTGAATTAGCTTGTGATGAGGCGGCACTTTCCCTTCTTGATGATGAAGAAAAGACGGAATATGGGTATACTCTCTTGAAGATGATAAAATCTTCCAATAGGAAAATACAATGTCCATCTATTGCAACCACTATGAGCGGCAATATGAAGAGAATAAAAGAGAGAATCAGCATGATACATCCTGTCAAAAAACATTATGCTTTTGTGACGTGGCTCGTAGCGATTAGTATGGTACTTCTTACAGGGTGCACTTTTACCCAGAGAGGCTCTTTGGAGACACCCGCGGCTAGTCCGGATATGAACGATAATTATGGACAAGGTCAGGAAGCAGTAGTTGTAGCAGAGACGGCGGCAGAGGATACATTAAAGTCAGGCGAAGTGCCGGACACAGATGATAATCCGGATAAGTATTATAATGTATCGGCAACCTATTATAACGGAAAAACGTATGTGAATTCGGAAAATAGTTTATATAGCATTGCAGATAACAGTGATGAGTGGAAGCTGATATATGGTGGGTCAGTTACACTTGGAGCCATAGCAGAAGGATATTTATTTTTCTATGCTTATCCCGAAGATATCAGCGAAGTTGCAATCATGTCTCTGGAATTATCTACGGACAAGGTGACTGTCGGTCAATTATTAGGAGATAGAATCTATTATTTCGCAGAGATGTGCTACGAAAACAATTGCTTATATATCAAAGAAGCACTAAGCAGCCGTATTGTTACTTTTACAATTCAGCCAGGCGGCTTGCTTCAGGAAAAAGAAACACTTTCTGTAACGATACCGGATGACTTAATGAATACAGAAACAGATATCCATGCATTATCTCCCATAATAAGCAGAGGAGAGGGGTATTCCGGAACTTTTTATTTCGCTAAAGATGAAGGAGAGGAATATTACAGCCGCCTTTACTATTATGAAGATAGTTCTAAAATACATAAGCTGGAAGGAATCACGGATGTTATGATTACGTCTAAAGGGATAATAGGAAGAGACATCAATCAGTACAATGACGTATATCTGTGGGATATTTATACCGAGGAAAAACGTCAGCTTTATTCAGCAAAGGAAAATAGGGATTTATACTTCGGATATAATACCTATGATAATCAAGGGCTTTATGGTTTATTGAAGGAGGATGATAATACTTTTTACATATCACGTGTGAATTGGGATGGTTCCTTAGAGAAATTATTTTTGGCCGACAATGTAACGGATTTATCGTATGGAATTAATGTTAGGATGAGTGTCATTCATGATTGGCTCTATTATTTTAATCCTCGAGAAGACAAGATGGAACGACAAAAGTTGATTGTAGTATGATGTTTCCTTAGCAGGCAATGGCTGCAGAGCCTGCAACTGCACCCCCTGAAATTCCCGATAAAATTGCTGTGGAAAATGGGTATTTGGAGAAAGTCACTAACGTTCCCGTTTATGAAGATAATAGTGTCTCGCGGCGATTCCAATACAAAGTTGTCACTTCCGGGGGTAATTTAAACGTACGAGATTATCCAGTTACAGGGAATGTTATTCTGTACTAACACTCAATAGGGAGGCGTAAATTGGCCCTTTTTTAAAAATTAAAAAATTAGAATTATTAGAAATTATCATAAGAGAGTTTGTGAATCTAAATAGTAAATATAACAAAACATTGATAGACCTACAAGCCTGTAGTATAATAATGGAAAGCGAGGTGATTATGTATGAATGAGATAATACTTTCAGAGTCCGAAAAAGAAATAGTGGATTGGATGTGGAAGGAAAATAAAGAATATTCATATAAAGAAATTTTTCAGAAATTTGGAGAAAATGGGAATAAGGGATGGAAGAAGCAGACTTTATCTACATTTTTAACGCGAATGGAAAAAAAGGGGGTTATATCCATAAGGAAGGAAGGAACTAAATGTTATTACAAAATCGTATTAAACAAACAACAATATGACAAGAAGAGAGCAGAACATGTTTTAAACTCTTATTTTAGCGGTTCATTGAATCAATTTATGGTAGCTTTGACAGGTGGAGAAACATTGAGTGATGATGATGCGGATGAATTGAGAAAATTTTTGGAGGATTAAGATATGCTGATTTTAGCAATGTCCTTTAGCGGTAGTATGGTTTTTCTTTTTATTCTATTTTGTATGTTCTGTGGTAAAAAAGCTTTATCTTCCACGTGGATATATGCGATGCTTAAGATTAATTTATTTTTTTATTGCATACCATTACCTTTATTTAAAACTAGATATAATTACGTTCTATCTAAATTATTTGATATTCCATTAATCGGGAATGATTCCATTTACCCCATGAAAAATATAATTCAAATAGAGAAGATGGGCAATATATCCTTTGATTGGAAATTATATGTTTTTATTGTCTGGATCATTTGGATAATCGGGTTGTTTGCTTCATTTATGAAACATTCAAAGCAATATAATGATTCTAAAATCGAAAAAAAGACTGTAATAAAGTAAGCGCAACATAATCTACCGTCGTGCTAATTGATTTTTTTTGCTGTAAAATAAGGACAGTTGGAGTAATTCACTCTAAGTTCTGTTCTTGAACAACAAAGGTTGTAGCATTTCACTGCTATTTTATTTCAAACTTTTGTATCATTTTACTCCATATTTTCTTGGAGGATTTTAAACTATGACAAAAGCTCAAAAAGATGAATACTGGATGGATTGCATTCAGCAGTGCCGCGTAAGCGGCTTATCTGATTACGCCTGGTGCAGCCAGAATGGGATACCTACCAGTTCTTTTTATTACAATATAAAGCGGCTGAGAAAGAAAGCCTCTATGATTCCTGACTCTGTTCCAAAGGCTCTAGAAAAAACAGAAGTCGTACCAATTCACTACAACGAACTGCAAGAAACAAAAGTAGTTCTTCCTAAAAAACATATGGATTCGATTGCAATCCATCTAGAATACAATGGCTTTGTTTTGGCTATCCGCAACGATGCTGATACCGCCATTATTGCAGCAACATTAAATGCGTTGCGACAACTGTGCTAGGCGATCTCTCCGGCGTGGCAAAGATATTTCTTGTAGCCGGCTACACCGATATGAGGCGTAGCATAGACGGCCTTATGGCAATCGTCCGGGATACCTATGAGTTAGATCCTTTTAGTAATTCCCTTTTTCTTTTCTGCGGAAAAAGATGCGACAGACTGAAGGCATTACACTTTGACAAAGATGGTTTTGTGTTGCTTTATAAACGCTTAGATTCCGGCTGCTTCCAGTGGCCACGTAATTCAGAAGAAGTTAGAAATTTGACCAGACAGGAATTCCGTTGGCTTATGGAAGGTCTTTCTATTGAGCAGCCAAAGGCAATTAAACCCGTTGCCAAAAAGCCCTTTTAATCATCTGATAAAGTACATGTAGAGCCGCTTATTTACTGGATTTACGGTCTTTTTTGTGGTATAATATTTATATCACAAAAGGAGGTACATGGTCATGAAAAAGTCTGTTGAAGCCGGAGATCTTAACATGAATCTGCTGGTCAACAATCTGCTTAAACAGCTGGAAGCAAAAGATCATCAGATGGAACAATTAAATCAGACCATTGCAAACCTCACGGAAACAATTAATGAACTGAAACGAAAGATCTTTGGCATTTCCAGTGAGAAATCATCGAATCTTTCTTGCATCGATGGACAACTTAGCTTATTCGATCAGCTGGGAATTGATGAACCGATTCAGGAACCGGAACGGATCCATGTGACAGCACATGAGAAGAAAAAATCCCGTGCTACGCATGATGAACTTACAAAGAATGTACCGATCAGGACCATTGAGCTTTTACTGGAAGGTGATTTGAGTAACTGCCCTTACTGTAATACTAAAATGGAAGATATCGGCTCCAAGGTTGTTCGTGAAGAGATTCATATCACTCCAGCAAAAGTGGAACGTGTCCAATACGTACAGCATAGCTATGCATGTCCACAGTGCCGTGAAGATGGTGAGTCAACCATTGAGAAAGCACCTGTGCCAAAGCCACTCATCAATCACAGTATGGCTTCTGCTACAGCGGTTTCTTACATCATGTATCAGAAGTGTACGAACTATCTTCCGTTTTATCGCCAGGAGCAGGATTGGGCACAGCTGGGAGTCAAGCTGAATCGTGGAACCATTGCCAGCTGGTTCAATACATGCGCAGAAGAATATCTGGAACCCGTTTATGAGAGATATCATGCGTATCTTCTTAGGCAGTCCGTCATTCATGCAGACGAGACGACATGCCAGGTATTAAAGGAAGATGGCAAGACTCCGGAATCAAAGTCTTACATATGGCTGTACACCAGCGGTGTATTTGAAGAACATCGAATTATGCTTTATGAGTACCAGTCTTCAAGAGGTGGCTATCATGCGGCAAAGTTCCTTGCTGATTATCACGGGTTTGTTCACACGGACGGATTCAGCGGCTACAATCGTTTGAGCCACATTACCCGATGCGGTTGCTGGGCACATCTTCGAAGATATATGTTCGAAGCGATCCCCAAGAAGAAGGGATCCTGCTCCGAAACATCGGAAGCCTATACGGGCTATGCTTACTGCAATCAACTCTTTCAGATAGAAAAAGGACTGAAAGACTTAGAACCAGAAGAACGACAGAAAAAGCGGCTTGAACTGGAGCGACCGGTACTGGATGCATTCTGGAAGTGGACAAATGGGATAAATGCCCTTGGCGGATCAAAGCTTGCCAAGGCAATTAATTATGCCAAAAACCAGAGATCCTATATGGAGAATTACCTTCTTGATGGAAGATGTTCCATTAGTAATAATGCGGCTGAAAGAGCCGTGAAATCATATGTTATGGGAAGAAAAAACTTCCTCTTTCACGATACGGTAAAAGGTGCCAAAGCAAGTGCAATTGTTTACACGCTGGCAGAAACAGCCAAAGCAAATGGATTAAACATCCGCCTCTATCTGGAAACAGTTATGACTAAGATGCTGGACTACAAAAATGAGCCCGATAGTATCCTGGAAGAACTGATGGCTTGGTCAGAAGCAATGCAAAAATCCTGTGGCTTGAATAATGGTGCCCTTTGATTTTTTCAGAGGTAAAAGATCCAGAAAAAGCAATACGTTGCTTTATGTAGCGCTTACGTAATAAAAGATAGAAATTATTTGGAAATTTTTGAAGAGATAAAACGGGAATTAAAAATTAAAAAGAAAGTTACCTTAATTTGTGTGGATGATTCAATAAAAATCTGTACAACAGGTATTGCTAAAAAATATATAATAATCCCTAAAGATGGCATAGAAAGTGAAGATTTATATTATATTTTTAAACATGAATTGATACATATAAAAAGATCAGATGTTATATATCGATATATTGCAATATTTGCAATATTAATACATTGGTTCAATCCTTTGATTTATTTCTACTTTTATATGTTATCTATTTATTGTGAACAAAGCTGTGATACTATGTTAGTTCATAATATGGAAAAACCTGAGAGAAAAAAATACGGTGAATTAATTATAAATATGGCTTTATACGAAAAGAAAGGTAAGCAACAATATCAAACTTACTTCAGTAGTAGCAAAAAAAATATTGAGAGGAGATTAAAAAATATGCTCAAAATTGAAAAAACAAATACCGCCGTAAAAATATGTTCACTTTTAGTTAGTGGGGTAATATTATTTGCTGGCTCACTAACAGTTTATGCTTACGAGCAACCTAAAGTGGTAACATGGCAAACTGAATCTTATTTAGAAGAATTAGGAAGAGGGCAAGTGGAACAAGGTTTTATTAATAGTGCAGATATACAATTTGATAATAGCGAAACGAAAATTGTAAGAGAGTTTATAGGGGAAGATGGTATTTCTTATAAGTTGGAGGAATTAAGAAATACTAGTAAAGCGCAAATTCTTTGTTCGCATTCGTTTGTAAGTGGATATTACAAGCAACATGTAAAGTATTCAGATAATAGCTGTAAAACGGATTATTACAATGCGGATAGATGTGTGAAGTGTGGAGATGTAGTTGTAAAAAGTTATTCTCATACGGAAACATCGACAAAGTGTACACATTGATTATAAATAAAATAGATAGAAATAATTTGTAAAATCATTGACAAATATGTAATAGCAATATATTATAAAGTTGTACTACATAATGTAGTACAAAATGCTATGAAGGTAAAGGAACGAACGATAGGGATGGAGTAGGGCATAATAATCAAAAAGAAAAGTATAGTAAATAGAATGCTGCAATTTTTAAATAAATTAAATAAGAAACAATTTAAAGGAAGGATTGGAGGTGTTGAATTTATGCAGTTTAAATTCTATTTAAAATATTACAAAATGGAAAGGGGAAATTAAAATGAAAAAAATGTTAGCAACAATATTAGGAATTACAATGATTTTTAGTACAAATATGTTTGTTTCAGCGGCGGAAGTAGAGTCCCAAAATATATTGGCAGAATATGATTATTCAGGTAGCAAAGCAAATTTTCAGATAGCTATTTCGCAAGAAAAAGCATCTAATGATCTTGCTAGAACAGCAGTATATAATACCACTACTGCAAAATTAGTTGAAACGGATTTAGGAATAAGAGGGAGTATTGTTATTAATGATAAGATTGAAAATCAACACTTAGATATTATCTTTACAAACAGTCCGGGTAACTGGGCACAGATCGAAAATGATAATTCGCTTATATTCTTTGACGGAAATAGTGAAATGATTGGTGCTGCAAATACGCTAATAGTAAAAGATGCTAACAATAATCTTATCGATGTTAATGCAAGGATTACTAATAACGTAGTAAGATATGACATTGATGATAAGTGTGCTGTTTATCCGCTATATGGAGACATCGAAGTTTATGGGAATAATGATTTTTCACAATGGTTTTCTAAAGGAGAGTGGATTACTAGGGATGGGAAAATTTCTTTGAGTTTAACACATACCGGATGGGCTTATGCAGGTATAGCAACTGGTCCAATTACATGGTCATGGAATACTGTAGTAAATAAATTCTCAAGTAGTTCAAACTGGTCTAACGCACAAGGTATGCAGGAACAATATCAATGCCATGTAAACTTTGCAGCAGCAAAGAATCCTTGGAACCTAGAACCTTGGAGACCAGCCGTTGGTTACATAGAAACCATTAAAAAAGAGTGTAATCCATAATTATGAAAAAAATCAACATTTTTATTTCGTTGTTCATGATCTTTGTTATTTACTGTTCATTATCAATTTGGGGAAAGATTGGTATTATACGAGATGAATATGGAATAACAGGAAATGGAATTTCATTTACGTTCACTGAAATGATACTGATAATAATCTTTCCCCTTATTATAATTATATTAAATTTAGCTATGTTTTTTCAAAAGGAAGAAGTTAAAAACGGAATAAAATATTGTATAATAATTATCAGTATATTAGTGTCAGCTGTTTCAGTTTTATCTTTATTAAAAATAAATAATAATTTGAATAAAAGTGTTTTGCAAATGAATCAAATGCATGAATTAACTTTGAATGCATTTATGGAATTTTGTGAAACTGAAAAAACAGGATTAATATATGTAAAACGAGATGATTGTCCTCAATGTATTGAACTGGATGGGTATATTGATGGAATAATAGGTGATACAGATAATATTATTTATTATTATTCTACATCAATAGATCGTGATAAAAATCCTGATGAAATGTATGAATTTTTAGAAACGATTAGTGTTGTTTCAGTACCTACATTTCTGAAAATAGTAAATGGGGATGTTGTAGAATCTTTTTCCTTTGAAGATAAAGAACAAATCGCTAATCTAATTAAAAATGATATGTAGCAAAAAGATAATTCCTTTTTGGAAGACCCATGCAAAATCACAAATAAATCTAAAATAGGATTCATACCAGCGTTTGTTGATATGAATCCTATTTTTTTAGGACTTATTTTACAGCACCTATTTTAGTATCTTAAAATTTTCATTCATTTTTTTCTAAAAAAATACACTGTACATCATATACAAGTTGAAATAAACAGGCAATTATACAGAGGCGTTGATTGAAAATATGAATTATGTGTGATAAAATTAGAACCAAGTATTCTGATAAAATGATTCCTACAATATCGCACAGAAAGTATATCCAGTATACTTTGCGCTGAATTTAATCAATAAAACCAATTAAGTAAATAAACAGGCTCAAAAGCCCTATATAATAAGGAGAACGCAGGATTATGGAAAGTTATAAAAAAGAGTTTATTGAGTTTATGGTGGACAGCCAGGTACTCAAATTCGGAGATTTTACATTGAAAAGCGGACGTAAATCTCCGTTTTTTATGAATGCGGGAGGCTATGTGACCGGTACACAGCTTAGAAAGCTTGGGGAGTATTATGCCAAGGCGATTCATGATAACTATGGATTAGATTTCGATGTATTGTTCGGACCGGCCTACAAAGGAATTCCTTTAAGCGTGGCGACGACTATGGCGATCAGCGAGCTTTACGGAAAAGACGTCAGATATTGCTCCAATAGAAAGGAAGTGAAGGATCACGGCGATACGGGAATACTTCTTGGAAGCAGGCTAAAGGACGGCGATAAGGTAGTGATCATCGAGGACGTGACCACCTCCGGCAAATCTATCGAAGAAACCTTTCCTATACTAAAGGAGCAGGCTGATGTGGAAATCAAAGGGCTGATCGTTTCCTTGAACCGCATGGAAAAAGGGCAGGGAGATAAGAGCGCGCTGTGTGAGATCAAAGAGAAATATGGTTTCGACGCTAACGCTATCGTAACGATGGAAGAAGTGGTAGAATATTTGTATAATAAGCCATATCGTGGTACAATCTATATTAACGATGAATGTAAGGCAGCAATTGATACATATTATGAAACGTATGGTGCCAAATAGAGAGGAGTGTAGATATGGAGGAAAGAATTTATAAGATTATGGGCGGCTCGGGGGCCTTGAATATTGCAATTGGTGTTGTGGCGCTTGTTGCAGGGATTACGAGCGGTGTTCTTCTTGTTATAAGCGGGGCGAAGCTTTTAGCCGGTAAATCGAAAATCTTATTTTAATCGACAGGGGCATTCGGAAAAGAATGCCCTTTTAGGGGTAATTATGAACCGTAGAAATCATCGAACGAGCCGTAAGGGTGGATATATTTTTACGGCAAAGAAACATCCGGAAAAGGGAATCATGTCAACCACTCTGGGAATTATTTCCATAATTTCCATTGCTGCGGCGGTGTATTTGTCTTATCGAAGCGCAGGGGCGGCGGTAACACAGTATGGGGCGGCAGTTTTTTTGGTAACCCTTTTTTCTTTGACGGGATTGATTTTAGGAATACTTTCCAGAATGGAGAAGGACAGATATTATTTGTTCTCTTATTTGGGAATTGGATTTAATACCGTGGTATTAGCTATGATAAGTATTATTTTATATGCAGGAGCGTACGGAGTATGATTGATAATTTATTGGAAAGATATGAGCTTTCATCAGAAAGAATTAAGGAGTTGTGCGAGGATAGATCCTTAGAGGAAAAGTATGGGAAATTCTTTAACAAGACAGCTTCCTTTTTATGCGAAATGGCGGATGCCTATGAATATGTAAAAAGCGGTCCGCTTAAGACCGCGTCCTTGGAGGAATTGCAGGCGCACAACAAAAAGTTGTATGCGGATGTGCTGCCGGGAGCATACGAGACGAGCTATGCGAATCCGGCATATGCGGTAAAGGAGTTGGGAGAAGAATATGGTCGGCTCCTGTCTTTTTTGTATACGGAACTTCGGAGTCTGATCGTATTTGCTTATGAGCAGGATATGTTCGAGATGGTTATCCGTATGGAATTATTTTTGGAAGTATATTATGCATTTTACAGCGCTTATGAGGAGAAGAAGGAGCCGGTTTACGAGCAGTTGCGACAGAGCGTATATTGGTTTATCAGCGATTATTCGGAGCCGGAGGCAGAAAAAAGACTTAGAGAGCAGCTATGTCCGGAAGAGGACTTCGCTTTAAGGATCATCATGGACAGCGACTTAGAGGATCTGCGCTACCTTTATTATTTCGGAGAATATGTAACGGATAGCGAGCTGGAGACGGCAAGGCATCTGAATCATATGCCGGAGAGCGAGATTAAGCTTATGGCGGATACTTATACGGAGGGATACCGCATAGGCTTTGAGGTATGCGGTAAGGACATTACGAAGAAGAAGAGCGTGAATATAAGGTATTCTTTGGGTTTTGAGCGGATGATAAGAGAAGCGGTGCGTAATTTCGAGAAAATTGGTATGAAGGCTGTCATATACCGGGCAGGAGTCAGTACCTTCCAAGGTAAGGGAGTAAATAAAATCGGTTATTACGGTACAAGCGCTAACAAACAATACGACTATGACCACAAGGACGATCAGGCGCTTTATCTGGATAAGCAGTATGTGAATCGCAGGCTGGAGGTGCTGAAGGAGGCATATGAAGCGCTGAAAGAGGAAGCCGGGTTGCTCGGAGGTCCTGCGGTAGTGGAAATATTCGGGGAAGATCCTTTCGCGCCGGTGACGAAAAAAGAGGCGCTTCATCTGTCGGAGAAACAGCAGAAGCTATCCGTGGAACTGATGGCGGCAGCAGGAGAGCTTCAGAATGAATATATCAAGGGCGAAGAGAGAAGTTTTACCATCATTTCCTTCCCGGTACCGCCTATCGGAGAGAAGTACGAGGAAATCTTCGATGAAATCGTTAAAATAAACACATTGGATTATAAGCTTTATCGCGATATTCAGCAGGTCATTATCGATACCTTGGACCGTGCCCGGTATGTGACTATAAAAGGCATGGGAGAGAATAAAACTGATCTGAAGATAAATCTTCATGAGCTGAAAGCGCCTGAGAAAGAGACGAACTTCGAAAACTGTGTGGCCGATGTTAATATTCCGGTAGGAGAAGTATTTACTTCACCATTGCTTACGGGAACAGAGGGTGTGCTTCATGTAAGCCGGGTATTTTTAGGAGAGCTGGAATATAAGAATCTGAAAATCGTATTTAAGGACGGGATGATAGCCGATTACGGCTGTACCAACTTCGATACGGAGGAGGAAAACAGAAAGTATATAAAGGAGAACGTTATGTTCCATCACGATACGCTCCCTATCGGAGAGTTCGCTATAGGAACCAACACGGTTGCATATGTGGCCGCTTTAAAATATGGGATCGGAGACAAACTGCCGATTTTGATTGCCGAGAAAATGGGACCGCACTTTGCGGTAGGAGATACCTGTTATTCTCATGAAGAGGATATGATTACGTACAATCCTGACGGAAAGGCCATTATCGCCCGGGATAACGAGGTATCTGCCCTCCGGAGAACAGACACTAAAAAGGCGTATTTCAACTGCCATACGGATATTACCATTCCCTATGACGAGCTGGGAGAACTGTCTGCGGTAACGGCAGATGGCGAGATAATCCCTATTATCCTGAAAGGAAGGTTCGTTTTGTCAGGCTGCGAGGAATTGAACGAGCCATTTAAGAGCTGAGCCATAAAAGTTAATACATGCCATATGTTGCGGAGAACGGAGTGAACAGTAACACTGGCCGGTCCTTACAAAAAACTAAGAAAATATGGGTTGCGTGCTTAATGGAATTTTAGTAAACTTAAGAAAGAAATTTGTTACTGTTCACACAGTATCTTAACACTTGCTGTTAAGATGCATAAGAACGTGATTCGAGAGATGATTTCTGCTTCGCGAAGCGAATTTAAATGCAGAAATCATGGGTTGCGGTGAACGGAGTGAACAGTAACAGAAATTTAGAATAAAGAGGAGAAATTGTGATGGCAAAAGTTGGAATTGTTATGGGAAGCGACTCGGACATGCCTGTTATGGCGAAGGCTGCCGACATTTTGGAGGAGCTTGGAATTTCTTATGAAATGAAGATTATTTCGGCACACAGAGAGCCGGATGTGTTCTTCGAATACGCGAAGAGTGCGGAAGCGAAGGGCTTCAAGGTAATTATTGCGGGAGCAGGAATGGCTGCCCATTTACCCGGTATGTGTGCGGCGATTTTCCCTATGCCGGTCATCGGTATTCCTATGCACACCACGTCTCTCGGAGGAAGGGATTCCCTTTATTCCATCGTACAGATGCCTTCCGGAATCCCGGTGGCTACCGTGGCGATTAACGGCGGGGCTAACGCCGGAATTCTCGCGGCGAAGATTCTTGCGACATCGGACGAGACGCTGCTTGCCAAACTGAAGGAATACAGCAAGACCTTGGAAGCCGGCGTTCAGAAAAAGGATGAGAGGCTCCAGGAAGTTGGCTATAAGAATTACAAATAGCGTGGAATTACATATCTTAGAAAGCGATTAGGGAGGAAATATCATGGATTACAAGAAGGCTGGCGTGGATATTGAGGCAGGCTATCAGTCGGTAGAATTAATGAAAAAGTATGTGAAGGAAACGATGAGACCGGAGGTACTCGGAGGTCTTGGTGGATTTTCAGGAGCTTTTTCCCTTGCAGCAATTAAAAATATGGAGAAACCTACTCTGGTTTCGGGAACTGACGGAGTGGGGACGAAGTTAAAGCTGGCATTCCTGCTGGATAAACATGATACGATAGGTATTGACTGTGTTGCCATGTGTGTGAACGATATAGCCTGTGCGGGCGGCGAGCCCTTATTCTTCCTGGACTATATCGCATGCGGCAAGAACTATCCCGAAAAGATAGCGACTATCGTAAAAGGCGTGGCAGACGGCTGTCTTCAGTCGGGAGCAGCCCTTATCGGAGGAGAGACTGCGGAGATGCCGGGATTTTATCCTGAGGAAGAATACGATCTTGCGGGCTTTGCAGTGGGAGTTGTGGATGAAAAGGATTTGATTACCGGAGCGGATATAAAGCCGGGCGACGTACTGGTTGGCATCGCTTCTTCGGGCGTACATAGCAACGGTTTTTCTCTCGTAAGAAAAGTGTTCGATATGACGAAGGATAGTCTGAATACTTATTATGATGAACTTGGTAAGACTTTGGGAGAAGCATTGATCGCTCCTACCAAGATATATGTGAAGGCTCTTAAGGCCGTAAGGGAAGCCGGTGTTATGATTAAAGGCTGCAGCCATATTACGGGAGGCGGTTTCTATGAGAACATCCCCAGAATGCTTCCTGACGGAGCAGTGGCCGTAGTGAATAAGGACAGTTATGAGGTGCCTGCGATTTTCAAGCTGCTGCAGCAAAAAGGCGGTCTGGAAGAGAAAATGATGTACAATACTTACAATATGGGACTTGGTATGGTGCTCGCCCTGGATGAGGCTCAGGTTTTGACGGCCATGGAGGCGATTAAGGCGGCTGGTGAGACTCCTTATGTGATAGGCCATGTGGAAGCAGGTGAAAAAGGAGTTACCATATGCTGAAAGTTGTCGTATGTGTATCCGGCGGCGGAACGAATCTGCAGGCAGTTATCGACGCTGTAAAGGCAGGAACCATTTCGAATACGAGAATCGTAAAGGTCATCAGTAATAATAGAAATGCCTACGCTCTGGAACGGGCCAGGAAAGAGGGGATCGAGGCAGTCTGTGTTTCGCCTAAGGATTATGAGGACAGAGAAGCCTTTAATGAAGCGCTTTTGCAAGAGGTTGCGGATGCCTGTGCGGATTTGGTCGTGCTGGCGGGATTCCTCGTAGTATTGCCGGAGGCGATGATTGAAAAGTACGCGGGCAGGATTATCAATATACATCCCTCTCTCATCCCGGCCTTTTGCGGCAAAGGGTATTATGGGCTTAAGGTGCATGAGGGCGTGCTCGAAAGGGGCGTGAAAGTGACGGGAGCCACCGTTCATTTCGTAGACGAAGGAACGGATACCGGACCAATTATCTTGCAAAAAGCGGTGGAAGTGCAGGATACGGACACGGCGGCGGTGTTGCAAAAGCGTGTTATGGAGCAGGCCGAATGGCTGATATTGCCGGAAGCTATCGATTTGATAGCCAGAGACAGGTTAGAAGTAAAAGACGGAAAATGCAGGAGGATACATGAATGAAAGTACTGATTGTCGGAGGCGGCGGCAGAGAGCATGCGATAGCAGTAAGCGTGTCGAAGAGCCCGAAGGTAGATAAAATATATTGTGCACCGGGAAATGCCGGTATCGGACAGTTAGCGGAATGTGTCCCTATTGGAGCTATGGAATTTGATAAAATCGTCGCGTTCTCCAAAGAGAATGCTATCGACTTGACAATCGTAGGTATGGATGACCCTCTTGTGGGAGGGCTTGTGGACGAACTGAACAAGGCGGGGCTTAGAGCCTTCGGCCCGAAGAAAAATGCGGCGATTCTGGAAGGAAGCAAGGCTTTTTCCAAGGATTTGATGAAAAAATATAATATTCCTACAGCGGGTTATGAGAACTTTGACGAGGCTAAGGCGGCGCTTTCCTATCTGGAAGGATTGGATGCTGGAGATTTCCCTGTGGTGCTTAAGGCCGATGGTCTGGCGCTTGGAAAAGGGGTGCTGATTTGTGAGACCCTAGAGGAAGCCAGAGAGGGCGTGCGTACCATCATGCTGGACAAGCAGTTTGGCTCAGCGGGAAATAAGCTGGTAATCGAGGAGTTTATGACCGGAAGAGAGGTTTCCGTACTTTCCTTTGTGGACGGAAAGACGGTGAAGACCATGACCTCTGCGCAGGATCATAAGCGTGCCATGGACGGAGATATGGGCCTCAATACGGGCGGAATGGGAACCTTTTCCCCCAGTCCCTTCTATACGAAGGAAGTGGATGAATTTTGCAGAGAATATGTTTATCAGGCGACGGTAGACGCTATGGCAGCGGAAGGAAGAGAATTTAAAGGCATTATCTTTTTCGGACTTATGTTAACCGAAAAGGGCCCCAGGGTTTTAGAGTACAATGCCAGATTCGGAGATCCGGAAGCGCAGGTAGTGCTTCCGAGAATGAAAAATGACATCATAGAGGTGATGGAGGCGTGTATCGATGGGAAGCTTGACGAGATAGATTTACAATTTGAGGACAATGCGGCGGTATGTGTCGTTCTTGCATCGAACGGTTATCCGGTGAAATATGAGAAAGGCTTTGTGATCCGCGGTCTGGAGCACTTTGATGGGAAGGAAGGCTATTATTGCTTCCATGCGGGCACGAAGCAGACGGACGAGGGCATCGTGACGGACGGAGGAAGAGTCCTGGGAGTGACGGCTAAGGGGAAGGACTTGAAGGAAGCGCGGGCTAATGCATACAAAGCTGTGGAATGGGTTCTTTTTGACAATAAATATATGCGCCATGATATTGGAAAAGCGATTGATGAGGTGCCGAAAGAAGTGGGGTAGTGTATATGGAGAATAAGGACATTGCTCTTGTTGGAAAGATGGGCGAATACGATTACAACAGGCCATATGTGTGCAGCGAATGCGGCGGGATTATGATTTTTAAGGGTGTCGGTGAATATGAATGTGAGGATTGCCATTATCGTGCTTATGATGATTACGGAAAGGCACGCAATTATATAGAAAAAAATCCGGGAGCGACGTCCGGGGAAATATCCGAGAAAACTGGAGTGAGCCAGAAGGCGATGCGCCAGATGCTCAGGGACTCCAGACTGGAAATCGCATCGGAGTCCAAGACATTTATGAAGTGCGGAATTTGCGGGGCTAATATCCGCCATGGAACGCTTTGCGAGAAGTGTGCGGCATCTTATCATAGGAATGCAGAAGAGCACGAAAGGACTAAGCGTGCGTTGGCAGGGTACGGAATGGATTATAAAAAGAGGGACGATGGTGCAATGCATTTTATCAAGGCAGAGCAAAATAAATAACCCATAAGGGGAGGAAACACGGATGAAGAAAACGATAACAGGGAAACTACTGGCTGTAGCAGCGTATGCGTTGCTTTCTATCGCTATTTTTATAGGTACACCTTCGGTAAGCTTGGCCTATACGCAGACTACCGGTATTGTATCTGCGGATGCGGCGAAGGTGCGAAAGGAGCCGACCACCTCCAGTGACGTAGTAGTGGGCTTATTAAAGGGCAGTACGGTAAGCGTTACGGACGAGGTGACTGATAGTGCAGGAACGCTTTGGTACAAGGTGACGGTAGATAATAGTACCGGATATATCAGATCCGATTTAATGATTAAAGCAACCACCTCCACCGGAACCGCGACAACTTCCACGGACAGTACGACTACGAATAGCACCACTGCAAACAGCACTCAGACGGAGAGTAAGCCGGCAGCTACCACGGCGACACCTATTGCGGAGACCAAGGCATATGTAAGCTACGAGAGCGCAAGAATCAGGGAAGGTGCGTCTACAGAGCACGAAACATTGGGATCTGCAACGAAGAACACGGTGGTTACCATTACCGGAGAAGCGAAAGCAAGCGACGGGAAGAAATGGTACCAGATAAAATATACGACCTCTTCGGGCAATGAAGTCGTAGGCTTTATTCGCGCAGATCTTGTAACGGTAGGAGATCCTCCGGCAGCGACCACCACTGAGACCGAGCAGCCTGCGACGACAGAGGAAGACACGGAAACAACCGGCGAAGAAGACACTGATGCGGCACTCGCAGAGGAAGGCGGGGATGCTGCGGCAGAAGAAACGCAGGAGCCTGTTCCTGAGGAAGAAGAGCTTAAGCCTGACTATGAGATGGTGTATACACAGAATGATTCTGGCGAAAATGAATGGTATCTGTACGACAATATAAATGGAACACGTCAGACACTGTCGGGGCTCATGACTGCAGCAGAAGCGGGAGCTGCGCAGAGTGAAAGTGATTCTGATCAGCTCGCCACACAGAAAATCGTTATTATCGTTCTGGCAGTAGTGGCTGCGCTTCTGGCAATCACAGTTACCTTGCTGCTGTTCAAGATCAAGGATTTGTATGATGACGGCGATTATGACGAAGATGAGGACGATGAAGAAGATGATGACGAGGATGACGACGAAGAAGACGATGACGAGGACGAAGATGAGGACGATGACGAGGATGAGGAAGAGCCTCCCGTGAGAAGACGGAGCGGCGCTAAGCAGACGAAGCCGCCTTTAAAAGCGGTAAAGGAAAGAACGGCTAAAGAGCCGGTATCCAAGGTCAGAAAGATAGACTATGATCAAGAGGAAGAAGTGCCTGCACCTGCGCCGAAGAAGAAAGCAAAAAACTTCTTGATCGATGATGATGAGTTCGAATTCGAGTTTTTAAATATGGAAGATAAGGATTAAACAGAAAAAGAGGATGGGGTATATGGGCTGGGTGCTCATATGCCCTTTTTTAATTCATGGTAGGTTCCATTAGCGGTAAATAAAGCAGCTTCTTGACATAATGTTCTGAGTGTTATAATATTTGTATAACAGTCAGGAGGTAGGTATTTATTATGATGATAATAGAGATAGATTTCAACAGCGACGAAGCATTATATTTACAGCTTCGCAATCAGATTATTATCGGGATTGCCACATCCAAGATAAGAATAGGCGAAGAGCTTCCTTCGGTCAGGCAGCTTGCGGATGATATCGGAATTAACATGCATACGGTAAATAAAGCATATACTGTTCTTAAGCAGGAGGGTTTTGTAAAGGTGGACAGGCGAAGAGGCGCTGTCATTGCAATAGATGCAGATAAGATGGAGGCTATAGAAGAGTTGCGCAGAGATTTGTATGTTCTGCTCGCAAGGAGCAGTTGTAAGAATATTTCCAGAGAAGAAGTGCATGCTCTTATTGACGAAGTATATGAAAATTATGGAGGACTAGATTGATGCAGTCACAGTTTACGGATAAGGCGAAAGCCGCTCTTGTGCTGGCGGAGAAGACCGCGGCAAATTTAAAGCAAGGGTATGTGGGAACGGAACATATTTTAGCAGGCCTGTTAAAGGAAAAGACGGGCGTTGCGGCAAGGATTCTTTCGGAGAACGGATTGGAGGAGACTCAGCTTATGGAGATGATCAGAGATTTGATCGCTCCGGAGGGCGGTATACAGATAAAGGATAGAGACGGCTATTCTCCTCGTGCGACGAAGGTGTTAGAGGAATCGCATAGGCAGGCAGATCGCTTCGGTCTGGAAAGAACAGGAACCGAGCATATTCTGCTGGCTCTGATCAAAGAGGGGGACAATGTGGCGGTAAGGCTTTTGAATACGCTTGGAATATCCGCTCAGAAGGTATATGTGGACGCTTTGATCGCCATGGGTGCGGACGGAGCACTTTATAAGGAGGATCTTGCGAAGAAGCAAAGCGGCAAGAAAAAAGGCGGAGCCTCGGTGTTGGAACAGTATAGCAGGGATTTGACGGCGCTTGCGGGGAAAGGAGAGTTGGACCCCGTAATCGGGCGAGAGGAAGAAATTGGAAGAGTAATACAGATACTCAGCAGAAGAATGAAGAACAATCCTTGTCTGATTGGTGAGCCGGGAGTAGGTAAGACGGCGGTGGTAGAAGGGCTGGCCCTTCGCATCGTGTCGGGAGAGGTGCCTTTCACCGTACAGAATAAGAGGGTGCTTACGCTGGATTTGTCGGGAATGGTGGCAGGAAGCAAGTACCGCGGTGAATTCGAAGAGAGAATTAAGAAAGTAATTAAAGAAGTTATCGATGACGGCAATGTCATTCTTTTTCTGGACGAAATGCATACAATCATCGGTGCAGGAGGTGCGGAGGGTGCGATCGACGCTTCCAATATATTAAAGCCTTCTCTGGCCAGAGGCGAGATTCAGTTAATAGGTGCGACCACGATTGCCGAATATAGAAAATATGTGGAAAAAGATGCCGCCTTGGAGAGAAGGTTCCAGCCGATAAGCGTAGAGGAGCCGACGGAAGAGGAGGCGGTACGCATCTTGAAGGGTGTGGTAGGAAAATATAAGGAGCATCACAGGGTAACGATTCTCGATGAAGCGATAGAAGCGGCGGTGCAGCTTTCCAGCAGATATATCAACGATAGGAATCTGCCTGATAAAGCCATCGATTTAATCGATGAAGCGGCGGCCGCGGTGCGGCTTAAGACAATGCACATACCGGATAAGATGAAAGAACTGTCGGAGCAGATTGCGAAAATAGACGTGCAGATCGAGCGCTCTGTGCGGGCAGAGGCGTTCAGCCAGGCAGGAGAGCTTAAGCGCAGTCAGGATGCTTTGATTAAGAAATATGAGAAGATGAAGAGCAGGTTCGATTCGGAGCAAGCGGATAAAAGATATGTGGTAGGAGAAAATGAAATTGCCGAGGTCGTTTCCATGTGGACGAAGATTCCGGTAAAGAAGCTGGCAGAAAAGGAAAGCGAGCGTCTGCTCAAGCTGGAATCCATTCTTCACAAACGGGTAATCGGACAGGAGGAAGCGGTATCTGCGGTGGCGAAGGCAATGCGCAGAGGGCGAGTGGGCTTACAGGATCCTAACAGGCCTATCGGTTCCTTCTTATTCCTTGGTCCCACTGGTGTAGGAAAGACGGAGCTTAGCAAGGCGCTGGCCGAGGCGATGTTCGGTTCGGAGAATTCCCTTATCCGCGTAGATATGTCGGAATATATGGAGGGACACTCCGTATCGAAGATGATAGGTTCTCCTCCGGGATATGTAGGCTTTGACGAAGGAGGACAGCTCAGCGAGAAAGTGAGGCGCAATCCGTATTCGGTAGTATTGTTCGATGAGATTGAAAAGGCGCATCCCGATGTGTTCAACATTCTTCTCCAGGTGCTCGACGACGGACATATTACAGATGCCAAGGGGCGTAAGGTGAGCTTTAAGAATACGATACTCATCATGACTTCCAACGCAGGTGCTCAGAGGATAATCGATCCGAAGAATTTGGGCTTTTCTTCCCAGACGGATGAGAAACAGAATTATGAAAAGATGAAATCCGGCGTAATGGAGGAAGTGAAAAGGCTTTTCAAACCGGAGTTCATTAACCGTATCGATGAGATCATGGTGTTCCATCCTTTGAATAAGGACAATATGAAACAGATTATTACCTTGCTGTCAGCGAACCTAAGAAACAGGTGCAAGGCACAGATGGATATCAATCTAACCATAGCTCCTGCTTTAAAGGAATATATTGTGGAGAAACATTCCGATTATAAGATGGGAGCGAGACCGTTAAAGCGTGCGATTCAGACGGTGATAGAGGACCGGCTTGCGGAGGAAATCCTTGCGGGAAGAATAAAGTCGGGAGATAACGTAACTGCCGGAGTAAAAGACGGAAAGGCTTCCTTCAGAGTAAAAAAAGAATCTTAAATCCGAATTTTTAGTGGATTAAATATGAAAAATATATTATACTGATAGTAAGAATAAGATGCTGAAAAAGTGTCATATTATGCGAAGGAAGGAACTTAGGAGGACGTAAGAAATGGCAGTGGTGGAAGAATTACTTCGCTCGGAAGGCGAAGGAGCAATCAGTTTTGGCAACCACAAACTGGAGAAAAAAGCGAAGCTGGAGGATTTTGAGTGCGGCGGAGACCTGTTGAAGGTCAAGACGTACAAAACCATGACGAAGCTTGAAAAGAACGGAATGTTTGTATATGAATCGGTACCGGGAACTAGCGTAACCGATTTTAAGGAAACGCAGGATGGCATTAACTTTAACGTAGAAGGAGATGAAGACGCACAGATTACCATAGGTCTTCAGGACGAAACAGAATACGAGGTTTTTATAAATAATGAAAGTATTGGCAAGATGAGGACGAATTTAGGCGGTAAGCTGAATTTAAGCGTAGAACTTGCGGGTGTTGGAGAAGTAAATGTCAGAGTAGCAAAATAGAAGAAACGAAAAACGGGACGGTCATTTTGTGAAAGTCCCGTTTTTATGTAATAGACAAGGTAATCGAAAATTAAGAGGTAAGTATGGCAAAGAGTAAGAACGGGACAGTATTTTTTTGTCAGGAATGTGGTTATGAATCGGTGAAATGGATGGGACAGTGTCCCGGATGCAAGGCTTGGAATACTTTTGTGGAAGAACGGGTAACTTTAAGTACGAAGGGAAGCGGGAGTACCTCGAAAGCGGGAAGCAGTGTGAAACGGGCGGAGCCATCCAAACTGTCGGAGGTGTCCTTAGGCGGCGAGGAGAGAATCGGCACACGTATAGAAGAACTGGACAGGGTACTTGGAGGCGGCATTGTGCCGGGATCCCTCACTCTGGTGGGAGGAGATCCGGGAATCGGTAAGTCCACTCTCTTGCTTCAGGTATGCCAGAAGTTGGCCGGAGCCGGCAGAAAGGTAATGTATCTGTCCGGAGAGGAATCTTTGCGCCAGATTAAGATACGGGCCAACAGAATCGGAGAATTCAACGACAACCTTCTGCTCCTGTGCGAGACGAATCTATACGTTATCGAGGAGACCTTAAAGGCAATGAAGCCCGATGTGGCGGTCATTGATTCCATTCAGACCATGTACAGCGAGGATGTATCGTCGGCGCCGGGAAGCGTGTCTCAGGTAAGGGAGGCAACAAATATTTTCCTTCAATTGGCGAAAGGGATGAATATATCTATATTTCTTGTAGGACATGTGACCAAGGAGGGAACGGTGGCAGGCCCCAGAGTGTTAGAGCATATGGTAGATACGGTGCTCTATTTCGAAGGGGACAGGCACGCTTCTTACCGGATACTTCGCGGGGTGAAGAACCGGTTCGGTTCAACCAATGAAATCGGAGTGTTTGAAATGAGGGAAGAAGGACTGATAGAGGTCATGAACCCATCAGAATTCATGTTAAACGGCAGGCCTGAGGACGCCAGCGGCTCGGTGGTGGCATGCTCTATGGAAGGGACCAGACCGATACTGATAGAGATACAGGCTTTGGTATGCGGGAGCAATTTCGGTATTCCGAGGCGTCAGGCGATCGGAACGGATTTCAACCGGGTGAATCTGTTGATGGCGGTGTTGGAAAAGCGGGTTGGCCTGCAAATGTCAGGCTGCGACGCTTATGTGAATCTGGCGGGAGGAATCAAGATCGTAGAACCGGCTATTGATTTGGGAATCGTGCTGGCCATCGTTTCCAGCTTTAGGAATCGGGCCATCGACAGCAAGGTAATTGCTTTTGGCGAAGTTGGACTCAGCGGAGAGGTAAGGGCTGTGAGCATGGCGAGGCAGCGGGTTCAGGAGGCTAAAAAGCTGGGATTTACCACTTGTATTCTGCCTGCGGTCTGTATGGAGGGGTTAAGCGAAGAAAAGGATATGAAGGTGATCGGTGTAAGGAGTGTACGAGACGCTATCGACCTCATATAAAATGTATAAAATTATTATAGATATACCGGAGAACTTAAACAATGAGAAAGTTATTGATTTATCTTAAGGATTATAAAAAAGAAACAGTATTGGCTCCGCTTTTTAAGATGCTGGAGGCATCCTTTGAGCTTTTGGTGCCGCTAGTTATGGCGGCGATCATCGATACGGGGATCGCGCAGGGAGACAAAGGATATATTGTCAGGATGTGCCTGATCATGGTGGCTCTGGGAGTCATCGGACTGGTATGTTCTGTCACCGCACAGTATTATTCCGCCAAGGCGGCGGTGGGTTTTTCTGCCGGATTGAAGCATGAGCTGTTTAAACACATTCAAAAGCTGTCCTTTACGGAGATGGACGAAATAGGGACATCCACACTGATTACACGAATGACAAACGATGTGAATCTGCTGCAGTCAGGAGTGAATCTGGTATTGCGCCTCTTTTTGCGCTCCCCTTTTATCGTGTTCGGAGCTATGGTGATGGCATTTACCATTGACGGCAAGGCTGCACTGATTTTTGTAATAACTATCCTTCTGCTCAGTGCCGTCGTTTTTGGTATCATGCTCGTAAGCATGCCATTGTATAAGAAGGTTCAGGCGGGACTGGATAGAATTCTCGGCATTACGAGGGAGAACCTTACAGGGGTGAGAGTAATACGTGCTTTCAACAAGGAGGCAGCGGAGATAGCGCGCTTTGAAGGAGAAAACGAAGTTCTGACAAGGATGCAGCAGTTTGTAGGAAAGATCTCCGCCTTGATGAATCCGGTGACCTATGTCATTATAAACGGTGCGCTGATCGTGCTCATATGGACGGGGGCTCTTCGTGTGGACGGCGGTTATATTACGCAGGGAGCGGTAGTTGCGCTGGTAAATTACATGTCTCAGATATTGGTTGAGCTTATTAAACTCGCCAATCTGATCATAACCATAACGAGGGCTTTCGCCAGTGCTAACCGGATTGCAGCCGTATTCGAGATGAAATCCAGCTTAGTATCGCCTGAGAGAGAAAATGAAACCGCATTGGTTCATGGAGATGGAAACGATGACATTGCGGTTTCTTTCGAGCATGTCTGTCTGTCTTATAAAAATGCCGGAGCGGAAGCTCTGACGGATATTGATTTTAAGGTAAAAAGAGGGCAGACGGTAGGAATCATAGGCGGTACAGGCTCGGGAAAATCTTCTTTGGTCAATATGATCCCCCGATTTTATGATGCGACCGGCGGATGCGTAAGGATAGACGGGGTGGATGTAAAAGACTATCCGTTAGACGAGCTGCGTTCCAAAATAGGCATCGTCATGCAAAAAGCGGTGCTGTTCAAAGGAACCATAAGGGAAAATGTACAGTGGGGCAAGGAGAATGCTTCGGAGGAGGAAATCCTTCGGGCGTTAGAAATCGCACAGGCGAAGGAGTTCGCCACGGAAAAGGCAGGAGGACTGGACGCCAAAGTATCGCAGGAGGGCAAGAATTTCTCAGGGGGGCAGAAACAGCGCCTTACCATTGCCAGAGCGTTAGTGAGAAAACCGAAAATACTTATATTGGATGACAGCGCCTCTGCGCTGGACTTCGCCACTGATGCCAGACTGCGTCAAGAAATAGGCAATATGGAAGAGGATATGACGGTCTTTATCGTATCTCAGCGAGCCGCGTCTATTCGTTATGCGGATTTTATTGTGGTTATGGAGGACGGTGAAGTGGCGGGAATCGGAACGCATGAGGAATTAGTTAATAGCTGCGATGTCTACAAGGAAATTTATGATTCGCAGTTTAAGAAGGAGGAGAGGGCATGAACAACGGCGGTATAAGTCAAAAGGAGACTCTCTTCAAGGTACTTCGATATATAAAAAAGTATTGGTTTTATTTGGGTATGTCCGTATTCATGGCATCGGTCAGCGTGGCGCTCACGTTATATGTACCGATTCTTATCGGAGATGCGATCGACCTTATCATCGATAAAGGGTTGGTGGACTTCGCCGGCATTCTGGTGCTTCTTTATCGCATGGCTGCAGCGATCATATTCACGGCGATAGCGCAGTGGATCATGAACGTATGCAATAATAAAATGACATTTGGAATTGTGAAGGACATGAGGGATGAAGCATTCAAAAAAATTGAAGTCTTACCCCTTAAATATATAGATTCCCGTTCCTACGGGGAGGTGGTCAGCAGAGTGATTGCCGACGTAGATCAGTTGGCAGACGGCCTGCTCATGGGATTCACCCAGTTGTTTACCGGAGTGATTACGATTCTCGGCACATTGATTATTATGTTAACTATAGATGTGGGAATTACGGCGATAGTCGTATTGCTCACTCCGGTTTCCTTTCTGGTAGCTAATTTTATCGCGAAGAAGACTTACCGTATGTTCAAGCTCCAATCGGAGACGAGAGGAGAGCAGACGGCATTAATTGACGAAATGGTGGGCAGTCAGAGGGTGGTACAGGCCTTCGGACACGAAGAGAAGGCACTTAAGCAGTTCGATGAAGTAAACGAAAGATTGAGGGAGGCTTCATTGAAGGCGATCTTCTTCTCATCTATCACTAATCCGGCAACGCGTTTCGTGAACAGCATAGTATATACGGGGGTAGGAATTACAGGAGCGATTTTGGCCATTGCAGGAGGGATAAGCGTAGGGCAGCTTGTATGCCTTCTTACCTATGCGAATCAGTATACGAAGCCCTTCAACGAAATCTCGGGAGTGGTTACGGAGCTGCAAAATGCTCTCGCATGTGCGGGAAGGATATTGGAGCTTATCGAGGAGGAACCTCAGATACCTGAGGCAGACGATGCGGCAGTGCTTTTGGATGTTGAGGGAAATGTTTCTCTCTCCGAGGTGTATTTCTCTTATACTCCGGATCAGAAATTGATTCAAAATTTTAATCTTCATGTGAAGCCGGGACAGCGGGTGGCAATCGTGGGTCCTACCGGTTGCGGAAAAACCACGATTATCAATCTGCTGATGCGTTTTTATGATGTGGACAGCGGAAAGATACAGGTAGAGGGAAAGGATATCCGCCATGTGACGAGGATGAGCCTTCGCACCTCCTATGGTATGGTGCTTCAGGATACTTGGCTGAAGGCGGGAACGGTTCGGGAAAATATAGTAATGGGAAAGCCTGAGGCCACAGACGAGGAAATTATCGCGGCGGCGAAGTCAGCCCATGCCCACAGCTTTATTAAGAGGCTGCCGGAGGGCTATGATACTGTGATTACGGAGGCAGGAGGAAATCTCTCCGGAGGGCAGAAGCAGCTTCTATGCATTGCGAGGGTCATGCTCTGTCAGCCGGATATGCTCATTTTGGATGAAGCCACCTCTTCCATCGATACGAGGACGGAGCTTAAGATCCAGAACGCATTTGCAAAGCTGATGGAGGGAAGAACCAGCTTTATCGTGGCACACAGGCTCTCGACGATAAAGGAGGCCGACATCATTCTGGTGATGAAAGACGGCAATATCATAGAACAAGGAAATCATGAAACGTTGCTGACGGCCGAAGGATTTTATGCAAAGCTCTATAACAGTCAATTTGCTCTGTAGGGAAAGAAAGGCATGGTTATTAATATGTGGCTTATTTATGCGTTGTGTTCCGCGGGCTTCGCAGGAATAACTTCGATACTCGCTAAAATAGGTATTAGGGACACGGACTCGAATCTGGCAACGGCCATCCGTACGGTTGTAATTTTGCTGTTTTCATGGCTGATGGTATTTCTTGTAGGATCGCAGGATACTATTTCACAGATCAGCGCTAAGACATTCACCTTTCTCGTGCTGTCGGGCATCGCTACGGGCTGTTCGTGGCTCTGTTATTTTGCGGCGCTGCGTTATGGAGAGGTCCACAAGGTCATGGCAATCGATAAAGCCAGTATTATTCTCACCTTACTGCTCGCTTTTCTTATTCTGGGAGAATCTCTTACCTCGTTAAAAATAGTATCCATGGCGATAATCGTTGGGGGTACCTATATGATGATGGAGAGGAAGAATGGCAAGAAAGGATATATAGAAGAGAGAGAAGTAACGGCGGAAAAGAAAAGAAGTGGGACGAAATGGCTGACCTATGCCATATTATCTGCTATATTTGCCAGCTTTACGGCGATTCTGGGTAAAATCGGCATAGACGGAGTAGAATCGAATCTGGGAACGGCTATCCGCACCGTAGTAGTTCTCATTATGGCGTGGATTGTAGTATTTGCAGGAAAGAAGCAGGACGGACTTAAGCGCATTGATAAGAAGAGCTGGGTGTTCATCTGTCTGTCCGGTATTACCACGGGCCTTTCCTGGCTTTGTTATTATAAGGCGCTGCAAAAGGGCGAGGCAGGTATCGTGGTATTGGTGGATCGCCTTAGTATCGTAGTTACCGTAGGCCTTTCCTGTATGATTCTAAAGGAGAAGCTCACAAAGAAATCAGCTGCCGGTTTGGCGCTTATAACAGCAGGCATCCTCCTTTTGCTGATAAAATAAGGACAATTATTTGTCCGAAGCCTTTCCAAATAAGAAGCTAAGCTCGTCATCTTTGTAGTAGAAGAAGCAAATAATGCAAAGCAGTACCATTCCCACACTTACATAACAGTCTGCGACGTTGAACTTGGGAAAATTGATGGGAACAAAATAGATGAAGTCCACTACATAGCCATTTTTTATCCTGTCTATCAGATTTCCAATTCCGCCGTTTATAACAAGAAGAAACGTGAGACGCATAATATGGAATCGCCTTCCTTCCGGAATCTGAAAATATTTCCAAATGATGAAGAGCATAACGCAGGACGTCAGTGTGATGAGAAATCCCTGTTTACCAAGAAAGGAGCTGAACGCCGCCCCGGTATTTTCTAAATAAGAAAATTCCAGTACACCGGGAATGAGTGCGAAATCCGCTTGTTCCTTCAAATTTTTAACAGCGAGAAACTTAGTGAACTGGTCAAGGCCTATAAGCAGGGCCATGCTCAAGATCAATATGAGAGCAGGTATGGTTTTTTTAGATATATTTTTCATTTCTATTTTCATATCCTTTCTATAAAAGAATTTCATATCTTATATACATTACAAAATCGCATATCATTTATGTTCATAAAAAACAAAAAGCTCAGAAATCCGAAACTGGGTGAATTTCTGAAGCAATAAAATCCTTAAATTAGAATAACATTTTTTCTTTTATAAATCAACATTGAAGAGATTGCATTTATTTGATATTATTTATTTTATTGTCTAATAATAAATATAAGGATTGGTAAAAAATAATGAAATTAAAAATAGTAAAAATTGAGAATCGAATTGTAACATGTGAGAAGGATAAGGATGGTTCTTTCCTTGCTATCGCACGCAGATGGTTTGCGGAAGATATCCAGGAAGGGGATACGATTGAAATCGAGAAAAAGACAAGCCTTGATAATTAAAGTAAGGCACTGGAAGCAGGAATAATACTGTAGTAATAATTTCTGCCATGAAGTATAATAAAATAATATTGATTACAGCGGATTAACCGATGAATGGGAGCAGACTAATGGATAGTGTTAAGCAGAACATTCTGCTGGTTTATGAAAATATGACAGCAGTAGAAAGAAGTATAGCAGATTTTTTTATAAATAATAATGAAGTAATAAACTTTTCTTCTAAAAATATATCAAAGCTGCTTTATATTTCGGAGGCTACTTTATCGAGATTCGCGAAGAAATGTAATTATAAGGGTTATAGGGAGTTTATTTTTGCTTACGAAAAAGAACTCCAGGAAGACCTGTATGAAAGAAATATAAGTGTATTGACAAAAAAGGTGAAACATACCTATACTAGACTTTTGGAAGAAGGCTTTCATATTCTGGATGAAGAAAAGGTGAAACGTGTTTCGGATATGATGAATGTACATCCCCGCGTAATTGTCTGTGGGATGGGAAGTTCCGGATATACCGCACAGGAATTTCAGTTGAGATTTATGAGACTCGGCATGAATATACAGGCGGTCACCGACTCGCAGATGATACAGATGTCGATGGCGGTGACGGATGAAAATTGTATGGTAATAGCCATTTCTTTAAGCGGAAAGACAAAAGCCATACTGGATGCGGTCAGAATGGCAAAGGCAAAAGGCGCATATGTAGTAATGATTACCTCTGATCAGGAAATGGAGCTTCAAAATGACTGTGATGAAATAATATATGTTGCGACGGCGAAAAATCTGGATGGAGGTACGATGATATCGCCTCAATTTCCTATTCTGGTTCTTGTAGATGTTTTTTATACCTACTATTTTGAGAACGATGCCAAAAATAAAATAATGAAATATCACGATACTCTTTCGGCACTGAGAGGGTATGATACGTAAGAAATGGAGAAGTGAAATGTGTGACGAAATTTATTTCGGAATTGATATAGGCGGTACAGCCGTAAAAATGGGAATCATGAACAGCAGAGGAGAACTGTTCGCATCGGATACGGCATCCGTTAACTTCGATCAGTATGAAACACCAATATTACAGACAGTAAAAAAGGTTTCGGCAGTTTTTATTGAGGAACATCCGGAATATAGAGACAAACTGAAAGCGATCGGAATATCAGCTACCGGACAGATCGATTCAAGAACCGGGGTCGTGAGTGGAACCGCAGGACATATTAAAAATTGGCAGGACAGTAGAATCAAAGAAGAAATGGAGGAGCTGTTCCGCTTGCCGGTCGCTGTGGCAAATGATGCGAATTGCGCTGCTCTGGGTGAATACTGGATCGGGGCAGCAAGAGGAGCCGAAGACGTTATTGTGATTACGGTTGGTACGGGGATTGGCGGAGGTATCATCACGGGAGGAAAATTGCTTTCCGGAGCACGTGGAATAGCAGGTGAAATGGGACACTTTTCTATCAAGTCCGATGGAGCGGAATGCACATGCGGCAACAGAGGGTGCTACGAGCGGTATGCTTCCACAACGGCCTTAGTCAGAATGATAAACGAAAGAATGAAAAAGGGAGAACTTAAGACATTTGCGGATAATGTAAGCGGAAAAACCATATTTGAAGAACTGGAAAAAGGCAATGCAAAGCTGCAGGCGGCTGTGGAGGAATGGATCGATTATGTGGCAGACGGGCTGGTAAGTCTTGTACATATTTTTAATCCGTCGATGATTATAATAAGCGGTGGTGTGAGTATGCAGAAGGAACGCTTTATCGATCCTCTGTCTGTTAAGATAAAAGACAGAATCATGCCGGCATACAGGGAGAATCTCGAAATCAGGCAGGCCGCGCTGAAGAATAACGCAGGTCTGGCTGGAGCTATATATAATTGTATTTGTACACTTAATCAGGGATAGCATCGATTGACAAGGTCACACATGTTCGATACGACCTTGTCAATCGATGGTATAGAAGAATATAAATAAAAAAGCGGAGGCATCGAAGGGGATGCACCGCTTTTTTGTATGATGTATCAGGAAATTAATAGAAGTATTCACCGGGAATCCGTTTAAGGGCTTCTTCATCGGCGACGATTGACAGATTCGTATGCAGTTGAAGGATGGAAGCTGGTACCTCCGGAGTGACGGGTTCTATGAAGGAACGGTACAAAGCATCGGCTTTGTCCTTACCGGTGGCGATCAGGACAATCTTAGCCGCCTGAAAAATATTCCGGATGCCCATGGTGATAGCCCTGCGCGGAACGTCGTCTATTCTGGAGAACAAGCGGGAATTTGCTTTGATTGTACTGTCTGTCAGCTGCACGATATGTGTATCCAGCAGAAAGCTTTTTCCGGGTTCATTGAAGCCGATATGCCCATTGCTGCCTATGCCTAGAAGCTGAAGATCGATGCCGCCCAGGTCCTGGATCAGAGAATCGTAAGATTTGCATGCTTCTTCCAGATCGGAGACATGACCGTTGGGAACATGCGTATTTTCCATAGCGATATTTATCTTCGAGAAGAAATTTTTTTCCATAAAATAATGATAGCTTTCACTGTTGTCAGGTGAAAGACCTACATATTCATCCAGATTAACGGAAATAATCCTTGAGAAATCCACATCTTTCTTTGTACACCATTCGGCCAGTTGATGATAGGCTCCCAGCGGGGAAGTTCCGGTAGCAAGTCCTAAAATGCTGTCCGGCTTCGAAATGACTTGTGCCGATATGAGATTTGCAGCCTTTCTGCTGACTGATTCGTAATCCTTTTCTTTATAAATTCTGATGTTTTTCATGTTAATTTTCCTTTCTGTATCTTTTACTGCTTTTATTATAATGATTTTATTTTTGATAGACAATGAACGGCCTGATTTAGGAAGAAGTTTCATAAAAAAGTACCAAACCGGGATTTTTATGATTGTACTTTCCAAAAAGGTCCGATTTCTTGAAACTCGCCGGAGGTATTGATATAATGCAGTCAATTGCAAAGAAAACGACGGAAGGAGGAATCCCGAATGAAAATAAGAACTTTTGATTTACCGGAGAAGCTTAAGCCGATTGTTGAGAAAGCCAATTTCTTTTTGCAAAACAGTCCTGATGCATGTGAATATACGCTGGCAGCTTACGAGGGTGAGAATAAAGGTTACTTTTTACGCAAAGAAAAAGGGGCTTTAACAGTGGAATATGCAAAGCTGCCGGATCTTGGAAGAGCGATCATGGCTGCGGCTCAGGCAGATGGCAGTCTGGAACTGGAAGAGAGAAAACAGTTTGGTGATTTCGGTTATATGCTGGATTGCTCCAGAAATGCGGTTCCCGCAATGAGCACATTAAAAAGGCTCGTGTCTTTTCTGGCACTGCTCGGATATGATTTTCTGGGGCTTTATATAGAAGATACCATAAAGGTATTGGAAGAGCCTTATCTGGGATATATGAGAGGGGCTTTCAAGCCGGAGGAAATAAAGGAAATTTCGGCCTATGCGGCGGAATATGGAATGGAAATCAGGCCGTATGTTCAAACGCTCGCCCACTTTAATCAGATTAAAAGATATGAAGAATACCAGAAGATGATAGATACAGACGATATTTTATTAGCAGACAGCGAGCGTACATACGAGTTTCTGGATCATTATATAAAAACAATAGCAGACTGCTTTTCTTCCGATAAAATTAATATCGGAATGGATGAGGCACACATGGTAGGGCTTGGAAAATATCTGGATTTCCATGGATATAAAAACCGATTTGAGATCATGTATGATCATTTAAAAAGAGTTACTGCAATTTGTGAAAAGTACGGCTTGCGGCCTCAGATGTGGAGCGATATGTTTTTCAGGCTGGCGTTTGGCGGGGAATATTATAAGGCAGATAAAAAGCTCGCTGAAAAAGTCATCATTCCGAAAGGGCTGGAGATTGTTTACTGGGATTATTATTCCTGTGATGAAAAACGCTATGATGAAATGCTCAGGCAGCACCTTCAGTTAACGGATAGCATCGGATTCGCGGCGGGAGCATGGAAGTGGACTGGTTTTGCACCTCATAACAGGTATAGTATGGAAAGCGGTGAAGCGGCACTGAATGCCTGCAAGAAGAACCGTGTGGATTCCGTGGTGATTACCGGTTGGGGAGATAACGGGGCGGAAGCGAGCCAGTTTTCCAATCTGCCGGCGTTATTTGCCGATGCTAATATGGCGTACGAATCAAAAATAACAAATACGGTATTCCGGATGCTTACAGGGATGAAATGGGAAGAATTCATGTTAATAGATTGTACGAATCCGTTTTCTGATACTTCCGGAAAACATAATAATGCGAGCAAGTATTTTTTATACAACGATCCTTTGATAGGTACTTTCGATTCCGTGGCAGAACAGTTGGAAAAGGACTATTTTGATAAAATAGCAAAGAAGCTGGAGACTTGCATTGATTTACGGCAAGATAGTGATTTCATTTATCTTTTTGAAACACAGAAGGTATTATGCGACGTATTGCAGCAAAAAGTGGATTTAGGCATTCGGCTGAGGAGAGCATACTGCGAAAAGGATATAACGGCTTTAAAGGAAATAGCGGAAGCTGAAATTCCTCAGATTACCGAAAAGCTGGATATTTTTTATAACGCATTTAGGGAACAATGGTATCTTGAGAATAAGACTTTCGGATTTGAAATTCAGTCACAGCGAATCGGGGGATTAAAACAGCGTCTGAGGGAATCGGCTGAAAGAATTTCATCTTATATAAATGGTGATTTAAAAATAGTGGAAGAATTGCAGGAAGAAAATCTCCCTTTCCATTATTTCGAAGATAATCAACTGGCAACTCTGAATTATAATCTATGGAGTGATATAGTCAGCCCGGCAGTTATTGGTTAACAATACGGACATTAGTCCGTTTGTAAAAATAAAAAAGGAGGAACGAATATGAAAAGGAAACTAGTTAATGTATTACTCGCTGCTGTGTTTGCAGCAAGCGTTATGCTTACCGGATGCGGCAACAGCAGCACTGCAGCCGACACACAAGGGGAAGGGGATACGCAGGTTGCAGCAGATGAGCAGGGTGTAACGGACGAATCTGCAGGTACAGAGGTAGCGGCAGTCGATCCCGTGGAAATTGAATTCTGGACGATATCACTGCAACCGACTTTTACGGATTTCTTTAACGGACTGATAGCCCAGTATCAAGAAGAAAACCCAGGTGTAACAGTAAAATGGGTAGATCTTCCCTATGAATCCATTCAAGAAAAGCTTGTTACTTCGGCAGCCGGCGGAAGCTCCCCGGATGTTGTAAACCTGAATACGCAGATGGCGCTGACTTTAGCTGGAAAAGGTGCACTGGTAGATTTAAATGCAGAAGCGACAGAGGAACAAAGGAGCATTTATATCCCAAGCCTTTATGAGTCCACACAGCTTGGGGAGTCGGCATATGCATTTCCCTGGTATGCATCACCTAATATAATGTTCTACAACACAGAATTGTTCGAACAGGCCGGAATTACAGAGATACCGACCACCTATGAAGAGGCAAATCAACTTGCAAAACAGATGAAGGATGCCACGGGTGCTTATTTATATAATCCTCCGGAATTATTCAACATGTTGTTTGAAGAAGGAATTCCGATATTGAATGAAGACAATACTGCCGCAGCATTTAATACCCAGCAGACTGCTGATTTGCTTGCAGCGTTCCAGGAATATACCAAAGAAGGTGTTCTTGCCAATAACAACTGGGGTAAATGGGATGAAGAGCTGAAGCTGTTTGAAACAGGCAAGCTTGCTATTATCAGCTCCTCAGGATCTTCTCTTTCCAGAATCAAGGACGAGGCACCCGATGTCTATGAGAAAATTGCAATCGCATCACCTCTTACGGGATCGGAAAAGCTCAGCAGAAATGCCTTAATGAACATAGTGGTACCAGAAGCGAGCAAGAATCATGAGGAAGCAATCAAATTTGCTGCATGGATCACCAACGATGCAAATCAGCTGGCATTTTGTAAAGAGGTTGCCATATTCCCGTCTACAACAGCCGCAGCAGCAGATTCCTATTTTACATCTGATACGGAGACTCTGGAAGGACAGGCAAGAGCGATGTCCGCACAGCTTAGCGATACATCAAAGGATTATTCGCTGGGAGTTGAGGGCCAGGGAGATATTCAGGCAGATGTCAATAAAGCGTATGAAGCTGCAATCATTGGAGGAAATGATATACAGGGAGCTCTTGACAATGCAGAGCAGTTAGTCAACTCTGAATTGAAATAAAAGTTAAAGACTGCTTCGGTTATATGCCGGAGCAGTCTCTGACCTAAGGAGGTTTAAAATGAAAAAAAAGAACAGACAGACTATAAAGGCCTATTTATTTATGGCACCAGCGTTGTTCTTATTGATCCTTTTTGTATTTGTCCCTATTATCGGAAGTCTTCCATTAATGTTTTTTGACTACTCGGTGTTAGGAAAAACAGAATTCACGGGATTGGACAATTTTATAAAGCTGTTTGGAGATCAGGAATTCCGTAAAGCCTTATTTAATTCCATACTGTTTGTAGTGATTGTACCGGTGATTCAGATTCTATCTATCCTGCTGGCATTGCTGGTAAACAGGAAACTGTTCGGTATTGCATTATTCCGTACGCTGTTCTATATTCCCGTTGTTACCTCTATGGTAGCCGTTTCCATCATGTGGGGATTTTTGTTTGACTCCAATGGAGCCATAAATACGCTATTGATGAAAATGGGTGCCATTGCGAAGCCGTTAGGATTTCTGGCAAGTACAAAAACCGCTATGCTCTGCATTATGTTTATTACAATCTGGCAGGGGCTTGGCTACTATATGATGCTTTATCTGGGAGGGCTGCAGTCTGTACCAAAAGAATTGGAAGAGGCATCCTGGGTAGACGGAGCAGGCAGCTTGCAGGCATTGATCAAGATTAAGATACCTATGCTGAAACCTTATATCTGGTTCTGTTCTTTGAATTCGGTTATTTCTGCGGTGGGCGTATTTGATGTGGTCTATGTGCTGACAAAAGGAGGACCAAATGATGCTACCAATGTTATTAACTATTATTCTTATGTAAAAGCATTTCAGGACTTCGAATTCGGGTATGCAGCCGCAATCGGTGCAGTACAGGCAGTGATCACAACAATTTTAAGTATTGTTGTATTTGTATATGGGAAAAAGGGAGAGGGGGTATGACGGTGATGAGTAAACTCGTTATTACAAAAAAGAAAAACAAGATTACCAAAAAAGTATTTATTTACCTTGGCTTGATTTTGCTTGCTATTGTTTGCGCAGGCCCTTTTTTATGGATGCTATCCACCTCTTTTAAAACAGGACAAAATATATATGATCTAAGCCTTATTCCTGCGAATCCGACGATTGCGAATTATGCAGGAGTAATAGAGTTCATGAACATCCCCAGATATATTATGAACACACTGATTATTACCTGCTCGTCGATTACATTGGATGTTATTTTTTCGGCGCTTTGTGCTTATGCGCTGGCATGTATGGACTTTAAGGGCAAAAAGTTTATTATGGGGGCTTTATTGATTTCCATGATCATACCCGCAGCTGCAGGAATGATTATCAATTATCTGATAATCGCTAAGGTACATCTTTTGAATACCTACGCCGGAGCGGTTCTGCCGGGAGCCGTTAAGGTATTCAGCATTATTCTTTTACGGCAGTCCTATATGGCTATTCCAAAAGAATTGATAGAAGCGGCGCGCATTGACGGTGCCGGAGAAATACGTATCTGGTGGAAGATTATGATGCCTGGAATCCTGCCTTCGGTCTCTACCGTTGTGATTTTTGATTTTATCAGTAAATGGAATGAGTTCCTCTGGCCGATCATCGTATTGCAGGATCCGCAAAAGTACCCTCTGGCAACTGCATTGCAATATCTGAACGGTTCCTTTAACTATAAATTTGGATATATAGCAGCCGGAACGATCATTTCTATCGTACCAGTCATCATTGTATTTATAATATGCCAGAAAAACTATGTAGAAGCAGTAAGCGGTGCTGTAAAAGGGTGATTCGATATGAAAGATAACTATTACGTCTGGATAGAAATACAGGCAAACAAAAATATAATAAGTGACCGGAACCAATTTAGAAGTACTATGGAAAACTGTGTGAAATCAGGAATCGGATCGGTGATCCTGAGTGTAAAAGATACCACAGGATTTGCCATATTTGAGAGTGCATATGCTCCCCATTACAGCCTCTATGATTCCGTTTTCGGCAAGAGGGATTATTTGGAAGACTGTCTCAATATTATTCACAGTCTTGGAATGAAAGGTTATGCGGCTTTTGATGTATTTGCGGAAGGGAATCGGAAAAATCCGCATTCGCAGATGCCTGGATTAAGAAATGAGGGCTGGATGACGGAGGTATATGGGTTGAGTGATGAGGATAGGCCTGTGATTCAGAAAGTCACAGATTCCTCTGCACTTCATACGATTGGCAGTATTGATGATTTCGGAGAGATATTTGTGAATCCGGCTAATCAGGAAACCTGTACCTATGAATGTGCTCTGATAAAGGAAGTCGCTGAAAAATATCCTATTGACGGAGTTGTTCTGGATCGTGTGAGATATGTGGGCTTAAGCTCCGACTTCAGCCTGTTTACCAAACAGAGATTTTTGGAGTACAGCAAGATTACGGATATACAATGGCCTGAGGATATTTACACTATGAAAAGGACAAAAGAAGATATCCAGATTCAATATGGCAGATATTTCGGAAGCTTTTTAGAATTTCGGGCATTTACTATTACTTCATTTATGGAAAAAGTAAGTAGAATGATAAAGGGATGCAGCAATAAAGTGGAATTGCTGGATTATACCGGCTCATGGTATCCATTGTATTATCAGGTCGGCGCAAACTGGGCATCAAAAAAATACATTCCGATGGAATATCCGCTGGCAGATCCGGTAAAGTACAGCCGGACAGGATACATCGAACAGGCGGATAAATTGCTTTCGGGATTTTATTATGAAGATGTTACCAAAGAGCAGGCGGCTGAAAATGGAAAGCCGGCAGACTGGTATAGCGTAGAGGGTTCAGCGGAAATGGCCTATAAGGTGACGCTTGGTGAAAGACCCGTAATAGGAAGTCTCTTTCTGCAGCAATATGCGGATAATCTGAACCGGATGAAAGAAGCGGTCGATATGTGTTTTATGAAGTCTGACGGATGCATGCTTTTTGATTTATCCTATCTGGTAGAAAATGATTGGTGGGAGTATATACAAATAGAAAATTAGACAGGAGACAGAAAATGGGTAATATCAGCTTGCTTCAAAAGAAGGATACGGAAATTGTAATGAAACTCTATCGGGAATGTTTCGATCATGCCTTCTGGATTCAGGAGGGTAAACTGAACGAGTCTGTTTTTGATGCTCCTGATTTCTGCGAGGAGGCGAGTCTGCTCATAAGGGATGAAGTCACAGGTGAACCTGCAGGCTGCATAGCAGTAAAGATTTCGAATGACCAGAAATTGTATCCGGATACGGCATGGATTACCCTTCTGATGGTAAGGCCGGGATACAGGAGAAGAGGAATGGGCAGATGCCTGTATGAAGTGTCGGAGAAAATTCTGCGGGAAAAAGGGATACGAAAGATATACATCGGTCAGGACTTCGCTAACTTTTTTTCGGGGATACCGTCTCCGAAACAGGAAAATGAAGAGTTTTTCCGTTCATGCGGTTTTATATTGAATAAGGATGAGCATTATGATCTGGAAGCAGATATAGTAAACAATAACAAGATAGATGATTTCGATACTTCGGATTTCGAAAAAGAGTTTATTACGGGTATTATGAAAAAGGAGAATTCTTCCGGATTATTGGATTTCCTGAAGAAGGAATTCCCCGGGCGCTGGGAATATGAAGCGAAAGTATATCTTGGAAGTGAGGGAAAGCTTGAAAATATTATTATTATGAAAAGCGCAGCGGATGACGCAATTTGGGGATACTGTATGACTGCCGTGCATGAGGGAGGTACCGGAGGATTAGGCCCTATCGGAATCGCACGCAGTATCAGGGGCAGACGCGCAGGCGAATATATTTTAAGACAGTCTTTGGTGCAGCTTCGAAGACTTGGAGCAGAAAGAGTCTGTATTGACTGGACTATTCTAAAAGACTTTTATGGACAATTTGATTTTTTACCGGTACGAACCTTCCGTAGTGGTTATAAAGAATTATGAAGAAGATGATATGCGTAAAACGCAGGAATGGTGGTAGAGATGAGAAAAAAGATTGTATTACTTCCTTTGGATGAGAGACCATGTAATTATGATTTTCCGGTTGATTTGTTCCGCCATGATGATTTGAACCTGGTTCGCCCTTCAAAGCTTGGAAATAAAAAAGAACCGGCTAATGTGGATGAGATCGCCGAATATTTAAAGGAAGAATGCAAGGATGCAGACGGACTGATTCTTTCTGTCGACATGCTGTTGTATGGAGGTTTGATTCCGTCCAGGCTCCATTATGAAACAATTGAAAAATTGAAGCAGACTGCGGAAACGATCAAACATATAAAGGACAAAAACCCCGGTCTTACTGTATTTGCTTTTCAGGTAATTATGAGATGTCCTGCTTATTCAAGCGATGACGAGGAACCGGAATACTATGATAAGTGCGGAGAGACGATTCATTTGACCGGTGAAATCGTTCATAAAAGCAGGCTGGGCTTATGCGGTGAAAATGGGATGCAGGGTATTATGCCTGACATTAATCAGATATATTTGAACGATTATATTGGAAGACGAGAGATTAACCGTGCGATGAATCTTCATATATTGAAATACTTGAAAGAAGGATACATTGACTTTCTCGTAATCCCGCAGGATGATTCGGCGACCTATGGATATGCGGCAATGGACAGAGATCAGATATGTGCGGAAATTGAGAAAAGAAATCTGTCGGATAGAATTCTGGTGTATCCTGGAGCGGATGAAGTGGCACTCACCTTGATGACACGCATGATCAATAGATCGGAAATGAAGAAACCGAAGGTGTACGTAAAATATGCATGTGAAATGGCAAAGAATGTGATTCCTCTTTATGAAGGAAGTACGCTTTCAGGAACTGTGAAGTATCACATTTTATCGGCAGGGTGTCAGCTGACTGATTGTTATGAAACCGCAGATATCATATTGGTTCTTACTGCTCCGGCGGGGACAATGAAGGAAGCGGCTGCTCAGCCATGTAATCTGCCCGGATATCGTACGGAGAGAAATCTTGCAGAATTAATTGATTTTATCAAGGACAGAACAGCAGAAAACAGGGTCGTAACGATAGCGGACAATGCGTATGCGAATGGAGGGGATCTGGAATTCATCAAAATGATGGATAACAACCAGCTCCTGATGAAAGTGGCAGGATATGCAGGCTGGAATACATCGGCAAATACCATCGGCACAGCACTGGCAGAGGGCGTCGATGCCTTGTACTTTGGCAATAGCAATAACCATCGGAATTTCCTTGTGAAACGTTATATTGAAGATGCAGGCTACTGCTCGGTAGTGCGAAAGAACGTGACGGAAAAATTAAGTGGTCTTGGGATGAATTATTTTGACGTGAAAGAAAAAGACGGGGCCGTTTCCCAAATAGTAGAACAAGAGCTAAGAAAATTTATGAAAGATTATTGTTCTTCCATCGCATCGAAAACATGGATAGATTTTGTGTATATGCCATGGAAAAGAATGTTTGAAATTGGTCTCAGTGCCGGAATAGAGGAAATCTCAAATGGTTGATCAGAAGGGATTTACGGATAGGGGAAACTGGTATAAGGGAAATCTGCACAGCCATACGATTAATTCAGATGGCATTTACAGTCCGCAGATGGCAAAAGAAGAATTTATGAAACACGGATATTCCTTTTTATGTCTGAGCGATCATAATCTTTATACGGATTACCGTGAAAGTCTGAATTCAGGTGATTTTATCATATTACCGGGATTGGAAGCAGCCGCAGTTTTATTTGACGAAAACATGGATTGCGTCAAGGTCCACCATATAAATGGAATCCTTGGCACAAAGCAAATGCAGGAGAGGGCAACGCTGCCATTGTTTGGTCATATGGAAAAATATGGCCCATATTTATTTTATGGCAGCTGGGATGAAGAGGCTGCAGCGCAGAAAATTATCGATGAGCTTCACAACAAGGGATGCTTTGTCACTTATAATCATCCGGTATGGTCGCGCATAGATATCAATACGCTGCATCTGCTGAAAGATATCGATTTGCTGGAAATATTTAATTACAATACGGAAAACGAAAGCGGAACCGGATTTATCACCAGTTGCTGGGATCAAATGCTAAGGGCAGGCATGAAGCAAAAAGCCAATGCATCGGATGATAACCATAATGGAGGAACTTTTGATGATGCTTTTGGCGGTTTTATCATGGTAAATGCACGATGCCTGCAGCAGGATGATATTGTTTCGGCCATTCTGGAGGGAAATTATTATTCCTCTTCAGGGCCGTTTATTAAGGACTGGGGAATTAGAGACAATAAGATTTATTTCTCCTGCGAACCTGTAGAAAGAATTAATATTATAGCAGACGGATTTGTCGGTTCCGGTGTCACATTTATTGCAAAGGATGGGGAAAGTCTTACAGATTGTGAGTATTTGCTTACAGGAAAAGAACACTACGTAAGAATAGAATGTATGGATAGGAAGGGCAGAAAAGCTTGGACGAATCCAATCTATATAAAATAAGGAGATGAGGATATGAAGAATATGGAAGTACTTCATAAAATCAAAGGAGGTTTGATTGTTTCCTGCCAGGCATTGGAAACGGAACCTCTGTATGGAGCCGATATGATGGCAAGAATGGCTGTCGCGGCAAGGGACGGAGGAGCGGTGGCAATACGCTCGAATTCACCGCAGGACGTCAAGGCGATTAAAAAGGCAGTATCGTTACCGGTTATCGGACTGTATAAAGTAGTTTATCCGGATTCGCAAGTATATATTACGCCGACTATGAAAGAAATAGATTCCTTAATGGAAGCGGCTCCTGATATTATTGCCATGGATGCAACCAACAGGCTGAGGCCGCATAATGAAACGCTTGATCATTTTTTTTCTGAAGTTAAGAAGAAATATCCTGATATGTTATTTATGGCAGATTGTTCCTGCTTCGAGGACGCAGCGCAGGCGCAGCAGTTTGGATTTGATGTTGCGGGGACGACGCTGTGCGGTTATACGAAGGAAACCAGTAATAGCGTAATACCTGATTACGATATGCTGCGCCGCATGACAGGGGAGCTTAAGATACCGGTTATTGCGGAAGGCGGAATATGGAATACGGAGCAGCTCCAAAGAGTATTTGAAGAAAAAATACTTGCGGCGGTAGTCGGAACAGCAATCACGCGACCAAGAGAGATAACCAGGCATTTCATCAGCGCCATACATAAGGAACAGTAGGTATGAATATAAAGTTATCCGATGACAAAGTAAAAATAATGGGACGTTATGAATGGAAAGAAGATATGTTATATTTGTGCTATTCGGGTGCATATATAGAATTTATTTTCAGCGGTTCCAGGCTCCTCGTCAGGATGCTCTCAGAATTTGTGAAAGAAAGTGAGAGCTGCAAGATCGCTGTTTTCATAAATGGCAGCAGCCAGTTGGTCTTTCCTCTAAAAGAGGGGATACATGATTATCAGATTTTTGATTTCCATGAAACAAGGACGGTCATTGTTAGATTAATGAAAATAACGGAGGCCCAATATGCATCCTCAGCGATAAGTGCTTTGATTACGGATGACTCGGCATGCATTCAGCCTGCCGATTACTCGGACAGAAGGATAGAATTTATAGGAGATTCTATCACCTGCGGGTATGGGAATGAAGGAACAGAAGATAGTGTATTTTCTACTGCGGATGAAGATGCTTCCAAGTCGTATGCGGTATTGGCAGCCGGGAGCCTTCAGGCAGACTTTACACTGATTTCTTTCAGCGGAATCGGAATCATTTCCCGCTATGTGGAACCGGAGGTCATGGAACCGCTGACAGATATATTGATGCCGGAAATATACCGTTATTGTGATTGGTATCTGGCTCGCAGGAAGAACTGGGAACCGGCTGAAAAATGGAACTTTGGCAGATTTCAGCCTGAAATTGTAGTGATTAATCTGGGAACAAATGATGCGAGTTACATACGGGATGATCAGGGC
Organism: Bacillota bacterium; assembly: GCA_023408815.1. Classification (GTDB taxonomy): domain Bacteria; phylum Bacillota; class Clostridia; order Lachnospirales; family Lachnospiraceae; genus Kineothrix. The sequence goes on along the minus strand of JAEYJO010000022.1, from coordinate 2,518 downwards.
AAAAAGCGCCGGTTTATTATTAAATATGCAGAATTCATACATATGGTAAGACAGAATTATAGAAATGCAGAGATTATATGTACCATTGGTGTTATGGAAAACAGGCTGAACGATGCGGTGAAAAAATCAGTGAATTATTATAAGGAAAGAACCGGTGATGAAAAAGTAGTTTTCTTTATGCAGGAAATGCAGTGTAGGGAGGATGGATATGGAACAGCTATGCACCCATCTGTTCGCACCCATGAAAAAATGGCATGGAAATTAACCCGATTTATTCTAGATAATAATTTCTGGAAAGGGAATTCCTAAGGGAGTCGAGTCAGACATAGGTGAAAGAAGAATAATGAATCGTTGGAAAATGATAATTAGTAATTTTCTGGAGAAACAATTTGGAAGTAGTTTGTTTACGTATCGAGAGGTGCTTAATATGCTGCTTCCAATTATTTTAGATGCCTTTTTTATCAATGTTATTGGTATTCTGACAACTGCGATGATCAGTACATCCAGTCAGGAGTCGGTAGCGGCAGTAAGTCTGGTGAATCCGATAGCAATAATAATCTATGCGGTAATTAGCGCACTGGCCACAGGCGGAACAATTCTTACAGCCCGGTATGCCGGACTGGGGGAAAAGGAAAAAATACAGAGAACAGCCGGACAGGTGGTGGGGATAGTTGTGGCAGCCTCTTTTTTTATAAGCCTTTTGATTCTGCTCAGTACAAAACATATTGTACAAATATTGTTTATTGGCGCTGATCCGGTTATTGTCAGCAAAGCTGCGAAATATCTCGCAGGAGTTTCGTTATCTATGGTTTTTCTGGCTGCTTATCTTGGAGCATTTTCTGTCTTCAGAGGAATTGGAGAGACGAAAACATGTCTTAAGCTGACGGTAATGGTAAATCTGCTGCATCTTTTTCTCAGTTTCCTGTTTCTCAATATCTTGCATATGGATATTGTAGGGACAGCGTTGTCTCTTATTATTGCAAGAGCGGCCGGTGGTGCGGCCGGAATCTATTTGTTAGTAAGAAAAAGGGGAACGTTGAGAATTCCTCTCCGCTACTTTTTCAAGATGGAAGAATCAACAATAAAAAATACATTTGGAATAGGAGCTCCATATGCATTGGAACAAATCTTTTTTAACGGCGGCAGTATGATTGTCCAGATTTTTCTTGTGCCGATGGGCACGGTATATATATCCGCGTATGCAGTGGCAAATTCTTTTCTCAGTATTGTTTATGCCGCGGGAATGGCTGTCGGAACACTTTCCATGACAGTGGTAGGACAATGTCTCGGGGCAGGAAAAGGTGATGATGCCAGAAAGTATGGAAAGAGTTTCTGCGCATTGGGACAGTTTGTTATTATCATATCGCTGGCGATATTTATTCCGCTGATGCCTGTTATTCTCAAACTATACCAGGCACCTGAGAATACCGTCATATTAATTCAGCAATTGATATACTTGATGGTTATTCCTCTTATTTTGTTTTGGCCGGTATCGGGAATTATGCCGTGCATATTACGAGCAGGCGGGGATTCCATGTTCTGCTCTTTAAGTTCATTGATTATCATGTGGGTAGTGAGGGTGTTTGCCGGATATATACTTACGGTTCCGATAGGAATGGGAATTATGGGATTATGGGTGACAATGCCTCTTGAATGGTTAATCAGAACGGTAATCTACCGGAGGCGGTTCCGGTATACAGGACTGCGGCAGTAGGAATCAGGTACTAATTGCTTTTTGATTTATTTCTTGGTACTATCTATAATAGGATATAAAAGTATTATAACTGTTAAAAAGTTGAGAACAGATATCTTTGAGGATACGTATATATGAAATATGATTGCTTAATTATAGATGATGGATGATTTCCGGCTTGTTATTATTTACAAGATATCCGGCGGTGAGAACGTTATCCAAAATACTCATATTTTCCAGAAGATAGATGTTTTGAAATACAAATCCGCAATGCTTTTTTCTGAAGTTGGCCAGCTCATCGCTGTTAAAATCCTGGATTTTAGTACCTTGAAAGATAATCTTGCCAAGGGTAGGAGTATCCATTCCGGATAATGCGTACAAAAGAGTAGTCTTACCGGAGCCGGAGCTTCCCATTATAATGGTAAAATCACCTTCATAAATATCGATGTCTAAATTACAGAGGACGTGCTGCTGTTGTCCATCCGATGAAAATGTTTTACATAATTGTTTGGTTTGTAAAAGTAATCTATTCATATTATATGTTGTTCCCTTCTTGTCTCTTCTGGTATCAATATAACATATAAAATACAAAGAATCTTTTCCGGCAATTAAACAAATCCTTGTCAAATTCTTAATCATTGTATTTCTGTGTCATGTATCTTAAGTATAAACAATAAAAAAGATCACTTATAAAGTGATCTTCAGACTGTAGACAAAGTCCCACGCACTTGCGTGGGATTTTTCTGTAAAAAGAGTCAAAAGTTTAGTGTTCATGCAGACTTTTGGGCTCTTTTTTGGTACAATGGAAGTAGCAAAATAAGGCGG
>JAEYJO010000016.1 GCA_023408815.1 Bacillota bacterium | reverse complement strand
ATGGTTTCTATGACTTAGCCACTGCATATCAGTCTGTGCACATCAACTACTGAAAGCGCCGTGTACCGAACGGTACGCACGGTGCTGTGAGAGGACGGCGGTTAATCACCGCCTCCTACTCGATTGTCGGAGTTTTCATTAAGAAAATGCAAGCCGCTCACTGACGGACCAGCCCCCCAATCCGCCGAAGAAAGGCCCGGCAAGGTTACGAATTTCTCAGGTGTGGTTTTTATTTAAAATTAAAATGTGAGGGAGGAGAAAGAGATAAAAGATAAAAAAATAAAAAGAAGAAAAGATAAAAGAAATAAAAAAATAGAAATATAAAAAAAATGGAGTAAGAACTCAGGGAGAGGCAATAGGGGGTGAATTACTTCGGTGATAAACTACTAATATGGATGATGATAGGATAAAATGGCACAGATATAGAACAAGACAATAGAAAAATTAAAGTAAGAAATAGAAAAAATAAAAAGCAAAAATAGGAGAATGTGATTATGAAGACTTATGAAGGGCAGTTAGTAGCGAGAGGTATCAGAATTGGAATTGTGGCGGCTCGGTTTAATGAGTTTATTACTGCGAAGCTGCTTGGCGGTGCGGTGGACGGGTTGCTTCGGCACGAGGTGAAAGAGGAGGATATAGAAGTGGCGTGGGTACCGGGAGCCTTTGAGATTCCGTTGGTGGCTGCGTCTATGGCCAACAGCGGGAAATATGATGCGGTAATTTGTTTGGGAGCAGTTATTCGAGGAAGCACATCGCATTATGATTATGTATGCAGCGAGGTTTCCAAAGGAATCGCCAGCGCTTCACTGAGCAGCGGTATTCCGGTAATGTTTGGCGTACTTACCACTGAAAATATCGAGCAGGCAATAGAAAGAGCCGGAACAAAGGCCGGCAATAAAGGATTTGACTGTGCTGTGGGAGCCATCGAAATGGTAAACCTCATGAAAAACATGGTATAAATTGAAGTGCAGTCTCTCGCAACCCAACAACCCAACAAAAAACTAATCCCCCGAATCAACACATGATCCAGGGGATTTTAGAAGAATAATAGAGAAGACGATTAAATGCATGTATAAGCGCCGTCAACGATAATATCACTTCCTGTCGTATAACCGGAAGCATCGCTGGCAAGATAGAGAACGGCCGGAATCAGTTCCTCCGGAGTTCCCATACGGTGCATCGGCATCAGCGGAGTCCAGGCATCCTTTAATTCCTGAGGCGTATCCACGGACATCGGTGTTGCGATATAACCGGGGCTAAGACTGTTGACGCGGATACCTTCTAACGCCCATTCTGCAGCGAGAGAACGTGTCATATGGATAACGGCAGCCTTAGAAGCGTTGTAGGAACACTGCCACTGAGGAATGTTCACTATGCTTCCGGACATGGATGCCATATTGATAATGCTGCCATTAATGTGATTGTCTATCATAATCTTACCTACTGCACGGCAAACGATAAATTCACCGGTCAGGTTGCAGTCGATTACCTGACGGAATTCTTCGATTGTCGCCTCGAAGGTTCCTTGATGCATGCAGATTCCGGCGTTATTGAAGACAATGTCGATAGAACCGGAACGCTTCATAATTTCGGCGAGAGCAGCATTTACCTGTTCCTCCTTCGTAACGTCGCAGGCTATGAAATAAGCCTTTCCGCCAGCTTTTGTAATGGAATCAATGGTTTCATCAGCTCCGCTTCTTCCAAGTACCACAACCTCCGCTCCGGCTTTTGCCAATCCTTCTGCTACCACCTGACCGATTCCGCGGCCTCCGCCGGTTACGATAGCTACCTTACCATTTAATCCAAAAAGCTCGTCTAAGTATGACATAATATTTTTTTCCCTTTCTAAAAATTATTCTTGTACATTAATAATAACCTTCATAGTTGTTTCCTGATTTGCGTCTATATATTTATAGGCATCCAGATAGTCTTTGAAGGCGAAATGTTTCGAAACGAGAGGAGCCAAATGCACCTTTTCCTCATCTGTCAGGCGGATAGCATCTATATAGTCCTCGTTTCGGTACATCATGGTGCTCTTGATATCCAACTCGTGGTCATTGGCAACAGCTAAATCCACAGTAGCCATTCCTGCAAAGACTGCTACGAGGATAATCGTGCTTCCCTTGCGTGCATATTTGATTGCCTGACCCATAGTGATGTTGTTGCCTGCGCAGTCGTATATGATATCTGCTTTATCGGGACCAAAGGCCTTCAGAATCTCATCGCCAAGGTCTGCCGTCTTCGTATTAATGCAATGGTCGATGCCGCACTCCGCCGCTTTTTGCAGACGGTAATCGCTGATGTCCGTTATCATGACGCTCTTTGCACCGAATCCCTTGGCAGTCTGGGATACCAGGTTGCCGATAGGACCGGCTCCTAATACAACGATGTTAAGTCCCTTTACATCGCCTGCCTGCTTAACGGCGTGAACCGCCACAGAGAGAGGCTCAATCATAGCACCTTCATCGAAGGACATAGCTTCAGGAAGGAGAGTTACCTTAGAAGTGTCCACGGCGAAAAAGTGGGAAGCGACTCCCGTGGTCTGGAAGCCCATAACCTTTAATTCTTCGCACAAATTGTATTTCCCGTGGGTACAGGGATAGCATTTACCGCACACTACCTGCGGCTGAATAGTTACCTTTTGCCCCACCTTGAAGGAATCCACTTTCGCGCCGAGAGCGGCGATTTCTCCGGATACCTCGTGACCTTGCGTAACAGGGTAGGAGGTAAAGGGATGCTTACCGTGGTAAACGTGGATGTCCGAACCGCATACACCAATCTTCATAATTTTTATGAGAACATCATTATCTCCGAGGGTCGGAATCGGAATTTCACGGAATTCAATGACACCCGGATTGGTCATAACCTGCTGTAACATAATTGCACCTCTTTCTCGCATGAAACAACTTAATTAAAATACTTTACTAAAGTGATTTAATTATCATACAAAAAAGAGGTTTTGTCAAGGGCAACAAAAGAAAAAAAGAAAATATTTTATTAGTTTAATTTTGAGAAAAACTGATTGGTAAAGTGCATGGCAATGCCGACCCCTGCCGCATTCTGCTGGAAACGGCACGGATGAAGGAAGCTGTTGTCCTGCTCGAAAAGAAGATATTCCTGCATGTTATCCCACAGCTCGGGAAGGTACGGCTCGATGTAGCTGCCTACATAGCCGCCGAGAATGATGTCGCAGTCGAAGGTGAGGTGCAAGTTGGATGCGATGATTGCCAGATATCTCAGATAATGGCTCCAGGCAATCTGAATTTCAGCGTCGCCTTCCTGCAGCTTTTTGAAAAAGGTGCTCAAGTTTCCCTTGGTGTAATTCGCCAGAATCTTAGCGGAGCAATAAGCGTCGGCACAGCCGCATTTGCCGCAGTAGCACTGTTTTCCGTCCGGTTCGATCAACATATGCCCGAACTCGCCGCTTCGAAAGTGATTGCCGTAATACAGCTCGTTATTTAAGAAAATAGCACCGCCTACGGAATTGCTTAAGGAGAGGTAAAGCATATTGTTATGAAAATATTTCAGTTCAGCCATTGCTGCGCATACAGCATCGTTTTCAAAGCAGACAGGATAAGGTATATGCTTTGCCAAAGAGTTCAGGTCGATGTCTTTTAAGTATAAAACGTGGGATATTACCAAACGGTTCTCAGAACTGATGACAATGCCCGGAATGGAAATACCCACGCCCAGAATCTTGCTCTGGGGTACGCCTGAATCCCAAATGAACTGCGTAAGCTTTTTGGCTAACGTAGCATAATAGCGCTCCGCATGGTGGAAGACGAGGCGGGTGCGCAGAGTGTCAAGGATATTGGTTTTCATGTCGATGATGACGAAGGAAATATGGTTTGCAGTAATTTCAATACCTACGGAGTAGTGCAGCGTCTCGACGACAGAGAGGGTCTTAGCCTTGCGCCCTCCGGTAGATTCATATTCCCCGGCCTCTTGAATGATACCCTGATTGGTTAAGTCCTTCACACATTGCAGCGTGGTAGGCATGCTTAGGTTTAAGGCGGAAGCGATTTCGTTCTTGGAGGTTTCCTCCTGTTCCAAGATATACTTGGCAACGCGCACGATACTGCTTTCCGGTTTGTCGCTTTGATTCAATCGTTTCATGGATAGGGCCTGCTTTCTTTTATGACATAATATAATATTGTGACGTTGTCTTATGATTATGATAACGTGTTGGAGCTCATATAACAATTATACATGAAATTCAAAATTCTGCCAGTAGCTAATAGAAAGACAAACTGGGGATTGTAAAAAATTAAAAAAATGTTATAGTGTAGGCAAGGGAAAAATGAGAAGGTGACTAAAAAAAGTAAGAAGACAGCAAGTTTGGTGTAACAAATCACCAAAAGGTAAGGCAGACATGCGAGAAAGGATGAAAATTATGCAGAAGAAAACATTGGAGGCTGTGGTTGCAGGATTGACGTGTCTTGACTTCACGCCGGTATTCATTACGCCAGAGGTAGAGGAAATCGGACAGATATTGATTCCGTCCAAAACGGTATTTATGGGAAATGCAGATATCCATGCGGGGGGATGCGTATCCAATACCGGACTTGCCATGTGTAAGTTCGGAGTCAATGCGAGGCTGATGGGCAAGGTTGGAGACGATGATTTGGGAAAAATTGTGCTGCAGCAATATTCCAACTATACGACTACGGAAAATATGATTATTTCCCAGAAGGAAGGGACCGCATATTCTGTTGTACTGGCGCCGGCCGGAATCGATAGGATATTTCTCCACTATCCGGGCGGAAACGACACCTTCGGACCGGAGGATATCGATTATGAACTGGTGGAAAAAGCGAAGTTGTTCCATTTTGGTTATCCTCCTGCCATGTACCGGATGTATAAGGAGGACGGCAGGGAACTGATAGAAATTTTCAAGAGGGTAAAACAGCTGAACGTTATCACTTCCTTAGATACCTGCGGCATCGATGAGCGGGCGGAAGTGGGACAGGCCGATTGGCAGAAGATACTGATGGGAGTTATGCCTTATCTGGATATTTTCGTGCCAAGTGCTGAGGAATTGTGCTACATGCTGGACAAAGACCGTTTCAAGGAGTGGAAGCAAAGGGCGGGAGGAAAAGATATGGCTTCCGTACTGAACACCTCGGATGTGAAACCTTTGGCAGATACGCTCTTGAGCTGGGGCGCGAAGATCATTCTGATAAAATGTGGCAGTGCAGGACTTTATTTCGCTACCAATACGCAGGAGGTTCTTGACGGCATCGGCGAAGATTTTCTGTCCATGGTAAACGGATGGGGCGGCGTAAGCCATTTCACGAGGAGCTTCAAGCCTCGGAAGGTGCTCTCCGCTACGGGGGCAGGAGATACGTGCATCGCCGCATTTTTGACCGCCATACTGAAAGAGTATCCGTGGGAAAAATGCGTGGATTTTGCAGCGGCTTCGGGTGCATCTTGCGTGGAAACCTACGATGCCCTGGGAGGACTTTTGTCCTTTGAGGAGCTGGAACGGAAGATAGAGGCTGGCTGGGAGAGAAATTAATAAAAATAGTATTTATCCTCTCTCGTCAAGCATATTTTTAGATCGGACACTAATATGGGAAACGCCGAAAACTCAAATTATGGTTTTATGAGTTTTCGGCGTTTTTTGTCTGTCCGCTTGTCTGAAACCGCTGGAAATATGATCAAAAGAATGATAAAATATAGTTATCCAATACAGACATGTAATTTTATGATGATAAAATGCAGAAATTTTATAGAGGGAAAGGAGAATATCGAAATGGAGAGAGAACGCTTTTTTGCAATGCCTTTTTCAAGGATCTATCCGCTTTACATACAAAAAGCGGAGAGAAAAGCGAGAACAAAAGATGAAGTAAATGAAATCATTTATTGGCTTACCGGTTATGATGAACATTCATTACAGCAACAAATAGATAGTGGAGTAAATTTAGAAACGTTCTTTAAACAAGCCCCCTCTGTTAATCCGAATGCTTCACTCATTAAAGGCATTATTTGCGGACATCGGGTGGAAGAAATAGAAGATGAATTGATGCGGCAAATCCGATATTTGGACAAATTAATTGATGAGTTGGCGAAAGGTAAGACAATGGAGAAGATATTAAGAAAATAAATGCTATTAGATAAGCCGATAAATATAGATTTATATGGTCAAGGAATTGTTACAGAAAGAGGGTAATTTTGCAATGGTGATATACTTATTACGGGGAGAAAGAGAATGAGGGAGTTTAATATCGGCTCAATCGTGCCATTTGGCGGTTATCAGTGGCGCATTCTTGATATACAAGGCAATGAGGCCTTGATTATAACTGAATACATAATCGAACAACATCCCTATAATAATTGTGCCGGTGATGTGACATGGGCTGGCTGCTCGCTAAGAAAATATCTTAACGCTGAGTTTTATAACAAATTCACCGCGGCCGAACAGTCAAGAATCATTCCAGTATCGAACAAAAACCACGACAATCAGTGGTACGGTTCAAGAGGCGGAGAAGATACTCGGGATTACATATTTCTTCTAAGCATTGAAGAAGTAGTGTGTAAGTATTTCGGTGACAGCAGTAAAAACCTTGAAAACCGCAGCGCCAAACAACGATACTGGTTTCAAAGGAAAGACAATAACAACACCAAGCGAAGATCGACATTCGATGGGTATGTATGGTGGTGGTGGCTTCGGTCGTCCGGACGTGACAATAGAAGAGCCGTATATATCCACGGCGACGGCAATATAGGCATTCAGGGAAACGGCACCTTCCGCTACAGCAGTAACACGATTCATCCCTTAACAGGTGATAACAGCGGTGGAGTTCGTCCCGCTCTGTGGCTGAGCTTGGAATTATAAATCTTGGGGCACTTTTCCAGCGGTTCGATTATCATTACAACGTAAATAGCATCAATGTAAAGGACAAAACTAAAATGAGCAAATAAAAATACATGGAAGGCCTACTATTATTGCAGTAAGGCATTTCTGCCGATTGTGAAAATTCCAAACAGAAAAGAAATTGTTGACAAGACAAATAGATAAATATATCATAATGTTATAATAAAGTTGGCGGTAACAGTATGGATGACATGTTGGATTTCAGCGGACGCACACAATTGTATTTTCAGCTTTATGATATCCTCTACCGGGATATTAAAATCGGCAAATACAAGCCGGGTGAATTGCTTCCGACGGAAAGTGAGCTAATTGATAAGTACAAAATCAGCCGCGTCACCGTCCGTAAAGCGATGGATATGCTTACAAATGAGGGCTTGATCGTTAAGCGGCGCGGGTATGGTACGTATGTACAGAACCCCAAATTGGAGCAGACTTTAAATCAGGTCCTTCACTTTTCCAATGAAATGGAA
>JAEYJO010000015.1 GCA_023408815.1 Bacillota bacterium | reverse complement strand
ATGGTTTCTATGACTTAGCCACTGCATATCAGTCTGTGCACATCAACTACTGAAAGCGCCGTGTACCGAACGGTACGCACGGTGCTGTGAGAGGACGGCGGTTAATCACCGCCTCCTACTCGATTTTACAAAATGACATGGACTTACCTCTGAATGTATGGCATAATTTTCTTGTAGGAATGCAAAATATATAGCGCATTTCAATTAAGGAAAGGATCCATCTAAAAACGTGAAATTCTTACTAACCGCTCTAAATGCAAAATATATTCACTCGAACCCAGCACTATACAGCCTCCGCGCTTATGCGGGACAAGAGTATGATTCTCACATTGCAATTGCCGAATATACCATCAACCACAGAGTAGAAAGTATATTGTCCGACATTTATAAACATCGCCCCGATGTCATTGCCTTTTCCTGCTATATCTGGAATTTCCGAATGATACGTGAAATTATCACAGAGCTTCATAAGATCATGCCGAACCTCCCCATATGGCTGGGCGGCCCCGAGGTCTCCTTCGATGCAGAAAAGCTATTGAAGGAATATCCCATGATTACCGGAGTGATGATAGGCGAAGGTGAGAAGACCTTTCTCAGTCTGCTGCAATATTACTTACAGACCATGGGGAAAGAGTCTCCGAATAAAGTGACCTCAGAGCATTCGCCCGATGTTTTCCCGGAACTGTTTCTGAATGAAATCCCGGGTATTGCATTCCGCGCCGGAGAGAATATCACAACGACCAAAGCGCAGGAACTGACCGACATCAGTGCGCTCCCCTTTTTGTATGAGAATCTCGAGCCCTTTCAAAATAGAATCATATACTATGAAACCAGCAGAGGCTGTCCCTATCGCTGCAGTTATTGCCTGTCTTCCGTCGATAAGAAGGTGCGCCTGAGAGATGCCCGGATCGTAAAAAAGGAACTTCAGTTTTTCTTAGATAATCGCGTGACCCAGGTGAAATTCGTGGATAGGACCTTCAACTGCAGCCACCGGCACGCCATGGAGATATGGAGATACATTCATGAGCACGACAACGGAGTAACGAACTTTCACTTTGAGATTGCCGCGGATATAGTAAGCGAAGAACAACTGGAAATCTTATCCGAGATGCGTCCCGGACTGGTGCAGCTCGAAATAGGGGTACAATCCACCAATCCTGCGACCCTGAAGGAAATCAATCGCTTCATGGATATGGATAAATTAAAGTATATAGTGAAACGGATCCATAACGCAAATAACGTACACGTACATCTGGATCTGATAGCGGGCCTTCCCTATGAGGACTACCATAGCTTCGGCAAATCTTTCGACGAGGTGTACGAGATGAGACCTCAGCAGCTCCAGCTTGGCTTCTTAAAAGTATTGAAAGGCTCACCGATGTATGAAAAAGCTGGAAGCTATGGAATAAATTACACCAGCGAACCTCCTTATGAAGTGTTATACTCCAAGTGGATGCCCTATGATAAGCTATGCGATTTGAAGCGGGTAGAAGAAATGGTAGAGTTATATTATAACAGCAATCAGTTCACTCATACGCTGCCGGTGCTGGAAAGGGCTTTTGAGGGTGCTTTCGCCATGTACGAAAGGCTTGCAGAATATTATGAAGAAAGCGGATATTTCCTGAACAGTCCGTCGAGGGCTTACCGGTATGAAGCGCTGCTCCAATTTGCCTGCCTTTACGATAAAGAAAAAGAAGCGCTTTATAAAGAGCTCTTGACCTATGATATATACTTGAGAGAGAATATGAAGAGCAGGCCCGGTTTTTCCAAGGATATGACGGTCTATAAAGAACGGCTTCAGGATTTTTACAAATATGAAGAGAAATTGAGGGAGCTGCTTCCATTGTATACGGAGTATCAGCCCAGACAAATAGCTAAGATGACGCATATAGAAGCATTTTCCTATGCAGTGTGGGAGGAGAATGTGGATAAACGTATGAGCAGATCCGAAGCGCCCGCGGCGGTGCTATTCGACTACAAACAAAGGAGTCCGCTTACGAACGAGGCAAGAATACTGCTCGTTCCTATGGAGGAAGGATAAATGACGAAAAAGACAAAGGAGATCTTAGATCTACTGGACGAAAGATACGGTACACAATACCGGTGCTTCCTGAATCATGAAAATGCGTGGCAGCTTCTGATCGCAACGATTTTAAGTGCTCAGTGCACGGATGCCAGAGTGAATGTGGTAACCCGGGATTTATTCCGCAAATACCCCGGTGTGGAAGCTTTTGCGAATGCGCAGCTTTCTGAACTGGAAAAGGATATTCATTCCACCGGATTCTACCATAATAAGGCCAGGAATATTATTGCCTGCTGCAAGGAGCTGATGGAAAGGTTTGACGGCGAAGTACCCCGCTCGCTGGAGGATCTCACTGCCCTTGCGGGAGTAGGCAGAAAGACGGCGAACGTTATCAGAGGAAATATCTATAACGAGCCGAGCATCGTAGTGGATACTCATGTAAAGCGGATTTCAAAAAAGCTGGGACTGACGAAGGAAGAGGATCCGCTGAAGGTAGAGCTGGATTTGATGAAGGCGCTGCCAAAGGAGCATTGGATTCTCTGGAATATTCAGATTATTACCTTGGGACGGGAAATATGCAAGGCGCCCACGCCAAAATGTGAGGAGTGCTTTTTGCAGGAACAGTGCGACGATTACCGGAAACGAAATAAGGATAGGATAAAGAAGAATGATAAATGATTATGTGTCTCTGGACCTGGAGACTACAGGCTTGAATACGAAGCATGACAGAATCATAGAAATCGGGGCGGTAAGGGTAAGAGGAGGAAAAGTGACGGACTCTTTCCAAAGCTTTGTGAGTCCCGGAAGGTCTTTAAGCGAAACCGTATGCACTCTTACAGGTATTACGGAGCAGATGCTTGAGAAAGCTCCGGAAATAGAAAGCGTTCTTCCTGAGCTTTTGGAATTCATAGGCGGGGATATTTTGTTGGGACATCGCATTATATTCGATTATTCCTTCTTAAAGAGGGCGGCGGTGAATCAGAAAATGACGTTTGAAAAGGAAGGGATCGATACGCTGAAGCTGGCGAGAAAGTTTCTGCCGGATTTGGAAAGCAGGAAACTGGAAAATTTATGCGGATATTACAGGATAGAGCATAAAGCCCATAGGGCCTTGGGAGATGCGCAGGCGGCTTCCGATTTGTTCCTTAAGTTATCAGACCTTTTTTATAATGAGAAGGATTTCAAACCGCAGAAGCTGATTTATCAGGCAAAAAGAGAGACTCCGATTACGAAGCCTCAAAAAGAGAGGTTATATAAATTGCTGGACCAGCATAAAATTAATATTGATTATAATGTGGACAAGCTTACTAGAAATGAGGCAAGCAGGATTACCGATAAAATTCTTGCAAAATATGGACGATAGTGTCTTTGGAGCCCGACCTGAGATTTTCCGCCCGGTTTAAAAGGTCTGCAATTTTTCCGTTCTGTCCTTCATTGGTATAGATGGAAGCTAACAGACGGTAGGTACCGCTGACATCGGTATCGGTAGAAACGGCGAATTCCAGAATATTTTTTGCTTCCGCTGCATAACCTGCTTCGTAAAGCAGCAGGGCCCATTTTTGTAAAGTGCTGACGAGTGTGGTATAATTTTCATCATAGCGCATAAGAAGGTTGATATTGGGAGCACCGTATTCCAGCTTTAGCTCCGTATTACTGATTCCGGTAAAGTTGACAATAGGGGATTCCTTGAGAATCCCGAGAATCCGGTGGCATTCGGAGATTCTTTCATCGTCTGCAAGAAGCGCCATCGGAAGCTTTTCGAAAGGAATTGTGATATAATTTAAGTTATCCAGGGGCTTACGCCTTGTCCGGTTGGCCTGCGCTTCTTTTTCCCAAAAGGAAGATTCCTTTTTTTCGGAGCGGTGCCGTGTCTTGGAAAGTTCGTAGGCGAGCCACACAATGAAGATGATAAAACTTGCAAAAAAAGGTATTTTCATATATAATATCCTTTCAGTGGATAGGAGGCGTTAGTATGTTTAACATGAACAATAACAAGACGAAGAAGATAATTTCATCCATCATTATTATTTTAGTAGTGTTGGCTATGGTATTACCAACTTTATCATACTTTATTTCCTAGTACAATATTTTAGGAGCAAATTGAGTCGGAAATGGAATGGATAAATTAAGAGGAGAAGTTATGAGTAGATGGAGAAGGAAGCTGACCATCGCAGCAGCTTTTTTCATATTTGCATTTATGCAGATGGGATATCCGGTGCAGGCAAAAGCCGGAAATACTATTGAAAGCGGCATTTATGTGGGCCAGATAGATGTTTCCGGAAAGACAGCGGCGGAAGCTGAGCAGATGGTTGAAGAATATATAAATAATTTGAAAGAGACTCCGGTCACGTTTCAGGCGGTGAATAACAATGAGGTAACAGCAACCGTCGGCGAGCTGGGGCTTACATGGACGAACCCTGAAGTTGTGGAGGATGCTGTTGCTTTCGGTAAAAAGGGAAATGTGGTGCAGCGTTATAAGGCGTTACAGGATTTGCTGCATGAAAATAAAGTGTTCGAGTTAAAGTACGATTTGGATAAAGAGCTCATCCGCGGCCTTCTTGAGGGGCAGTGTGAACAGTATAACGTGGAGGCTCAGGACGCCGTTCTTACCAAGACGGACAGCGGATTTTCCGTAATACCGGGTCAGACCGGATATGTGGTGGATGAGGAAACGTCTTTACAGCAAATATACGATTACTTTTTAAACAATTGGACTTTTGAGCCGGCAAATATAGCGCTGGCAGTTATTGTAGATGAGCCTAGGGGAAATGCGGAGGAGCTTGCCAAGGTGAAGGATGTGCTGGGAACCTTCAGCACCAGTTTTTCCACCTCGGGACGTGACAGAAGCGAAAATGTTACGAACGGGTGTAATCTGATATCCGGAACAACAGTGTACCCGGGAGATGAATTTTCCACGTATAATGAGGTTTCTCCGTTTACGGAAGCAAACGGCTACTATATGGCAGGCTCTTATTTGAACGGGCAGGTAGTGGATAGCCTGGGCGGAGGTATCTGTCAGGTGTCTACCACCTTATATAACGCAGTGCTGCGCTCGGAGCTGGAGGTGACAGAGCGTCATAATCACTCTATGATAGTCAGCTATGTAGATCCTTCGGCAGATGCCGCGATCGCGGAATCAGCGGGAAAGGACTTTCGTTTTATCAACAATACAGAGTATCCTATTTATATAGAAGGGAAAACCGAGAATAAAGTCATTACGTTTACGATATATGGTGTCGAGACTCGTTCGACGGAACGCAAGGTTTCTTATGAGAGTGAGGTGCTGTCTGTAACCAATCCTGATACGGAAGTAATTTATACGGACCCTGCAATACCGCTCGGTCAGGTGATTACGCAGTCCGCACATATCGGCTACAAGGCAAAGCTTTGGAAGGTAGTGACGGAGAACGGTGTGGAAGTAAGCCGTGAAGAGGTGAACAGCAGCAGCTATAAGATGGTGCCTCGTACAGCTACCGTAGGCTTGTCTACCAACGATGTGAATGCATATAATCAGATGTTGGCAGCAGTGGCCACAAATAGCATAGACCATGTGAAAAATGTGGCGGCTTCTTTGGCGCAGTTCGCTACGCCCGATGTGGCTCCGTTAGATCAACAGCAGATTGAAGCTGCGGAACAGCCGGCGGAACAACCGGCAGAGCAGCCAGATGAACAACCGGCAGAATAGGAAGCAAGGCAGATGGGAGCCGAGGATGAAAGCAGGAAAGATAACAGAGAACGTCTATAAGCGTTCGGTCCTGAAACAGATAAAAACAAAAAGGGAAGAAGTATTGATTGGCGCAGGAATAGGGGAAGACTGCGCCATTTTTTCTTTTAGTGAGGAGGAGCTTACAGCAGTTTCTTCCTCACCTATGGTAGGCTATGGTCCTGACGGTGAAAAGTCTGCTCTATATTCCTGCGTGAACAGGATTGCGGCATCGGGAGCGGAGCCGGCAGCGGTAATGATATCCGGTTTTTTCCCGGAAGCCACAGAAGAGTCCGATATTAAAAGCATGATGCTTCGTATGGAAGAGGAATGCGCGAAGCTGGGTGTGCAGATTACGGGAAGTTCGATAGAAATAACAGGTGCGGTAGTACAACCTGTTCTTAGTGTGTCCGGTGTCGGTAAAGCAAAAAAGGCTGATATCAGCTCTGTGAGGAATGTAAAGTCCGGGCAGGATGTAGTCGTGAGCAAGTGGATCGGCATGGAAGGAACCGCGATGATAGCGAGGAGAATGGAAGAACGGCTCCTTACGAGATATCCGGTCCGATTGATAGAGACAGCAAAAGGATTCGACAGATTTCTGTCGATTGTTCCGGAGGCGGCTACCGCCGTTAAGTCTGGCGTTCGTGCGATGCACGGCGTTACGGAGGGCGGGATATTCGGCGCTCTTTGGGAAATGTCGGAAGGCGCAGGCGTTGGACTGGATATCGACTTGAAAAAGCTGCCGGTAAAGCAGGAGACTATCGAGGTCTGTGAGTTTTTTGAAATCAATCCTTATGAGCTCCTATCGGGAGGCTGCCTCCTGATGGTGACAGATAACGGCTATGATTTGGTAAGAACGCTGAAGCAGGAGGGGATTCCTGCGACGGTAGTGGGAAAGACTACGGAAAGTAATGACAGAGTTGTCATAAATGGGGACGAGAAAAGGTTCTTAGAGCCGTCCAGATCGGATGAATTGTTCCGGGTACTTTAAAAGAAAAATACGCCATATAATGATTGTATAATGTTAAAAAGGTACTGCCTTATAGAGGCGGAATGGAGGAAGCATGAGAGAGCAGATTTTATCGATAATAGAAAAGAACAGCCGTATAGATGTGAAAGAGCTGGCGGTCATACTGGGAGCGGAAGAAATCGATGTGGTAAACGAGCTGGCAGCTATGGAGAAGGAAGGAATTATATGCGGTTATCATACGATGATCGATTGGGAAAAGACGTCTATCGAAAAGGTGACGGCTCTCATAGAGGTTCGTGTTACCCCTCAGAGAGGGCAGGGCTTTGATAATATTGCGGAGAGGATTTACAAATATCCCGAGGTGAATTCCGTATATTTGATTTCAGGAGGCTTCGACCTGCTCGTCACTCTGGAAGGAAAGTCTTTGAAGGAAGTGTCCGCCTTCGTATCCGATAAGCTTTCGGCCTTGGATACTGTCCTTAGCACGGCAACCCACTTTATACTTAAGAAGTATAAAGACCATGGCACAATTCTGGCGAAAAAATATGAAGATGAAAGGGAGAAGATCACGCCATGAGAAATCCACTAGCTGACAAGGTCGTTAACATCAAGCCCTCCGGCATCCGGAAGTTTTTTGATGTGGTGAGTGAGATGGAGGACGCGATTTCCCTCGGTGTAGGTGAGCCCGATTTCGATACTCCCTGGCATATTCGGGATGAGGGCATTTATTCTCTCGAAAAAGGACGAACCTTCTATACCTCCAATGCAGGGCTGAAAGATTTAAAAATAGAAATATGCAATTATCTAAAGCGGAGTCAGGGCATCGACTACCATTACAATAACGAAGTGATCGTTACGGTAGGCGGCTCGGAGGCAATTGATATTGCGCTTCGCGCTATGATAGACGGGGGTGAGGAAGTATTGATTCCCCAGCCCAGCTATGTATCCTATGAGCCATGTGCAATATTGGCAAATGCGGTTCCGGTCATTATTGAGCTGAAAGCTGAAAATGAGTTCCGGCTGATGCCGGAGGCGCTTCTGGAGGCCATTACGGAAAAAACGAAAGTACTGATTCTGCCTTTCCCTAACAATCCGACGGGAGCGATCATGGAAAGAGAGGATTTGGAGAAAATTGCGAAGATCGTGATAGAGAAGGATCTTTTCGTTATTTCCGATGAAATCTACGCAGAGCTAACATATAAGGAAAAACATATATCCATTGCATCCCTTCCGGGAATGAAGGAAAGGACCATTCTGATCAACGGTTTTTCCAAAGCGTATGCCATGACGGGATGGAGACTCGGCTATGCATGCGGGCCAAAGGAAATCATGGAGCAGATGATCAAAATCCATCAATTTGCCATTATGTGCGCCCCTACCACCAGCCAGTATGCTGCAGTGGAAGCGCTTAAGAATGGAGATGAGGATGTGGCTCAGATGAGAGAGGCATACAATCAGAGAAGGCGTTATCTGTTGTATAGCTTTAAGGAAATGGGGCTGGAATGCTTCGAGCCCTTCGGCGCATTTTATGTATTTCCCAGCATCAGGGAATTCGGGATGACATGCGAGGAATTCGCCAACCGTTTCCTGCAGGAGGAAACGGTAGCGGTAGTGCCGGGTACGGCCTTTGGTGACTGCGGAGAAGGCTTTGTACGTATCTCATATGCATATTCACTGGAGAATCTGAAGATTGCGATTGGAAGACTGAAGGATTTTGTGGATAAGCTTCGTAAGGAACAAGGAAGATAGTGTATAAAAAGATGATGTTATAATAAAGAGGGATCCTTCGAGTCATTTCATGACTTAGGAAAATCCCTCTTTTTATAATGAGAATCTACTGAATGAAGTATTCCACAGTTATATTTACTTCCACATCCACTTCGCCGGGCATGATATTTGGGCCGGTGTCGGTAAGCATTTCTTCCTTAGCGATGGAAGCATTCATTTTGGAGGCAAGAGCGTTATCTGTGTAGCGCGCTTCACCGTAATTGCTGTTCTCTACTATGTTCGCAACGCCGCCGAGAGTACATTCTCCGGCTTCTGCAAGGGCCGACGCTTTTGTCTTTGCAGAGCCTACGGCAAGCTTCAAGGCCTCCTGATAGGCGGAATCGTAGCTGCTTGACTGGTAGGTGATAGACTGTATGTTGTTGATTCCCGTGTCTACGGACTGGGACAGGATGTTACCGAGATTATCGATTGGCAAATCTGATACCGTCAAAGTGGCCGTAGCTTGATAGCCGGTGATCTTCTGCGTATTGCCGTTGTAATTGTAGGTCGGGTACATGTAGTAGTCCGAGGTTTGGATGGAAGATTCGGCAACGCCCAGCTCCTTCAGCTGCTCTATTACCTTATTCACATCCTCTGCATTTTTGTTCTGACATTCGGCGGCATCCTTGGCCTGTGTCTGAACAGCGTATACGACTTGGGCAATATCCGGAACGACAGTTACCTTTTCATTGCTGTTAACTGTAATGGTGTTTTCCGATGAGCCGAAGGCGGCAACACTGACCGCAGGGGTAGCGGGAGCAATAGTGGGAGCAGTAGCGGAAGTTGCAGCGGCGGCGCCAGCCTCATCCGCGACCTCTGCCACGGTATGAACGGGAGCCGCTGCGGTGGAATCGGATGTATTTCCGCAAGCGGTCAGTCCTAAAATGCCGGCAGCGAAGAATGCTGCAGCGATAATTATATTTCTTTTCATATAGATATTCATTCCTTTCCTCATGGCCTGTAAGCCAAAACACACTAGTATTCTTATGATATGTAAAGTTTTCCGCGTATGGATCCGAGGAGAGCCTCATCTAGAGTATACTTTATTTTTTGCAAAAAAACAGATATGTGGTGATTATTTAAAAGAAAATTAAGATGTAGAAAGTTGCTGCGAACGGAGTGAACAGTAACGAAAAGTGTGATATAATAGGCGAATGTTAGAAGAATGGCAGGAGGATATCAGAGATGAATATTGTATTGCATCAGCCGGAGATTCCGGCGAATACGGGGAATATAGGGCGTACCTGTGTGGCGACGGGAGCTACGCTGCATTTGATAGAGCCGTTAGGCTTTAAATTGAATGAAAAAGAAATCAGGCGGGCAGGGATGGATTACTGGGAACATCTGGATGTAAGAAGATATATGAACTTTGAGGAATTCATAGAAAAGAATCCGGGAGCCAGAATATGGATGGCAACGACCAAAGCGAAGAATGTATACACGGACGTTCCATTTGAAGAGAATGACTATATTATGTTCGGAAAAGAAAGCGCGGGCATACCGGAGGAAATTCTGGTGAATTATGAGGAAACCTGTATCCGCATCCCGATGCTCGATAAGATCCGCTCTCTGAATCTGGCGAATTCCGTAGCCGTCGTGCTCTATGAAGCACTTAGACAGAATGATTTTGAAAGCATGAAGCTGACGGGAGAGCTTCACAAGCTGCACTGGAAAGAGCCAAATACTCCGTAGCAGCCTGTCAATCCTCATCGTCAACATCCGTTTTCGCCAGTGAAAAGATAAATTCAGAGCCGACGCCCTGGGTGCTTATGACATTGATATGCTCTCCATGGGCATGGATGATTTCCTTTGTTATGGAAAGCCCCAGTCCGGTGCCTTTTTTATCTTTTCCTCTGGAAGAATCCGATTTATAAAAACGATCCCATACTAACTTCACGTCTTCTTTCGGTATACCGATACCGCTGTCCTTTACGGAAACAAATACTTTGTTATTTTTTATATTGGTCTCAATCTTGATAACGGAGTCGTGGTGACTGAATTTGATAGCGTTATCCAGCAGATTATACAGAACTTGTTGAATTTTACCCATATCCGCATTGACATACATAGTATCGCCGGTAAGCACCAGCTCGATAGCGATCGTCTTGCTGCGGCAGGTTCCTTCAAAGGAAGCGGCCGTATTGCGAATAATGCGGTTCAGCTCGAAGTTGGTTCTGTCGAGTAACATCCCTTTCGTATTCAGATTATTTAAGGCGAGCAGCCCATTTGTGAGCTTGTGCAGCCTATCCGTTTCATTTAATACAATATTTAAATATTTTTCATTCATTTCGGGAGGAATCGTGCCATCCAGCATTGCCTCAAGGTATCCCTTGATAGAGGTCAGAGGAGAACGGAAGTCATGGGACACATTTGCCACGAATTTCTTCTGGTCATCCTCGGAACGGGCGATTTCGCTGGCCATATAAGAAAGAGTGGCCGCGAGATAGCCGATTTCATCCTCGCTGTCCACCTGAAACTCATAGTGCATATTTCCGCTGGCATATTGTTCGGTGGCTTCCGTGATTTTCCGAAGCGGCAGATAGACCATTTCAGTAAAAAATATCAAGATGATGAGCGACAGTAAAAATAAAATGACCAGCATAATATATGAAATATTCAGCAGGCTGTCGCTGGAAGCCCGGATATAACTCATAGGCATATGAATAACGACATACCCCTTCACCTTAAAATTAGAGGTGATCGGAGCGAATACGCTTAAGGTATCGTTATCGAAGGTATTGAAGAAGGTGCCCACCGTATAATAAGAAGCAGCCGTAACGGTAGGATCGAAATTCTCGATAACCACCTCGTTCGCCACGTCCACGGGGGCGGAGGAATCGAGAATCATTCGGCCCGAAGGATTGATGATCCAAATAGTGGCGGACAGATAAGTGTCCAGAGCATCCAACTGACTCTTTACCGTGTCCAGCGAAGTCTCGCTGTTATATAAATCCGAAGCATAGGTGTTGGCAATCAAGGTGGCTTCTTTATAGAGGGAATCTGCCTTTTCCCGCTTAATGTGCTCCAGGGTCATGCTGGAGACGAAGGTGGCAACCACGATAAAGCCGAAAAAACCGAAGATAATATATCCCAGGACGAATTTCAAGTAGAGAGTCTTTCTCATAAAATTATCAGCTATCCTTTCACATTTTTACTTCGAATTTATAACCGATGCCCCATATGGTAGCAATGCGCCATGTATCGTGATCCTTTATTTTTTCCCGAAGTCTCTTGATATGCACGTCTACGGTTCTTGTATCGCCTATATATTCGTAACCCCAGATCTGATCCAACAGCTGTTCTCTGGTGAACACATGATTAGGAGAAGAGGCGAGAAAATATAAAAGCTCCAGCTCCTTGGGAGGCATATCCACCGTATTTCCCATATAAATAACGGAATAATTGGTTTGATTGATGATGAGATTAGGATATTCCACACTTTTTACATCGGAAGACTCGGAAACTGACGTTACTGGCTTGTAGCGTCGAAGGACCGCTTTAGCTCTCGCAACTAATTCCTTGGAGTCGAAGGGCTTTTCCATATAATCGTCGGCGCCCAGCTCCAGACCGAGAACCTTGTCGAAAATTTCGCCTTTGGCCGACAGCATAATGATCGGAATCGAAGATTTGGCGCGCACCTCGCGGCATACCTGGTAACCATCGATACCCGGAAGCATCAAGTCCAGAAGAATTAGATTCGGACTGAAGGTGTCTACTGCTGTAAGTGCGGATTCCCCGTCATTTACGATCATCGTCTCAAAGCATTCCTTTGTAAGATAAAGGGCAATTAACTCCGCTATGTTATTGTCATCATCTACAATTAAAATTTTCTGTTTATTAACCATTGTAATTACCCTCCCGGTATTTTAATGATAGCCGGCATATGAAAAATGCCGCAGCTTATGATTTAAAAGTTGCAATGGTAACGCCCGCGTCTCCTTCGCCGAATTCGCCCAATCGATAAGATTCCACATATTTTGTCTTCTTCAAGTGCTTCTGCACGGCGTTTCGCAGAGCCCCTGTGCCCTTGCCGTGTACGATGCGCACGCTTGGAAGATGAGCCAGATAGGCGTCGTCCAGATATTTGTCCAGTTCTGCCAAAGCCTCGTCCACCGTCTTGCCTAACAGGTTGATTTCCGTCGAAATATGGTAGGACTTAGACATCTTTATTTTGCTGCTGCCGGAACGCTGTAAAACTTTAGAAGATACGGGCTCGTCATCGAAGAGGATCAAATCCTTGATGTTTACCATCGAACGCATGATGCCGCATTGTACGAAAAGATTCCCCTTATGATCGGGCAGAGAGCTCACTGTTCCCTTCAGACCCATGGATAGAATCTTCACGCCGTCACCCAGCTTAAGCTGTTCCGGTTTCAATTGCTTTTTCTGCGGCTGAGCGGACTTTAAAGCGAGCTTGTCATTCTTCTGGGAAATCTTATCCCGCACCTTATCCCTGGATTTCTCCAAATCCTTCATCGACGCATCCGGTCCGGCTTTCTGGAAGACACGGATCGTTTCGTCGGCGACATTCTTCGCTTCCTGCAAAATGTCTCTGGCCCTCTCATTGGCCTCACGCAGGATTCTCTCTCTGGTCTCGTCTATTTTCTCCTGCTTGGACTTTAGCTGCTCCTTGAGATTTTTAATCTCGTCCTTATAAGAGGCAATTTCAAGACGTTCTTTTTCTATGGTGATACGACTGTTCTCCAAGCCGGAAATCAAGTCCTCAAAGCTTTCGTTTTCCTGACTGATCTGCTCCTTGGCGGCTTCAATAATATAATCGGGAAGTCCCAGCTTCGAGGAAATAGCAAAGGCATTGCTTTTACCCGGAATGCCAATCAGTAAACGATAGGTGGGCTGCAGCGTATTGATGTCGAATTCGCAGCAGGCATTTTCAACGTTTGGAGTAGAAAGAGCATATACTTTTATTTCGCTGTAATGAGTGGTAGCCATGGTACGTATTTGCTTCTTATGAAGGTGGTCCAATATGGCGATGGCGAGAGCGGCGCCTTCCGTAGGGTCCGTTCCTGCACCGAGCTCGTCGAACAGACAGAGGGACCTCTCGTCTGCATTTTTCAGTATGGAGACGATACTCGTCATATGAGAGGAAAAGGTACTCAGGTTCTGCTCGATACTCTGTTCATCCCCGATGTCTGCATAGACTTCAGTAAAAATAGAAAGCTCCGAGCGGTCCAGGGCAGGTATGTGAAGTCCGGCCTGTCCCATGAGAGTAAAGAGTCCGACGGTTTTTAAGGAAACAGTCTTGCCGCCGGTATTTGGCCCCGTAATAATCAGCAAATCGAAATCTTTACCGAGATAAATATCGATAGGGACTACCTTTTTCTTATCGAGAAGAGGATGACGACCTTTACGGATATTTATATAACGGTTGTTATTGAATATGGGAGCGGTGGCATTCAGCTCCATGGCGAGGGATGCCTTGGCAAAGACGAAATCGAGGGTAGTCATGATCTTCTGATTCTGAGAGAGCGCTTCCATATGCTCGGAGGCTTGTACGCTTAGGTTTGCCAGAATGATTTCGATTTCCTCCTGCTCCTTCAGCTCCAGTTCCTTTAATTGATTATTCAGGTTCACGATGGCGGCGGGTTCGATAAATAAAGTGGAACCGGTAGAGGATTGATCGTGAATCATACCGGGAACCTGTCCCTTATGCTCTACCTTTACGGGAATACAATAGCGGTTGTTACGCATTGTGATTACAGCGTCCTGAAGGTAGGTACGGTAAGAACCGTTTACCATGGCATTAAGCTGGGAATGGATTTTATCTCCGGTAAGCATCATGCTTCTTCGAATGTGCTTTAAGGCAGGGCTGGCATCATCGCTGATTTCTTCCTCCGAGAGAATACATCGCCGGATCTCGCCCGCAAGCGGAGTCAAAGGCTCTAAGCCTTCGAAAAACTCATCCAGAGAATCCTTGAAGTCATCATCCCGTTCGCTTCGCCCGTAGGCTTTGATACGGTTGACGTTTTCCAGCAAACCGGCAATTTTCAACAATTCTGTAGTGGATAAAGCGCTCCCGATGCTGAGAGATTTCAAGGTATAGCCCAGATCCTTATTGCCGCCAAAAGAGGTGGAGCCTTTCTTAAATAAACGGGATAAAGCGTCCGAGGTCTGTCTCTGTGCTTCGTTGATCGTATCCAAATCGATAAAAGGGCATAAATCGTGACATAGCCTCCGTCCCAAATCGGATGATGCTTTTTCCTCCAGCATATTTATGATTTTGTTATATTCTAATGTTCGTAATACCTTCTCGTTCATATGATCCTTTTCTTTTTCCTGATTGATAATTATTATTTAGTATATCATAGGAGAGATAAAATTACTATCAGCGAAGAGGGGAAACAGTAACTTTACTTTAACCTTAAAACAAGATATACTTATGGATGTTACAATAACCTGCACATGAAAATGGAAAGGTATGATTACTGAGATGGAACAAAATAAAGAAACAGAACAGGAAAATGGCGTTAATATCCCGGATTCCGATTTTATAACGGAAAAGATAAAGCAGAGGCCGATAGATAAAAAGAAGCTTCTTCGGAGAACGATGATAACGGCGGCGATGGCGGTAATATTTGCGCTGGTGGCCTGCCTTACGTTCCTGATTTTGGAACCGGTACTCAGCAATTGGCTCTATCCGGAGGAAGAACCGGCACCGATCGAACTTCCGGCAGAAACGGAGGAGATGCTTCCTGAAGATATGATCGTGGACGATTCCGAGATGGTGCAGGAGGAGCCGCCTGCGGAAGTAAAGCTTCAGGATGAGCAGATTGCTCAGGTCTTGGACAATATCAGCTTGGATGTGGATGACTATTTGGCTATGTATAACGGTTTGGCTGCGGCTGCCAGGGAAGCGGCGAAGTCTGTCGTCACCGTTACCGGCTCCGTATCTAACCTAGATTGGTTTAACGACCCATATGAGAGCAAAGACCAGACGTCCGGCATTATTGTGGCGTATCAGGGAAAGGAAATATTCATCCTTGTTAATTATGAGAACCTGGAGGATGCGGAGACGATCATGGTCACCTTCGGCAGCGGAGAACAGGTTCAGGCCCAGCTTAAGCTGAGGGACAGCAATACGAAGCTTGCTGTCATTTCTGTGGCGGAAAGCGATGTGAATAAAGAGACGCTGGAGGGTATCGTTCTTGCTAATCTGACGGGAAGTTCCAGTAACAGCGCAATCGTCGGAAAGCCGGTAATTGCGGTAGGAAGTCCACTGGGAACCAGCGATTCCGTTTGTTATGGAATTGTTACCTCCAACAATACGACTTTGAATATGATAGATTCATATTATAAAGTTATAACAACGGATATTTATGGGAGCGGGGATGCTTCGGGTGTACTCGTTAACTTAAGCGGGCAGGTGTTAGGAATCATTGACAACACCCATAACAGCGAGGACATGAAAAATCTCGTGTCGGCGATAGGAATTACAGAGCTCCGCAGAAAAATCGAAAAAATGAGCAATGAAAAAGAGCAGGCGTATCTTGGAACCTACGGTACCGATGTGACAATCGATGCTAATGAGAGACTGGGCGTACCGTACGGTGCTTATATTACGGAAATAGAACTGGATTCACCTGCTATGGCAGCGGGGATACAAAGCGGCGATATTATAACGGCAATAGGAGAAAAAGAAATTAAGACCTTTGGTGATCTGGTAGGCGCCATGATCGAATTGCAGCCGAATGAAAGCGTTACTATCACTTTGATGAGGCAGGGGCCGGAGGAATATACGCAGATGGAAGTGGATGTTACGTTAGGGAAATTAGAATAAATAAAGGAATAGGAATTAGTATGAAGTATTTAAAAGATTATAATGAAGGGGACAGAGTTTTCGACATTTATTTGTGTAAATTCAAGCAGTCTGCGGTTACAAAGAACGGAAAGTCTTATGATAATGTGATTTTGCAGGACAAGACGGGTACGGTAGATGCCAAAATATGGGATCCCAATAATCCGGGGATCGGCGATTTTGACACACTGGATTATATCGAGGTGTACGGAGACGTAACGAGCTTTCAGGGAGCTTTGCAGATCAATGTGAAGCGCATCAGAAAATGTCAGGAGGGTGAATTCGATCCTGCCGATTATCTTCCGGTAAGCAGTAAGAACATTGATGAAATGTTTATGGAGCTTTTGGGATACATAAAAGCCATTGAAAATAAGTATTTGAAAAGACTGATGGAAGCATTTTTCGTGGACGATACGGATTTTATTAAGGCCTTTAAGCAGTCTTCGGCGGCCAAAACAGTGCACCACGGCTTCGTAGGGGGGTTGCTCGAGCATACGCTTGGAGTGACCAAGCTGTGTGATTATTATTGCAAAGCGTACCCCGTTTTGAAGAAGGATCTGCTCATTAGCGCGGCCATCTGCCATGATATCGGGAAAACGAAGGAGCTATCCCTGTTTCCTGAAAATGATTATACGGAGGACGGACAATTTCTCGGTCATATTGTTATGGGAACGGAAATGATCGGAGAAAAAATAAGGAAGATTGATGGATTCCCTCCACTTCTGGCGGCGGAAATAAAGCATTGTATTTTGTCTCATCATGGCGAATATGAATTCGGCTCCCCGAAGAAGCCTGCAATCATCGAGGCGGTGGCTTTAAATTTTGCGGACAATACGGACGCTAAAATACAGACCTTCACTGAGATTCTGAACGGCACGGCGGAAACGGGATGGCTTGGTTATAACAGGCTGTTCGAATCCAATCTAAGAGGAACTAAGCTGGACTAGAAACAGTGAAAATCGTACATGGAGAATGGAATGGAATATAAAAAGAATGACATTCTTACGGTGACAATTGAAGATATGGGCAGCGATGGAGAGGGTATAGGTAAGGTTGACGGCTATACCCTTTTTATTAAGGATGCGGTTATCGGAGATGTGGTAATCTGTAAGATCATGAAAGCGAAGAAAAACTACGCGTATGCTAAGCTGGAGAAGGTAACGGAGCCTTCTGTATCCCGCGTTACACCGGTCTGCAAGTACCATAAGCAGTGCGGCGGCTGCCAGCTTCAGGCCATGAGTTATGAAGCGCAGCTCGAATACAAGCAGAACAAGGTGAGAAACAACCTCATAAGAATCGGCGGCTTTGATAAGGAACTTGTGGACCGCATCATGGAGCCTATCGTCGGTATGGAGAATCCATATCATTATAGGAACAAGGCTCAGTTTCCGGTAGGAACGGATAAAGACGGGAATTTGATTACGGGGTTTTATGCAGGAAGGACACACGATATTATTGCTAATACGGACTGTGCTCTTGGGGTGAAGGAGAACCGGCAAATATTGGAGGCGGTTCTTCGATACATGAGGGAAAGCAGCATAACAGCTTATGATGAGAAGACAGGAAAAGGAATCGTAAGGCACATTTTAATCCGCAAGGGATTTGCGAGCGGAGAAATCATGGTGTGCCTTGTAACCAATACGCTGAAACCACTTCCGGCAAAAGACCGGCTGATCGAATTGCTGCGGGAGACTCCGGGAATGACAAGCGTGTCGGTAAGTATCAATACGGAGCGCACCAATGTGATCATGGGAAAAGAAGTGCGCACCATATGGGGGAAGGATACCATAACCGACACGATTCACGTGAGAGATACTTCTGATTTCTCCCTGACGGATAAAGCGATTTCTTTTCATATATCGCCTTTATCTTTTTATCAGGTGAATCCGCTGCAGACAGAGAAGCTTTACAGTCTCGCGCTTGAATATGCCGGACTTACCGGTAAGGAGACCGTATGGGACTTATACTGTGGTATTGGAACAATTTCGCTGTTTCTCGCCGGAAGTGCAAAGCGGGTCTGCGGAGTGGAAATAGTGCCTCAGGCAATCGAGGATGCCAGAAAGAATGCAGAATTTAACGGAATCACAAATGTGGAATTCTTTGCGGGGAAAGCGGAAGAGGTGCTTCCCGATAAATATGAACAGGAAGGAATCCACGCCGATGTCATCGTGGTCGATCCTCCGAGAAAGGGCTGCGACGAAGCCTGCCTCAATACGATGCTGAAGATGCAGCCGCAGCGCATCGTCTATGTGAGCTGCGATTCCGCCACTCTGGCCCGGGACCTGAAGGTGCTGTGTGACGGAGGATATGAAATTGTGAGGGGGAGAGCGGTGGATCAGTTTGGAGGGACGGTGCATGTTGAGACGTGCGTACTTTTGTCCCACAAAAATTCGTAAACATCTCCACCGTCCTTATAAACCGGAAAATTGAATAAAATAGACTTTAGGGGCAGTTCTGAGTCATCACATGGGAAAATCTCTATTTCTTTGATTAACGAAGAAATTAGGGATTTTCTTTCTTCATCGCTGATTTTGTCATACACCTTTTCAAAGTTTGCCAACAGGGTGTATATATTCTCTAAAGTAATGGCATCTTGCTCTACGGCTTTACGGCGGAGCTTGACATCTTCAATCTTTTCTTCCAGTTCAACGATAATATCATACAATCCATCAAGACGGAGGGTCACAGTCCATTTTATCGCTCGGGTGGTATTCCAATCACCTCCCCATACCGCTGTCTTGGCGATGTCTGTTAAGTCGCTTTGCTTTTCGGCTCACATAAGTAATGTACTCAAAATATCGTATATTCAGTTGTCAAAGAACAATTTTTTGTTTGATACGAGAGAAAAAACTTCCTCTCATATACCTTTAGAAAAAGAGCCACAAAGTAAATATGTTTAATAATATTTTTTCAGAAAATGCTTGATGCTCTTTAAAGCACCCTTGATGAATTGTCCTATGGTTGCCTTGCTAACTCCTTCAGCTTTGGCAATAGCCACTTTGCTCATTCCCAAAAAGTAGTGAGCATAAATTCGTTTTGCCTGCTTATCGGGCAAGGCGGCAATAGCAGCATGGAGCTGCTCATTTGTTAGCTTGCGTTCGTAAATCTCATCGGGGGAGAGAGCGACAAACAAGGTACTATGTTCGATACCGTCACCACGGTCAAGAGAATAATAGGCTTTGTGATAGCGTATTCTACTTTGGTAGGCTTGTTCGGTTTTGCGATGTTCTTCAAAGATGTTAAACACCTCATCGGGAACATCAATATAGGTATCTATGCCTATGTGGTCATAGTAATCTTTCAGATTTATAATTTTCATGGTTGTACCATCCTTTCGATTTTGGGTTTGCTGAAATCGAAAGGACAGAGGTGGAGAACGGCATCGAGGGTCAATATACGCAAAAATGCCCGACTGAAATTCATAAGATTTCAATCGGGCATAACAATGTATATTTCGTATTATGTAGTTTTTAATTTCGTGTTGCTGTCCATAGTCATCCCATAAAGGAGTACAGCTTTTTTGATAAATTGCCAAGCATTTGAGCAAAAGAAAACACAGCGATACCTCCTTAGATACCGCCGTATCCTTAAAAAAAAGTGACTTTATCACACCCACCATGTCTTACTTTTGAAAAAAGAAAAACGGCGGCTTTGATTGATTTCAAAACCGCCGTTAGGCTACACTACTTTGTTTAGGGGCATGAAAACCCTGCGCCACAACAACGGTTTTTTAAAATTACCATTGTTGTGGCAGACACTTTTAATTAATTTGTTTCGCTAAAGATACATGATAATGTGCCAATCGTATCGCATAGACTTTCAATGTTAGCAGAATATATAATGGTATTCCCTCTTTTATTTAAGGATAGCAATTCACAATCATTTAAAATTTTAATATGGCGTTTAACCGTATTTTGTGTCATGCTAATTGATGTTGCAATATTACGGATAGGCATAGCATTTCTCTTTATAAGCAGCAATATCTCACGCCTTGTAGAACAGGATAAGCATTTTAATCTCTTGCTTAATATAGGTTCAGAAGTATTATTCATTGTAGCTCCTGTAAGCGCATAGTACATATATGCTCTAATTTTGAAAGCAGAGCATATTCCGCATCGTGCAACTCCGTTATTTCCTTAGACATTTGATTTAAAAGGTTTTTTTGTCCGCTTTGAGATAATTCCCACATATCTCTTGCAATATTATCCCAATTGTTGGCAAGGTCGATAAATTGCAATCCAATTACTCGAATGTCATCGTGTTTTAGTAAGTCGGCAGCTTCAATCAAAAAGTCACCATACATTTTTCGGAAAATTCCACCGCCAGTACCGCCGTCTGCACTTATTTGAAAGTAATTTGTTATTCCCGCTATGTTAAGTTTTGTGGTATCATAAGAAGCCCACTTGCATATTTCTTTTGAAAATTTTTCAATTCCGTAAATCCCTTTTAGTTTGGCAGCAGGTCTTAACATTTTATTGCAAACAGCTAATATAGCTTTGATTAGACTAATGTTGTCTATGCCATGAAAGTTTGTAAAATCAAATGCAATATACTTATTGTTTGCAGGAAAAGGGCGAAAAGAACTTGCCCGTGCCATTCCCATTTGCGTATAACTTACTAAGTGATAATTCTCTGCAATCGTCCCTTTCGGTGTCCTAATCGGAAAATCAGAATTATCACGGTCACTAACATAAAAGCAGCTCTGTTCATCATCATAACCAAACAGGACAATAGCATGACCACCAAAATGACCGCTATCGTCCATAGACAAATAAGGAAGATACGGCATATCTACATAAACCAAAACAGGGTGGTTATTATCTATCATACTTTTAGTTGTTTCAAAAATTTTATTATTGTCATTGCCTTTCTTGCATTTTATTTTCACTCCCAAATGATTGGATAAAACATTTTCCAATTCTAAGACTTTTGAGCGTCCACTTACCATTGGTGAATGAGCCAAATTTATGTAAGTAAAATCTAATCCCTCGCCAAGTCCAAATAACATTTCTTCTGATAAAGGATGTCCATAAAAATTGAAAACTTGCCTTAGCGAATTAGTGATGCAGTGTTTTCCGCCAAGTGCTTGAAAATTATCAATTATTTTTTTCATTTTTCTCCTCACTTTCAATGATTGAAAAGGGTATCAAAATTTCGGTTTTGTAGTTGTCTGGGTTCCCTTTAAATAACATTCCCGGACTCTGTGTATATATTTCTCTTGATGGTGTTAAAAGCTTTAAATCGTGCGACACAGCATAATCAAATAAAGCTTTATATGCATATTTCAAATGCTCATAAGCTCCGATATGAACAGTGGATAAGGCTTTTAGGGCAGGCAATCTTTTTTGTTTTACTTCGCTATTTGTGCTTGATATAGAATGCTTTATGGGGACGCACAATTCTATGTCGGCTTCTTCTGTGCATTCTTCATCATAGTAAATATTGAAATGTTGTCCGACATTTAACCCTTTTACAGCTTGATATAGGATTGGAACATATTTATCTAAATCACTATATTGCCCTTTAAATCGCAGAGAAGCAACATTGATCTCTGCAATTTCTTTTACAGATATTTCATAAGTATGAGCAAATAGAACTTTGTTCGCAGGTGAAAGATATTTTTCTAATTCCTTAATCCGTTTCTTTTCGCTTGCTATATTTTGCTTAATCATTTCCTGCTTTTCACGCAATACAAAATGTAAATCATCGCCATCATTACAAACGCTTAATACGTCTTTTATCTCTGCTATAGAAAATTCAAATGAACGCAATAACTTTATTATGCCTGCTTTTTCAAAATCCTGCTCGTTATAGATACGGTAACTATTTTCATGTCTTATTGATGGTGTTAAAATTTCTTGTTCATCATAATACCGTAACGCTTTAATTGTCAGCCCTGTAATTTTAGAAAACTCTCCGATTTTATACACAAAATACCTCCCATATTAATCTTTGTTTTTCTCTTGTTAACTCGGTTTTTCTTATTCTTTCTTTTTTCATAGCTAAGCTTTCATAGTCTATGGCATTCCCCATGGCCTAAAATCATGGATATATGGATG
>JAEYJO010000006.1 GCA_023408815.1 Bacillota bacterium | reverse complement strand
TGATATGCTCCCTTCTAGGTAGACAAGTGAAATAATAAAAGCTTGTCACTTAGAAGGGAGCATATTTTATGGGCAGAAAAGCAAAGTTTTCCTTTGAAGTCAAAATAGATATTGTTCAGAGGTGCTTGGATGGAAAAACATCTGCAAATCACGAGGCAAAATTATTAGGAATTCATAACACACGTGTTCTTGAGTGGATTTCATTGTATCAGTCATTAGGAGAAAAAGGATTAATTACTACTTCCCAAAATACTGCCTATTCTTCAGATATCAAAGAAAAAGCCGTACTGGATTACCTGAATGGGAATGATTCCTACGCTTCTATCTGTAGGAAGTACGGAATTCGTTCTTCTACTCAACTACGGAACTGGATTTTGAAGTATAATGGTCATGAGAAGCTAAAGGCTTCTGGAACAGGAGGATGTCCGATCATGACCAAAGGCAGAAAAACAGCATTTGATGAAAGAGTCGAAATCGTAGAGTATTGTATTTCGCATGAACATAATTATACCCAAACCGCTGAAAAATATCTGGTTTCTTATCAACAGGTGCGCAATTATACCGTTAAATACGAATCTGGTGGAGTGGAAGCGTTGCGGGATAAGCGTGGAAAACGGAAAGATCCGGATGATATGAGCGAATTGGAGCAATTACGGGCTGAAGTAAAGATTTTAAGGGCAGAAAAAGAGCGTGCTGAAATGGAGGCATCTTTCTTAAAAAAACTCGGGGAAATAGAGAGGAGGCGGGGCTAAGCCTGGTTCGCCATGAGTATATCTATCAGGCAATAAAAGAGGAGCATGAAATCCATCATTATCCGATACGTTCACTGTGTAAGTTTGCAGACGTATCACGGGCAGCGTACTATAAGTGGCTTCGTAGAGAAGAACCTGAAAATGAAATGCTCAATAAACGTATCGCTAGTGAGATAGAAAGAATACATACGGAATCACCTGATAAAGGATATCGCCGTATTAGAGATGAGCTCGAGCGATACCATGGTATAGATGTAAATGATAAACGTGTTTTACGCATATGTCGCAAACAAGGTATCAAATCAACCATTAAGTATTCCAACAATGGATGCACACGACAGGCCAAAAATCCCCAGTATATAGCCGGGAATATCCTGAACCGTGAGTTTACAGCAGAAAAACCAAATGAGAAATGGCTGACTGATGTAACGGAATTCCATTATTATATCGGAATTGAAAAACGGAAAATTTATTTAAGTGCGATCCTTGATCTGTATGACAGACGTATTGTATCGTACATTATAAATGAGATAAATAATAATGCATTGGTTTTTGATACTTTTGATGCAGCTGTAAAAGCCAATCCAGAGGCACAGCCCCTGTTTCATAGTGATAGAGGATTTCAGTATACCAACCGGACATTTCACGCAAAGCTGGAAGCGGCAGGGATGACTCAAAGCATGTCAAGAGTGGCTAAGTGCATTGATAATGGACCGATGGAAGGCTTTTGGGGAATTATTAAAAGGGAGCGTTATTATGGAAAAAGATTTACCAGCAGAGAAGAATTAGTGAAAATGATTACTGATTATATGAAGTATTATAATACAAAACGGTTACAAAGAAACTTAGGCGTTTTAACCCCTATGGAAAAATACGAAATATACTTACAGGCGGCGTAAAAAACTGCCAGCAGGCATTACCTACTGGCAGAAAAGTTTTTATTTTTTTAATTGTCTACTTGACGGGGAGCAGTTCAGTTTTCAGATTCCCTGCTCTTTGATATTACAGACTTTCTTCTGTTGTTTCGTTTTAAATCCGTCAGTATGCGTATGATTTTACTTAATGAAATCTACCATATCTAAGGAAAACGTAAAATTCTCACAAATCCTTATGAACCATCCCCAACCGCCATCACCTTCACTCTGGCAAGTCCCTTATTAACCGGCGGAATAGCAATGAGCACCAACGTAAACAACGTCTCCAATCCAATATAAGCTCCATTATACACTAACGAATAAACCGGCGCTGCCATATTATAAGCCGAAGCATAACTTCCAAAGAATATCATCCCCGACAAAAAGGCAAAGAAATACCGCCCAAGCACACCCAGTAAATATCCCTTTATCAATCCATGCTTCGCATTGGAAAAGACTCCAGAAAGCCCCAGCGCCCCAAAAGCAAAAATATAATCGGTCAGCATCTGAGGAATACTAATAATATACGGATCTACAATAAGCTGTAAAAAACCATATGCGATAGCTGCCATCAGTCCTCCCCGAAGGCCGAACCAGTAGCCAATCAGGCAGATGAACAGCATGCTGAAGAAAGTAACCGAACCTCCCATAGGCATATCTACTACCTTAAGCATCGACGTTACCATAGCCAGTGCCATAGCCATAGCTGAAAACACCAACTGCCTCGTACTGAACCTTTTGTTTCCATCCTTACCTGAAATAAAACAAGCCACCAGCAGAATTGCCAGCATAATGGCTACCAGCACTCCATAGCCTGCCCCTGTGAGTTCGAAATAATTTCCCCACTCTTGATCCACTACTTCCTTTGCAAAAAATGACATAAAAAAACCTCCCTTGTAATTTTTAAATCACATGGAGGGGCTCAAATCTTTTTTTTGCGAATACAAAAAAACAACACTCGTATTTACAAAAAAAGTGCTTTCCTACGCCGGTATTATCCGGTTCAGGTTATGAGGGTTAGAATCCGTCTTACAGACTCGATTCAGTCTCAGCTATTGCTCCCCTAGCGATTTATTTAATTTGTATACAATATACGACATACCAATATCTTTGTCAAGCCCTTTTCATAATCTGTTACTGTTTACTCCGTTCTCAGTAACGCATGATGTTCTGCAATGCAAACTTTTTGCATTTACATTTGCTTCACGAATCAGAAATCATCTCCCGGATTACGATCTTACTCAGCCAGAAAAGCTTTCAATTCCGTCTTCTTTTCCTCCGCCACCTCATACCCATGCCTATAATATTCCTTAAGCCGCGATGCATCTGTTTCATTGTTAATCAGATAGATACCGTCAGCGGGACGCAGCACAAAAGCCCTCCCTTCCTTTTCCATATGCTCCAGCATATCGAGGGATTGATTGTATCTGGCTGCTCTTCCGGCCACCAGATTAACGAATTTGGGGTATTTATGATACAAAAGCCTGATCATGGCAAGGTAGAAATATCTCTGCTTTTTACGATATTTCGTATTCCTCGTGACGACTACGATCACCTTCTTCCATCCCTCTTCTAACGCCTTCCCAATCGGGATCGCATCCGCCATACCGCCGTCTAACATAGGAATCCCATCAATATGGGTCACTTTCCCGATAAACGGCAGCGAGTTTGCCGCCCTGCATATTTTCAGGAAATCGTCCTCATCAACGAATTTCTCATGATAAACGGATTCTCCCGTCACACAATTTACCGTACTGGTAATAAATCTCTTTGCAGAAGCAGTAAACGCCTCAAAATCAAAGGGCACTCTCCGTTTCGGAATCTCATCGAACAATAAATCCATATCAAAAAAAGTACCTTTTTTAAAAAAGGTAGAAAATCCAAGATACTTCTCTC
Source organism: Bacillota bacterium (assembly GCA_023408815.1). Classification (GTDB taxonomy): domain Bacteria; phylum Bacillota; class Clostridia; order Lachnospirales; family Lachnospiraceae; genus Kineothrix. Next base: position 55,636 of record JAEYJO010000006.1, on the reverse strand, counting down.
TCTCCATCGGCTCGATAATAGCTTTCACCGCGCGCCCTCTCTGTCCCGACACATAATTCATACCGGCGTACGCGCCAGCCGATACCGCCATCACATTGGGAATCTGTATATCATTGTCCAGAAAAAAATCCAGCACACCCGCACAAAACATGCTGCGCATGGCTCCTCCTTCCAATATAATTCCTACATTTTCCAATACTTCATCTCCTGTTCCAAAATACAATTTTCTAAATAACCTTTCTATTTCACGAAGGGATTATAAAAACGGTTCCCATCGTGAAAAGTAATGATAAGTGCCGCTGCTGCGATGACCACAGTGACACCGATTACGATATAATCAGCTCTTTTTAACTTTTTCCCCGCATACCACGTACGTTTCTTATGCTTTCCGAAACCGCGCAGCTCCATGGCATTGCTCACCACATCGATACGTTCCATACTGGTAAAGATAAGGGGAAATATAATGGAGGCAACATTCTTAATCCGGCCGAAGAAGGATGCCTTTCCTGACATCTCTATGCCCCTCGCCTCCTGCGCATGCTTTATCTGTGTAAAGTCGTCCTGGACATCGGGTATGTACCGAAGGGTAATAGCCACCGCATAGCTCACGTTATAACTGACTCCAATACGGTTTAAGGAAGCTGCGAATTCGCTGGGATTAGTAGTAATGATAAACATAAATACCGCCGGCACGATCGTAACATATTTTATCATTACATTGAATTCATAAAAAAGCTGCTCCTTTGTCAGATAATAGTTTCCGAACATGTGAACAATATCCGTCCTGCTGCCGTAAATATTTACTCCTTCATAAGGCGAAAATACGAAAATAGCAAGCAAATTGAAGATGAGAAAAAATAAGATGAACATAAAAACCGTGCCTACCTGCCTCCACTGAATCTTAGACATTTTATAAATAATCAGACTTCCAAACACCATTGCCAATAGTACCCTCGTATCATAGGACAGCATGCTTGCCATCGTCCACAGAAGAAAGAATATAAGCTTGGTAACGCCGGAAAGTCTATGAATCCATGTATCCTTTTCTTCATAGGTCAATATTCTGGCCATAACTATTTATCCCCTTCCCGCATAGCTCTTTCGTAATGGATAAAACGTTCTGCGAATTCGGAAGTATTCTGCACGCCGCACCTTATGGCAAGGTCGTAGAGAGAAGTCTTTTTGAGATACGCTCTATCCGCTATCCCCTCGTCCGTAAGCACATTGGCAGGAGTGTCGTCCGCGAGAAGGTGACCGTCCGCAATCACAATAGCTCTATCCGTATATTCCAGCATCAAGTGCATGTCATGAGTGATCATTATAATCGTGATGCCGTAGCTTTTGTTAATTTCCTTGAGAAATTCCATGATTTCCGTATAATGTCTGTAGTCCTGACCCGCCGTAGGCTCGTCTAAAATGATGACCTCCGGGTTCATAACAAGAATAGAAGCGATGGTCACTCTCTTCTTCTGTCCGTAGCTGAGCGCTGATATCGGCCAGTTGCGAAACGGATACAGTCCGCATATTTTTAACGTGCGGTATACCCTCTCCTTTACTTCTTCCTCCGGCACTCCCCGCACCGTAAGCCCCAGTGCCACCTCATCATAAATCATCGGCTTGGATATCATCTGACCGGGGCTTTGCATTACCAGTCCGATCTTCTCCCCGCGTTCCTTTACCGACAGGCCTTCCATATCCTGACCGTTTAAAAGAATGCTTCCTCTCGTGGGTTTCATGAATCCGCAGATGATCCCCGCAAGCGTGGATTTCCCCGCGCCGTTCTTTCCCACGATGCTTACCATTTCCCCTTTATGTATATCGAAATGAACGTGCTGCAATACCTGCTTTCCCTCAATATAGGAAAAGTACAAATCCTTAACTGTCAGCACACTTTCTTCCGCTCTTTTTCCCTTTTCATACTCCGATGTGCGAAACCACTCCTTTACCCGCTCCTTATAAGCGTCTAAAACCATGGTCTCTATATGCTGGGGCCTGCTTTCCTGTGTGATCTTACAGCCCGCATGCTTCATCGCCGCAATATAAAGCGGCTCTCTGATTCCCTGTTCCATGAGAATATCCCTGGAAAGCAGCTCATCAGGCTTCAAATCCGCCACAATACGGCCGTCTCCTACTATCACGATTCTGTCCGCATCGCGGTACAGAACATCCTCCAGCCGATGCTCGATAATTAAAATCGTTGCATTTCTCTCCCTGCTGATTCGGTCGATCAGATCGATGGCTCTTTTTCCCGTCGCCGGATCAAGATTGGCAAGAGGTTCGTCGAACAGCAGTATCTCTACGTCATCCACCATGACCCCTGCCATGGAAACCCTCTGCTTCTGTCCGCCTGACAGCTCCCACGGTGCATGGGTGAGCAGCGACTCCACATCCACCACCTGCGCTGCCTCTTCTACCCGCTTAAACATCTCCTCCTGAGGCACCATATCGTTCTCCAATGCGAATGCGATATCCTCGGCTACCGTCAGGCCGACAAACTGTCCGTTGGTATCCTGCAATACGGTCCCTGCAATTTTGGACATCCCAAATACGCCCAGCTTCGCAGGATCTTCCCCCTTGACGCTCAGCGTGCCCGTGATATCGCCGGCAAATGAAAATGGAACCAAGCCGTTGATGCAGTGGACAATCGTCGATTTGCCCGAACCGGATGGTCCCACAATCAAGACCTTTTCTCCGGGATAAATCTTTAAATTGATATCCCGGAGAGTAGGTTCTACCTGTGATCGATATTTAAATGTATAATCCTTAAATTCGATAATCGGTGTCATTTTTCATCTAGTCCTCTTTCGTTAAGCTGGAGGACTTTGCGCCGATCTTCGAATATCCCACAGCCAGCAGCGTACCAAGAATCGCGATAATTACCACGTTGCCGAGCCATGCTGCCACACCTTGCAAAAATACTTTATTTGCCGGCTCCTTGTAAATAATAATATCCAAGAAGGGGGCTACCAGAATCCACGCTGCTGCGTTGGCTATAACCTGTACCACGTTGAAATGGATAATTTCTTTTTTACCGAATCCACCCTCTTTAATCGCATACTTCTTCGCGAACACACCTACGATAATTCCGAATACTGCCTCGGGAAATACCCAGCTCCACCATGCGCTTCCGTAGAAGAACATATCTCCCACAGCATGCCCGATAAGACCTACCGCCGCACCTACTATAGGCCCGAACACCGCCGCCAGAAATGCCAGAAGAGCAGCTCTCGGCTGCAAATATGTATTCGGAATTCCAAGCGGAATCTGCACCTGAGTCAAAGCGACAAATAATGCTGCTCCAATACCGACTGCAACCACTTCTTTTACACCAAAACTTGTCTTCATGCTTTCTTCCTCCTCACTCGTTATATATCAACTTTTCCGGACTTCCTAATTAAGTCCACGCTTTATCATATCATAATTTCTTTCCTAAGTCCAAATGAATATATAATTTTTTCCTTTACCCGCTTTCCTGTGAGCTGCTCCAATGCTTTTGTGTAATAGTCCAGCTGTTTCTCGTACCTTTTGACGAGCTCCTCCGGCACATTCACCTTATCCGTCTTATAATCGGCCACCACTAGATCTCCGTCCTCTTCGAAATAGACGTCGATGATTCCCTGAATGAGCACCAGCTCCTCCGACGGAAATTTTTCGTTCAGTTCACTTGCCGGAAGGCCCAGTACAAAGGGCTGTTCTCTGTGAAGACAGCCGTGTTTTTCCGCCTCTGCCATACGCGCAGCCAGACTGGTATTCATGAATTCCTCGATAGCCGTAACGGAGACCGCTCCGGCATAATCCTTGCTAAGAAGCCCTTGCCTTTGTATCTCTTCAATCTGTTCTTTCACAGACATCTTCACTTCTCCGCCTGCAAAATCCATAAGCTCCATTACCTTATGGAAGGCGCTGCCTCTTCCGGCGCCGCCCAAAGCCTCTTCCCCCTGCATGAATCTGGGAATGTAGGGAATCACCTGTTCCTCCTCGTACAGATGAAACGCGAAATCCGTTTCCTCCTGTCCCGCCTTTTTTAGCTCAGATACCGTAGTCTTCGTGTACAGATCCTTTAGATTTTCATGCTCATATGTATAGCCGAAAATTTCTGACATATGTGTCATTAACTTCTCATCCACGGGAAGCTGTCTGTCAGAAAGATATAGTCTCCGTCTTGCTCCTTCCGCCTGTATCTGCTCTTTTATTTCTGCCTCCGCCAGCTCTTCATCTCCGATAAGCCTTACTCTTATTTGTGCATCACCGGCATAAAGCCCCACTCTGACTGCGGCGTTTGAAGCATCCGAGATGTCTGTGACATTTGAAATGTCTGTGACAGTTTCATATCCGAATTCTTTCCATATGGAATCAAAGGCGGAATGTCTTACAATCGCAGGCAAAATGAAATCCAAATAGCTTCCGGCTCCCGCAAGCTCGCTGTAAAAAAGCTTGGGCTCCTTCGATATGCGCATGGGAACGAGAGCATTCAACTTGCTTTCCAGTTTGTCGACTGCTCCGGTCATTATCAACTTTTCCTTCGCTCTCGTAAGCGCAACATAGAGTACCCGAAGTTCCTCCCCCAGATTGTCCAGACGCATTTTCTCCGCTATGACGTTCTTTCGAAGAGTCTTGCTTTGCAGCCTGCTTTCCACATCCACGTAATCTGCGCCGATTCCCATATCCATATCAGCAATCATTTTTCCGTTTGTATCCATCATATTGAACCGCTTCGCCAGACCGGAGACAAAGCAAATCGGGAATTCCAGCCCCTTACTCTTATGGATGCTCATGATTCTCACCACATCCGCATTTTCATCCAAAATATTGGCTTCTCCATAATCCACATCGTATTTCTCAAGCTGTTCCATATAGCGTATGAAATGAAACAGCCCGTAATAACTGGTCCTCTCGAAGGCCGAAGCACGCTCTAACAGCGTTTCCACATTAGCCTTTCGCTGCTCGCCCCCCGGAAGAGCCGTTACATAATGGAGATAACCCGTTTCTATGGCAATATCCCGCAGCAGCTCATGAATCGGCATATATACGGTCTTGTCCCTATATTCCCCCAGGAATTTAAGAAAGCTCCTTATTTTTTCTCCAAGAGCCGCATCCTCAGACTCGAATTCCTTTAGACAAAAATAAAGCTTTTTCTTTTTATCGGGAAAGGCCGCCCGTATCTTCGCAACCTCCTCTTCTTCGAAATTACCGAAATAAGATTTCAGCACACCGAACAGCGGTATGTCCTGCCAGGGATTATCAAGGATCCTCAGTAATTGCAGCAAGGTCTGTATCTCCTTTGCCGCGAAATATCCCGTCTTCGATGCTACGTGAGAGGGAATCCCCTCCTCCTTTAGCACGCTCTTAAAGTCCTCGTCCCAGCCCGCATTGGTGCGGAGCAGAATTACAATATCCTGATACCGTGCAGGGCGCAGAGTACCACTTTCCTTATCCGTCACCGGAAAGCGTCCCACCAGCTCTTTAATACTCTTTGCAACAGCGTAGGCTTCTCTTTGACGGACGGACATTTTCCCTTCCCCCGACTCCTGCTTTTTTATCAGCAGAAGCTCGGTGCAGTTTGGGGATATCCCCTCTTCTTCCCGTTCCACAGCGGGATAGGCCGCCCCCGGATACAGCGCTGCTTTATCGTCGTACTCCACGCCGCCCAGCCTCTTTCCCATGATCTGGGTGAAGATATAATTCACGCTATCCAGTATCTCACTGCGGCTTCTGAAATTTTTATGCAGGTCGATTCTCCTTTCCGTATCCGAACCGGCCTTATAGTCATTGTACTTTTTCATAAAAATCTCCGGTCTCGCCAGACGGAATTTATAAATGCTCTGTTTCACATCACCTACCATAAATCGGTTAAACACCCGCTCCGATTCACCCGAAACGCTTTCCAGCAAAAGTTCCTGAACCAGATTGCTGTCCTGATATTCGTCAATCAATATTTCCGTAAAGAACGCACGATAATCCAGAGCCGTTTTCGTTATTTCAACACCCTTAAGATGTTGAGATCGAGCATTGGCATTTTCAAGACAAGGGGCAGCAGCTCCATTTTCTTTCCTTTTTATCAGGATAGAGAGCGCCAGATGCTCCATGTCCGAGAAATCTATGATATTGCTTTCCCGTTTCTTCTTGTCGAGAACCTCCTTATATTCCAGCGTCAAATCCACCAGCGCCGCAACAGCCTCGCTGCTTCCCTTCATATATTTAAGCACTGTCTCAGGAGGAACAGGAAAATATTTGGTGCACAGGTCATTCCATATCTCTTTGACTTCCTTCCGTATCCCCTGTACGATTTCACGCTTCGCACCGGATACGCTGTCATCCTTTCTGGAAGGAAGCCTGTCGAAAACCATTCCTCCAAAAAGCTCGTATCCTTCACTATAGCGCGTCAAAAGAGTCAGCCGTTCAAGCCGCTGCTTCTCCCTCTCCAAGACCTCTCCGTACATATAAGGGCCGTCCGGCTGTTCACAAATAAGAATACATTCCTCGATTTTCCTTACGCAGTCCTGCGTTAAGCTCCTTATCTGCTCCATGCAGAAATCGATCCAGGAGCCTTCTCTCTTTTCTTCCAGCTCCTCCAAGGAGCCGATTTCATAGTCGCTCTTTCTCTCAAGAAGCCATTCCTCCGGCCAGGGATAGCTTTCCGCAAACTGGTACAGCTTTAGAATATGCTCTTCGATGGCTCTATCGTGATTGCCGGTACTGAAATACTCTACACAGTGCAGAAAGGATGCGTCTCCCTCCTCGAACTTCTGCTCCAAAAGTTCAGCCATCACATCCTTTTTTAATAGCTTCAGCTCTCCCTCATCCGCCACCCGAAAGCCGGGATCAAGCCCGATGTCGTTGAAATTATTCCTTATCACGAACATACAAAAGCTATCGATGGTAGTGATCTGCGCATTATGAACAAGCGCCGCCTGCTTTTGCAGATGTTCGTTCCAAGGTTCTGCCTCCAGCCGCGCCGCTATGGCATTTCCAATTCTCTCCCGCATCTCGGCAGCAGCCGCGTTAGTAAAGGTCACCACTAAAAGCCTGTCGATATCCACGGGTTTGTTTTCGTCGCTGATCATCTTCACGATACGCTCCACAAGCACAGCCGTCTTCCCGGATCCGGCAGCCGCAGATACCAGTATATTGCATCCATGCGTATCGATGACCTCCTGCTGCTCCTTTGTATACGTAATGCCCATATCCTTTATCTCCTATTCGAATTTCGAATTCGCCTCTCTGATTCTCTCCAGCACCTCCTGCGCCTCCAGATTCTCAAGCTTCCTATATTTGTACCCGCTTATTCCTTCATCGAACCCACAGACGCTTTTATATTCACAGTAATCGCAGGAAGTTCCCCCGCTTTGCTCATAAGGATTGATTTCTATGTTTCCCCTCATGATATCCATCCCAATTTGTTTGATTTTATGATTTACATAACTCGATATTTCTCCCATGTCGTTTCCGGTTATGACACTCGATTTCGCACTGTAACTTCCGTCTTTTTTCCGTTCTACGGGCACAACATCGGACTTATCCGAGAATTCTCCATCAAGTAAACTGATAACCTTGTCATTTTCGGTGACTACACCGGTCATTCTAAGTTCTTTCAGAAGCTTCTCATTGATTTCCTCCGGCGTTACCTCGGCCTCCGCCTTCACCATCGGATCGGACACATGATAATATAGGAGAGCCGCAGGAACCACTTCTTTATCCGGTTTTTTCTTCCTCTCCAGTTCAACCGCAGCATTCATGTAAACCACAAGCTGAAGCTGCAGTCCGTAATAAAGAGCAGCCAGATTAAACCTCCTGTTCCCCGATTTATAGTCTATTACCTTTACATACACGTGCTCTTCGTCCTCATAGGTATCAATGCGGTCAATCCTCCCCCTCAGCTTCATCCTCTCCTCCCCGGAAAGAGCGATATTCACCGCCTCCAGATCATCCGCCATTTGGAAGGACACCTCGAAGTTCTCAGGGATAAAACTGCCCTTTTTCAACTGGTGCTGCAATGTGAGCACCGTACGCTTTAAAATGCGGTACATTCTGTCTATGGCATATTCGTTTCTCGCAGTGCTGTATAAAATCGTATTCCCATAGGCAGCCGCATAGCCCTCCATAGCCTGAGCCAGCATTTCCTCCGCTTCCTTCTCGCCGAAGTCGAACCATGTATAGCCCCGCTCCTGCAGCTTTCCGGCAAACAGCTCCAGTACTCCGTGGAACACATTTCCCATATCCGTCGCTTCGAAGCTGTATTCTTCCCGTTCCTCTAAGGAAAGACCGTATTTCAGGAAGTGGGCATAGGCACAGGCCGAATAGGTTTCCAGACGGCTCACGCTGCTGACCAAGAGATTCCCGTATAAGGCCCCGGCAATTTCTCTGCCAAGCCCTTTCTCCCGGTAATAAGTAAACGCAGCTTCAATGAGCACGTCGGTACGGCTTTTATATGCTTCATCCCCCAGATAAGCGCGGTAAACCGTAAAGAATCGGCTTCTGTCTTCCTCTCCAAGTCTTCCCGCCGCATATTCCCTTAACATGGCCGTCAGATAGTCCAGCCCTGCCCGCTTCGTCTCCAGCTTCTCCTCAGGATTCTTAAGCTCCGGCTTCTGCGCCTTTAATCGGGGAAACAGCTTGCTTACCGTATCGATCAGATATGCAGGACGCAGGCTCTTTCCTTCCCCTCCCACCTTGCAGTAGGAAAGATATAAGTGCTCCGAAGGCTTCGTCATATTCATGTATAGATACAGCCTTTGTATGTACATCTGCTGCCTTGGCGTAGGCGCCAGCGCATAGGGCGATTCCTGAAGGAATTCTCTGTCGATGTCGGATATGATTCCGCCCATTCCCGCATTTTTGGGTATATTTCCGTCGTTTACCCCTATGAAAAAGAGCACCTTTATTTCCTTTAGGCGGGTTCTCTCGATGTCGCCTACCACCACCCGGTCCACATTTTGAGGAATCATTCCTACTTCTATTTCTCCAAAACCTGCGTCTAAAATATCGGCGAACTCCTTCATATTCATTTTTTCATCCGATAGAAGGCTTTCTATCTGATCCAGCAAATCTATGACCAAACGGTATATCTGGCCGTACTCCTTGGCTCTGGCAGCGTCATTTCTCCGCTCGAACATTTTTTCATATGCCGCCAGCTTTTCCTGAACCTTGTTCTCCGTTATAAATCTGTATAGCGCCCTTATTTTCTCCCCGGCGGTGCCCGCTTTCAGGGTAAGAGGAGTCAACTGCTCCACGAACCTCTCCCGTATGGCGTTTAGTCTGGCAAGCTCCTCTGCTCCGCCTTCATAACCCTTTCCCGTGAAAATATCAGTCCATCTTTTTTTGCCCTTGATTCCCCGGGCAATCACATAGTTTTCCAGCAGATCCGTTTCTTCCCCCGTAAAATCAGTAAGACCGCTTCGCAGGTAATGAAATACGGATTGATAGGAAAAGTTCTCCATAACAATCTTGAGCGCGCTTCTGATATATTCGATAAAGGGATTCAGCAGAATTCCCTTCGTCTGATCGATAAATACCGGGATTTCGAATTTCTTCGACTCCGTCTGGGCATGTCCCGCATAAGTCTCCATATTTCCCGTCACGATTGCAAAATCCCGATAGCAGTAATGCTTCTCCCTAATAAGCCGCTTTATCTCTATAAATACCTGCCTCATTTCTTCTCCCGGCGAAGAAGTCTCGAAAAGATGCAGCGCTTCGTTATCCTTTCCGTATGCCTTAGCGGGATACCGGAACAAATATTTTTCCAAATGCTGCATTTCTTCGTTGTTCTGAAATCTGGGCAGCCTCTCATCCTTTAGGAACACGTCTTTTCCAAAAGATACGCCCGCCTCAGCCGCAAGCTTCCTTAGGTCGGCCGTAGTCTTCTTGCTCAGGTAAAAGAGCTTCTGCTCTCCGTCCAATTTATAAGGATCCTGACCGGCATCCATCACCACCGTAACGATTACCTCTCCTGCCAGCATCATCAGGCGCTGGATCAGTCTGTTCTGAATCGGTGTAAAGCCCGTAAAGCCGTCGAAAGCTATCACGCTCCCCTTTACCAGCCTGGATTTTGGCAGCAGCTCACAAAGCAGATCCAGAGTTTCCTCTGTGGTAATGTATTTATCATGTATATATTCGAGAAAGTTTTTATAAAGCAGCTCCAAATCCTTCAGCTTATGATAAAGCGCCCCCCGTTTTTCAGCGTAGGCCGCGAGCTCGCCAAGTTCCTTTTCTCCGATTCCGTACTGCATGAACTCCGAGATTACGGACTTTACCTCGTGAATATAGCCTATTTTACGAAGATTGCTTCCGATTACCGGCATTTCCTCTTGTATATTCTCCGCTACCTTTCTAAGGACGAGACTCTTTCCGGTGTCATCTAACACCGTGCGCCTGTCCGCGCCTACCTCCTCTAATATCCTGTGGGAAAGCCTTCCGAAGCTAAGGACATCGATATTCATGATCCCTTTCTTCGGATGAGCCTTTACCAAGTCCATCTGCGTCTGCATGGTAAACTGATCCGGCACAATAATAAGGAAATTAGTGTTCGGCTCCTCCATTCCGCGCCTCACCATTTCCTCATGCAGCTTCGTGCTCTTTCCTCCACCCGAAGCGCCGAAATAAAAACGTAATCCCATCCGCCACACTCCTCTCCTGTTGTTACCGTTCACTCCGTTCTCAGTAACGCAATTTGGCACTGACTACAAATACCGCATGATCTCCTTTACCGAATCGAAAATGAGATGAGGCTTTACCTCCGATTCCTCCGCGTCCTTCATGGAAGCTTCACCGCTGAGGACGAGAATACTCCATAAGCCGTTGTTTCTTCCTGCAGCGATATCCGTATAAAGCCTGTCCCCTACCATGGCCGTCTTTCCTCTGTCGGCCCCGGTCCGCTCTATCAGATAGTCCATCATATCCGCGTTCGGCTTGCCGATAATGCGATCAGGATAGCGCAGTGCGGAGGCATGGATAAAGGCATGAATCGCCCCCACATCTGGAATAAATCCCGTTTCTGTAGGACAGTTGTAGTCCGGATGGGTAGCGATGTAAGGAAGTCCCTCCCGCACAAAATCGCATACCTTGCACAGTTTCTCATAGGTGAGCGTAGTATCGAAAGCGGTTACTACCACCTCGGGCTTCTCATCCACAAGCACGATTCCCTCCTCCTTAAATTCCTCAGCGAGAATATCGTTTCCTAACAGGAACACCCGCTTCCCCGGAAAGCTCGTCTTAAGGTAATATATAGTCGCCTGCCCCGATGTCACTATTTTGTTCTTGCTTACTACAAGCCCCATGCGGCTCAGTTTTTCCACATATACCTGAGAATTCCTGGAGGAATTGTTAGTCAGGAACACATAGCTCCTTCCTGAATCCTCAATTTTCCTTAAAAATTCCTTCGCCCCTTCTATCCAGCGCTCGCCTAAATAAACCGTTCCATCCATATCCAGCGCAAAGCATTCAATGCCTGAAAGAATTCCCTCTTTATCTTCATTTACTCCAGGAAGCATCGTCCAATCGCTCATCTCTTATTATCTCCCGCCTTTTATATTAATCATAACCATTATACGTTCCCCTGCCCTAAAAAACAAGTAAGAGGGCGACACCACCCTCTTACACTCATTTCCCGCTATTTAAATATATATTTCTTAATTACTTAGGATGTCCGGTGTATCTTCGCAAGCAATATCACACTTCTGCGCGCGGCACATGGAAGGCTGCAATAGTCTCTTCCATCTCATGTACTATTTCCTGAAGCTTCACACCCGCTTCCTGCAGGCCCTGTGTACCGTGGAGCATTACCTCTGCACTGTGGGCCACTTCCTCCGTACCGGCAGCTCCATCCGAGGTTGCCCTCTGCAGGCTGTTGATAACCTCCATAATGATGTCGTTCTCTCTGCTTATTTTATTTGCCACTTCAGAGAACTGCTTTAAAATACCGTCGATATTTTCCGCATCCTCATGGTACTGCTGGCTGATTTCCACCTGATGCTGATATGTCTTTCTGACGTTGGTATCCATATAGGAGAGGACCTGCGTAGCACAGTCACACAAATGCTTCACGCTCTCCGTTACCATTTGGGTAATACGCTGTATCTCTCCGGCAGTATCCTTGGAGTTCTCTGCCAATTTTCTGATTTCCTCGGCAACTACCGAAAATCCCTTTCCTGCCTGCCCTGCTCTGGCCGCCTCGATGGACGCGTTGAGGGCGAGGAGATTGGTGGAATCGGAGATACTGAGAATAGCCTTGGTCAGCTCGTTGATCTGCTCTACCTGACCGGAATCCGTGATCGCCTCTCCCAGACGCTTCTTGGTAGTATCGATGAGAATCTCATTTTCCTTTTCCGCACTTTTCGACTCTTTGTTCAGCCTCTTGGCCCTATCGTAAATCGCCGCTATATTTTCAATACCTTCTTCGTTCTTCCTGCCCATGACAGCAACATATTCCTCCATGCGTTTGGAGGTCTCTCCAAGATGGTCCGCCATGTTAGAGGTTTCCTCCATACCTGCTGCCAATTCCTGCGCTACGGAAGAAATATTTGTGACCATATTATTATAATCGTCGATAATCCTGCCCAGATTGCCCGACGCTTCTCTAATCCCTTTTCCCTCTCCGGACATCGTCTCAATAACGTGTCCCATGGATTTTTGCACCTTGTTTATGGTGATGGCAATCTTGCCGATCTCATTTTTCTTATTCAGGTATTTCACGTATTCATTGCCGGTAAAATCGCTCTCCTGCATCTTCTTCAGGTCCACCACCATCTTTTTCAGAGGATTGGATATTCTGCTTCCTATCATAAAAGCAAAGATACATATGAACAGGCTCACGAACAGTACGACAAAGACTGCACTTCTTTGCATAGAGGCAATCCCGCTTTCCACTTCCGAAACCGGCGCCAGGAGCACCAGCGTATATCCATTATTCAGCTTTACGAAGCTCACTAACGACTTGGTGCCGCCCATATCCATCTCCACTACCCCGGTGCTGCTCTCTTTAAGAGCCTCCGTCAGCCCGGTATAGCCTACACTTTCCAGCGTATCCGCTATCGTATAGCTTTCATCCACAAGAAATTGCTGCTTCGTATTGAGCAAAAACGCCCTTCCCGTATCATATACGGAAATCCCGCGTATCATATCTGATATTTCATTAAAATCCACATCCACACCGACGATGCCTACCAGCTTATTCTCTACATATACCGGCTCGCAGCGGCTCACACAGGACTTGTCGAATATCTCTTTATCATAAGGATCCAGCCAAATCGCTTCTCCCGCTTCCTTCGTCTGATAATACCATTCCCAGTTCGCAGCGCGTTGTAAATAATTCTCATACTCCGAAACGGCATCTGTTTCCACCAGCTTTCCCTGGCTATACCATGTTCCGGTAACCCCTAGCTGTACCTCCGGGTCGCTGTAGGCATACATGCTCGCAACCTCGGGATGAAGCTGGGTAATGCGCTCCAGATATCCGCCCAGCTTCTTCATATATGCTTTGTTATACGCCTTATCGCTGAGCCTTATCGGCTCATAGGTACCCACGATATACGAAGAGATGCTCTCCGCAAGGCTTTCCAGATTCTGATACTTCATATTGATGTCGCCCGCATATTGCAGAGACATCGCGTTCAGCTTTTCTCTTGCTTCCGTATTGATTTCCTTCACCGCTACATTTGTACTGATAGCTCCCACCGCGATGGATGCTACAAGAACACAAGCGATGATAGAAACAATAATCGATGTAGAAATTTTACGCATTTTGCTTCCTCCCATTAGTAATCTTACAGCTTGGGGGAAATCCTTCGCGTCAGGAATTTTTATGAATCCTTGCCTTCACACAATACCGTATTGCGGTATTCATTTGCAGATATCCCCACCTGCTTTTTAAACACTCTGGAAAAATGAGCCATATCTAAAAAGCCCACCTCTTCCGCAATATCTCCAATCCGCAAAGATGGATTGGTAAGCAGCCTCTTCGCCTGCTCCATCCGGACATTGTTCAGTATCTCGGAAAAATTCTGCCCGGTATATTTATTTAGCAGCTTGCTCAAATGCCACTGGCTCACGTATACATTGTCCGCAACGTCCGCCAGCTTGAGCCTCTCTTTATAATTCTTCTCTATGTATGCGAGGGCGTTTCTGACAATAAAGCTGCTGGCCGCACTGTCTAACACCTCTTCATTTTCATCCGCTGTCTCATCCTGGCCTTCCGGCAGGCGGTTTGCTATCGAAGGATTGTTCTTCAGGTTGCCCAGCATAGTGGAAAGAGCTTCATCCAGTTCTTCCATCTTGGAAGGCTTCAGCAAAAAACGGCATACCCCCAGCCGAATCGCCTCCTGTGCGTAATCGAAATCACGAAAGCCCGTAAGAATTGTAACTTCCATATCGGGAAATTCCGATTTCAAAGCAGCTATCATGCTAAGCCCGTCCATTTTAGGCATAGAAATATCGGATATGAGTATATCCGGCTTTTCTCTTCTGATTACCTCCAAGCCTTCCATGCCATCCCCCGCTGTTCCTACTACCAGACAGTTAAGACTTTCCCACTTTACCGCTTTCTTAAGACCTCTTACAATAATCGGTTCATCATCAATAATCACTACTCTATACATATGCGATACCTCCATAATCATATATGGATTCTATCACAAAAAATACGGCAAGAAAAGCACCGATAAAAACGAAAAAGTGTTATCTCAAAAGCAATTCTTCCCTCTGTGCCGCAGCTACCAAATCGATGAGCTGGGCCACAGCATCGGTCGCTTCCTCCTTGCCCGTCAAGATGTCCGCCATAGCGTTGAATACCGGCGCCCGCTGTTCCTGTGTAAGCTGGTCCTGAAGCGCCGAAGCCATACCGGTAGCGCCTTCCACCATTTCCAATCCGGCTACCGCAAGAGAGGACAACCTGCTCTTATCCACCTGTGTGCCTTCCTTCAAAGCGGTGGCAGCCACCGAAGCGAATCTGGTTACCATTTCATCACTGGTCATATAAGTGATGAAATCCACACATGCCTTCTGTTTCTCCGGGTCGTTCCATGCTTTCTTCGTAATGTACCAACCGGAGGACAACCCTCCGACAATGTCCGTAGACTTGCGCTTATCCTTGGCGGGTACATATGTAACCGTAAAATTGTCGATATCATCCGTCGCTTCCTCGATTCCTCCCACCTTCCATGAGCCGTCGATCAAAAATGCAGCCTTTCCGTCCACGAATAGCTGAAAGGTCTCCCCGTCGGTAGCAGACAATGTATTAGCGGGCAGAAATCCTCTGTCATACAGGTTCTTCATATCCATGATACCGTTAACCCATGCCGCCCCCTGCTCGTCATCAATGGTCTTCGGGAGTATGTTATGCGATGCCGTATCCAAATAATTATAAATGCAGAATTCAAACCAATAATGGGGGACCTCCGCAAAAGAAGCCGCAATGGGAGTATATCCCGCATCCTTGATGGTCTGACATATCGTCATGAACTCCTCCCATGTGGTATCTGCGGCAGGCACCTTCACCCCTGCTGCCTGACATACTGCTTTATTAACAAATAAGCCCTCCCAATAGCCGTTCATCGGTACGGAGTAGTTCCTGCCGTCCACCGGCGACGCACCCATCATGCCATCTTTCATATTGGACGCATAATCGGGATATGTTTCCCGGATTTCATCGATAGAAATGACCTTTCCTCCTTCTACGAAGGGATTGGCATCCATACCATTAAAATAGAACAGCACATCCGGTTCCGATCCCATTTCAAAATCCGAAATTATTCTCGCTTTCAAAGTCTCTGTTACGGTTCCGGAAGCATCGTTGATAGAGTTTCCGGTTTCCTCCTGCCATTTGGCAATCGCTTCCTGATAGTTCGCTGCATTGGTATCCTCACCTGCGAACGTGGTAACCACATTAAGGGTAACCGGAAGCTCTGCGGCAGGCGCCTGTGCTGTCTTCACCGAACCTGTACCACAGGCCGTTACCCCCAAAATACCTGCTCCTGCTATTAGCGCTGCTAATACCTTTCTCATATCTGAAACCCCCCATATATATGGATATGCGATGATTTTTTTGAATTATTCATAGCAAATTTCAGTTTCCCTACACTATTTATTCTATTAAAACTTAAGAAATAGTAAAATTGCCAGAATTGCTATTTATTGTCTTTTATTGTTGTCATATCCAATTTGACAGTAATTCTGCTCACTGTTTCGTTATTTTCGTCGTTTTTTACAGTAAGACCGCACTCCTCTCCGTATATGATTCTGATCCTCCTGTTCACATTCTTTATCCCGAGGCTCGTGGAACTGAGTTCGTCCATCTCCTGCTCATCTCCTAAAAGAAGTTCTATCTTCTCTTCATCTTCCTTCGACATCCTACCGGTATTGCGCACCTCTATTACCAGCTTATCCCCATCTGCAAATACATTTAAGGTTACCTTCGCATTTGGCTGCCCGATGATTCCATGCTCTACCGCGTTCTCGATAATAGGCTGTATAATCAGCCTCGGAACTCTCACGTTAAACAGCGTATCGTCCGTATTCTTCTCAACGTGCATACGCTCTCCAAGGCGTTTAGAAATGATAAACAGGTAGGCATCCACATAGGACAACTCCTCCACCAAGGTGACAAATCGTCTGTGTCTTCTGTCCATAGTAGCCTCCAGCATGATGGACAGATTCTCTATCATCTGGCTTACCTTATAGTCTTCGTTAATTCTCGCTTCCCAGTTGATGATCTCCAGAGTGTTATTGAGAAAATGAGGATTAATCTGCGACTGCAGTGCCATTATCCTGGCATCCTTAAGAGCCAGCTCCTCCGAATATATGGTTTCGAACTGATGCTTCAGCTTCTCTGACATACTGTTGAACGCTTCTGTCAGATATTTAAACTCCTTACTGTTCCCTGCCCTCTCTATCTGATAACCGAATTCCCCTTCTTCTATGATATGGGAGGCCTTAATCATGCCCTCTATGGGCCTCGTTACTTTCCTATGGAAGAAGATGAATACAATGGCCGTCAGCGGTATCATGAAAATAACAAAGAACGCGCAGACATATTTGATTGCTGCCGTCTCATCGATGATGAGCTGCTTGTTCAGCGATATAACATATCCCATATAATGTATGTCCGGCTTCCTCACCGTATAAACATTGTATTCTCCATCCTCCTGAATCAATCGCGATGTTCTGCTGTTTGTCTGAAAATTCTCAGTATCCGCTTCTATTTCGTTGTTTTCATCTTCCACCAGCAATTCTCCGTCCACATAGACCTGACTGCCGGTATACCCCCATGCACTTTCCAGACTCCCGAAAATATTGTCTTTATCCAGCTCCATGACAAGCACCGCGAAAGGATGGTAAGACGAATCCATCATATTGCGGATCATATAAATATGCCCTTCCACATTGAGCAGCTTCACATCCGTATCCAGATCAGGATATATCTCCATGACTAACGGATGCACCTTTTCCATAAAATACAGATTCGTCTGGTAGGCGACGTTGTTGGCACTTCCTGAAAATGATGTAAAATAAGGCTCGTAGGGCTGCTCTGTGAACATCAAGGTAGTGAATAGAAAGTGCTCATCATATCGGTAATGCTGCTCCAAAAATCGTATTACCTCTCCGTAAAGCGCTGTCTTGTTCCCATCCGTCATATACTGCCGCCAGCTTTCCTTTATCGTAGGCAGATAAGAAGCGTTCTTCGACGCAGTAATCGCCGCATTCATCTGCATCTCGCTTATTTTTATGGCATTGTCCGCGGAAGTGACGATCGTCCTCTCAATCTGCTTGTTGATCTTGCTCGTCGTTACATACAGCATTGCATACGCTATGATAGAAAGCGGCAGTATCCAGCACAAAATAAGGATCATGATCATGCTCCATTTAAGCGGTGTCTTCTTCTGCTCCCGCCGCGCTTTCTTTTCTGCCTTCTTTTCCGCTTTTTTATTTATATTCTTACCCGATGAAACGCCCATCCCGCACTCCTTATTCCAGCTATATTACCCGTGCAAATTCCGCCTACTCCCTTACAGTAACACGCCATTTTTCATAGAGCAAGAAAAGACTGCTCTTTCGAGCAATCCCTTCTTAATTTCTGAGCAGACCTTTTATTTCAATCCAAGGAAATCCTCATAAATATCGCATATTTTCTTAGCGTCCTCCAAATTGGGCATCTCACAGAATACTCTGATCAGCGGTTCCGTTCCTGAGAACCTTCCCACTACCCAGCCGCCATTCTTGAAATACACCTTGCTTCCGTCCAGATAGGACACCTTTTCCACCTCGAAGGGCAATTTGGGAAGTTGCTTATCCTCCATGAGAAGCTTGTGCATCTGTTCCTTCTTCTCCTGCGTGAATTTATAATCCCGCTCTTCCATGAAAATGCTGCCGCATTCCTCTTCGATTTCTTTATAAATATCGGACAATTTCTTTCCCGTGACCGCAATCATCTCTGCTAAAAGCGCCGCTGCATAGATACCATCTTTGCCGTTGATATGGCCGCGCACCGTCAGACCGCCGGAGGATTCTCCTCCGATGATGGCACCTGTGGCATACATCTTAGAAGAAATATGTTTGAAGCCTACGGGAACCTCGTAGCACTTCTGCCCGAATTTCTCAGCCACCTTATCTAACATATGAGTAGTCGCGATGTTTCTTACTACCGGTCCTTCCCAGCCCTTATATCTTACGAGGTAATAATAAAGCAGTACAAGAATGTCATTAGGGTGGAGGAAACGGCCCGTATCGTCAATAACGCCAATGCGGTCGGCATCACCGTCGGTAGCGATTCCGATATCCGCCCTATTATCGATAACTGCGTTCTGCAAGGGACGCAGCGTCGCAACAGAAGGCGAGGGGAGCTTTCCTCCAAACAGTGTATCGTGCCTATCGTGTATCGTGATAACCTCACATCTTGCAGTAAGTAGTATGGTAGAAAGAGAGGTCTCGCTTACGCCGTATAACGGGTCCAGCACTACCTTCAGACCACAGCCTCTGATCGCCTCCATATTTACTGCCGCGATGATATCATCCAGATATTCGTTCAACGGATAAATCTCTCGAATCAAGCCTGCCGCCACAGCCTCGTCATATTCCATTTCCTTCACATCTTCCGGTGAAAGCCTGTCTATATATTCTTCTATTTCCTTAGTCTGTTCCTCGTTAGCATCTCTGCCTCCCGCCGTAAACACCTTTATTCCGTTATAAACAGCCGGATTGTGACTGGCGGTAACCATCATTCCATAAGGGAACTCATGCTTCATCACATAAAACATGATAAGCGGCGTCGGCGAAGATTTGTTGATCAGATAAGCGGTAATGCCCTCCGCGGCAAATACACGGCCAGCCCACTGCATCGCTTCCTTTGCCAGGAATCTTCTGTCATACCCGATGACAATTCCCTCCTCCGCCGCCTTTTCTGCCTTCATCTTATCACTAAGCGCCTTTGCCAGAAGCTGAATATTCGCTTTTGTAAATTCATCCCCAATAACAGCTCTCCAGCCGCCCGTTCCGAATTTAATCATTTCGTCTCTCCCTTCTTTTGTTACCCCATCACCACTTTTACCCGATGGGCCGTTCCTTTATCCACGAGCGCAATGCGCTCTACTTTCTCATCGTCCAGGTAAAGCTCCTTTACCCCTTTCATGACACCATCAGGGTTTACCACCTCGATATGATAATCCACGCCCCTCCACTGCCTTAGCATAGAGAATTCCTTCCACTCAGCAGGAATACAAGGGTCGATTTCCAAATATTCGAACTGCGGTCTTATGCCAAGTATGTATCTGGTCGCCGAGAAATAGGCCCAGCCGCCCGTTCCTGTCATGAACGGATGTCTCGCGCGTCCGTGGGCAGTATGGTCCCGTCCCATAATAAACTGGCAATAGGAATAGGGCTCTGCCTCCCTTATATCTATTTTATCGTTCTGGTAATAAGGGCATAATGCATTATAGAACTTCATGGCACGATCGCCTCGTCCAAGCTTGCATTCCGCCGCCCAGGCCCAGGGATTGGGATGGGAGAATACTGCGCCGTTTTCCTTAACGCCAGGGTATACTCTCGTTACAAAACCGATGTCCTCATCCGGCACTGTATAGGAAGGAGCGTTCAGCATGATTCCCCAAGGCGTATAAAGATATTCATCTACGCTGTCCATGGCACGGATTCCCTTCTCATGATCAGCCGCTCCCGAAAGAACCGCCCATGAGTTGGACTCGAGATGAACTTTTCCTTCTTTATCGGAATGAGTGCCGATTTTTTTGCCGTTCTTAGTAATACCGCGTATAAACCATTCTCCGTCCCACAGCTCGTCATTACATACCTTTTTAACCGTTTCTGACATTTCGGTATATTTTACAACTTCCTTTTCTCTGCCCAAATATCTTGCCAGCTCCAGGAAGTTCTCGATCGCCCAGTAATGGAGGAAGGATACCATGGCGCTTTCACCGCCGCCCAGATTCAGGCAGTCGTTCCAGTCCGCACGAAGTCCCTTACAGATTCCCGTAGCTCCTACCTGCTCGGCCGAAAAGTCCAGAATCCGCATCATATGCTCATAAACAGTACCTTCGCCGCCGTCTGCATAAGTAATCACTTCATCTGCGAAAGCCTTGTCTCCCGTTTCCTTTATAAATTCCACAATAGAGGATACCAGCCATAGCGCGTCGTCGGAGCAGGCGTCCTTTAAGCCGTGTATGATATTATCCTTATCCGGAGAAGGAATGACCGTAGGCGAATTGAACGGCTTTTCTTCATGATCCGGTTCAAACCATTCCGGCTGGAACAAGTGCAGTCCGTATCCCTTCGATACGAGACCGCGCAGCAGTTCTACGATACGCTGTCTGCATTTTTCCGGATTGGAGTGGGGAATCGTCATGGCATCCTGCGCCGTATCGCGGTATCCCAATCCCACTCGTCCTCCCACTTCGATAAAAGATGCGAACCGGGAAAACATTACGTTGATTTCTGCCTGGTATAAGGTCCATGTGTTGATCAGCGTATTCATGCCTTCGTTCGGAGTATTGATCTGAAGCTTCTCAAATTTATTGTTCCAGTATTTCCTTAAATCCTCATATACCTTATCGACTGCGGAAAAGTCGCTGTACTTTGCCTTCGCTTTCTTTCCTTCATCTCTTCTGCCCTCGCCCAGCATGAATACCACTCTGACTTCTTCTCCCGGCTGCAACACGATGTTCTTCTGTAAGGAGCCGCAGTGATTATTGCCAAGCTCATGAGAGCCGCTGCACTTACCTCTCTCAACTGCCGCCGGATTGTCCTCCGTATGGTAAAGCCCCAGAAACTTGTCTCTTAAGCAATCATAACCGTCCGGCTCAAAATTGGACGCAAAATATTGATACCCGAATTCTTCATAGAATAAATCATGTTCGATGATGCCGTCCTCATAGGAGGAGCCGGCGCAGTACATGCTCATCTGGAAGTTCTGGTTATCGATCATTACATGGTGAAAGGAGAATTCGCAATAAGAAAACAGACTTAAATCTCTCGGTCTATCGTCCTCATTCTTAATTGTTACATCCCATAGCTCCACCGCATCATTAAGCGGCACTACCAGGGTCTGTGTCGCTTTTATTTTGCTGTAGCCGCATTCGTAAATCGAATAAGACATACCGTGGCGGCATGTGTACTTCGCTTCCTCCAGTGATTTTCCTACCGGCTGCCATGATATGCTCCAGTAGTCCTCACTGTCATTATCCCTTATGTATACGTAGTGACCCGGTCTGTCCATGGGTATGCTGTTTCCGCGAAATCTCGTTACTCGATGGTACTCCGGAGTCTTATAGAACATATAGCCTCCGGCCGTGTGGTTCACCACCACGCACATATCCTGTACGCCGAGGTAATTGGTCCACGATGTGGGTATATCCACTCTGTCGATTACATATTCCCGCTTCTCGTTGTCAAAATGTCCGTACTGCATCCACTTCATCCTCCTAATCTAATCGGTATACCTCCAAGCAGAGTCAGAGGATATATCCGTAACCTTCTATGCTTAGATTATATATCGCCAAGGAGAACGGGCACATTGCTAAGTATGTTAATATTTGTATTTTGTTGTTCGATTGCTTTTCCGCTCACAATAACTCTTTGTAAAGCCGCAGAACATTTTTATAGAAGATCTTCTCTACCTGGTCATTAGAAAATCCCGCCATGCAAAGGGCTTCCGAGAGTTCCTGAAGATACGAATAGTCGGGCAGCTCTTCATGCCCTTCTATCCCGTCAAAGTCGCTTCCAAGACCGAGGCAGTCAATGCCTCCGACATTAGTGATATATTTCGCATGCTCTACAATTGAAGCAATTGTACCTGTATTCTTTTCCCCTTTTGACACCTCTGTCAAAAAATCGGGGCAAAAATTAAGCCCTATCACTCCGCCGCGCAATGCTAGCTTACGTATCATTTCATCCGTTAGATTCCTTACCCATGGACAAACTGCTCTGGCATTGGAGTGACTGGCCACAAAAGGCTTTTTCGTAGTCTCAAGCACATCGTAAAAGCCCTTGTCGGACAGATGAGATACGTCGATGATCATTCCGATACGTTCCATCTCCGTCACGATTTCTACCCCCTGCTCAGTCAGTCCGTTCTCCGTATCCGCAATCTTATAGAAGGGAACACTCTCACCCTCTATCTGACGGCCTTCATAGTTCCCCGCACGCACATTAGGATGGCCTATTTCATTAGGATAATTCCACGTCAGAGTCATCATGCGCACACCAAGTCTGTACATATCTCTAAGATAGGCGAGGTTTCCTTTACAGACAGCGCCCTCTTCTACCGTAAGCAGCGCTGATATTTTGCCTTCTGCGATATTTTTCTCAATATCCTTCCAACAAAAAACAGGAGCAATCATGTCCCTGTTTTTTCCCAATTCGTTATAATACAGGTCCGCCAACCGCAAGAATTCCTCCAAGGGATTCTCCGTCCTCCCCTTATGGATGAAGATGGCGAAATTCTGCAGAAGGGCATCACCCTTATTCAGCTTCATCAAATCGATGTGGCAGTTGTTTCTGCGCAAGCTCCCGTCCTGCCCCTCTTTTATCCTTTTATATAATTCGGAAATTGTATCGCAGTGCATATCTACAGCCTTCATTTTCCTATTCCCTCTCTTCTGCCTTATTCCTATCTTCCGTCCCTCCAGATCAAATTGCGCCATTGTACGATTTGCTCCTCTGTCAAGAATCCATTAGAGGTTCCCATAAAACCTATTTTATAGGAAGCAAAAAGGAGCGCGTTCTTCACTGCGAACACTGAATCCTGTGTCTTATTATAAAAATGAAGGAAGCAGGAAAACAGCGCATTACCGGCACCAATCGTATTCACCAGTCCGTGGGTCCTCACCGTATTATAATGAGCGATGATGTTTTTATTCTTATCATATAATATGAGGCCTTCCGCTCCCTGACCTAAGATAATGATTTCCGGCCGATATTTTGCCGCAAGAGACTTCACGAATTCATAGGGTTCTTCAACCAGATGATCGTCGCTGACATACAGAATGTCGGCAGCCTTCAGATAATCCTCGTTATAGCAGATCTTGCTTTCCTGATATTCTCTGATATTTACTGCGATAGGTTTGCGAAGTTCCTTACCGATTCCAATAAGAGGCCGACAGAAATTAGCGTTGGACAATACGAGCATCTCCGCTCTCGCTGCGCGCTCCTCGAATAAATGCAAATCATAAGAAGTCTCCCTCAAATCCTTAATATCCTCAAAAATCTGCTGTTTCCTCTCTTCATCATAAAATACAGCTGCAGTAGGTGTATTCTGAAGCAGGGGTAATATGTAATCGGTCACCAGTGTTACTTCGCTTCCCTTGGGGTTAATCAGCTCCATACTTTCATCGACGCCCACCATGGACATGAAATCCACTGAGTTTCCCAGCCACTTTAACGCCAGGGATTCATTATAAGCATCCCCTCCGGCGTTTATAAAGATGGTACCAGGCTTATTCGTCACTCCACAGTATTCGAGCGGAATCTTATCCACCTTAATAATCGTCTCTTTCTGTACAATTCCCGCCACTAAAAATTTGCTCATACCTGCCCCTTCTCCACTACACATTTTCTTATAAATATTATACCATATGCTCCAAATATAGTCGACAAAGAACGAATTTTTCATGTATAATTGAAAATATATAATCAAAATATAATTTATATACAATTCCATTTATTATAAAAACAGACATCTTAGGTCTGAAAAATTGGCTGGAGGCTGTAACTTATGAAAGAAAAATTATATACGATCCCCCTAAACGATGCGGTAAACGCAAATGACGAATGCCCCTTTTGCATTATCGAAAGAAATGTTGAACAGGATTTATTGGATTTCGTACTGGGCTCCGGCTCTTCCTATATGGAAAGTGACGTGCGCGGCATGACGGACAAGGAAGGCTTTTGCCGGAATCATTTCAAGAAGATGTTCGACTATGGAAACACTCTCGGAAACGGCTGGATCCTGAAGACTCACTACGTTCGCATGAATCAGGAGATGTCGGAGCAGTTCAAAGCCTTCTCTCCCAAAAAATCCTCTCTCTTAAGCAAGCGGGGGAAAGGCGAGGGCCGTCAGAATTCCATCGGCATCTGGGCGGCGGAAAAAGAGAATTCCTGCTATATCTGCAAGCAGTTTAACGAAACCTATGACAGATACATGGATACCTTCTTCATTCTATATCAGAAAGACAGTGCTTTTCGCGAAAAAATAGAACACAGCAAAGGTTTTTGCCTTCACCATTTCGGAGATTTGTGCGAGGCTGCTGAAAGCAAGCTCAGCAATAAAGAAAAAACGTCATTCTACCCTGCGATGTTCTCTCTCATGGAGAGAAACATGAAGCGCATGGCTGATGACGTAGCTTGGCTCGTAGAAAAATTCGATTACAGGAATAAGGATGCGGATTGGAAGGCTTCCAAAGATGCCGTCCAAAGGGGAATGCAGAAATTAAAGGGGGGCTATCCGGCCGACCCACCCTATAAAATGAACAAGTAACAAGCAATTCCAGCAGGGTTCCTCACCTACTTGCAGGCTAATTGCTTTATCATGTCCAGATAGCCGTTGATCTCCTCGTTTAACATATCGGGATGGAAGGCCCCTTCAAAAAAGCTCCTGTTCATTATACCCTGAATCGTATATTCGATCATACATGAAAGCTTTGCCGGGTCCACTCCATGCTTAAAGGGAGATAGATCTGCCCTATTCATAATGGCCTCCCTCGCTTCCTTAAGGACGTTCTTTTTCTCCTCGGCAGCTAACAGCGCCTCCTTCACATCCTCGCATCCGGTGCGGTCTATAAACTGCTGCATATACGGATAATTCTTGAGCACCTGAAATTTAGCAGCTTCTATCTGCCTCAACAGGAGAAAAAAGTCCTCTTCTTTCTTACCTACGCGGGTGGAAAGCTCCAAAGACATAAAGCGTACGCTGTAATCTATGAGAAACTCATAAAGTCCCAGCTTGCTCGTAAAATAATGGAACAGCAATCCCTTGCTTATTCCAGCCTCTGCCACGATATCGTCCGTACTGGCATGCCTATAGCCGTTCTTCGCAAATATTTTCAAAGCAGCGTTTATCATTCTATCTTGTTTTTCTTTCTTTAAATCAAAAAATTTCTCATTCACAGTATTTTCCAAGTCCTTTTTCAGCAGTTATTGACTTTATTGGTCGATTTTTAATATAACACATTTTTACAATAGATACAATAAAGTTTGATATTTTATATTTAACAAAAAAATTATGGTTTTTTTATACATATTCTCTTTTCAATTTGACAAAATAGTATTAATATGTTTCTATAACCTCGAAATTGAAAGGAGTACTTATATGGCAAAAAAATTCGGTAAATTTTTGATGTTTACTGCTGTCGCAGGAGCTGCCGCAGCCGGTGTTTATTATTATTTACAGAATAAGAATTCTTCTTATTCTGACGATTTGGATGATGATGATTTCGATGACTTTAGCGACGACCTTGACAGCGATGCAGAAAAAGAGGACAGCAAGCGCAATTATGTTGACCTTCATTTGGAAAAAGCGGAAAATGCAGCCTCCGATGCCGTAAACCATTTGAGTGACGCCGCTGCCGCTGCCGCCGATAGCGCTAAGACGGTCGTAAAGGATACTGTGAAGGACGCGGTTGAAACTGCCGAGTCCAAGGTAGAAGAATTTTTTGACGACGACAGTGAAAATTCCATATAATTAGAGCAAAAGTTACACATCCATTTTCTGTAATAGGAGCACTTTCCTATTACGATCAGGGTGTCAAAAGGTCCTTTTTAAAAATATTCGAGTCAATATGCCCAAAACAAAAAGAACGACTGCGCCTATGAAAATATTTAGAAGTTCTTTCTCTGGATATTTGTGCCATAACAGAAAACAAAACTGTTTGAGCGCAGCGAGTTTTTTGTTTTCTGTTATGTTTGGCGGGGATGGACTGAGAATTAGAACTTCTTATATATTGGAATTCGGCGCAGGAGTCTTTTTGTTTTGGGCATATTGTCTGGAGACGTTCGCAATAAGGACCTTCTGACATCCTAATCCCATTACGCAAAAAAGTCTGGAATCACATCCAGACTTTTTTTAATGACTCAATCCCTTCCCTGATCTGTGCCTTGCTTAGGGCAGCATATCCCAGGATCACCATATCCTCTTTTCCCTTTGGCACATCCCGGCCTATATAAGCATCTGAAAGCCCATATGCTCTCACGCCCTCTGCAGCTGCCAACTTTAACAGCTCCTTTTCCCCCCGTCCGGACTTATCGCTAAGGAGGATATGAAGCCCTGCTCCCTCTCCGGATAGTTGGAAGCGTTCCTCCATGTCCTTGCATTCACTAAGAAGCAAATCGTGCTTTTCTCTGTATATTTTCCTCATCTTGTTCAAATGGCGTTCGAAATGCCCTTTTTCAATAAATTCACCCAATATCCGCTGGTCGATTCTGGACACCGTGGTGGAGTAAAAAGAACACCTTTTCTCATATCTCTCCAACAGGGGCAGAGGGAGAACCATGTAGCTGATACGAATGGCGGGAGCGATAGCTTTGGAAAACGTTCCGATATAAATAACCTTTCCTGCCCAGTCGGAGGCCTGAAGAGACGGCACCGGTTTGCCCTTGAATCGAAATTCACTGTCGTAATCGTCCTCAATCAGATATCGATCTTCTTTCTCCTCCGCCCACTTAAGCAGCTCCATACGCCGTCCGATGGGCATGACGATTCCCGTAGGATACTGATGGGAGGGCATTACATAAGCCACCTGTGCATCGCTTTCCCTGAGCCTTTCCACGCTCATTCCTCCCCCGTCCAGCTCTACAGGGCTGATTTGATACGCGAAGGAATCGAAGATGCGGTACGCTCTCTTATAAGTGGGATTCTCCATGGCTATCTTCACATGCCTCCCCAATATCTTCTCTAAAAGCATGAGCAGGTAATCATTGCCCGCACCTACGATAATCTGCTCCGGCATACAGTTCACTCCTCTGGAGGAATGCAGATAGCGGCTGATGATTTCCCTCAGCTTCCAATCACCCTTAGGGGAGCCGGAGGCGAACATCTCACTGTTGGCATCAACAAGAATATTTTTCGTTATCTTCTTCCAGGTAGCGAAGGGAAAAGCCGTCATATCGATAGCGTTAGGCGAGAAGTCAAATAGATAGTGCGTTTTCTCCTCATCCCGTTCGATCCTCGCCTTAGGAAGCTCTCCCGTCCTCCTTCCGCTTTCTCCTTCCAGAAAAAATATCTCGTCCATCCCGCATACAAAATAGCCCTTGTAAGGTTTGGACTCTATATACCCCTCGGATAAAAGCTGTTCGTAGGCGATTTCCACCGTGCCTCGCGATACCGCGAGAAATTCCGCCAAAGAACGCGTAGAGGGAAGCTTTTCACCTTTGAGAAGCTTCCCTTTTCTTATCTCTTGCTTAATATGTTCATAGATTTGCTCATATAAATGTATTTCGCCGTCCTGACGAAGTTCAATGGTCAAATCGTTCATCGTTTCCTATCTTTCTGTTACTGTTCACTTCGTTGTCAGCAACATCTTTCCTACTACTTTCCTGCATTTTTCAGCTTGATCTGCTTTACAATCTGATCTTTCAGGGTACGCGCCTTCTCCTTCATTCGCGGGTTCGTAGTAGGAGAGGCAATAATCTGAGAAATCAGCTTTGATGCTACATCGAACTGCTCGAATTTAATAGCGATTACTGAAATCAAATAGTCCACCGTAGGTTCATCCATACCGCACATCGGGAAGTTTTCCGTCTGTCTTGCTGCCAGAAAGCCATCCAGTGCATTTCTCAAGAATTCAGCCTCTTCGGTGTCCGCCTTCTTCTTCTCCTCAGCGTAATTCGGAGACTCCTTATCCAAAGATTCTCCCTTTCCGCGCAAAAGCCATGCCGTTTTCAGGCAGATATACGCTTTTTCACTGGGCTTAGCAATCTTTACGATCGCGTTAGCCAATGTCAGCTTGTAGCGCTCCAACGCTTCATCATAGGTATAGATTTCCTTATATTCCGTAATCGGCTTAAACTTACTGGAAATCGCCTCCTTAATTCTCTTAGCCTGCGGTGATGTGATAAATTTAAAATATCTGCTTAGCGCCGCATAGCCGCAGCTGGGGCACATAATAATATCATACTTGAGCAGATCCACATGCTCATATTTAGGACGCAGATCCATATCCGTTCCTATTAATTTTGCCTTACCGATTTTAACGGTCCTCGTCTTAAACTCCTTGTCACAAATAGGACAGGTAAAGGTCTTATCAAATAAAAAGTCCTGCTCCTGAACGACCTGCGGGACATCCGCCTTCGCTTCTTCCTCCTGCTTCGGCTTCTCGTACAGATCCATATTCTCCAAGCCGCTCAGACCAAATTGTTCCAATCCCGATAATAATCCAGACATACTCAACCTCCAATATCTATTTTTTCCTTTAGTTTTTAGGTAATATATAAGAACTTTTTAAGGATACGATTCTATTAAATACAAGACCGTCCGGCTTTGAATCCTTATGGTCCACACAGAAATACCCCTGACGCACAAACTGAAAACTCTCTAATTCCTTCGCCGTCGCTAATGCCGGTTCCAAATAGCATTCCTTCAATATGGTGAGGGAGTCAGGATTCAGATTGAGACTGCCGTCTTCATTATAAACGCCCTTTTCTTCATCTATAATGTTCTCATATAATCTAATCTCGGCCTTTACCGCCTGCTTTGCCGGTACCCAGTGAATGGTCCCCTTTACCTTTCTTCCGGTGAAGCCCAGGCCGCTTCTTGTCTCAGGATCGTAGGTACAGTGAACCTCTGTCACCTTGCCGCTTTCGTCCTTGACAAAGCTGGTACATGTAACGAAGTACGCGTTCATCAGACGAACCTCGTTGCCGGGATACAGACGGAAATATTTCTTCGGCGGTTCCTCCATAAAGTCCTCGCGATCGATATAGAGCTCTCTCCCGAAAGGAACTTCTCTCGTTCCCAAATCTTCATTTTCCAAATTATTCGGAACGGTCATCATCTCTGTCTGGCCTTCCGGATAATTGTCTATAATCAGTTTCACGGGGTCCAGCACAGCCATCATTCTCGGCCGTTTAAGCTTTAAATCTTCTCTTATGCAATATTCCAACATTGCATAATCAGCAGAAGAATTGCTCTTGGAAACGCCGCACAGATCAACAAACATCTTAATGGACTCCGGCGTGAAACCTCTCCTCTTTAAAGCTGCGATGGATACCAGCCGCGGATCGTCCCAGCCATCCACAATACCGTCCTCCACCATCTTCTTAATATATCTCTTTCCCGTCACCACATTGGTCAGATACATCTTCGCGAATTCAATCTGCTTGGGAGGATTAGGATATTCCAGTTCTCTCACCACCCAGTCATAAAGGGGTCTGTGATCCTCGAACTCCAGCGTACAAATGGAATGGGTTATGCCCTCGATAGCGTCCTCGATGGGATGAGCAAAGTCATACATCGGATAGATGCACCATCTGTCTCCCGTATTATGATGCGTCATATGTGCCACCCTGTAAATGATCGGGTCCCGCATATTGATGTTAGGCGACTTCATATCGATTTTCGCGCGCAACACCTTTTCTCCGTCCTTGTAAAGGCCGTTTTTCATATTTTCAAACAGCTCCAGATTCTCACTTACATTTCTGTCTCTGTTGGGGTCGTCCTTACCGGGATCGGTAAGAGTCCCGCGATATTCACGCATCTGTTCCGCAGTTAATTCGGAAACATATGCCTTTCCTTTTTTAATTAATTTCACAGCACCTTCATACATCTGCTCAAAGTAATCGGAGGCAAAGTACAGACGATCCTCCCAGTCTGCTCCCAGCCATGTGATGTCCGCCTTAATGGATTCTACAAATTCCGTCTTCTCTTTCGTGGGGTTCGTGTCGTCGAAGCGCATGTTAAACTTGCCGTTATACTGCTGCGCCAGTCCATAATTCAAAAGAATGCTCTTGGCATGTCCGATATGCAGATAGCCGTTAGGCTCAGGAGGAAATCTTGTGTGTACGGTATCGTAAACGCCCTCCGCTAGATCCTTATCTATAATCTGTTCAATAAAATTTCTGGAACTGTTCTCTTTACTTTCTGCCTTTATTATTTCGCTCATTTTTCACTCTCCGCCTATAAAAATACGATGATATAAATCATTTTAAACAGGCTACCTCCTCAATGCTGACTGTAAGCAAAATTGCTAATACACCTATCTTAGCACAAAAAGGAGAAATAATAAAGGACTTTCCTTCTTCCACACGAAAAAAGGACTGTTTTGTCTGTGTAAACAGTCCTTTTCCCCCCGTCTGCAAACGGAGGCAACTTTGCCTGTGCCGTCTGCTTATACTACGCTAAGAATAAAATTAATAAACAATTGAACCTCCAAAATATTACCACATATTTCGTCCGATTTTTTCTCCATGTAAAAACTCCCCTTTTAAATGTAATAATTCCCGCTTTTGCGGGAATAAATCACATTATCTCCTCATAGCTTTTGTGAAACAAATCCTTTTCCACAATATAAATATCGGCCTCATCCTCGCTTCTGACTGCCAGAAAATCTCCGGGCTTTCCCAGAATATATTTCTCGCTGTCCCATGCCGTAAATATCTTTACCCTATGGTCTAAAGCCATTGCATGGATGTAAGTCTCACCGCTGGTAATACAGGTCTTCGCATAATCGGTCAAAATCTTGCTGCTTCCGTCCAGTATATTTCTAACGGTAGGGAAGTATTCGTTTCCTGCCGTATACATCGAAGCATTATATTTTTCGTCAAGTGCCTGATAGCACTTCAGGAACTTCTTTTCTCTTATGGGATAAACCTCTCCCTTAATGCCTATCATAATGATCAAATCCGGCTCCACCACCATATCTATGTCGCCCTCCAGCGTGCGGACCATGATAGGAGTGCCCTCGGGCAATATCCAGACGGCCTTCACATACCCCACCGGAATCCTCTTTTTCTTATAGGCTTTCATTAGACCGTAATCCATGGGCACTTTTCCTGCCGTAATAATTTCACAGTCTTTAAAATATTCATTCATCCGCTGACCGAAATAAGCCTCTGAATGAAGGGCGGGAAAATGTTCGCCGTACAGCTTCTTGGATATGACTCCTCCCGCCTTCTCTCTATGTCCGCCGCCGGAGCCGATACCTTCGGTCAAAAATGCCGCCAGCTCGCTGGCGTTGACCTCCTTGATACAGCTCCTTACGGAGATCTTATACCGCTCTTCCTGCTCGTTATAGACCACGCAGGTATTCACCCCATCCACCTGAAGCAGAAAATCGCTGATCAAGCCGAGAATATTCGGGTCACAGGGCTGGGATTTGATAATGGCGTACAGATAATCATCGTTATAGATATAGCGAAGCATAGCAATGCCCGCTATTTCCAGCTCCTCTAACGACAGATTGGAATTCCGGAATAAATTAATCAGGCTCTTTTCACAGGGCACGCTGTCCTTCATATCCATGTCCAGCGGGCTGTAGACCTCCGCAAACTGATTCGTATCGGAATACAAGCCATAATACAGAGCCGTTCCGAGGCTCTTTTGTCCCGCAAAATCAAAGCCTTCGTCCCTCATCATTTTCCATACTAAGGTAGAACAGCTTCCGAGGTTAGAACGGATCTCACTGAGGCGGACATCCTCGATTTCAATCTGATGATGGTCGATAATCGCTACCTGGGAAGCCTTAAGCTTCGTCACATTACCGGCTCCATACTGACAGTCCACCGTGATGAGCAGCCCTTCCACCGCCTCGTCCTTATCCCAATATTGAATGGGAATCTGAAGCTTTTCTATCATGAGCTCCAGATTCTTCTTCTGTATCCGGTTCTTTCCGCTGTAAATGAGCGCAGTGTCCTTATTTCTGCTCATGAAATAGCAGTAAAGGCCATAGCCCGAAGCGATGGCGTCCGCGTCCGGGTTATCGTGACATTGTATCGCGATGTGCTCATACCCCTCCAATTCCCTCAGCCGCATGTTCTCTCCTCTAAATTTATTCATTTTTATTAATGTTTGAAGTGTCTCATTCCTGTAAATACCATGGCGATGCCATATTCGTCGCACTTATCGATAGAGAGCTGATCTCTCATCGCTCCTCCCGGCTGAATGATAGCTGTAATTCCTGCCTGGTGAGCCGCCTCCACGATATCGTCAAAAGGGAAAAAGGCATCCGAAGCAAGTACCGCTCCCTTGGTCGCGTCCGGTCCGATTAATTCCTCTGCATGCTCGAAGCTCTGCTTCGTAGGCCATATGCGGTTCACCTGACCGGGGCCGATGCCGATGCTCTGCTTATCCTTCACTACGGCGATACCGTTGGACTTGACGAACTTTACTACCTTCATGCCGAACTTCATATCCTCCAGCTGGCTCTGGGTCGGCTGTGTCTTCGTAACTACCTTGAAATCCTCTTCTCTGTAAAGCTCTGAATCTATGGTCTGGATGATCAAACCGCCGTTTACCTTCTTCATATCATATGCATTAGGATCTTGGCTAATTTCAATATCTTTCAGCTCGAGCACGCGAATGTTTTTCTTGGAGCAGAGTGTCTCCAAAGCTTCCTTTTCATATGAGGGCGCTACCACCACCTCAAGGAAAATTTCGTTCATCTCCTCCGCCATTTTCTTCGTCACTTCTCTGTTGCACACTACGATACCGCCGAAGATGGATGTCTTGTCCGCGCTGTAAGCGCCGGCCCACGCATCATAAATATTATCGCGGCTGGCTACGCCGCAAGGATTGCCATGTTTGCAGCCTACCACAGTAGGCTCCGTGAATTCCTTCAAAAGCTCCAATGCACCGTTGGTATCGTTAATATTATTGAAGGAAAGTTCTTTTCCGTTGTACTGCTTCGCATCCACGAGAGAGCCCTTCTTCTTGCCGATTTCCCGGTAAAAAGCCGCCTTCTGATGAGGATTTTCACCGTAACGCATCTCCTGTACCTTTTCGAAGGTCATGGTCAGCGTCTCCGGGAATCCGTGATCGTTTCTCTCCTTCTTCAAATAATCCGCAATCATCGTATCGTAGTTGGAGGTGTGCATGAACACCTTCTGCATCAAATAGAACTTCGTATCCAGAGATACGCTGCCTCCCGCCTTAAGCTCGGAAAGCACCTTTTGATAATCGGAGGGATCCGTCACTACCGCAACGTCCTGATAATTTTTCGCTGCGCTCCGAAGCATGGTCGGCCCGCCGATATCAATATTTTCTACCGCTTCCGCTCTTGTCACTCCATCTTTCAAGATCGTCGCCTTAAAGGGATAAAGATTCACGACCACGATATCTATGGGCTGAATGTCCAAAGTCTCGAGCTGTTTCATATGCTCCGGATTGGAACGCATCGCCAAAAGTCCTGCATGTACCGCCGGATGAAGCGTTTTTACCCTTCCGTCCAGACACTCCGGGAAACCGGTAATCTCTGAAATTTCTACCGCGGGAACCCCCTCCTCTTTCAGCTTTGCATAGGTGCCGCCAGTGGAAATAATCTGAGCTCCCAAGCCCACGAGCTCCTTGGCGAACTCCACCACGCCCGTTTTGTCCGAAACACTGATCAATGCTCTCATTTCTTCTCCTCCTCGTATTTGTCAATCTTCACATATCTATTCTCGAATTCCGCCCTCGGCAATGGCCTGTCAAAATAATAGCCCTGTACCAGGCGTACCTTCATGCCTTCTAAAACCTTATACTGCTCCTTTGTCTCGATGCCCTCCACACAAATGGACACATCTATGGCATCAGCAAGCTCCGCCACCATGCGGATAAACGACTGAGAATAAGCATCCCCCGCCAAATCCTTTACAAAGCTCTGATCTACCTTTATTACATCGAAGGGAATCTCTCTTATATGATTTAAAGACGAGTAGCCGGTGCCGAAATCATCCAGCGCGATGCGCACACCCAGCTTCTTAATCTTAGCGAGTATGGACTTCATACGCTCCATATCGTTGATTGCAAGGCTTTCCGTTACCTCCAAGGTAAGATTCCTGGGATTAATACCGGTATCCTTCAAGGTCTGAGCGACGATCTCCACAATGTCCGTCTGCAGCAGCTGCACCACCGATAAATTCACGTTCACCTTATAGTTAGGGTGCCCGTTATCATTCCACTGTTTACAGTAAAAGCAGGATTCTCTCAACACATAATTGCCGATAGGATTGATGAGTCCAAGGTATTCCGCCAGGGGAATGAATTCAGCAGGAGTAATGAACCCCAGCTCCTCGCTGTTCCAGCGGATGAGCGCCTCTGCGCCCGTGCAGGGCGTTCCCGGCAGCTGTATATCCATAATCGGCTGGAAATAAACCTCGAATTCCTTATAGCCGGAGACTGCCGCGTCTCTCATGTTCTTTTCCATATCCAGACGTCTGTTGGAACTGGAATCTATCTTGTCAGAGTACAGCGCCACCCTGTTCTTTCCTAACTTCTTCGCCTCATACATGGCAATATCAGCTTTTTTTATGAGCTCGTGGACGCTCTCCCCTTCATCAGGAAAGTCTACGATACCCATGCTCATGGTGCAGTAATAATCTGCATCCTTCAAAAACCAGGGCTTAACGAAAATCTGCTTGATATCTGCGATAATCTGATCGAATTTGCTCCGGCTTTCCGGCGGAATGATGATGATGAACTCGTCTCCGCCTACACGATAGCAGGAATTCTCGATTTCCTCCACACGCTGCAGGCTGTGGGAAATCGCCTTAAGCAAGACATCCCCGTACTGATGGCCCAAACCGTCGTTGATATGCTTAAAATCATCCAGGTCCAAATAGAGCAGCGCTCCCTTGCTTCCGTCCTTTCTCGCCTCATCGATGTGACGTGCCAAATCTCTTTCACAGCACAATCTGTTGTACAGACCGGTAAGAAAATCCGTGTAGGCCTGCTGTTCGATCTTCTTCTGATATACTTTTTTCTCCGTAATATCATAAATAGCAAAAAGAGTGACCGGTCTGCCGTCCACCCATGTGATATGGGTATAGTACAAGTCGTACCAGCGCTCCCGCTCCTCCTGGTAAACCTCCTGCTTTCCCCTTCTGTTGCCCTTAATCAGATCCTTTTCAAAGAGAAGGTCGAGCGTCTGGTTCTTAATTTCTTTGGAAAAGTTGTTGCGCAGACCTCTGTTGGCGAACAACACCTCCCTCGTATGCATATCCCTTACATAAATAGAGCTTCCTACATTGTCCAGAATCATCTCTAATGATGCATAGGAACCCGCCAGGGAATTCTTCTGTATTCTCTTCGTAATGATACCCTGCAATATTTTAACGCCGTCATTGAGGAATTTGACCTCCTCCACCCGCCACTGCCTTTCCTTTGCATTTTCTCCGAAGCATGCATAGAGGTTTATCGTTCCGCCAACGACGATAGGAATAACGATCAACGCCTTTACGCCGAAAAACTTCATTTTGTCCCGTTCCGCTGCATCCCACACGCTGCCGGCGGAGAGCACCAGCACTTTGTCTGTCTTCAGCACCTCGCCGCATGGCAGGTCCTTCGTCTTGTCAAAATTCGACACGACCCCTTTGTTACACCATTCCCCGGCAATATCCATCAGTTCTCCGCTCTTATGAACACGACAAAGAACAGCCGTACTGATATCGAGATAGGTTCCCAATATTCTAAGCACGTCTGTCATAATAGCCTCAATCGTGTCGTCGCTTTCGAGAAGCTGCACCACGTCGGCTATCGCTTCACCTCGCTTTAAAGAAGCGCTCATCTCATGCTCAGAGTAACGGCTTCTTCTCGTCTCCGCCTCCGCATCCAGCATGGAAAATCTGATCTTCAGCAGAGCATATGTGGTATCTCTCAGCAAATCCAATGCAAAGTAAAATTCTCGTTCTGTCAATTCATATTCGAAATCATAAGGTGGCTCGTTCTCGCCGCCGCTTTCTTCCTCGTTTGTAAGAATCCCGAAGACAATCCAGACCGCTGCAACCTTTCCCTCCAGCATGATAGAAACTGCCGCAAGGCGCAGATTCGCAGCGGCGGTTTCCTCCACTGCCTGCTCCTCCAAGCCGCCTTCCGTGACTCTTTTAAAAATGCTGCGAAGCGCTTCCTCCGAAACCGCCCGCTTTATCTGCTCTATATCCGTATCTCTTCCCGATATTTCCGTAATTGGCTGTCCATCCGAATCAATGCAATAAGCGTATACATTCGTTGCACTACAAAACTTATCCTGCCATCTCTTCAGTGCCTTCTCATCGATTAAGTTCTGCACATGTTACCTCCCAAGCCTCAATACATTTCGCTCTCCTCTATTCATTCACGCTGTAATTCGGAGCCTCCTTCGTGATATGAATGTCATGCGGATGGCTTTCCTTTAATGATGCTGCAGATATCTTGATAAATCTTCCGTTCTGTTTCAAATCTTCTACTGTAGACGTGCCGCAGTATCCCATACCGGAACGCAGGCCCCCCAGAAGCTGGAATACGGTGTCTTCCACGGTCCCTTTATATGCGACCCTTCCCTCCACTCCTTCAGGTACGAGCTTCTTGGCATCCGACTGGAAATAGCGGTCCTTGCTTCCGTTTTCCATAGCTGAGATAGAACCCATACCACGGTATACCTTATATTTTCTTCCCTGGAACAGTTCGAAGGTCCCCGGGCTTTCATCGCATCCCGCAAAAATACTACCCATCATACAGACATTGCCGCCGGCTGCGATGGCCTTCGTCATATCCCCGGAATATTTGATGCCGCCATCGGCCACAATCGGGATACCGTACCCTTTTGCCACCTCATATGCATTCATAATCGCCGTAATCTGCGGCACACCGATACCGGCTACAACGCGGGTAGTACAGATGGAGCCCGGTCCGATGCCGACCTTTACGCCGTCCGCTCCTGCCTCGATCAACGCTTTCGCGCCTTCTCCCGTCGCCACGTTACCCGCAATTACCTGCATGTCCGGATATTTTTCCTTGATCATGCGCAGACAGCGGAGCACATTTTCAGAATGCCCGTGTGCGGAATCCAGTACGACCACATCCACCTTCGCATCGGCCAGCGCGCCTACGCGGTCCAAAACATTCGCCGTAATTCCTACACCGGCTCCGCAAAGAAGTCTTCCCTGACCGTCTTTTGCCGCCAGAGGGTATTTGATCGTCTTTTCTATATCTTTTATAGTAATAAGCCCTACCAGATTATAGTTCTCATCTACAATCGGCAGCTTTTCTTTTCTCGCCTTTGCAAGAATCTGCTTCGCATCTTCTAAGGTAATGCCTTCCCTGGCCGTAATCAGCTCCTGAGAGGTCATGGATTCTTTAATTTTTTTGGTGAAATCTGTTTCGAATTTTAAGTCACGATTTGTGATGATACCTACCAGCCTTCTTCCTTCGGTAATAGGCACACCTGATATTCTGAATTTGGCCATGAGCGCATCCGCGTCTGCCAACGTGTGATCTGGAGTCAATGAAAAGGGATCCGTAATAACGCCGTTTTCCGAACGTTTTACTTTGTCTACTTCTTCCGCCTGCTCTTCGATAGACATGTTCTTATGAATGATGCCGATACCTCCCTGCCTTGCCATAGCGATTGCCATGCGGTGTTCGGTAACGGTATCCATTCCGGCACTCATCATCGGAATGTTGAGTTTGATTTTCTTTGTCAGCCATGTTGTTAAGTCGATTTGATTGGGAATTACCTGCGAATAGCTTGGCACCAGCAGTACGTCGTCAAATGTAATTCCTTCGCCAATTATCTGACCCATTTTTCTTCCTCCTGTTTTTTTATTTGGTTACTGTTCACTCCGTTCACAGTAACTTTATTTGTGCAGTAATCAATGAGCAAAAACTCATAATAAATGATGTAAGTTTGAAAAAGTTTACCAAACTTACATCGTTATGTCAATCAGTAAATACTTTTCTGGGCGCCACATTTTTAATCGCTTTCACTAATTCGCTGCCAGGCTCCAGAATAACCTTTTGCCCGCCTTCATAATACATCACGTATCTGACCTCCGGCTGTTTCACTTCGCCGGAGCTGTAATCATTGGTCTTAGCCGTTCTATTCTTATAATCGCCCAAATGATAAGAATTCATGGGCGCAAGAATCTCCATGCGCTGCACATCGTACTTTGCCACTCTTTTCCTTCTCGTCTTAGCCATAACCTTATCTATAGTTATTTCTTTATCCAGATAAAGGTATTCATATTCCAAATCAGAATTAAGATAGATGAAATACGCAGCAACTCCGGTCAATACCCCAATGATCAGCGCCGGCCAAAGAATCAGTCCGAGCAGTATGAAAACGACGGTAAGCATAACCGAAAGAATCCGAAGCAGCAGAAACAGCGTACTTGTTTTTTTCTTAACGAGACATTCTACGTAGGTATCACTTATCATATTATCTTTACCATCCTCTTTCTATTATTAGCTAATATCATATTACAAATTCCCTAAAGTTTCAAGGGATATACCCGCATCCCTTCCAGTTTTTTTAACCTTTATAAATTGTTTATTCTTTTTTCATACATTATTGGCACAGCCTCATTGACACTCATTTTCCAAAACGTTATCATTATCAAAGTGACAAGTTTATTATGGCGTTCAGAATGGTACAATGAGTTTTCAGACACGCCCTGGTATATCGACGGCAATTACGAGAATATATAAAAAGCGAGGAGTATGTTATGTCCATACATGAAGAAATCCGGGATCAGCAAAAGAAACTGAAAGATATGACCTTTAAAGAAAAGCTCAGTTATTTCTGGGATTATTACAAGGTTCACACAATTGTAACCCTTGTCGTAGTCATTGTCGGGGGTGTCTTTATCCATGATGCCGTAACTGCCAAAGACCATGCCTTTTCCGCCATTCTTCTCAACTCCTTCGGCAGCGACAGCCAGGAAATGCTTGAAACAGAATTCGCCGGGTATGCGAATATCGATTTAAATACGTACGACTGCTACATCGATACCGCTTCCACTCTATCCTACGACTCTATGTCCCAGATGGACCTCGCCGTCTCCCAAAAAATAACAGCCATGTCCCAGACTGACGGCCTTGATGTTCTCATCAGCGACACTGCCCCCTTCACAAACTTCGCAGAGGGAATGATGTTCGTCGACCTGCGCGAAGAACTGACCGCCGAAGAATACGAAAAATATGAGCCCTATTTCTTCTATATCGACGCCGCTACCCTGGACTCCGACGATGAACTCGTCTATGACGAAGACGGAATGCCTGTAGTCACCGATGAATCCATTGACCACTCGGATCCCTCCGCCATGGCAGACCCGATACCTGTAGGTATCTATCTTAAGGATTCCCCCAGGCTGGCCGGGTATCAATGCTACGTTACCGACGAAATTCCCCCTGTCCTGGGCTTCGTCTACTCCTCCGAGAAAAAAGAAAACTCCCACCTCTTTTTACAATACTTAATGGAAGAATAATTATCAGAAAAAACAGGAGCATTTTCCTATTACACAACAAAGTGTCCGGGGAAAGCAGACCACAAAATCTGCTTTCTCCGGACACTCTTTATGATATCTTCTTTACAGCTGCACTTCTACAAAAATATTATATATAGCCCGTATCGCGTTATCAAAATCCTCATCTGAAACTCCGATAATAATATTCAGCTCGCTGGACCCCTGATCGATCATTCTGACATTCACATTCGCATGTGCAAGTGCAGAGAATATCCTGCCCGCAGTTCCTCTCATTGATTTCATTCCCCG
This sequence comes from Bacillota bacterium, assembly GCA_023408815.1. Lineage (GTDB taxonomy): Bacteria > Bacillota > Clostridia > Lachnospirales > Lachnospiraceae > Kineothrix. The sequence continues at coordinate 15,490 of JAEYJO010000006.1, read as the reverse complement.
ACCAACTACCGCAATCAAGGCCAAATCCGATTCGATATCAACCATATCCGGATCTGCCAGCCTATGAAGCGCCGATACCACCTTCTGCTCTTTATCCATGAACTCATCCTGATGGACGAATACCGTCATCGTATCGATTCCCGAAGGAACATGTTCAAAAGAAATCCCATTATCCTCGAAAGCCTGCAAAACTTTCCTTCCGAAGCCAATTTGCGAGTTCATCATATCCTTCTCAATGTTAACTGCACAGAAGCCTTTCTTTCCTGCAATACCTGTAATTACGTATTTCGCTTTCTGGCAAGTGCTTTCCACAATCCAGGTTCCTTCATCGAGCGGTGAATTCGTATTACGGATATTGATTGGAATACCTTCCTTTCTTACCGGAAAAATAGCATCTTCATGAAGAACGGTAGCTCCCATATAAGAAAGCTCTCGCAGCTCCCTATAAGTAATCGTATCGATTCCGGGAGGCGCATCGATAATTCTTGGGTCCGCTACGAGGAATCCCGATACATCCGTCCAGTTCTCATATACATCCGCTTTTATCGCTCCCGCTACGATAGAGCCCGTAATATCGGAGCCGCCTCTTGAAAACGTCTTTACCCGTCCGTCCTCATATGCCCCATAAAATCCCGGAATAACAGCTCTTTCCGTTTTCTTTAAGCGTTCTGATAAAATCTTTTTAGTTTTTTCTCCGTCAAATTCGCCGTTTTCACTAAAGAAAATTACCGTTGCCGCATCCACGAATTCATAGCCAAGATAAGCTGCCATGATGATACCGTTCAAGTATTCACCTCTGGAAGCCGCATAGTTATCGCCCGCTTTTTCCTTGAACTGCTTTTCGATTATCTTGAACTCCTCCTCCAAAGACAAAGCCAGTCCCAGTCCTTCAATAATTTCCTCATAGCGCGCCTTTATCGCTTTAAGCTGAGCCTTGAAATCCTCTCCCGCCTCCGCAGCCGCGTAGCAGGCATAGAGCATATCCGTTACTTTGGTGTCTTTGGAATTGCGTTTGCCGGGTGCGGACGGCACCACAAATTTCCGCTCTGCGTCGGAACGGATGATATCCCCTACCTTCATAAACTGCTCTGCGCTGGCCAAAGAGCTTCCACCAAACTTCACTACCTTCTTCATATTTCTTTCTTCTCCTCGTTTCATACTTATTATATGTTACTATTCAGCCTTACTGCTTCATAGAAACATTTTATGCGCAGAAATAATGCTTCCAGCATAATTTCGCGCATGTATGCCTCGGGTTTTCTGTGACCTTCGCTCACAAAAAACACCTCGCGGTGTTGATGGCTGAATAGTAACTATAATATATTCTTACTATCGCTCGAAAAGATGATTTATCAATTCGTGCCCTTTCGCAATATATATACCGCCGGCCTTCGCTTCCGCTTCGTTATAATTCCAGTTCGAACTGAGGGGACGCCCGCTGTCATAGAGCAGATAAGGCACACTGTCCGATGTATGAGTCCTTAAGCGGACCGGAGTGGGATGATCCGGCAACACCATAAGGCGGTATTCGGTTCCTTCCTCGTCCAGTTTATGCGTCAGAGGCTTAAGTACTCTCTCATCCAGATATTCAATCGCCGCCACCTTACGTTCTGTACTTCCCTGATGCCCCATTTCGTCAGGTGCTTCAATGTGGATATATACGAAATCATAACCGTCTTCAAGAACAGCCTTCAGCGCCGCCTGTGTCTTTCCCTCGTAATTCGTATGTAAGCCGCCGTTGGCTCCTTCCACAATGCTGACTCCCATTCCTGCACCCACTGCAATTCCCTTGAGCAGATCCACTGCAGATACCATCATTCCTTTTTTTCCTGTCTTCTCCTCGAAGGAAGCGAGCAAAGGCTTCGTTCCCGCACCCCAGAACCAGCAGCAATTAGCAGGATTTAATCCCTTCTTTTTTCTTTCCATATTAATGGGATGATTTACCAGAATATGATAGCTCTTCTCCATCATTCCACGCAGAACCGCATCCCCCGGAAGATACTTACCGATAACCTGGGTGAGCACATCGTGGGGTGGCGTCAGCTCCACCACTTCTCCTCCATCCCAAATCAGGCAATGTCTGTAGCTCGTTCCTACATAGAATTTATATAAGTCAGTCTCCAGTTCCTTCCTCACGGCTTCCAACAAGACTGCACAATCCTCCGTACTGATTTCTCCGGAGCTATGGTCAATAATCGTTCTTTCTTCAAAGGGAATGTCCTCTTCCGATATGGTCACGATATTGCATCTGAGAGCGATGTCCGTATCCTTCATAGGAACGCCGATGCTTAAAGCTTCTAACGGCGACCTGCCCGAATAATAAATCTTCGGATCATAGCCAAGTACCGATAGGTTCGCCGTATCCGAACCGGGGCTCATTCCCTCCGGTATCGTATGTACCATTCCAATTTCCGATTTCTTACTGAGCCTGTCCATAACAGGCGTGTGCGCATAAGCCAACGGAGTCCTGTTTCCCAAAGACTCTATCGGCTCATCCGCCATACCGTCTCCCAGCACGATAATATATTTCATTTTTAAATCCTCTCTTCTTTTACGTATTCCTGCTAGCGCTGTGCTTATTAGCTTTCTATGCGGATTCTGTTAAACACACATCCTAAATTCTCCGCTTTCCCCGCAAAATCCTTCTCCGTCATTTCATCCGTAACGAAGGCAAACTCTCCTGCCACATCCGCCTTTATTACCTCCACAGAACCGAATATTTCCAAAGCCTTTTTTTCGAGTTCCGCTTTTGTGCGGACGAAGAATTTGTGTTTCACCTGCGCTACATCCATAAGTTTCACATTTTCCGTATCCCAGAAGCACATAATGGTCTTGCCCTCATGCCGTGCACAGTCCACCACGTCGGATACCACCGCACTCGCCGTAGGAAGCTTGCCTGCACCGCGTCCGTAATACATAGAATCCCCGAGCATATTGCCATGAACGAACACCGCATTGAACACATCATTTACACTATAGAGGGGATGGCTTACCGGAATCATAAAGGGTGCCACCATCGCATAAAAATCACCGCTGTTTTCCCTGCTGAGGGCCAACAGCTTAATAGAACGTCCCATGGCTCTGGCGTATACGAAATCCGTAGCTGTTATTTTCGTAATGCCCTCCGTATATATATCTTCATATCTAACATTTTTTCCAGTCATTAAGGAAGATAAAATTGCAATCTTGCGGCATGCGTCATAGCCTTCTACATCCGCCTCGGGATTACGCTCTGCATAGCCTTTTTCCTGCGCCTCTTTTAATACGTCTTCGAAATCAGCTCCTTCTGCCGCCATCTTAGAGAGAATATAGTTCGTCGTACCGTTTAAAATACCGGTAATGGCATCGATCTTCTCCGCCGTAAGGGAATAATTCATCGGGCGGATAATCGGAATACCGCCGCCGACGCTGGCTTCGAACAAATAATTGCAGTTGTTTTCTTTCGCCAGACGAATCAATTCCGGCCCGTGGTTCGCCACCAGCTCCTTGTTGGAGGTACATACGCTCTTACCGCTCGTAAGCGCCCTTTTGGAAAAAGTATATGCGGGCTCTATGCCTCCCATCGTCTCGCAAATAATGTTAACTTCCGGATCATTCAAAATAATATCTACATCGTGTACAACTTTATCTTCATAAGGGTCTCCGGGAAAATCTCTAAGGTCGAGAATATATTTGATGTTCAGCTCTTCTCCCGCTTTCTTGCTTATTTCCCCTTTATTTTTACCAATTACCTCTACAACCCCACTGCCTACCGTGCCATATCCTAAAACTGCTACATTTATCATACAATTTCCTCCGCTCTGTCCTGTCTTCGGACTTTTATTCTTTCGCCAATACTTTCACGTAATGGACTCCTTGCTTTTTCTCAAGCGACTCCAGCATCTCCGATACATCCCCAGTCGCCGGAAGCACTTGTACGCTGATGCTTAAGGACGCCACCCCATTGATGGGAATACTTTGATGAATCGTAAGGATATTCGCCTTGAAATCCGCGATCACTTTCAACACATCCGATAACAGCCCCGGTTCATCATCCATCTGAAACGTAAGCGTGATCGTCGTTCCCTGCGCATTGTCGTGGAACTGAAAGATATCGTCCTTATATTTATAGAATGAACTCCTGCTGATACCTACCTGCTCGGTGGCTTCATGCACGCTCTGTGCCTTTCCGGTCTCCAAAAGGCGTTTTGCTTCTACCACTTTCAGAAGCACTTCCGGGATTGCTTTCTTTTTAACAACAAAATACCCATTTGCTGTATCCATACAAACACCTTTCATCCTTCGTTTCCAATCTCATGTCCGTCCCCCATAAACACTTGTATTTAAGTGTTCTTCTATCGCGGACACTTGTGTGTCGACGAAGGATATTGTAGCACATTACACAAAATAAGGCAATAAAAAATATGAACTTTTTCTAAAAATAAAGTCCAAATAAAATAATAGAAACCTAATGCCCCGATATATACCGGGGCATTAGGCTTGCACTTATTTACTTATGAAACATAGGATTCCAGCATCCACAATAACTTTTGGTATTCACCCAAATAATCATTAAACTGGTCTGCCGTAACACCATCACCGGCTTCCTCTGCCAGCTTTACAATTTCCTGTGTATCGTTGATCCAATACCGGATATCTGTAATTAAAAGTCCGACTGTCTCATCCGATGAAATAGGAGTATCGCTGCGCTCTTTGATCGTCGCTATCTTCAGTGCCGATTGCATGTTTCCAACAGGGGCTTGTTCTAAGGCGAGCAGTCGTTCGGCAACACTGTCTATCACAGATGCTGTATGATTATAAAGCTCTTCCAGCTTCGAATGTAGTGTAAAAAAACTACGACCTTTTACATACCAGTGTAGATTTAAAAGTTTTATATAATTTACTTCCTGATTAGCCAGATACAAATTCATTTTTTCATATAATATATTTGACATATTCATACCTCCTTAGGTTTTAATGTTTTACACAAACTGTTCTAGATATTTCTTGCACGTTTATAATATTCTGCTACGCTCTTCCAATCAATAACATTAAAATACTCTTTTACATAATCAGCCCTTACATTCTTATATTTCAGATAATAAGCATGCTCCCAGACATCAATTCCCAAAATAGGAATATAATTGCTGCCTTCGATTATCGGATTATCCTGATTAGGGCTGGCGGAAAGCTTCAGCTCACCATTGGGTCCTGCAGACAGCCATGCCCATCCGGAACCGAATTGGCCTAATGCAAGGGCCGTCAGCTTTTCTTTGAATAGAGAGAAATTCTCAAAATTGTCAGCTATCGCTCCCGCTAAATCACCTTCAGGCTCTCCGCCCCCGTTAGGGCTCATCGTTGAAAAATAGAGATTGTGGTTATAAAAGCCGCCGCCATTATTGCGGATTGCAGTACGCAGCTTATCATCTCCAATCTGCCCGAGAGAAGCAAGCAGTGTCTCTATGCTTTTGTTTTCAATGCCTGCTTTTTCAACAGCATCATTGAGATTTTTCGTATATGCTGCATGGTGTTTGGAATAATGCGTTTCCATGGTCAGCGTATCAATATAGGGTTCCAAAGAATTAAAATCATAAGTTAATTCGTATTGTTTATACATAGGCTACCTCCTTTATAATTTACATATTAATAATTAATAATACCAAAGTTAGTTATAACTAACTTCATTATACCAAAAAAAATCTTTTATATCAATACTAAAATGATATATTTAATTGCGGTGCAGATGTTACCGGCTTACGCCGGCTCCCCATCCACACATAGAACTGAGGATGAAATTAATTCTGCCAGATTCTCCAGCGCAGAATACTGCTCTTTTTTAAGTGCAGATTTTATTTCGAAGACATCGCCGATAAGTCGCATGTCCTTCATTTCGGACAGCATACCTGCCATGGCTTTGCCTGCTGCCGGCGCCCACGAACCGTTGCCCAGGACGCTGACATCTCTGTTTTGCAGATTTAAAGCTGCCAAATCCTTAATCACATTTTCCATAGCTCCGTAAAGCTTCAGGTTATAGGTGGGCGATGCGAACACCAGATGGCTGAAACGGAACGCATCGGCTACGATGGTGGAGAAATGTGTCTTGGACACGTCGTAAATCCTTATATTCTTAACACCGTTCCCCGCAAGAAAATTTGCCAACAACCTTACCGCATTTTCCGTATTGCCATACATGGAAGCGTACGTCAGCAATACGCCTCTTTCCTCCGGCCGGTAAGAACTCCAGACAGCATATTTATCCAGCAGCTTGCTCATCTGCGCTCCGCGCAGTACGGGGCCATGCAGCGGACAGATCATTTGAATGTCCAAATCTGCCGTTTTCTTCATCACAGCCTGTACCTGCACTCCGTACTTACCGACAATATTTGTATAATATCTTCTCGCTTCACTTAAATAGACTTCCTCATAATCGGTTTCATCGCTGAATAAATTTCCTGTATATCCGCCGAAGGTGCCGAAGGCATCCGCCGAAAAAAGCATCTTGTCATAAGCATCATAGGTAAACATGACTTCCGGCCAATGAACCATCGGAGCAAAGATAAAACGAAGAGTATGTACACCCAGTGTAAGGCTGTCTCCATCCTTGACTTCCAGTGTACGTCCCTCTATATCTATATCATAAAACTGTTGTATCATTTGAAATGTTTTTTTATTGCCTACAATCTGAGCCTCAGGAAACAAGCGGCAAATTTCATCTATATTAGCACAATGGTCGGGTTCCATATGATTTACGATAAGATAATTAAGCGTCCGGCCGTCCAATGCAGCCTTTATATTTTCAATAAACTGTCTTCCTACCGATTCATCTACCGTATCAATCAGCGCCGTTTTCTCATCCGATATAAGAAAAGAATTGTAGCTCACTCCGTTTTCCAGCGGAAACATATTTTCAAACAGAGCCAGACGTACATCACCGCCGCCTACCCATATTGTATCCTGTGTAATATTTCTTACCACTTCCATTTTCTGTAATCTCCTTCTGTAGGTTTTATCGCATATTATCAAATATTGTCCAATACTTTTAACAGAGTATGCCATGGCATAGTGGCACATTTCACCCGTGCCGGCATATCGGAAATGTTCTGTAACGCAGCCGCATCTTCCAGCTCCTGCAATTCTTCGGGCAAAAGAGGCTGCCTAAGCGCCATTTTTAGAAACAGCTCCGCCAGTCGCCTGGCGTCCTGCACAGTTCTGCCGCGCACCAAATCTATCATGATCGAAACAGACGCCTGTGAAATTGCGCATCCCACTCCGGTAAAAGCTCCATTCTTTATTATACCATCCTCCACCTGTAGTTCAAGTTCTATTTCATCTCCGCAGCTGGGATTCCTGCCGGGCATCACAATAGTTGCATGCGGCAGATGCTTTTTATTATGGGCAGAAATGCTGTGTTCTTTTATTACCTCAGAATATAATTCACTAAGTTCCATATCCAAGCACCTCTCTTACCTTTGATAAAGCATCTATAAAAATATCTACATCCTCCAATGTATTATACAGATAAAAACTGGCCCTGCAAGTCGAATAAACACCTAAATGCTTCATCAGCGGCTGAGCACAATGGTGTCCGGCGCGAATCGCTACCCCATAGCTGTTTAAAATGCTGGCGACATCGTGGGGATGCACATCCTTGACGTTGAAGGAGAGGATTCCCGCCCGATTTTCCGGATGCCTGGAACCATAAATCTCCACTTCGTTCAATCCGTTTAATCTTTCCAGCGCATATTGAAGCAGCTGTTTTTCTATGTTATGGATATTGGTCCACCCCACTTGATCCAAATAATCTATCGCTGCGGAAAGTCCAACCACGCCTTCTACATTAGGGGTTCCCGCCTCCATTTTCCACGGCGCATCCATAAAAGCCACCGACTGCTCCTGTACATCTTCGACAATCCCGCCTCCCAGCATAAGAGGCTCCATGGCGTCCAGAAGTTCCTTCCTTGCATACAATACGCCGATTCCTGCGGGTGCCAGCATTTTATGCCCTGAAAATGCAAAGAAGTCTACATCCAGTTCTTTTACATCTATTTTTATATGAGGAACACTCTGTGCTCCGTCCAGCACGACAACGGCGCCATGCCTGTGGGCCATACGAGCGATCTCTTCTACCGGATTAATCCCTCCGAGCACATTGGATATGTGCCCAAGCGCCACAATTTTTGTCCGGCTGTTTATTTTTTCTTCCCATTCCCTAAGGGGTATCTGTCCTTGTTCGTCTCCATATACATAGTGCAAAACCGCATTTTTTTCCTTTGCAAGACGCTGCCAGGGCAAAAGGTTGCTATGATGTTCGGCAACAGTAAGCAATATCTCGTCGCCCTCTTTTATATTTGCTCTGCCGAATGACAGAGCTGCCATATTAATAGACTCAGTTGTCCCTGCAGTAAATACAATTTCCTGTGGATTATTGCAGCCGATAAAATGAGCCACCTTTTCTCTTGCTTTTTCATACAGTCCTGTTGCATCCTCGCTCAGAGTATAGGCTCCTCTGTGGGGGTTTGCCGTATAGTTGTTATAATATCCCTCTATTGCCTTTATCACAGAAAGAGGCTTTTGGCTGGTTGCCGCGCTGTCCAGGTATACAAGCCTCTTGCCCTTTTCTTTACGCGTAAGCAGCAAAGGAAAATCCATTCTATAATTATTATCCATGAATACTCACTCCAATATACTCTTTGATTTCCTGTCTGATTTCCGGTATCTCAATTTTACTTAGCAGCGGTGTAAAAGAGGCTTCTACCAGCAACCGCTGCGCTTCCATTCTGTCAAATCCCCTGCACATAAGGTAATGCAGCTTGCCCGGATCCGGTCTTCCTGTGGAAGTCGCATGCGAGCCCTCCACATCATCTTCGCCGCAGAGCAGAAGCGGCGCGGAAAGATTAATTGCTTTATCGCTGAGTGTAAGCACGATTTCCTCTTCACTTCCTTTTGAGCCGGAGGCTCCGGTGATAAAATCCAGGGTGCTCTTCAGCGTCTTTTTGGAAGAATCCGCCAAAGTGCCTCTAACCGTTATGTCTCCCTCCGTTTCTTTCGCTGCCAGCTCAATGCGGTAACTGAAATCCATTTCTTCCTGCTCTTTTCCGATATATATTCCGCCCAGATTCCCGCTGCTTCGCTCTCCCTTCAGAAGGATATTGCAAGAAGCAACTGTCCGTACGCTCCCCAATTCATTCAGTATGATTTCTGCGGCCGAGCGGTCATCTGACCATACTGCCACCGCATCGATATGAAGGGCATTCTTAGGCAGCATCTGGACTTTTATTAATTTAACCTTCGCGTTTTCTCCCGCCTCCAGAAACGTAAAACCGCAGTGGAAAGCCTCCTCGCAATCATCGCCGCCATACTTTATGATCACTGTGGCCTCGCTGTCCTTTTCCGCTTTGATGTATATATAATCATTCAGTAAGCTGTTGTCTTTATCCAAAGAATACTCTATGATAATCGGCGAGTCCGGCAAGACACCTTCCGGGATAGTCAATGCTAAGCTGCTATTGTGATTTTTCGAAATAAAATCATAGTTTTGTTTCATGGAACCGGGAATCTTAGCGGATTCTGGCTCGGCAAAAAGACGGTCGGCCCGCACTTTTGGCGGTAAAGTAAGCCTGGCTTCCTTCGAATAACTGTTTAAGCCATTCTCTGCGACATCGAGAGAAACGCTGTTTATTTTAAGCCAGTTCCATGTAGGCACCTGCAGCTGATTAATGTTTTCAAATGAAATTCCCAACGTCCTTCCTCCTTTATCCAATGCTTCCTTCTAGTTCAAGACCGATCAACCGGTTCATTTCCACCGCATATTCAAGCGGCAGTTCTTTTGTTACGGGTTCCACAAATCCCCTTACAATAAGGGCCTTCGCTTCTTCTTCGCTCAATCCGCGAGTCATTAGATAGTATATGGACTTTTCGCTTATTCTTCCTATTTTAGCCTCATGTCCTATATCTGCCTTATCATTCCTCACATCCATAACAGGAATCGTGTCCGAACGCGACCTGTCATCCATCATAAGAGACTCACAGATGACGCTGCATTTACTGTTCTTCGCCTGCGGCATTATGCTTACCGAGCTGCGGTAAGTAGTATTTCCGCCGTTCTTGGAAATAGACTTGGAAGAAATCGTAGAGGATGTATTGGGCGCCGCATGAACCACCTTTGACCCCGTATCGAGATACTGGTTGCTGCTTGCAAAGCTGACCCCGGTAAACTCACTCTTGGCGTTTTCACCTTTCAATATACTCATCGGATACAACATGGTGATGTGTGAACCAAACGTTCCCGAAACCCACTCGATTTTGCCGTCTTTTTCAACAAGCGCACGCTTCGTATTCAGATTAAGCATGTTTTTAGACCAGTTTTCTATGGTGGAATACCGAAGTGTCGCTCCTTCCTTTATATACAGCTCCACACTGCCAGCATGAAGGTTTATCGTATTGTGCCTCGGAGCGGAACAACCTTCGATAAAATGCAGGCTGGAATTTTTCTCGCATATGATCAGCGTATGCTCGAACTGTCCGGCTCCCGGCGCATTCAGGCGAAAATATGACTGCAAAGGCATATTTACCTTAACTCCCTCCGGCACGTATACAAAAGAACCTCCCGACCATACAGCGCCATGAAGGGCCATGAATTTATGTTCTGTTGCCGGAAGAAGCTTCATAAAATACTCTTTTACAATGTCTTCGTATTCGCGCAGAGCAGTTTCCATATCCGTATAAATTACCCCTTGTTCCAGCAGCTGCTCTCTCATGCTATGATAAACTACTTCAGAATCATATTGTGCTCCTACACCCGAAAGAGATTTCCATTCTGCTTCCGGTATACCCAGACGCTCAAACGTATTTCGGATATCATCCGGCAGTTCTCTCCAGTCATCGGTCATAGATGCCTTAGGACGCACATAAGTTACAATATTATCCATATCGAGTTCGTGCAGGGAAGGGCCCCACTTCGGAAGTTCCATTTCGTTATATATCTTTAATGAATTCTTGCGAAGCTTAAGCATCCACGCAGGATCATTTTTACTTTCCGAAATTTCGGTCACAATGTCTTCGGTAAGTCCTTTTTTTACCTGATAATCCATACTATCCGAATCATATATGTCATAAATATTCCGTTCAACTTCTTCTATTTGAGTTTTTTTCTTTTCCAATCGAATTCACCTCACTTTTGGAGAAAATCTGCAAATCCCTCTCGATCAATTTTCTGTATGAGTTCCTTTCCTCCGGTATAGACTATTTTACCATTTACCAAAACGTGAACATAATCCACCGGCAAATCCCTTAGCAGTTTCGTACTATGGGAGATAATTAAAAGGGAATGATCCTTATCCTGATTGTTGTAATGAACAATGCCTTCCCTTACCGTTTTTACCGCATCTACATCAAGACCTGAGTCGGTTTCATCCAGAATGGCAAGTTTGGTCTCCATCATCAGCAGCTGCAAAATTTCACTTTTCTTCTTTTCACCGCCAGAAAAGCCAAAGTTTACATACCGATCGGCATAAGCCTTATCCATTTGCAACAGGTCTAATGTATCATCCAGCTGTTTTCTAAATGCCAGCATAGGCATCGGTTTTCCTTCCACGGCCGCCTTCGCCGACTTCAAAAAATCTCTCATAGTAATACCGTCTATTTCCTCCGGTGTCTGAAATGATAAAAAAATGCCTTTCCTTGCCCTCTCATTTGTCGCAAGACCGACGATATCTTCGCCTTCCCAGCATATGCTGCCGGACTTCACAAAGTAATCCGGATGCCCCATGATTACATTGGCAAGCGTCGACTTCCCTGCACCGTTAGGACCCATAATTACATGAGTTTCGCCCAGACCGATTGTTAAATCCAGTCCGCGGATGATTTCTATGCCCGATTCAAGCGTTGCATATAAATTGTTTATGTTCAACAGTGTTTGACTCATTTTCGTTTTCTCCTCCTTTATCATTTCCAGAGCTGCACATGCAATCGAATTCGCAAAACGGAACACAATCTTTTAAATGACTTAAAAAATCAAAAATTACCTTCGTTTTATCCGCATCTAAAGTTTTCAAATAATTACACAAACTTCTATTTGAGTTCTCGTGAAAACGCAGATGTTCTTTGCGAACTTCTTCTCCTGCTTCTGTCAGACGGAAATACTTTTCTTTCTTATTGCCGGCCTTTGTATAAATCTCCAAAAGCTCTTTTTTGGAAAGCTTCATGGAAAATTGAGTAACAGCTCCTTTCGTAATTCGCAAAAGGCTGGACATTTCGCTGACATTCAGTTCCGGAAACCTGTGGACGACATTTAAAAAACCAACTTCCGAATGATACAATAGCTGCCCGCCATACTCTCTGGGCTTTTTTTGTTCATCCAAAAGCATATTCAATACCTCAAATATTTTTTCTGTCACTTTACAGTTCATTGCGATACCTCCCGTTCTATTGCTCGACTTTAGTATATGTCCAAACAAACAAAAAGTCAATATTATTTATCTACTAAACAATATTGACTGATACTATCATAATAAAGATATCTTCATTGTGAATTAGATTACAACTTCTCATAAACTATGATATACTTTTCCCAAAAGTGTGTCGAAGGGAGGAAGCCGCTATGCCGGATGAAATAAAAACGCACAGCCGCGTTTCAAGGGCAATACATAAACATAAGCTGCTGTTTATCCTGTCGGCGGCTCTCCTTACGGTTCTTACCATCATGCTGCTGGTCCGGCTGCCGGAGAAATCCGGCAACATCACGGTCACGGAGCAAAACGGCGTGTATGACCTGACTGAAGTATTTAATGCAGACACTTCAATCATTCACCTCGCCCCCGGCACTACCTATTATCCGGGCACCTATCTGTTCCCGGAGGATGTCAGTACCGCTGTTTCCCGAAGTACCGGCCTCCTCGATGAAATCCGCGCCGATTACCTCTCCCAGCGGTTTGTTCTGGAGCTCCCTGATAACAGCGATGTATATGATCTGACCTTCACCCTCTCCGGCCGCCATGCCATGCGCGTCTATGTGAACGGCAAGCTGGCAGCGGAGGCCGGTCATCCCGGCACGACCAAGCAGAGCACTGAAGTATGGGAAAACAATATCACCTTCAACGCGGCAGCTGTAGGAGGCAAAATGGAAATCATCCTCCACAGCGCACAGTTCTATCATGCCAAAAGAGGTGCGTCTCTGGCCCAGCTGAGCCTGTGTAAAGCAGGAAACGTTTCCGATTCTTTTGTTCCCGGCAGAATTGAGGGCATCGCTGTCGCTGGTGCGCTTTTGTGCGCAGCGGCGCTGCTGTTTGGCATTTACCTGCTGCTTTCCCGCATAAGAGTGACTCTGTATTTCGCTCTGGCCTGTGTTGTCATGGCCATGCGGGAATGCCTGCAAAGCCAGGCATGGACATTTTTCCCCGTAAATGGGAATCTCTCGTTCATGCTGGAATATCTGAGCGTAGTGCTGCTGACGGTTTTTCTTTCGCTTTATCTGGGACAATACGCCATAAGCCGGTTCCTGCGGAGTACGCAATACACTGCCATTATCGGCTCCTGTATTTATGGTGTATGCGTACTGTTCGGGGATTCCCTCTTCTACACCTCAGTGCTGAAGTATTATCAGATATTGCTTGTTCTCTGTATTGTTCCGGGTATTGCCGGACTGTTCCTGAATATGCGCCGCCCGACAAAAGAGCAAGCCGCCGCCCTATACGGCATCGCGGTATTTTACATTGCCGCCGTATCCGACATCATCATGTACAGTGATCTGTTCGCTGTCGGATCCAACGCGCCCATCGCTGAAATGACCATGCTGGTATTCGTACTGGCGCAGGCGGTTTCCCTGTTCCTGATGAACAACCGGGTGCTGGCGGAGGCCAAAGAAGCGGAGCAGAAGCTGGAGGCGGAAAAGAATGCGCTGGAAATTCTTAACCGGATGAAAACCGAGTTTTTGGGAAATGTCTCCCATGAACTAAAAACACCGCTGACGGTAATGTCCGGCTATGCGCAGACGACGAAGCAGCTTGCACAGCAGCCGGACACGCTCGACGGCGCAGAAGTGTCCCGCCGGATGACGCTCATTTCCTCTGAGGCGGAGCGTCTTTCCCTGATGGTGGGGCAGATTTTGGATGTGACCCGCATGGAGGAAGGCCGCATGGTCATGGAACCGGTGCGCTGCTATGTGGATGAAATCATCCATGCCGCGGCGGAGACCCATTACCCCATACTGAATAAGAATCAAAACCGGCTGAGCATACGCATTGAGAGCGGGCTTCCGGCGGTCAGCGCCGATCCTGCGCGAATCTCGCAGGTCATCGTCAACCTGATTTCCAATGCGGTGCGCTTTACGGCCAATGGTCTGATTACTGTGTCCGCAAGGCGGGAGGCGTCCACGATAACAGTCTGTGTAGCGGACACCGGCACCGGCATCAGCTTTGAACGAATTCCCCATATTTTTGATCGGTACAGCCACAAACAAAAATCCGGCGGCGGTCAAAATACCGGCACCGGACTCGGATTATATATTTGCAAGCATATCGCGGAACAGCACGGCGGAACCATCTGGCTGGAAAGCGAAGAAGGGCGCGGAACCTCTGTTTTCTTCACCCTGCCCATAGCGGCGGCAGCTAATACTGCACCTTACTGAAAATGTACGCGCTTTTCCCTGCGCTGACCAACTCAAACCAGCCGTTTTCGTCCAGTTTCAGCTTCTTTCGGAGATTTGCCACATGGGTCTTGATGGTTCCGGCCGCTCCCGGAGACAGCTCTCCCCATGCGCGGCGGTAGATTTCATCAAAGCTTAGCCGCTGTCCGGCAAACAAGGCGAAACAGCCCAGAAGCTGCAGTTCTTTCAACGTAAGCGGAATACGGTTTCCGTCCAAGGTGGCTTCTCCCGCAAGAAAATCAACCGTCAGCGGAGGAAGCTCGATCTTCCCGGCGGACATAACCCCGTTTCTGCGGAGTTGTGCCGCTACATGAGCACTCAGTACATTCAAGTCATAGGGCTTGGTAACATAATCGTCTCCACCCTGCAAAAGCCCCTTTATCACGCTCTCATTTTCATCCCTGCACGTCAGGAAGATGATGGGAGCGTTCGTTTTTTGCCGCAGTTCGGCGCAGAAGTCAAAGCCGGAGCCATCCGGCATCATCACATCCAGCAGGATCAGATCCGGGGCATGTTCCTCCATTTGGAACCGCGCCTGCGCAAGAGTGGCCGCACAGATTGTTTCATACCCCTTCCCTTCAAAGTATTCCCGATTGATTTCCAATACATCGGCTTCATCTTCCACCAGCAGGAGTTTTGCCCTTTTCATCCTGATCACCTCCGTTTCTGGAATCATTTTACAATATTTTATCTCAAAATGGAACGCCCAAAAAAGTTTTTAGAAAATGGTCAAGATTTCTTGACCTCAGACCGTAGACAAAGCGGAGTTAGGATGCAAATCCTAACTCTATTTTTCTTATCCATTGAGGGATTTTATATATTTGTGACCAGAAACCTGAATCAGTACCGTTCACGAGTCCTTTTCTTTCC